>CBCTTQ010000018.1:0-47104 GCA_965149945.1 uncultured Peptococcaceae bacterium | reverse complement strand
ATAGAAGAAATCCCAAATCAGAACACCGTCCGGCAAGGCTCTGCCGTAGCGGTCAAGCTGCATAGCCAGCATATCCTCAGTCATCAACGCGTAAGGTTCATTGGTCAGATTGTATTTCAAAGCCGCTCTTTCAATGCCTTCCAGAGTAGGCGTACCATTCAGCTTGATCTGGTTGATAATTCGCATATAAGTATTACCGCGGGGAATCACAAAACGGTTTTCACCACGAGCGTTAATGGGATTTTGATCTTCCAAAACCTGATGGACGGTATTCAGCAATGGATAATCAGCTGTACTTTCCGGAACATCAAAATATTCATAGCTGATATACCAAGTACCTTCCAGCGTGGCGGTAACATCGGTATCAGTCATCAAAACAGAAGCGTCTGCGCAATGCACTTGTACGGTTCCCACAATTTGGCTGGATTGCAAGAGAATCAGACCGATCATATCTCTGTCATTGATAGAAATAGGCATTTTCAGCGTAAAGCTGATATCATTGTCAGTACCCGCGCTGGATACTTTGTTGCCAAAAGCGAAAACACCGCCTTTTTCCATTTCTTCATCCAATCTATAATGATATTTGCAAACCATATTTTGCAAATAAGCTCCGTAGCCGGATGTATCCCAGATGGATACCCCATTGTTCATAACCAGTTTCACTCTTTCCGCCAAATTATAAGGCGCTTCCGGCGCTTTGGTAAAAGTTTCTTTGCTTGCGTGCCTCGCGTTCAGTTTACCTTTGAAGCGTAAATTTACAGTGGCCAAAAAGCCTACTCTGCTAATATCCGCCTGCACATTGTTATACGGAGTATGAGGAAGGGTTGTCAAATTTCTCAGATTTTGTCTTGTGGAATTGATAAAGCTCATCTTTTTACCTCACTTTCAAACTATACACTATTACAAATTTAAATTGCGTAAACCGCTGATTTCAAACTTTCAGGTGTATTAAACACACCCACAACCGATTTTAATAACAGAATAAACAATACAGACATAATACCGATCAGCAAAAAATTGCCCGGATTTACTTTAACCATCTAATCACCTCTTATTTTCTCTTTTTGCGAAGCTTTGCGCGTCCTCTCGCAAGGGCAGCCAGCTGTTTTTTTGTGCATTTTCTTTTTCGTGCCATGGTTTATCCTCCTAGATTTTTTCCGTGAATTGTCCGATTGCCGGGATTTTCTGGCCGATTGCCTTTGCTACCAGAATACAAGCGATAACAAAAACAAACATTACAGCCATGTTTTTAATGGTCAGTTTCATCAGATCAACCTCCTTATTTTGGTTCCAAAATATAAAAAAACTCCACACTTAATACACCCCGTTTCAAACGGGGAAATTATAAATGTGGAGCATTTATATCAATATTCAATTATGCCGATATTATATCAGACGCTTCTTTTATTTGTCAAGTTCTTTTTTCTGTTTTTGCTGTTCTAACCATTCATCATAGGGGATACTTACGTTGTAAAGACCTTCCGGACATACATCAAGCTCATCATTCCATGCAACGCATCCATTAATGATTGTGGCTTTTTTAAAAAACTCAATATCTTTTAAAGGTTCTTCGATTGGTTTTTGACTGGTAGGGATGTCATCACAGACATATACTCGTTTTTCTCCATTCCGAAATGTTACAAGCAAATTCCAATCTCCGATATATTCAACTTTTTTAGGGTATTGAATAGTCATTTTGTTTTTCCTCCTAGCCGATTTTTTTTGGCGATCCTTTTCCGTGCATCATTTTATCAAATTCTTTAGCTAGTTGATTTTTATATTTTTTAACATATTTCTGTTTTTGCTGTTCTAACCATTCATCATAAGGAATGCTTTTGTTGTAAAGCCCGTCCGGACATACATCAACACCATTACTCCATGTTAAAATACCATATTCATCAATATAAGCAGTTTTAAAATATTCAATATCTTTTAAAGGTTTTTCGATTGGTTTTTGACTGGTAGGGATGTCATCGCAAATATAGACTTTTTTTTCTCCATCCTGAAATGTTACAAGCAAATTCCAATCTCCGATATATTCAACTTTTTTTGCTAATGAAGTTGTTTTTTTATCTTTTTTTGCTAATGAAGTTTTCTTTTTCATTTTTATCTCCTACTAACCGATTCTTTTGGGTGTTTCTTTTCCGTTCATCATATTTGTATACGCTTTTTGAATTTTGTTTCTGTTTTTAACGATATAAGAAAAAACATCTTCCAAATCTTTTTTCTTAAACTTACCTTTAATTTTATCTACTTTGCAATTCATATAAACACGGTAATGATTACTTCCTTGAACTATATGAACATGAACAGGATAATGTTCATCTCTTATGTTTATTCTTATACTAATTCCTCTGATTCTATGTATTTCCGGCAACTTTTTTTACCTCCATTATAGCAATTTGTTATTTTAATTTCAACGGTTTGGACAAAATCGGCTTGTCCATCTCAATGTTGTAGTACCAAAACCAGTACTTATCAATGTTTTCCATTACCTCTTCCCCGCAAAATTCAGCCATTTTCTTTTTATCTGTCGCTTGTGTCAATTTAAATATGAAAAAATGCTCACACTGACTGATCACGTTATTATGACAAATCCGCGGTCTCTGCGTGCAGTTTATGATCCCTACCCCTTTGGATCTGCCAAGACGCATAATGGTGTCATGCCACTGGCAAATTTTCAGAGAAGTCATATGACTGGCAATTTCATCAAGAATAAGCGTGTTGTGTCCACGATAAAAAACCTGTTTGCACAGTTGATCAAACTCAGCGTCCGATCCGGTTCCCGGCCGATAGATTACCGCCGGTTCATTGGGATGTTTCCTGAAATCCGAGATTCTTTGAAAAATAACAGCATCCGGCATGGTAATTTCATGTTTGTAATCATAGATTACATAGTTAGCGAGGTTTGGTATTAAAAGCTGTTTCATTAAAACGCTTTTCCCGCTGCCGGTTCTTCCGGTGACAAAAATACGATCGCTGGCGTTGATTTTGACTTTCATTTTGTACCTCACAATCTGTAAACATCGTTATAATTGGTTTCACTGCTGAATAAGCCGCCCTCTTTTTTTAGCTGTTCAGGACAATAAACATCTGTCCAATTACTGACTATGCTTTTTTCCAAAACAGCCAGCCGCTGAGTTTTGCTTAATCCCCACTCTTGATATAATCTTTTTAAAATTAAATCCAGAGCGTGATCTGTTGGCTTTTTTTTCTTTTTTATCCTCATATCAAGAAACATCCGAATCATTTCTATTTCCGATTCATCTTCTGTGTACTTTTGAATAATCGCGTCATAGTTTTGTTTCAGTAAACTACCGCAAAACGGACAGTAAACATAATCTTTGAATTTTTCTTTAACTGCTTTGCATTTTTTGCACATTTTGTTTCACCTCGGATTTCCCTCGCCGGTTGGTGAGCCGGAAGAGCTACTTTCCCCCCTTTTCAGAGGGGAAAAGCTTTCTCGCCGGCCGGAGCCGCCGTGTTCGCCCTTTACCGCAGAGAATACCGATCTTACCACGCTCCAGACCTCACTGCGGCACCCTGCGCTGCGCGCCGTGGCTACCACCCGAACACATACTTATATCCCGCCTGTTCCGGCGGTGCGGGGTTCTTTACCTCTTGCTCTGTCAGCCCCAAGACATTGTTGATATCGGAGTGTCAGCTTCTCCGGGACTTGCTTTTCGGTGTTGTCCGGGCACCTTTATGTAATTGTAAAAAAGCGGCAATCGGCCATATATGAGCGGTTGAATGGTAATGTATGAGCGATTTATGGAAAACTTGTTATAGCCGATTGCCACAAAGCCACTCTCTGATGCTCCACCGGTCAGAGAGTGCCCTTGTTTTATTCCGTCAGTTCTTCCAGTTCTTCCACTGCTTCATCTTCATAAGAAACTTTGTAGCCGATTACCCAGCCCATTAGCTGCATCAATCCTAAAAGCTCGTCCTGTTTATACGGATCGGCAAGCATTTCCGGCACCTTAGGCAGGAATTGGTGTACCATGACCGCTACCGGCATCGGTAAATCAACGGCGGTCATAAATTCCTCCATGAATTTTTGAAAACGTATTTCAATGTTTTTTTGTTCCAGCATTTTCTACACCTCATCATCAGAATCTTCATAAGCGGTAGGAATTGGGGTAATATTATCAGGGATGGGATTTCTGCGTTTTTCAGCCACCATTTTACCCGCTCTAGTCGCGACACAGGTAATCAAGGTAAATCCAAGCATATATGCTTCCGGATAATCATCCACGTACCTTCCGAACAAATCGGAAAAAACTTTGGCCGCCGATGGTTTCATCAGTTCCAGTTCACCCTGTGAGAGCTCCCAATAATCTCCCCAAAAATTAGCAGCAATGCTAAACGGCAGCTGTAAAATAGTTCCGGCCATTTCTTCGCTGATAATGTTTGTTTTGGATTCTTCCGCCCCAATATTCACATCCTCAGTGATCTGGTCATTCAACTCCCCTACTTCATTAATAATCTGTACATCAATCTGCTCGTTTGGCTGATTTAAATTTGTCATAGTATTGATCTACCTCTTTTCTGTGTTTAAAATGGAACAGAACGCGTTCCGTTGATTCAATATGTTTTTTCAAAAGTTGATTGTTTTTGTGTAAAACACGGATAGATGCCTCTAAGGAATTCCGATGACCTTTGGCAACCGCAACAAATTTGTTTTTTTCCGCTAAAGCGGATAAAAATTGATCTTGTAGCCTTGTTCGCTCTATCAATGCTTCAAGACATTCAGAAAAATTGTCTCCTTCGGCGGCTTCCATGATAAATTGGATATTGGTATCTGATAAGCGTACGCTTTTCTTGATTTTTCGCATTGAAATCACTCCTTAGAAAATTTCCTTATTGAGTAATTTTTCCATTATGGACTGTTTCTTCGGTTGTGATTGTGATGGTTGTTTCTCTGTTTCTTCCCTTGTTTCTGCCGCTTCTTTAGCGGCTTTTCTGGCTGCTTTATTTGCCGCTGCTGTCGCGCGGGCTTTGGCAAGCGTTTCCGGCGATGCTCCTAACTTCTTCCCTGTTCTATCCAAATGACAATGCGGACAAAAAACCCTTTTCTGATAACCGTACGATTTAAAATCCTTGCCGCATACCGGGCAATGGTACCAGACGGTTCTTTTTTTACGCTGTTCTTCCCGTTGATCTTCCATGGTTTCACCTCCTTAAATTTGATATAAAAAAAACACAGCTTTTGAATTTTTCAAAAACTGTGTTTCATGATAATATTTTAGATTTTTTCAAAAACTGCGTTTAATAATAAGTATAAATTATTATCAGAATGATTGCTAATTTGTCGGACATTTTTTGTTTAGCATGGGAAAAACACATTTTTGGCGGTCTTTCTCCCCTGCTAAACCTATGTCGCTTACACTGTT
The DNA here is from genome assembly GCA_965149945.1 of uncultured Peptococcaceae bacterium. Taxonomy (GTDB): domain Bacteria; phylum Bacillota; class Dehalobacteriia; order UBA4068; family UBA4997; genus JAHZFN01. Next base: position 41,711 of record CBCTTQ010000018.1, on the reverse strand, counting down.
TATTATGTAAAGTAGCGTCTGTATACTACATTCCTTTTTTACAGAGACTTGTATAATCATTCAAAAACACAAAGTAAGACCTATGCCTATCTTCTTCATACTTATCTTTTTCTGATGCTTCCTTTTTTTTCCATAACAAAGTTAGTAAGAAAGACCCCTTGTCTTTCTGTTTGTTGTTTTTTTATGACTTTGTAACCTCTTTTCTCAAAAAATGGTTTTGCTGTAATAGAAGCATGTGTCATGATATTTCCCATAACGGCTTGTTCCAGTTGATCGCAAATAGCTGTTGCAATTTTTTTTCCTTGATAGTCTGCATGAACAAATAGTCGGTCAAGATAACCAGTCTTATCTATGTCTCCAAAACCTACAATAAGTCCATTTTCAACAGCAACTATACTATAATGCTCCAAAAAGGACCGGCTCCATTTTTTCAAATCTATTTGCCTTGTTGCCCATGCGTTCAACTGTTCTTCGGTATAGTCCTTTGCATTAACCGTATGTACGGTATTAAAAAATAATTCTGCCAAGACTTTGCAATCTGATTGTCGATATTTTCTAATGTTCATTTTTTCTCCTGATTCCGAGTTGTCATGTACTCCTATGTTTTATTTTATCATTCCGGGAACGATATTTCTACCGGTTTATTGCAAAATATTTTACGACAAGTTGAAACGGTTGTTTGGATCCATACATGCGCAGATCGTTTCGAGTGTATAACACAAGGCAAGCATCATTATTTTGCTGGTTTTTGATATTATAATAAAGATTTTGATTTTCTTTCTTCCAGCCAGGAAAAGAATCGCCTATGAGAAGTAAAAATACGAGGCTTTAGCTGGCGCTAAACGTCACTCTGCATGCTTATGCAAAAATTGGACTGTGGAAAACTTGTTGATAATTCAAATTGTGGAAAATGTTTATGCGCGATTTTTTATGAATATGCACACCTGTTTTTGCTTGTATGGTGAGGTTTCGCGGAAAAGTATGCAAGTGGTGTTGATATAGCATGATCTTTTGGGAGAGATTGAGTGGTAAATTCCCTTTTAGTTGTTCTCCCCGAAGTATGGAGAAAATGATGAGAGGAAAGCTGTTTGACAGAAACGAGTTTATTGCGGATAATGTTCAAAATATACGGCTTAAAAAGAGAAGAGGCACGGCCGCTAATAGAGGCTTATGGCTTACCCGTTGGACGGACAGGTATGATTTATTTTTCCGTTAAAGTCCCAATTAAAAGGGCTTTTCTGCTAAAACTATAAACGGATTACAAATAATAAAGAACCCAAATAACAAACAGTAAAATTTCCTTCAGAAAACTTCAAAATCAACAATCGCCGCTGCCCTTGAAAGGATTTTCCTATTCTTTTATATTAATATCCATTGCAATATCCGTTTTTTTTACTCTTAAATATACTTTTTATGAAGCCTTGTTGTACTTACATAATATCCCTCTGCTCAAAGTGGTTTGTTTCTGAATTTGTACGCCAAATTTTATTTTATCGAATATTATTAGCGAATGTTTTCTTTGGAGGTATTCCATAAACTGCGATGCACTTACCGTGTTTTGATATTAAATGTTTTTCAACAGCTATACGCCTTTATAGGCGTATAGTTGTGATATTTCGGATACTTTCTTTATATTGATTATTATGATTTTCTCCTATATTTATATTTAGAGTAAAACTATCGAATACTTATATACCCATTTTGTATGAAATAATCTATTTGCTTTATGGTGTAAGCAATTTCGCGTGCCCACATAGCAGGTGGCTTATATTTTACATGTTTTGTAAACTCAACAAGGTCACGACCCATAATAAAAAAGCGACTGGTATTACCAGTCGCTTTTGGTCAAATATAGGTTGACGCTAATGTTTTTTTATTTAGTTAAGAACGCTCTGCAGCTATAGCTGTTTGCTTGGCGATTTACTGCCGCGATATGATCGGTCAGTTTAATGCTCTTCGGGCAAACACGTTTGCAGTTTTGTGCATTACCGCATTCCTGGATGCCGCCTTTGTCGGTCAATGCTTTCAGGCGCATATCTTTGTGCATTCTACCGATAGCATGAAGGTTAAAGAGTCTAACCTGAGCAATGGCGGAAGGACCGACAAATTTCGATTTACTGTTGCAGTTGGGACAGGATTCATAACAGCATCCACAGGTCATGCAACGGGAAATCGGATACGCGATAGACCAGTCGGCGTCGCTCAGACGAGGACCACGACCGATGGCCCAAGAACCGTCTACGGGAACCCAAGCTTTTACACGTTTCAGATTGTCAAACATGATTTGTCTGTCAATCATCAAGTCTCGAACAACCGGGAATTTGCTCAGCGGTTCCAAAGTGATAACTTTATCTTCGCCATATTGTTCCAACAGTTTATCGGTTAAAGCCGCGCAGGCTTGACGCGGAACCCCATTGATCAGCATAGAACAAGCGCCGCATACTTCTTCCAGACAATTGCATTCCCAAACAACGGGATCTACTGTTTCCCCTTTGGCATTCTGGGGGTGTTTGCGGACTTCCATCAAAACAGATACGATGTTCATATTGGGGCGATAAGGGATATTGAATTCTTCCCAATACGGAGTATCTGTGGGATTTTTACGGCGTTTAATTTTCAATTTAATGAATTCAGGATTAACCATTATCTTACCTACCTCCTATTTATAGCTTCTCAAACGGGGTTTGATCAGGCTGATATCTACATCTTCATAGCTGAACTGAGGACCATCCGGAGTATAGGTGGCCAATGTTGTCTTCAGGAAGTTTTCGTCATCTCTTTCCGGATAATCAGGTTTGTAATGAGAACCACGGCTTTCGTTACGACGAATAGCACCGCCGATGATTACTCTGGCCAGTTCCATCATACCTTTCAACTGACGAACGAACATAATAGTTTGGTTGCTGTAGCTATTGCTGTCGATCATGTTGATATTTTTGTAACGTTCCATGAATTCCTGAATTTTTACATCAGTTTCTTCCATCGCTTTATTATGACGTACGATGGTTACATGTTTGGTCATCAGACGACCCATTTCATCATGCAGCAGATACGGATTTTCTTTGCCGCTCATGCTGCAGATTTCCTGATGGATAGCTTCCTGTTTTTTCACCATTTTTTCTGCCAGCGCTTTGTCGGTTTCTTCGGAAGAAGCAGACAGACCATTGACATATTTTGCTACGGCAGGACCTGCGACAGTACCGGAGTACATCGCGGATAACAAGGAGTTCGCACCCAGACGATTCGCGCCGTGATACATATAATCACATTCGCCGGCGGCAAAGAGACCGGGAATTTTTGTTTGATGTTCCCAATTAACATGGATACCGCCCATGAAATAGTGAACAGCGGGGAAAATTTTCATTGGAACTTTTCTCGGGTCGTCGCCGTAGAAAGATTCGTAAATTTCCATGATACCGCCGAGACGGCGATCCAAGTATTCATCAGGCAAATGAGAAAGATCCAAATAAACCTGATTTTTACCGTCAATACCCAAGCCCATTTCTACACAGACTTTGTAAATGGCGCGAGCGGCTACGTCACGAGGTACCAGATTGCCGTATGCCGGATACCATTCTTCCAGGAAATACCAGGGTTTACCATCTTTGTATGTCCAAACACGACCACCATCACCACGGGCAGATTCGGACATCAGGCGGGTTTTGTCATCGCCTAACATGCCGGTAGGATGAATTTGTACGAATTCACCGTTGGCGAAATCCACACCATTGCGATAAAGAATGCTGGCCGCGTGACCGGTGTTGATAACGGAGTTGGTGGATTTGCCGTAGATCATACCGGCGCCACCAGTTGCGATTACGACAGCGTCGCCCAAGAACGCTTTGATGTCCATGGTTGCCAGGTTCTGAGCGACAACGCCTTTGCAGATTCCGTTGTCATCGATGATGACATCGATCATTTCCCAACCTTCAAATTTGTTTACCAAACCAGCTACTTCTTGACGGCGAACTTGTTCGTCCAATGCGTAAAGCAACTGCTGACCGGTGGTAGCGCCGGCAAAAGCGGTACGATTGTTTTTTACACCACCGAAACGACGCAGATCAAGCAGACCTTCGGGAGTACGGGAGAACATAACGCCCATACGATCCATTGCGTAGATGATGCCGGGGGCGGCTTCACACATGCCTTTTACCGGAGTTTGATTTGCCAAAAAGTCCCCGCCGTAAATGGTATCGTCCACATGCTGCCAAATTGTATCGTGTTGACCTTTGGTATCTAAACAAGCGTTTACCCCACCCTGCGCACATACGGAGTGAGAACGTTTTACAGGTACCAAAGAGATTAAATCTACAGGAATTTGTTTTTCGGTGATTTTCATGGTAGCCATCAAACCAGCCAATCCGCCACCGACAACGATAACCTTACCTTTGTTCATTACGTTATTACCTCCTTATACTGTTATAGCTTAAAAGCCAGCCGGAACGGGAATCATCATGATCTTGATCAAGATCGCAATTGCTACGATGGATACCGCGAAGAACAGCAAAATCGCACAGGCGGAGAAGATCTTTTGTGCTTTTTCACCTTGGCAGATACCCCAGGTAATGCAGAATGTGAAAAGACCGTTTGTCAGATGGTAAATAGAGGCTACAACACAGATGATGTAAAGTACTAAGTACAACGGATTTTGCAGAATCGACGCCAATGTGTAAATCACATCTTCAGAGGTTTCATGACCGGAAAGGCGCAATGTGATTACATGCCAGAGCAAAAACAGCACGATGATAATTGCTGTGATTCTTTGCAGATAGAAGGCCCAGTTTCTGTAATATTTGTAGTCCAACACATTATTTTTGGCTTTGTAAACGATGTACAAACCATAAATACCGTGGAAAATAATGGGCAGCGCGATGATGATGATTTCCGCGGCCGTAATGTACAACTTCAGGCTTTCGGATTTCATAACAGAAACAAAGGTATTGTAACCTTCAAAACCGCCCATGAAAACACTGGCATTGATTAAAAGATGCACAAAGATAAAAATACCGATCGGAATTAATGCGATCAAAGAATGAAATCTTCTGATGAAGAAGTTTCGGTTGTTAGATTGAGTCAACGATCTATCCCCTTTCTTTTTGTGTTTGTTTTCTTTTTTCTACCAATAATGATGCATATATTATCCTATAACCTCACCTTCCAAGTGCCAGGTTTTGGCCTCATTGACCCTCACATCAACGATTTTCCCTACGAGATCCGGCGTTCCGTTGAAAATAACAACTTTATTTCCGGCGGATCGACCGGTGTAGGCCCGGTCACTGGTTTTGCTCACCCCCTCAACCAAAACTTTTATCATTTTATGTAATAAACTTTGATTTATTTGCAGACTGTTGTGGTTTTGTACCGTCAGCAGCCGTTGCAAGCGTTCTTTTTTTACGGCTTCCGAGATTTGATCCGGACGTTTGGCCGCAATCGTACCGGATCGAGGAGAATAGAGAAATGTAAAAGCCGAATCAAAGCGGCATTTTTCAATAAACTGCAGACTTTTCGCAAAATCCTCTTCTGTTTCGCCCGGAAAACCGACAATGATATCGGTGGTTATGGCGGCATGGGGAATTTTTTCTCGGATTCGCTCTAAAATTGCATAATATTTTGACGTGTCATATCCTCTGTTCATAGCAGTCAATGTTTTATCGCAGCCACTTTGCAGAGGCAGATGGAAGTGGGAACAGACTTTCGGCAACTCCGCGATGGTATCCACCAACTCCAAAGAGAAATCTCGGGGATGGGAACTCATATAACGAATTCGTTCAATGCCGTCGATTTCGTTTAGTGTCACAAGTAACTTGCCAAAGGTCCAGTCCGTATCCCGACGATCTTTGCCGTAGGAGTTGACATTTTGTCCCAGTAGTGTAATTTCTTTGCAACCGTGGGCAGCCAATTCCTGAACCTCATCGATGATTGACTGAAAATCACGACTACGTTCCCGTCCTCTGACATAAGGAACAATACAATAGGAACAAAAATTATTGCAACCATAAATAATATTTACCTGGGCACGATACGGATCCGGCCGGCTGACCGGTAAAACATCGGGAAAATCCTTGTTATCCTGACTAATGTCAATGATCTGACCGGAACCTCCCAAAACTCGGCTGATATATTCCGGCAGACGGTGCTGCTGATAAGTTCCCAGTACAATGTCTACATGGCGCGCCCGTTTTTTTATGGTATTCAGTATACAATCTTGCTGGGTCATACAACCTACCACAGCCAAAACCGTATGTGGATTTTCTTCTTTGTAATATTTAATGTTTCCGATAAACCCCCAGATCTTGTTCTCCGCACTTTCGCGGATACAACAAGTATTGGCAATGATGATGTTTGCTTCTGAGATTTCTTGTGTTTGTTGATAGCCGGCAACTTCTAAAAGGCCGGCAATAATCTCAGAGTCGTGTTCATTCATTTGACATCCAAAGGTTTTGATATAAAATTTCAGCATTTTTCCCACCAAACCATACTACTCAACTAACTTATTATATCATATATCTTCAAGAAATCAAACAAGTTTTCATTATTTTCAGGGAAATTTCTCAGATATATCAGCAAAAAGAGCCTTTTTGCTTATTGTGGCTGATTGCGCAGGCGAAAATCTTTGATTTGAAGCTGCAGATATTGGTTGTTATTGAAATGGTTAACCTCTACGGTATAGATGATATCAATGTTTAAACGGTTTTCATTTCCTTTCAGGAGGTCTTCCCAGAGGGATTCGCCGCCGAAATCCAGTACCATTTGTTGAAATTCAGCTTTTTTGCGGAATAAGATAGAAGAAATCAATCCTTTCCCTTGTCGATTATCAAAAAATACCTTTAAAATATTATTGTCACTGCCCAACAGTTGAATACGACTGACGGATAAATCTTTGTCGCCAAAGAGAGGCATGGTGTTGCCTTTGCCGAAGGGTTCCAGTTTCGTCAGGGCTTTGGCAAGCCCCAGCGTTGCCCGTTCAATAGGCATCCGCAAATCGATATAGGTGGTCGGGATCATATCCTTTACTTCCAGCCGGCAGTTTTCATTGAGTCGTTGTCGCAACAGGGGTAAATTTTCTTTTTTTAAAGAAAGACCCGCCGCCATAGGATGTCCGCCGAAAATTTCCAACAAATCGCCGCATTCTACCAGTGCCTCAAACATATTGTAGCCTTCAATGGAACGACCGGAGCCGCGAATGATTTCTTTATGGGAGGCAAATACGAAGGTGGGACGATAGTAAAGCTCTTTGATACGACCGGAAACAATGCCGGCGATACTTTCATGGAGATCCGGTTGATGTACCAAAATTACTTTGTCATCATATAAATGCTCTTTCTCAATGGTTTCTTTTACCATTTTGACACCTTCATTGGAAAGGTTTTTGCGAGAATTGTTCAATTCTACCAATTGTTGCGCCAATTGATAAGCTTCCTCTTGTGTATCGGAGAGGAAGAGATTGACTGCGATATCCGCTAATTCCAGTCGCCCGCTGGCATTGATGCAAGGACCGATGATGAATCCGATTTGGTAGGTGCCGAGTTCTTTTTTTAAGAGACCGTTTACTTCCAACAGCGCACGCAACCCCAGATTTTTGGTTTTGCTCATAACCGATAACCCATGTTTGACCATGACACGGTTTTCATCTGTTAAATCCATAATGTCACAGATGGTGGCTACTGTTGCCAAAGATAGATATTCTTCTTCATCTGCCGCCCAGTTTTTCTTTGTCAGACGGTAGAGATACTGGCTGATTTTATAAGCGATCGTGCCGGCGCACAGGGATTGAAAAGGATAGGAACAATCCTGCTGTTTGGGGTTAATGATCGCGTCTGCATCGGGTAGCAGATAACGCGTTTCCTCCCCTTCTTGTTCAAAAGGCACCTCGTGATGGTCGGCAATTACCACTGTCATGCCCAAACTTTTTGCCAATGCCACCTGTTCAAAGGCGGAGATTCCGTTATCACAGGTGAGCAGTAATTCAATACCTTCCTCGGCTAAATCGCGGACAGCTTGGTTATTGAGGCCATATCCCTCTGTTTCTCTGGCAGGAATATAATAGCGGACATTTGCTCCCAGCCTTTGCAATGCCAGCATTAAAATACTGGTGGAAGTGATACCGTCCGCGTCATAATCCCCGAAAACCGCGATTTTCTTTCCTTTTTTAATTGCGTCCAGAATGATCTGACATCCTTTGTTCATATCTTTCATCAGGGAGGGGTCATGAAGTTCTGACTCGGATAAATGAAAATACTTTTGGATTTTTTCTTTTGTGTTGTAGCCTCGGACGGCCAACAACTGCCCGATAACCACGGGTATGTTCAGTTCCCGAGAGGTTTCCACAATTTGACGATAAGGGGTTTTGCACCCTCTTAGAATCCACTTTTTCATCTCTTACCAGCCTCTATAATATTGCAATATCGTATAATCACCACTATTATACTAAAAAAATGGCGTTTTGTCGAGGTATTTGGCGAAATCGACACTTTGCGGAAAATTTTCCCGAAAAGAAAATTTTCGCGGGAAACCCCCTCTCTGCCGTTTATCTCCAATCTATAACAATGTGTTTTGCAACTTCTGCAATGGCGGATTCTTTTGGTTGAACGCATATAAAAAGAGCGCATTTTGAAAAATGCGCTCTTTGATGATTATTTAATTACTTTGGCAGTTTTCTTTTTACCGGATTTTTTGTATTGTTTGCTGCCGCCGGTTAATCGGGTGATATCAGACAGCATCGGACCGGCAATGAAAACGGAGGAGTAACAACCGAAAATAACGCCGAACAACAGTGCCAGGGAGAATGCTTTGGTGCTGTCTCCTCCTAAAATGAGCAGACAAACAACGAGAATCAAAACAGCCAGGTTGGTGTTGATGGAACGCCCCAGTGTTTGGTTGATACTTTTATTGACCAAATCAGGGAATGGCGCTTTGTGATCTTTGCCCATGTTTTCTCGAATACGGTCAAAGATTACAATAGTACCGTTAATGGAATATCCGAGGATGGTGAGAATGGCCGCAATAAAGGTGGAATCCACCTCTACGCGTAAAAGGGAAAATAGACCGACGGTGACCAGTACATCGTGCATCAAAGGTACCACAGCAGAAATGGCGAAATTAAATTTGAATCGAATAGTGATATAAATCAACATCAGCACAAAGGCTGCCAACAGCGCCCATTTTGCGTTGCTGATCAACTCAGAACCGATGACGGCGCCGATTTTTTCATTGCGCAAAATTTCACTGTTTCCGAAATTATTTTCCAAGTCAGATAACAATGCCTCGTTGTTTTCTTCGGAAAGCTCTTGGGTTCTGATGATGTAGTTGTTAGCATCACTTTCCTGAATGGTCGGTGTGGAATCTACATATTGATTTACCACATTTCTCAATTCATCGATTTCTACATCTTCTTCAAATTGCACTTGAATAATATTGCCACCGGTAAAATCCAACCCCAGGTTTAAACCTTGAACACAGAGAGAGATAATCCCTGCAATAATGATGACAATGGAAATGGCATACCAGATTTTTCTTTTGCCAACGAAATCAAAATGCGCGTCATTAATCATTGTTTTGACCTCCTTTGACAAGATTACCGTATAATCTGGGATGCATTTTAAATGCATTCACATCAGCGCTCCATTGCAACAGATATTTGGTGATAACCAAAGCACTGAGCATGCTGATAATGATACCGATGCTCAGGGTTACGGCGAAACCCTGAACCGAGCCGGTACCGAATTTAAACAGTACGGCGGCAGCTAACAAAGTTGTAATATTGGAGTCCAGAATCGTCCATAATGCCCGTTTGAATCCGGCGCGGATCGACGCGCGCAGCGATTTCCCGGAGCGCAACTCTTCTCGCAAACGCTCGTAAATGATGATGTTAGCATCCACTGCCATCCCAATGGATAGGACGAAACCGGCGATACTGGGCAATGTTAATGTTACGCCAAGCAAAACTTCCGCCCAAAGCAGCAGCAGCGTATAGGAAATCAGAGACAAAACCGCTACGGCGCCGGGTAGACGATAATAAGCAATTACATAAATACACAGCAAAACCAAACCGATGATGCCGGCATACAAGCTGGCGGTCAGGGAATCGGAACCCAGAGAAGGTCCTACTGTGCGTTTGGAGAGAATTTCTACATCTACAGGCAAGGCGCCCCCTTTCAGGATAGCTGCCTGATTAATGGCTTCTTCCAGTGTGTAGCTACCGCTGATTTGCGCTTCTCCGTTTAAGATCGGTTCTTGTACTGTCGCGCTGATCAGCAATTCATCATCTAAATAGATGTCAATATTTTGACCTACATATTGTTGTGTGGCATTGGCAAATTTTTCTGTGCCTTCTTCTGAAAATTTCAGACTGATGACCCCTTCGCCATTAACATCTTGTCCACTGGCGTCGGCAAGGTCATTACCGCTTACTACAACATTTCCCTGCGGATCAATGAACTCCAGTTTCGCAGTTTGCCCAATGAGGGAAATTGCCTCGTCCGGGTTGTCTACTCCTGCCAGCTGAACAATGATACGGTCGTCCCCTTCCAGCTGGATAATAGGTTCGCTTACCCCTAAGTTGTCAACACGGTTGCGGATTACTTCCCGCAGTTGAGCCATATCGTCCTCTGTCAATGTTTGACCTTCTTCCGGAACTGCCTGCAGAACTACTTCGGCTCCTCCTTGGAGATCCAGACCCAGTTGAAGGTTGTTCATCAGCGGAGTAACAGAGACGGCGACGGCGACGATTAGTACAATCGCAAACACCGCAATTTTCAACCCTCCGTTTTTCATTTGATAAAGCCTCCTTTTATGATACAGTTTATCATACATACCTATTTATTATAGAATATTTGAATGGCTATTGTCAATACAGATAGGGAAAATCGTCGAATTCTTCCATCTGGTTTTTGGAGAAAACAAGATATTATTATTCTTGAATAAAAATACTTGTTGAGATAAAAAAAAGAGCTAAGATGAAAATTCAGCTCTTTTTTCCGGATATGATTTCAACAGTAGGTTATTGTTCTTCTCCCTGAAGACCGCCCACGCTGCTTTTTAAAATTTGGATTTCAACTTTATCAGCTACTTTGATCCACAAAGTGTCTTCTTTTAACATCGTGATTGTACCAAGGATACCACCCGCGGTATAAATTCGATCGCCGACGTTCAACTGAGACATCATTTCATTTCTTTTTTTTCTTTGTTTCTGTTGGGGTCTGATCAACAGGAAATAAAAGATTGCAATAAAGATGAGAATGTAAGCGATTGTGAACAAGGTATTGTTCATTCAATTTTACCCCCTTAATAAAAGATATTCCTCATGAGAAACTATAAGACTCTGTATTCTATTCTGCGTATTTATAAAAATTCCTGCTTTCTTAAGGAAGATTATGGAATTTATTTTCTTAAATTTCATTTTTCCATTCCGGTTTTGTTTCCCGCCAAACGGAAAAGAAGTTCTGATAGAACTGCGAAAAGCGGTTTTCCTCAATAGCTTGCCGCATATCCTCCATTAAATGCAATAGGAAATGAAGGTTATGGATAGTGGTCAGGCGGAACCCCAAAATTTCATTGGCTTTGACCAGGTGTCGAATGTAAGCGCGGCTGAAATTACGACAGGCATAACAATCGCAGCGCTCATCCAGCGGACGGAAATCACGGGCATATTTGGCGTTACGGATTACCAGCTTTCCTTCAGGAACAAAAACCGTTCCGTTTCTGGCGATACGCGTGGGTAAAACGCAGTCAAACATATCGACTCCTCGCGCGACGCCTTCTACCAAACAGTCGGGACTGCCTACTCCCATCAAATAACGCGGCTTATTTTTTGGCAGGATGGGCGTCGTATATTCCAGCGCTTCATACATCAGCGGTTTCGGTTCTCCGACACTGAGTCCGCCGATACCGTATCCGGGGAAATCCAACTCCGTCAGCTCTCGAGCGCTGCGAATCCGCAGATCTCGAAACAGCCCGCCCTGCACGATGGCAAACAGTGCCTGATCTTCACGATGATGAGCGGCCAGACATCGTTTGGCCCAAGCTGTGGTTTTGCGCAAAGCGTCCTCCACCTGTTTCCGCTCCGCCGGATAAGGAGAGCAAACATCAAACTGCATCGCGATATCCGCCCCCAGCGCTTGTTCGATTTCCATTACCTTTTCCGGAGAGAAAAAATGACGAGATCCGTCAATATGAGAACGAAACACTACCCCATCTTCACTAATATCTCGCAAATCGGCTAAAGAAAAGACTTGAAAACCACCACTATCTGTTAAAATAGGACGATCCCAATGCATAAACTGGTGCAGACCGCCTGCCTCTTGAATCAATTGGTGTCCGGGGCGTAAATATAGATGATAGGTATTGCTCAAAATGATTTGCGCGTCAATGGTTTTTAATTCTTCCGGTGACATGGTTTTGACTGTGGCCTGGGTTCCAACCGGCATAAAGATCGGCGTTTGAATGGTACCGTGGGCGGTTTGAATTTCTCCACGGCGTGCCATACCGTCTTCTTTTAATAATCGAAATTGAAATGTTGGCATGGGTTTCTCCTTAAAGTTGTCTTTCTGTTGTACGTGCAATTTATTATAACAAACATCAGTTTTCATGACAAGGAGTATTTCAGTCTTTTCAGGAATACACCTATTATCAAATACACAAAAAACCTCTCTTGGCTCCGACAAAGAAAGGTTTTTTGTGAGAAAACTAATTTGATCAACTTTTTCGGTAAGGTAGTTGATCGTAAATTCAGGCAGACCGACAGAAATCTGTCGATTTACCTAAAATGAAATCATTAATAATTGTAACGAAAACGGAAATTGTTAATCCTGTTCCGAAGCGTATTTGATTGCGGAAACGATGGATTGGTATCCGGTGCAGCGGCAATAATTGCCACGCATAAAATCTCTGATTTCCGATTCGGTTGGTTTAGGATTCTTTTTTAGCAAAGCAGTACCTGCCACTACCATGCCCGGTGTGCAATATCCGCATTGAATGGCGTCTTTTTCAATGAATGCTTTTTGTATTTTATTTAATTCACCATTTTGAGCAAGACCTTCCGCCGTAGTAATATTCCAAAAGTCAGCGGAAACGGCAGGAAACATACAAGCCAGGTACAGTTCAACGACATTTATAAACGAACAGGCCCCGCATTCGGCAATTCCGCAGCCATACTTTGTTCCTGTCAAATAACATTTATCCCGCAGTACCTGAAGCAACAATTCGTTACTTTCTACAACCAAATCATATTTTCTTCCGTTAACAGTCAGCGTAATCGCGTGTTTCGACATCAGCATTCACCTCCGGCTCGTTTTAATGCTTCGCGAAGTACATCAACAACCAATACTTTTGCGACTTTTTTTCTGTACTCCGCCGTGGAACGGTTATCATCAATGGGTTTGATTTCATCCGAAATTTTTTGACCGATTTCCTCAAATAATGTTGTACCGGCTTCTTTTCCAATCATTTCTTTGGCGATATGATCCACGGAAAGAGGCGTGATCGCGACGGCGCCCATTGCCATATGCGCATCGACAATGACACCATTGTCCAAAAACAGCGAAGCGGTACAGGAAACTTTTGCGATATCGGGTTTTACACGGGTGATCTTTCGAAAAGCGGCGCCGCCCACGGGCGCGGGAAGAATGACTGATGTCAAAATCTCCTCTTTTTTTAAAGCGCATTCTCCCAAACCGGTAAAAAAGTCTTTGATATCAATGAGTCTCTCCTTTTTGAAGGAAACCGCCTTCAGTTTTGCTTGATAGATTATGCAAGGACCGGCCGTGTCCGCGACAGGAGACGCGTTGCAGAGATTGCCGCCGATGGTACCCATATTGCGAACAGCAATAGAAGCCATCGCGTTTAAAGCATCAATCAGAGCCGGGTATTTTTTTTGAATCACGGGAGAATCTTCCAAATGAGAAAGTTTACATAACGCGCCGATTTCTACAGAACCATCCTTAAGTTCTTTTATTTCCGTCAATTCAGTTATTTCTTTAGCGTCTAACATTGTGTCCATTTTGATGGAAGCGCCTGTTTTTAATTTTACAATTAGGTCGGTTCCTCCCGCCAAAATTTTTACGTTTTTATGTGACGCCAGAATCTCAAGCGCTTCTGCCAGAGTTGCCGGTTTAACATAGTTAAAGTGAACCGGCAAAATTCTTGTATTCATAATTCGTTCACCTCTTCTGAATTTTCCTGATGGTTATGCGTTTTTTGCTTGTTCTTCCAATGCTTTCAAAACTTTTTCCGGTGTGATCGGAATTTCATGAAAGCGAATGCCAATGGCATTGTAGATAGCGTTACTGATGGAAGAAGCGACAGAAGCCAGAGCCGCTTCACCGCAGCCTTTGGCTCCGAACGGACCGGACGGTTCGTAAATGTCACAAGTTCTGACAACAGTATTCTCTAATGTCGGCATTTCAAAAGCAGTGGGGCTTTTGTAGTCTACCATCAAACCATGACAGGCGATTTGGCCGGTTTGTTCATCCATTTTTAAATCCTCATATAAAGTATAGCCGAGGCCTCGGTTAAACGCGCCAATTAACTGACCTTCCAAAAGTTGCGGATTAATGACAGTTCCGGAATCTCCATATAACAATACACGAGTCAGTTCAATTTGCCCGGTGTAAGTATCCACCTCTACTTCAACAAAATGCGTGACGAAACAAGGAGGGCAATTTTTCTGGCGATAAGAATCCGCGTAGGCAATGGTTCCCCAACTGTAGTTTTTGGCGTATTCCGCAATTTCTCCAATGGTCATATGTTTTTGCGGATACCCTTTAGCATAAACAACACCCTGTCCTAATTCTTCATCTCGGTAAATATCCAATTCAGAAGGATGTTCCAACATGATTCTGCCTGCGACTTCCAGCAATTTTTCCCGCACTTTTTTGCTGACATACATGACCGCGGCGCCGCCGCAATAAGTACCTCTTGTGGCATGAGTAGCAATATCAAACGCAGTATTGCGTGTGTCGGTAGGCGATAATTCTACTTTGTCCAGGGGAATCTGCAATACGTCCGCCGCGATTTTGCACAGGCAATCCCAAGTACCGCCGCCATGATCCATAACGGGAGAAACAATATCTAAAGAGCCATCTTCGTTAATTTTGATATAGGCGGAAGAATAATCGATTACTTCCCCTTCCTTGGGACCACCGGTACCGGAAGTGTGAAAACCGCGGGCTACACCGATTCCTTTGCGATAGCGTCCTGTTTTTTCCGTATGAGGGACTCTTTTATCAAATCCAAAAAGTTTTCGTCCCTCCACCAAAGACTCATGGACACCGCAGGTTTTGATGATGGAGCGAATGGTAGGACCTTGTCCCCAGAACTCATCCCCGACTCCACGGTAGTTTTTCAAGCGAAACTCAATGGGATCCCAGCCTTTTTCATTGGCGATTTCATCAATCATCTGCTCAATGGCAAAATTGATTTGCGGGTTTCCATAACCTTGCATGGCACAACAGGGAACGTTATTGGTATATACGGCCGTGCCGTTGAAACGGATGTTACTGCCGTATTTATAAAGGGACGCAAACCAACCGGCGGTGCAGCCCATATAAGCCAGAGGTTGAATTTGATGGGCGCCGAAATCGATCAATGCGTCAACCGAGGCTGCTGTGATGGTCATATCCTCTTTTACCCCAAGTTTGACATCAAAAATGGTCGGATATTTATGATGGCTGTAAAAGTCTTCCTCGCGAGAAGAAAGCAGTTTTACCGGGCGTTTAGCCTTGTTGGCCAAGCAAGCGCAGATGGGAACCACCGTATTCATATGAATGGAGGAACCGAACCCGCCGCCAATGGCAATTTTTTTCACATTTACCTTAGAATAAGGCAAATCCAGCAATTTAGCGATTAAAGACCGACTGCCATGGATAGATTGGCTGGTAGACCATACTTCGATGCCTCCGTCAATCTGCGGAACGCAAACCGCGCATTTGGGTTCCAGCTGATTATGATAAATTCTGTTTACTTCATAATGACCTTCAAAAACTTTGTCGGCTTCTTCAAAACCTTTTTCAACATCTCCTTCATCAATATTACGCGAAATGCCAATGTTGTTTTTTACTTTGACTTCTTCCTTATCATAATAGATGGTATCAAAAATTTGCGGCGCGTCATCTTTGAGTGCTTCATGAGGATCTAAAACAAAAGGTAATACTTCATATTCGATTTCGACAAGTTTTGCTAATTCGTAAGCGCGTTCCTCGGTTTCGGCGGCAACTGCCGCAACTGGTTCTCCATAATGCCGGACTTTTTCTTTAGGTAATACGGTTCTGTCACGTAATGTGGCCGCCGGAACCGAAACAGTACGTTCGTTATAAAGATACATGCTGCAGTCAGCGGCGGTTAAAACGACAGCGCCTTCGGCTTCCGCTTTAGACGGATCTACACGTAGAATTTTAGCATGAGCATGAGGGCTTCTGATCAGTACCGCCCACATCATATCACGGACGTCAATGTCTGACGCGTATTTTTGCGCACCGGTTACTTTCGCAAGCCCGTCTTTGCGGGGTGTGTTGGTGCCAACAACATAGGATTTTTCCCATTTAACCATTTGTAACTCATCTCCTTATTTTGATCGATTATGATTATGTTTCAAAAAAACAGATACTTCGTATTCAGGAAGAACTGTTTCTTTTGGTGTAATATTCGGACAGGCGAATAAAATCTTCTTCCTTATCCATATCCCATAAAACGGCTTCTTCGTCAACTGGTGCGTTTTCCGCTTCCTGTTGATGTTCGGATAAAAAACTGCGCAGTCCTTGTTTTTGATCATTCCCGACAATTTGTGGAATAAGGCGGGTAGAAAGCAACGGAGGATGTCCTCGCCGACCTTGATAAATCGGGTAGACTATTTGTGTATTGGATTGTTTTTTTTCATACCAAAAATGAATCAGTGAAGACAAAGTTGATTCTTGAATTAACGGATAATCCACGGGCAAAATAAAAAACGCGTCTTGTCGGGGCGAAACTTCTTCTGCCCCGGCTTGAACAGAGGTGTACATCCCCCTTTCAAAAACAGGATTTACTTTAACCGTAACAGATGCCTGAATTGCTTCTGGCAAGGTTTTGATATATGATATTATTTCTTCCTGACGATGCCCGACAACGATGATAATTTCTCTAATTCCCCCTTGATAGAATTCGTGAATCAATCGTCCGATAACCGGAATGCCTCCAATAGATAAGAGCGGCTTGAAACTGTGCATTCTTGAAGAATACCCTGCCGATAAAATGACCGCGGATATCGATGAAAATGAAAAACTCATTTTTTCTCCTTTTCTTGTTAATGATAAACTGTTTGCGTTGTTTTGGTTTTGTGCTTTGGTGATAAAAATTGTTTTAAAGGTGTGTTTCTGATTTGTAAAACCAAAATAATTGTATCTCTTGAAAAAATCATATAACAAAAACGCTGCTATTGCAAATAGAAAAAACTTATTGCTTTTTTTCACATGGAAAATATATTTATTGATTTAGTGAGAATAAATTCACATAAAAAAACATTTTCACGAAGAACAAAATTGTTTAACCTGCTAAAATGAATTTTAAACTTTTAATTATCACAATAAAACAATTATTCCTATGGAGAACAAAACCACCAGTTAACAGTTTTATCCGAATGAAATTTTTCTTTAAAACGTATTTTGAAATAAAAAATCTTTATGTTTTTAGGAATATGAATCCCAAGGAAATTGCTATTTTCTTTTTAATGTAATTTTATACAAAAAATTTTTGCTTTGCATGATTCTCTACTTCATGAAAGATTATGAATGAAAGAATTTTTTCTACCTTATTTTATTATTCTCTATTTTACATTCTTTTTTTACTATTTTTACTAAATTAAAATTTTTGCGGTGTTCTATTGATTCCGACTGCAATTGCTTTTTCAATATTGTCGTGAATCAGAAAAAATCAGACAGAGATGAGTGTTTATAAGAATCCTTATTCTCCAAATATTCAGTTCAAAGGCAGTCTTCCTGACAAAAAGATTCTGTCTGTGTTTTAATTTTACGGCGGTTTGACAATCAAATCTAAAAACAATTTATCACAATCTCATTCGAAATAATTTAAAATATTGAAAGCAAATTGAAAATGAAATCCGGTTTATGAATTTATAAAAAAATTTCCTTCTTTTCAGAAATCATATTTTTTTAATTAGCAGTTATTATCCTTTCGATAAAAACAAATATCTATCTCATTTGGAATACAATTATATTGTTAAAAATTTCAATAGTAACCCGCCAATATATAAATTTTTACATTTAACTCAAATGCGTTTTTTTATAGTTAAAGAAGAGCGAATTTGTTGACAATGGAAAAGTGCCATGTTATACTTTCGATATAATTCATCAACAATTTTTTAAAAAATAGTTAAAACTAATAAATTAATTTTATACCAATTCGACCTGACATGATATCTGCTTATGGTTAACCATAGTTAACCATATGTATATCATGGGTTTTGTTTATCCAGAAAATTCAGAATAATCAATATTGATAATAACTTTTCTTTATTTTGTTTTGCCGAAAAGAAGAATTTGTAAACGAAATATTAATGGCATAACTTCTGGAAATAAAATCATTAGAACGTGAAACATCAGTTTATTCGGATTTATAGAGTTCTAAGTATTTTTTTTCGGTATTGATCAAAGTTGATTACATTCGTTGATTCATGGAAGTTTGAATATAAAATATTAAACAATTACAGAAATGGAAAATTTTAAAACAGGAGGAAATGAATGATGAAGTTATGCAAAAAAACACTGCACATCAATGGCGCAGACAGGATGTTTATCTGTAATCCGGAAAAGGATACATTAGCGGATGTTTTGCGCCGACTGGGTTTGACCGGTACAAAGATTGGTTGTAACAAAGGGGTTTGCGGTGCTTGCTCTGTCATTTTGGATGGCGAAGTTGTGCGTTCCTGCGTGAAAAAGATCAAAAACATCGCGGATTACAGCACAGTATTGACGATTGAAGGGATCGGCAATCCTTTGCATCCTCATCCGCTCCAGTTTGCTTTTATGCATTACGGCGCGGTACAATGTGGGTTCTGTTCCCCCGGTTTCATTGTTTCTGCTTATGCTTTGTTGGAGAAAAATAACAATCCGACCAGAGAAGAAGTGCGCAATTGGTTCCAGAAGAACAAAAATGTATGTCGCTGCACCGGCTATAAGCAAATTGTAGACGCGGTCATGGCTGCCGCCAAAGTGGTTCGCGGTGAAGCCACTTTGGATGATATCAAACGTTATGACGAAGATGAAAAAGACTTGTATGGCAAACCGATGGTTCGTCCCGCCGCATTGAGCAAAGTTTGCGGTGTCGCGGACTATGGTGATGACATCGAATTGAAAATGCCCGCTGAAACTCTGCACGTTGCTTTGGTTCAGCCCAAAATCACCCATCACGCTAAAATTTTAAATATCGATTTCTCGGAAGCTGAAAAAGTTCCCGGCGTAGTGAAATTTGTTACTTATAAGGATTGTAAAGGAACGAACCGTCATGATCTTTTCATCGGTCACGCCCGCAGCACAGTAAAACAACCCACCTGCTTTATGCTGGCGGAAGATACCATCTATCGTTATGGGGATGTGGTTGCTTTGGCGGTCGCGGATACCAAAGAACATGCACGTCAGGCTGCCGCTTTAGTAAAAGTGGAAATCGAAGAATTACCGGCTTATTTGAATTTCCTGGATGCCGCGATGCCGGACGCGCAGAGAATTATGGAAGATACACCTAATGTATATGCGATGCAGCCCGTTTTCAAAGGCGACACTGAACATATTCCGGAAATGATCGAAGACGCTCCTTACAAAGTGGAAGGCAGCTTCTACTCTTCTCGTGAACCGCATCTTTCGATCGAAGGTGATACCGTTCAGAGTTATTATGATGAAGATGGAATTTTGACCATCCACTGCAAATCTCAAGGGCTGTACGGAAATATGCACAATGTTTCTGTCGCTATTGGGGTACCGATGGAAAAAATGCGGATGATCGAAAATCCCACAGGCGCTTCTTTTGGCTGGGCGATGTATGCAGGTTCCTATGCGCTGTGCGCAATGGCAACAATGGCTACCGGTATGCCCTGCGCTTTGTCTATGACTTATGAAGAACATCAAGCTTACAGCGGCAAACGCTGCCCCGCCTATACCAATGGTACTTTGGCTTGTGATGAAAACGGTAAAATTATCGCCAGTGAATTTGAATGCGGCCTGGATCATGGTCCCTATTCCGACCTGGGAGACGATTTGACCACTCGCCCGGCTCGTTTCATGTTATTCCCCTATAATGTTCCGAATGTACAGGGTCTGGTTCGTGTTGCCAACACTAATCACAGTTTCGGTATTGCGTACCGTGGTTACGGTTCCCCGCAAATTTATACCTGCGGCGAAGCATTGGTTGATATGTTAGCCGAAAAAGCAGGTATTGATCCGTTTGAGTTCCGTCGTCACAACATTGCCCATGAAGGAGACACTAATATTAACAGCTGGCCGTTCGCCCATTATCCGATGGAAAAAATGATGGATGTCATGCAGCCTATTTACGAAAAAGCGGTGGCCGATGCGAAAAAATACGACACACCTGAAGTTCGCCGCGGTGTCGGCATTGCCTGGGGCGGCTACAATGTAACGGAAGGTCCTCACGATCAGTGCGAAGTAGCGCTGGAATTGGGCCCGGATAATGTATTTATCAAATACGATACCTGGCAAGATCAGGGTCAAGGCGGTGATGTCGGTTCCTTGATGGTAACATTACAGGCCTTGAAACCTTTGAATGTACGGCCGGAACAGATCAAACTGATCCAAAATGATACCGGCCTTTGCCCTGACCACGGATTCTCCGCTTCTTCTCGTTCTCATTTCATGAATGGTCAAGCTACCAAACTGGCCGCTGAAAAATTAATGGATGCAATGAGAAAAGACGATGGCACCTACAGAACCTATGAAGAAATGAAAGCAGAAGGCATTCCGACCAAATACAACGCTACTTTTGCCAATGCTTCTTATGGTGATTTACAATATCTCGATCCGAATACCGGTGTTGGTAATCCTACTCCCTCTTACACTTATGGTCTTTTCTTAGCCGAAGTTGAGGTTGAAGTCGCAACCGGAAAAGTAACCTGTATCGGCTATCATTGCGTAGACGATGTCGGTGTAATCGGTAATATTGACGCGGTAAACGGTCAGGCTTACGGTGGTCTCTCTCACTGCATTGGTTTCGCTCTGTCTGAAGATTACGAAGATGTGCAAAAACACAGCAACATCAAAACCGCCGGTGTTCCTTATATCAAGGATATTCCGGATAATTTCAATATTCATCATATTGATCATCCCAGAGAAGAAGGCCCTTGGGGTTCCTCCGGCGCATCGGAAGCGTTCCAGTCTTCTGGTCATATGGCTGTAATCAATGCGATTTATAATGCTTGCGGCGTCCGTATTTACGACCTTCCCGCAACTCCGGATAAAGTGAAAAAAGGTTTGGATATTGTCGCAGCCGGCGGTACTACCGAACCTCCGAAAAAATACTTCATGGGTTCTGATTTCCATGAAGAACTGGAAAACATTAAAATGAATCCTGTTGAAGCGTAAAACTTTTTATACAAACAAAATTGGGAAAAGAGAGGATTGTATATCCTCTCTTTTCCTGACAATTTAAAGATTATTCATAAGATCATCAGCAATAAGGAGAGAAAGACAGAATGAGTGTAATCGACGAAATGAACCAAAAAATAAAATCCTGCTTACAGGACGAAGATCCATTTTGTACATCGGCCTGCCCTTTTCACCTTAATGTAAAGGACTTTGTCCAAAAGTTGAAACGCGGAAGTGTTGACGCCGCGTACAAGGCTTATCGAAACGCGACGGGATTTCCTCAGATTGCGGCGCTGCTCTGTGAACATCCTTGCCAAGATGTTTGTCCCAGAAAAGAAACAGACAGCGCGATTCAATTAAATCTGCTGGAACAAGCGGTCTGCCAGTTGACAAAGAATAAGAAACCTACCGATTACAATATCCCGAAAAAAAACTTTCGCATTGCGGTCGTTGGAGGAGGGATTACCGGGCTGGGCTGCACTTTGCGTTTAGCGGAAAAAAAATACCAAGTTACTTTATTTGAAAAATCCGATAAACTGGGCGGAACTTTAAAACAGATTCTTCCCGAAGAAATTCTGCAAGGAGAAATTTCCAACCAGTTTATGTTTATTGAATATGATCTCCGAATGAATCATGAGATCAAATCTTTAGATGAGCTGGCTGAATTTGACGCTGTTTATATTGCCACAGGAAATGGCGGAAATGATTTTGGCCTACTGAAGAATTCTTTGCCCGGGCACTTTATCGGCGGCAGTATTTTAGGACTTAATAAGATGGAAGCCTTAGCCATGGGGTTGTTGACAACAAACTCTGTGGAATGGTGGCTGAAAACGAAAAATATGCCTCCCAAGCAGGAATATACCCATTGCCAAATGCAAATCGATACGGAGAGCATTCATCCTTCTCCAGCCATTTTGCCAGCCAACGGTACATATACAAAAGAAGAAATGATTTGCGAGGCAAAGCGATGCTTAGAATGTTCCTGCGATGGCTGTCGCCGATATTGTGATTTATTTGATATTTATAAAAAGTTGCCCAAACGGCTTAAAGATGAAGTCGAAAACTCCATCAATCCCAAAAATGTAGATGGTGGAGGTTATACATATAAAAGACTGATGGCGGCATGTAATGCTTGTGGACAGTGCAAAGAACATTGTCCGCGAGAAATTGATTTTGGCAGTTATATTTTAGAAGGACGAGCCAAAATCCAGGAAAAAGGTCAAATGCCCCCTGCGTTTTACGGATATTGGCTGGCCGATTGCGAACACGCCATGAGTCCTGTCAATGTCGTGACAAAGCTTCCGGAACAGACGGGAAAAGCCGATTTTGCTTTTTTCCCTGGATGCCAGTTGGGAGCTTCCGATCCGGAATACGTCAAAAAAACTTATGCGTTTTTGTGTGCCGTCCGTCCCGGTACGGGAATTGCCTTGAATTGCTGTGGTGTGCCCGCGTTGTGGGCGGGAAAAACGAAAATGCATCAAGAATCTTTAGGAAAATTAAAAAAACAGTGGGAAGATTTGGGCAAACCGGTATATCTTTTCAGTTGCCCCACCTGTTATGAGCAGTTCAAACAATTTTTGCCAGAAATTCCTAGACAAATGATTTATGAACTGCCGGAAATCGAGCAACTCGCCAAAGAAAAAGCCGAAAAGACAGTTTCCCAAACGTTGTCCGTTTTTGATCCTTGCGCCTCACGGCATAATCCATCAGTGCAGAAAGCTGTCCGAAAACTGGTAATAACGCTGGGACATACGGAAGACTCTTTAAACTGCGGCGGGGAAAACGCGATGTGTTGCAGCTGGGGCGGACACGGAAGTATCGCAAATCCTGATTTCGCAAAGAAAGTCATCAAACGCAGAATTGAGCAAAATGAGCATTCCTATGTCGCGTATTGCATAAACTGCCGCGACATTTTTGCGGAGGCCGGAAAACCCACCTATCATATCTTGGATTTGCTTTTTGATCTTTATGATAGCCAACGCCAACCTCCCCTGCTTTCCGATCGAAGACGAAATCGCGAAAAATTGGCGGCAGCTTTTAACGGAAGGACGATTCAATTCAGAGAGGAAAATATCGTTATGCAAAATGAAAATAAATACCATGTGGAAATTCCCGAATCATTGAAAGAAGAAATGAGCCGAAATTATATTCTGGAAGAAACCGCCCTGCAGGTAATCAATCACTGTGAAAATCATAATGAAACCATTTTCAGTAAGAATACCCAGCATTACTTCGGGCATTTACGAATTGACTACGCGACATATTGGGTAGAATATGAAAAACATTTTGATAGAATCAAGCTGGTCAATGTATACTCTCATCGCATGAATATCGATGATGAATAAGGAGGTGGAAGACAATGGTCATTCCGAACAGAGGAAAAGGGCGAAATCAATCACAACCGCAAATCCCGGATGATACATATATTTGTCAAAAATGTAATTGCGAATTAGTAAAAAAATCCACCTCTTTTTCTTACATGGGAAGAACCTTTAATACCGAGCTTTATCGTTGTCCCAAATGCGGTCAGGTAATGGTTCCTGTTGAATTGGTAAAAGGCAAGATGAAAGAAGTGGAAACGATTATGGAAGATAAATGAGAAAAACAGAGGTGAATGATAATGGAAAACAACGAAAAAGATCTTGAAAAAATTGCCGAATTTCGATCTAAAGAGTATGGTTGCGCGCAGGTGATGGTCGCAATGGGGCTTTGGAAACTGGGAGAAGAGAACCCCCGTTTAATTGAGGCCGCGAAAGGTCTTTGCCTGGGCTGCCATTGTGAAAGTTTATGCGGTTGTTTGAGCGGTGCGATTTGCGCCGCTACAATGATTGATCGGGAACAGGCATTGGATTATATCATTCCGGAACTTTCCGGATGGTTTGAAGCGGAATACGGAACCATTCAGTGTATGGATATTTTAAACGGTGATGTCAATAATAAATTTATTGTTTGTCCTCCGATTATTGAAGCTACTTATCTCAAATTAAAAAAATTATTGCAAGAGGTTGGCTATGAATTCTAGTTATATTATCGGGGAAACGAGAAGCCTTTGCCCAATTTGTTTAAAACAGATTCCCGCAAAAAAAATACAGCGGGATGATGAAGTAATCTTAAAAAAAACTTGCCCGAAACATGGCTCTTTCCAATCGGTGATTTGGCGCGGTACAACTCCCATTCAAGATTGGTGTACAGGAGAACCTGAATTTAACGGCAACCCCCTTTGCCCCACTGCCTGCGGCCTCTGTGAATATCATCAGCAAGATACCTGTTGCGTTGTTTATGAGGTTACACAGCGTTGCAATTTAAATTGTCGTTTTTGTTTCGCGGATGCCGGCGAAGAGCAAGACGTTCCGATGGAACAGATTAAAAATGACTTGAAAAAGATGATTGTTCCGGGGAAAACATTGGTTCAAATCAGCGGCGGCGAACCAACTGTTCGTGATGATTTGCCGGAAATTATTCGACTGGCAAAAGAAACAGGTGCTAAATATGTGCAGTTAAATTCCAACGGTTTACGTCTGGCGAAAGAGGAATCTTTTTTGCAGTCTCTCGTGGAGGCTGGCTTATCGTTTGTTTTCATGCAATTTGACGGTACGAAAGACAGCATTTATCAATTTTTGCGGAATGCCCCCTTGTTGGATGAAAAAATACAGGCAATCAAAAATTGCGAAAAGTATGGTTTGGGAGTTACATTAGTTCCTACTTTGGTACAGGGGATCAATACAGATAACATCGGAGAAATTATTCGAATGGGTATTCGTTTATCCCCTACTGTTCGCGGTGTTCATTTTCAGCCGGCCAGTTATTTCGGTCGAATTCCCAATGTTCCCGATGAGCGGCAACACTATACATTAGGGGAACTTTTGGATGATATCGAAACACAAACTTTTGGCTTTGTTAAAAAAGAAAATTTAGCACCGTCTTGCTGTGATCATCCACTCTGTGGATTTCATGGTTCCTTTGTTGTCTTACCGAATAACACATTGGTGCCACTGACAGTAAGAGGCTCGAACAATGGCTCCTGTTGCTGTGGTGTCACCGCGGAAGAAAACCGCGAATATGTCGGAAGCCGTTGGGAACGCAAACAATCCATTGAAAAGGAAAGCAATTTTGATATCAGCACCATGGAAGGTTTTGTTAATCGAGTGAAGGCATATGGGTTTACCATTACTTCTATGGCGTTTCAGGATGTTTGGAACATTGATCTGGCTCGTGTACAGAAATGCAGTCTGCATGTTTTTCAAAATGGGCGATTTACTCCGGTATGTGCTCACTATTTAACTTCCGCGGAAGGAAACAAATGTTATCATGACTGATTCGCGAACAAAAATATCCCCCATTGAACGTTTGGTTACTGATAAAATGGGTGTTAAGAAAATTAATCATTTGAAAGAATTAGAACTCTTTCAAATGGAACAATTGCGAAAGCAAATGTATTATGCCAAAGAGAACAGTGCCTTTTATGCCAAGCAATTCAAAGATGTTAACATTGAGAAAATTCTCTCTTACGCTGATTTGAATCAAATCCCATTGATGTCAGAGAAAGATATTTATCAGTATGGCCCGGAAATGGCCTGTTTACCGTTGCATCAAATTCCCCGTTTTACAACAATTCGCAGCTCCGGAACATCTGGTCCCGCGAAACAATTATACTTTACTGAGAAAGACTTGCGAAAAGTTTCGGAATTCTTCACATATGGCGTGCAGAGCGGCATGTATGAAGCGCGCCGCGTGCTCATTTATCTTCCCGGTTTGGCTTATGGCAGCATTGCGCATTTGATTACGGTCGGTTTGCAAGCCATTGAGATTGAAACCTATACCTTCGGCGCCATCTCCGATTATGAGGAGGCTGTCAAAGTCTATCGAGAATTTCAGGCGGATTGTGTAATCGGTTTACCGAGCCAAATTTTGCAATTAGCAAAAACCGCGCCAGAATTAAAACCCGGCTTGGTTTTTATTACCGCCGACTATATTCCTGATTCTTTGGTCAGCGCCCTTTCTCAAATTTGGCAGTGTGAGGTGCTCAGTCATTATGGATCGACAGAGTGTGGTCTGGCTGGCGCTGTGGAATGTTCCGCGCATCAAGGGTACCATATTCGCCATCAAGATTTGCTTTTTGAAGTGATTGATCCGGATACAACATCCCCGCTCCCCTATCATCAGTGGGGGGAAATTGTTTTTTCCACATTAAACCGAGAAGGAATGCCGATCATTCGATATCGAACAGGTGATATTGGTTCTTTGTTGTCAGAGCCCTGTTCCTGTGGCGGCATTTTACCACGGTTATCAAAAATTAAAGGAAGATGGCATCATCAAATTCAGGTCGGGAGCACCGCCCTTTCGATTCAGCAATTGGATGAATTGATGTTTTCCTTGCCGCAAGTCCTGGATTATCAGGTCGTTTTTCGTGATAACATTTTATTTTTTTCTGTAAAAAGCAAGGAAAAAGAACTGCGCGGTCTCGAAGAAAAAATCAAACACGCGCTGCCGGGTATTCCTTTTCTACTGTCTTTAGGAGAAGGATTTTACACAACCGGTACTGTGAAAAGAAAGATTATCGTTGAATGAATCGAATGTTGAAAAATCGCAATAAACCCCGTACATGATTATGTACGGGGTTTTGATTTGTTTCATCATTTATTGATGATAATTATTTATTGATGATAATTATTTATTGATGATAATTATTCTTTTTCTTTACGATGTTCCGCGATTACTTTTTCCGCGACATTTTGCGGGGCTTCTTCGTAGTTGGAGAATTTCATGGTGAATTTGCCTCTGCCTTGGGTCATCGATTTCAGATCGATGGAATAACGGCTCATTTCCGCCAGAGGAGCGATGGCTTTGATCACCTGAATTTTCCCTTCTCTTTCCATCCCCATAATTCTGCCGCGACGAGCACCGTTCATATCGCCCATGATGTCACCGGTGTATTGATCAGGCACGCGGATTTCAATTTCCACCATAGGTTCCAACAAAACCGGTTTTGCCATTTCGCAGGCTTTTTTGAAGGCGATGTTGGTAGCGATTTTGAACGCCATTTCCGAAGAGTCTACCGGATGATAGGAACCGTCTACCAGGGTCACTTTAACATGGGAAACGGGATAACCTGCCAAAACCCCTTCTTCCAAAGATTCTCGCAGACCTTTTTCAACAGCGGGGATGTATTGTTTCGGTACAGAACCACCAAAGATTTTTTCCTCGAAAACAAAATCTTCTTCGCAAGGTTCGATATCAATGAATACATGACCGAACTGGCCGTGACCGCCAGACTGCTTTTTATGTTTTCCTTCTACTTTCTGTGCGGTGCCGCGAATGGTTTCTCTGTAAGGCAGCCGTCTTTCAATGGTTTCCACTTCAACGCCGTACTGACTGTGCAGACGTTCCAGAGCGATGGCGATATGAGTTTCCCCCATACCCGTCAACAAAGTCTGATGGGTTTCTTTATCTTTGACACAAACTAATGTAGGATCTTCTTCCAGAATTTTCTGCAAAGCCGCGCCTAATTTATCTTCGTCGTTTTTGGATTTCGGCGCGATGGCCACGGTATAATTCGGCACGGAGAATTGAATCTTCGGCAACTCCGCTTCGGTGCCTTTTTCTGTCAGAATTTGATTGGTGGCGGTATGGGGCAATTTGGCAATGACGCCGATATCCCCTGCCTGAAATTCATTTACAGCCACTTTGTTTTTACCCAGGAAGGTAGATACATCACTAAGCTTTTCATCTTTATCCAAATCCATGTTATGAACGGAACCCAGAGCGGCTTTCAAGGTACCTTGCATTACTTTGGTATAACTGAGTTTACCCAAGAAAGCATCGGTGACGGTTTTGAAAACCAGACCTGCAAAAGGTTTGGCGGCGTCCAAATCTTCGATAACATCTGCCGGGCTGGGAGAATAATCCATGATAAAGTTTAACATCAGATCAGCGCCCATGTTTTTAAAAGCGGATCCGCAAAGAATCGGCGCAACAGAGGCCTGACGCAGAGTACCTTTTAAACCGATTTTAATTTCTTCATCGGTCAATTCTTCCCCTTCCAGATATTTCATCATCAGATCGTCGTCCCCTTCGGCGGCGGCTTCCATCAATTCAACGCGAGCTTCTTCTACAGCATCTGCCATGTCTGCGGGAATTTCAACCTCTTTGGCGTTGCCTTTGTCATCATATTCATAAGCTTTGTTTTCCAGCAGATCCACAATCCCTTTGAAGTTGGATTCAGCGCCGATAGGCAATTGTACCGGCACGACGTTTACATCCAGCGCTTCTTTCATGCTTTCGATTGCTTTTTCGAAATCAGCATTTTCCCGATCCATTTTGTTAATGAAGAAAATTTGCGCCTTGCCTTGTTCTTTGGCTAACGCGCTGATTTGTTCGGTGCTTACGCCAACACCGG
Organism: uncultured Peptococcaceae bacterium; assembly: GCA_965149945.1. Taxonomy (GTDB): domain Bacteria; phylum Bacillota; class Dehalobacteriia; order UBA4068; family UBA4997; genus JAHZFN01. The sequence continues at coordinate 12,734 of CBCTTQ010000018.1, read as the reverse complement.
AGGTGGCATCTACCGCTAAGATCACACTTTCTGCTACCGGGATGGCGCTTTCTACTTCGCCCAGAAAATCCGTAAAGCCGGGAACATCCAGGAAATTGATTTTCCCTTGTTTCCATTCCAAAGCAGCCAACGATGTGTTGACAGAAATATTTCTTTTTACTTCTGCCGGACGAAAGTCGGATACCGTGTTGCCGTCAGTAACTTTCCCCATTCTTTTTGTACCGCCGGCGTTAAAAACCATTGCTTCCAGCAGTGTGGTTTTCCCCGATCCCTGATGAGACGCGATCGCGACATTACGAATGTCTGCAGATTTGTGAACTTTCATAGATATCCCTCCTGTGAGTTAATTATAGAGTGTTTTCCATCCTATTTATGATAAACATGGAATAGTTAAAAAAAGTTAATATAGATAAATTAGACATCTATAGAAAAAATCCTTTAAGAAATATGTAAAAATTCTAACAATTTGCGTATTTTATCAGAATTTTTCACAGAAAGGGTCAAAGAAAAGAAGAGCCCGTCTTGTTGCCATATTTTTTACCTTTTGCAATAGACTGTAATAAAGGTGGAAGGAAGGAAGAAAACAGTGAAAAAATACAGTCTGATTTTGGGCGCGTGCATTTTATTTCTATGCAATTTTGTTTCCCGCGCGTTGGGATTTGTTTATAAAATTTTGTTGGTAAGGATTCTCGGATCCGAAGGAATTGGCTTGACAGAGATGGTCACTCCGGTTTACTCTTTTGCGTTGGTTCTTGCCAGTTTAGGTATTCCGCTGGCCATGACGCGCTTGATGTCTTCTTTGATCGGACAGAAGGATTTTGCTAATATCAGGCGGATTTGGCGGGTTAGTCTTGGGTTGTTGATCTTTTTCGGCTTATTTTTTTCTTTGTTTTTTCTGTTGTTTTCCGATCAGATTATCCGATTGTTTGCTATTGATGATTGCATTCTTCTTTGTTTTAAAATCATGATCCCGGCGGTATTCATTGTGACAATTTGCTCCGGTTATCGAGCGTATTTTCAGGCTATCAAACAAATTGCCGTCATTGGATACGCACAGAATTTAGAGCAATTTTGCCGTATTTGTTTGGGAATTTTCTTGGCTTGGTATTGGATGCCGTATGGATTGGAAAAGGCTGTGGCGGCCGTTTCTTTTGCTACAGTAGCAGGGGAATTGGTAGGATTGATTTTTTTGATTTTGCGTCATCGTTCGTATGTTACGCAAGAGAAAACAACCCCTACTCTTTCCCGAAGAAAAATTGTTCAATATCTTTTCACGGTGGGAATGCCTGTGACGTTGCAACGCTTGCTTATGTCTCTGGTCTTGATGATGCAGTCAATTTTGATCCCCAATCTATTGCACCACAGTGGTTTTTCCACGGCGGAGGCTACGGCATTATACGGTAATTTTTCCGGGGTGGCAATGAGTTTGGTGAATCTTCCCGGTATTTTTACCTCTACCTTATCTACGGCGATTTTACCGGCGGTAGCGGAAATTAATCACAGGCAAGATTTGCTGAGAGAGCGAATCAATCAATCGTTACAACTCACCACCTTAGTGGGTGTTCCTGTTTCTGTTATCTTTTTTTTATACGGGGAAAATCTTTGTGATTGGCTTTTTCATACCCCGGAAGCCGGAAGCATTTTACGCATTTTGGCGATAGGCGCAGTATTCTTTTACGGACATACCATTTTGACAGGAATTATGCACGGCATCGGCAATGTGCGTTTTTTGCTGTATAATCTGTTTTTCTCCGGCTGCGTTCTTTTGGGATTGCTGTATGCTTTGGTTCCGTCTTGGGGAATAGCCGGCGCTGCCGTTGCTTCTGTCAGCTTTTTTATATTAAACTGTTTGCTTAATCTTTTTTATCTTTGTCGTAGCCGGCGCCTGTGTCTTTCTTTCGGTACCATAATCGGCAAGCCTCTTTTGGCCGTTTCTGCAGCGTTGGTAATAAAAAAAGCAGTGAGCGTTTTGCTCACTGCTCATTGGAATTTTCCTCCCTATTTTGATTTTTTGCTGGAGTGCGGGGTATTGATGATCGGATATTTTGGGGTATTGTGCTTTATTCATGGGTTGCCGACTGTAATCATTCGTCGTATTCGTCCTCAGAAATTTAAAAATTAGTATTGTTTTCATTCAAAAAATTTTCATCAGAATTGCAAAATATCTGCCGTATGAACAACGGAAGTTTTTTGTAATGAGCGATAATCCGTCATATCATTACCAATGGGCGAAATGGTAATATAGCCCTGTTTGGCATAATCTACATCAGAATTGGGTATCGCGCGGCTATCGTCGGGCATGCCGCCGATTTGATAACATTCCCGCCCGCTTTCATCAGGAATTTTATCGAATACATTGTTGTAAAGGCGGACGCCGATGCTGGTAAACGCAATCTTGTCTGTGTTTTCCAAATGTTCCGGAGTGTTGATGTTAAAATAAGTTCTTGGTTGAAAATTTTTCGCTGCCCACCAACGAATGAATTGTCCTGCGAAGGCAGCGGCTAAATCAAAATTGTAATGTTCTTTTTCATTGCGACAGTTGGCGGAAACTGCTAAGCTGGGAATTCCGAGAAAATGCCCTTCGAAGGCAGCCGCAATGGTACCTGAGTAATAAACATCCGTTCCTAAATTAGGACCCTCGTTGATTCCCGCGACTACCAAATCTGGCGGACAGTCTTTCAGCAAGACTTCCAATCCCAATTTCATGGCGTCCGCAGGACTTCCATCATCAATGTACCAAGCTTTTTTTGCGCCTTCCACAGTGGTTTCTCCGCAATATAACGGTACACGGCAGGAAAGATGGTGGCTGAAGGCGCTTTTTTGATTTCTGGGAGCGGCAATGTATACATTTGCAAATTTTCCCAGTTCTTTAGCGAGGGAGCGCAGCCCTCGAGCCTCAATGCCGTCATCATTTCCCAATAGAATTGTTAGTTGTTTTTCCATGTTGTTCTCCTGTTTTTCCTCTTCTCTTCTCTCTCTTTTGATGGTATTATTTTATTCTATGAGACCAAAGTTTTCTTTGGGCCAATAGATCAAGAAAGCCTCTCCTTTCACCTGATCAATAGGAACAAAAGGATTACTCCAGGCATGGGAATCAAAGCTTAAATTTCGATTATCTCCCAGTACAAAAACGCAACCTTCCGGTACGGTGACGGGACCGTATTCGTACTCCATCGTTTCAGCAATGTAATTTTCTTGTACTGCTTCACCGTTTCGATACAAAGTGCCGTTATGGATTTCAATGGTATCACCGGGTAAACCAATGATACGTTTCAACATATCATCATCCATACCGACTTCTTGCTTGGTTTCTTCTGTAGGTTCGAAAATGATAATATCTCCAAACTCCGGATCCTCAAAGTAGTAAATAAATTTATTTACTAAAATCCTACTTTCACTGGGAACCGTAGGATACATGGAAGCAGTCGGAATGATTCGATTATCAATGACAAAAAATTTGATTACGGTGGCCAGCAAAAAGGCCAAAAGAACAATAATTACGACATCTTTCACAAATAATAAAAATTTTTTCATTTTTTTCTCCCGCATTAATAGATATAACTCTAATCCACCATTTATTTTAGTATTTTCTGGCGATTAAGTCAAGCAAAGGGAATCGAATATTTTCCCTTATTCTTTAATATAATGGACTATAAAAGTTTTAGCAGGAGGTTTTTATGAAAAAAAAGAAAAGAGAAAAACAATCCGCGCAAAAGAAACATACACTCTCCGGTAATACGGTTCGAGCGATTGTTTCCGGTCTGCTTTGTTTCCTGGTGGTGTTGTTTTTATTGGCAGTAATATTAACATTGGTTACCATGTATACAGATATCAGTACGTCTACGCTACACGTATTGTATTTGACGGCACTATTGATTGCCGCTCTTTTAGGCGGGTTTAAAACAGGGCGCGGCTGTCATCGAAAAGGACTTTTGCATGGATTTGCCGTTGGGGTGCTTGTCTGCGGATTTGCCTTGGTTTATACCGGTGTAACGGCGGATCTTTCTGCTTATGACGCGGTGATCAAATCTTTGATCGTGATGTTTGGCGCCTCTACCGGTGGAATGATTGGCGTAAAATAACAAAAGGCAGGCCGTAGCCGGTCTGCCTTTTGTTACATATTCATGCCGTGTTATTGATTGGTAATATACGTGAAAAACTCATGGTTGGAATAAGTTTGTTCCACCGTAACTCGAGCGCCGTCTCTGAGAATAAATTCCGAGAGTCCGTATTCTCCACTGTTTGGGGACCAATCATAGGTATAACCCAACCCGGTCCAAGGATAACGATGGGGAAAATAGGAATAGGCAGCGTTGTCTTTGAACCATTGGATGTATTCCGGGGTGGCAGATTCCGGAAATTCCAATTGCGCGGTAGTATCATCAATTTCATTATCTTTCGCCGGACGGAAAAGATCGTCGGGGTCTGCCCAGAGCAAAGAAAAGTGGGTATATCCTTTTTGCGGCGGCAAACCGATCAGCTGTTCCATGCGTAATACCATATCTTCCGCCATACCGTTTTCAGCGCCCCATTCCATAATTTCTTCAGCGGTGAATACCCAAACTTCTCCGTCTGACAAGGTGACTTCTGTTCCGGTGACATATACATCCGGAGAGCGGTTCCAGGTACAAACCAAAACTTTTTCCTGGTTCGCGTCAATTGCCTTCAAGGGAAGCAGTTCCTCTTTCTCCGCCACCATCGCGTCTAAAACGGCGCTGTGATACAAATAGAGATTTTCACAAAGAGCGGCGGCATCATCGCTCATATAAGTAATACCGTTTTCTTGGTAAGTAGTACCTGTCAGAAGAAACTCCCCTTCATCTACGGTGATGATATTGCTTTGACTGTGAAAAACAATTTGGTAATCATCAATGGTGACATAAGCCATATCCGGTGTGGTAGGCTGCCAATCAACAAGATACCCTTTTTCTTCAAAGGTTTGGCGTAGTGGAATTTCTTCCGCGAAAGCCAGTCCGGGCAACGCGAAAGAAAGCAGCAAAGCGGATACCAACACAGTAAGAATCCGTTTCTTCATAAAAGTTCCTCCTGTTTCAGCGTATTATTTGATAATTCCGTGGTCTCTGGCCAAAGCTTCGATGCTTCTGTCATAGGTGGCCTCTGCTTCTTTTGAGAAGAAACAGCCGGGAACACCTTCGTTGTGATCTCGATGATGGGCAACGCATTCACAACATTTGCCGTGGCGGGGACAGTCGTAAGTACAGGGACAGGGTCTGGTGTTTTCACATTGGCTCATTTAATTTTCTTCCTTTCTTCTTTATATAAATATCGTTATATAAATATCGTTTTGCAGATTTATGATCGAAATTTTACGGTTGGTTTTATATCGAATCAATTTCTGTTCTTCTATTATAGCGAAAAAAAACATTGAAGACAAGAGGAAAATAAGAGTTTCTTTTTTCAGAGACTTTGCTGAATTTTTAAAATACGGAAGAAATAAAAAGAACCGGATGGATGAAATATCCGGTTCTTTTTCTGATTTCAAAACAGGATTGGCTATTGTTCTTTTTTTGCTGAAGACGCGGAGAGAAATTTTCTGAGAAATGCCGGAAGTTTAATATAGTAAATTTTCATTTTGTTCACCTCGAACAGTAGACTATAGTATAGTATATTAGCGGTTTGACTGGTGGTGTATGGAAAGTAACAAGACCTGTCGTCCCTTTTTCAGTCTGCCGGAGATGAGATGAAAAAGGAAAAACGACGAACTGATATAGCTCATCGCTCTTCCTTTGGTGTTCCTTATATTTTAGAAGGAATGAATTATTCTACGATATAACGGTGCATAATGGCGGCAATTTCCGCTCTTGTGGTATTTCCCCGGGGATCCAATTGTCGGTTGCCTTTTCCGTTCAGAATTTGCTGATCGACGGCCCAGATCAGTGCATCCCGCGCGTATTCAGAGGCTTTGGCCGCGTCGGTAAACTGAGATAAATCTCCGGATACAGAGGGACTGCCTGCATAGCGATACAACATCGCTGCCAGCTGTTCTCTACTGGTGTTGTCGTTGGTCCCGAAAGTGTTTTCGTTATAACCGGTGATTACATCGTTTTGAGAAGCCCAAAGAACAGCAGGCGCATACCAGGAATTTTCTACAACATCCCGAAAGATGGTTTCACCACTAACAGCAGGTTCACCCGCCAGACGGTACAGAATGGTCGCCATCATCGCTCTGGTGACACTTTCTTGAGGCTGGAACATTTGATTCCCTACTCCGTTCATCAAATTCTGTTCATATACAAACAGAATATCCGATTTTGCCCAATGATCGCTGATGTCTAAGAAAGGCAGATTTTCCTCTTGGATCAGCTGGGCATAGGCATCTTCTGCCGCTGTTAGTATAGCATAATTATCTACTTCGGCTTTTTGATTGGTACTCAGAGCATCATAGGCTTCCCGCGCGGCGGTGATTTTATCACCGCTGTTTTTATTAACAGCGCCGATAGCGTCAATGAGCTGTTCTACTTCGGTTACCGCTTTATCTTCTGTGTTGGTGGAAGAACCGTTGTTGCCGCCGGAACGGGTAGAAGCGCTCAAAAGACCGTAGGTGCCGTTGGGATCAATAGACGCGAACAAACGATTGCCTTCTGTGGTATAAGAAAGTTCCGTTTTGGCTCCGTCTTGAATTTGATACAATCTAATGGTGCGATTGGAATTCGCTACTTGATCCGGAATTTCCATAGATAAGGTGATTGGATCTTCAAATTCGCTGGTGGTACCGTTGTTGCTAGTTTCTTTTTGGGTGCTGATTCGGAAAATTGCACCGTCTGTAATGGATGTCAGACCGCTATGCAAAACATTAGTAATGGCGGTATCTTGGCTTTCATCAGTAATGGTTACATTGATTACAGGGGTTTCATCGTTGTCCGCGAGCAGATTTTGAGCATTTTCGATAAGAATATCAGCTGAGAGAGAATCCTCTTTTTCTGTCAGCAATTGAGCATAACGCAAACCGTTTGTGTCTGCGTAATCTTTAACAATACCACCGGCGGTATCGCTGAAAATAACCAACCCTTCCGGACAATTATAGGTAATTTCAGAACCGAGTGTTTGTACAGTGGACGGGATAAAAACAGCTTCTTGGGATTTGTTCCCTGTTAATGCGCGATCGCCGATTTCTTCCACTTTTTTGGGGAAAGTCAGCCAAGTCAGGCTGTCCCAACGACCGAAAGATTCATCACCGACATATGTTACATTTTCCGGAATATATACATGTTTCACCTGTTTTCCCCAGGCAAAAGCGGAGTCTCCGATGTAATTAACAGAGCCTGGTAAAACTAAGTGCTGTAAGGTGCCTTCATAGCCCCAGAAGGCGAATTCTTCGATACGTTCAATACCTTCCGGGATAACCAGTGTAGAAGCGCCGCATTCCGCAAAACCATAAGCGCCGATGGTTTTCACGGTGGAAGGAATGATTACCTTTTCCCATGCTTCCAAACCAAAGAAGGCGGATTCTTCAACAGTTTCCAATCCTTCCGGCAGTACCAGCTCCGTGACCCCTTCGCAATAATGAAACGCGTCGTGGCCGACACTCTTCAAGGTAGAAGGCAATGTGATTTTCTGCAGTTCGAAACAAATGAAGCATGCGTAATCTTCAATATGGGTGGTGCCTTCCGCGATATTGAGTTTTGTCAAGCCGCGCGGACAAAAGAGAAAGGTTTTCCCATCTTTGCTGTAAACCGAACCGTTGACGGATTTGTAAGTTTGGTTGTCAGGAGATACGTTCATTTCTGTCAAAAGCTTGGCGCCGGGGTCTGTTTCCCGATCTTCGAACAGATCACGAATATAAGTGTCGCCCAATTGTGTTACGGTAGAGGAAACATAGAAGCTTTTCAGTGCGGTGCAATTGAAGAAAGCCTTATCTCCTACTTTTTCTACGCCTTCCGGTAATTCCACAGAAGTCAACCCGGAGCAGGCTGCAAAAGCGCTGTCAGAGATGATTTTCAGGCTTGCGGGCAGAGACAGCTGGGTTAAAGAAGAACAACTGCCGAAAGCTTCTGAGCCGATCGTTTCTACATTTGTATTGAAGGTTACTTTATTTAAAGTGCGGCAACCGGAAAAACAACTTTCGGGAATGGTATCAATAGTTGCTTGAATATCTGCTTTGGTCAGTTGACGGCAGCCGGAAAAGGCAGAACTTCCGATTTCTTTGATGGAAGCAGGCAGCACAATTTCTCTGAGCGCGCTGTTTTCAAAAGCGCCCTGTCCGATGGATTCTACACCGTCCCCGATGGTGACATGAGTCAGATATTCGCTGTCAGCGAAAGCATTGTTACCAATGGATTTTACAGAAGCGGGAATCGTCACCGATGTAAAAGAGGAGCCGGCAAAGGCATCATCGGCAATTCCTTTTACAAGGATATCATTGGCTTCTTCGGGGATGATGATTTCTTCTTTGTCACCGATGTAGCCAGTGATCAGACCGTTCTCGTCGATGAGAAAATCGCTCTTACCGGGGTCTTTGGATACGGTGACTTGGCAAGTAGCTTTGGCCCCGTCCACGGTTTGCGCTATGATCGTTGCGGTACCGACCGCATTGGCGGTAACAACGCCAGAGCTGTTGACAGAAGCGACATTGCTGTTAGTCGAATACCAAGAAATATCAGACATGGTGGCGTCTGCCGGTTCAACAGAGGCTTCTATGGATGCTGTTTCTGTCAGGAACAATCTTTTTTCAGTTTCATTTACAGTGACTTTTGTTGCCTCTTTGTAATCGGTAATGGGCAAAAAGGTCGTTTTGCAACGGGAACCTTCAGCGGCAACGAGGGCGTCATAATAAGTTTTCAGGGTAGAGTCTGCCGCAGCGACCATTTTGCTGTTACTCATCCAATAATCAACAAGGGTATAGGAAGTAAAGTTAGATTCATCAATTTCTAAGCTGGCATTTTCAACTTTGAGCAATTTGAAAACACTGTCCAAATCGTAAATCGCGTTGGCGCCGATGGAAGAAACAGAAGGCGGAAGTACCAATCCTTTCAGGTAATAGTTAGTACCAAAGGCATAGGTACCGATGGTGGTTACACCGTTACCGATTTCCACAACTTGCAATTTTGAATTATAAAAGGCTCTGTTGGGAATTTCTTGAATGCCGGAAGGGATCGCGACTGCTTTCAAATCAGCATTGGCGAACGCGCGTTCTCCCATTGTGGTAACACTGTCGGGAATGGAAACATAGTCCAAGGAACTGTCTTCAAAGGCAGAAGCGGCGATGGCTTTGGTATCTTCGGGAATTTCATAGCCACCCGTTTTCCCGATGGGACAAAACAACAGTGTGCCGGTATCCTTTTGGAACAGCACTCCGTTATCAGAGTAATATGTAGTATTTTCTTTGTCTACATGAATATTTTGCAGGTTTTTACTGAACACGTCAGCGGGATTGCTTCCCAAAGTCGTTACATTTTTGGGAATGGTGATAGATTCCAGTTGTTTGCCTGTGCTGGAAAAAGCGCCGTCTTCAATAGTGGTCAGGCTGTCAGGCAAAGTGATATATTTCAGTCCCGAGCAGCCGTTAAAGGTATTCCCCTTGATCGTGGTCAACTGACTGCCTTCTTCAAATGTAACGCGGGCAAGATTTGCGCATTGCTGAAAGGCGTTGTCCCCAATGGTAAGAACTGTGTTGGGGATGGTTAATTCCACCATGGTGGTGTTCCCTTGAAAGGCGCCTTCCATAATGGAGGTGACAGTGTTGGGAATGTTTACCACTTCATCTGTCCCTGAATAAGAAAATAAAATTCCATTCATAATCAAAAATCCGCTTTCATCGGGAAGCGTTCCTTGCTTGGTGTCAGGGCTGGCGGAAGAGGTTTGTGAAAAACTTTCTCCCGTATAGGCATTTGCCGCAGTACTGTCTGCAAAACCGGAAAAACTGGTAATGCAGATTGCCGAAATCATTGTTGTGGCAACGAGCTTTTTATAATTCAATTTAAACCTCCCTTTCTCTCGTGAAATTTCACGAGACTAAAACAACCTTCTTGTAAGTTAGCATATGCTAACTTGTGCCGAAAAAGAAAATGCATCCTATTGAAAAGTAAATATAACTTTTCACACAGGATGAACCATGAAACCATGATATTTTTTAAGGACTTTTCCCACCTCCTTGTTTCAAAGCTGAAGAAGTCGCAAAAAAACTTTGAACTTGTTTAATAAAGTATGACAAAACTGGTATCGGTTAGCAAATGCTAACTGATACCAGTTTAAGCTATTTTTTGGAAGAAGTCAAGTTCTTTAAAGAAAAATCATGTTTTTTTCGTAATTTTCATTGATCGATAAAACTTTTGATGGCTTCCGCCATTTCCTCTTTAGAGAGACGCCTGATGGGCGCATCGGGTAATGCGTTTAGAAATTTTTTTCCATAGGATTTCGACCAGATCCGGGTATCCAGAACGCAGACGACTCCTCGATCTTCTTTGCTGCGAATCAATCGCCCAAACCCCTGCTTGAAACGAATGATGGCTTGGGGCAGTGAATAATCCGTAAAGGGATTTTTCCCTTCATTTTGCAATCGCTCAAATTTTGCTTCTGTAATGGGTGTGTTAGGTGGATTGAAGGGCAGTCGGACGATTACCAATAAGCGCAGTGCATCTCCTTGCAAATCGATGCCTTCCCAAAAGGAGTTGACCCCTAGAATACAGGATTGCGGATTGTCTTTTTGCCGTTCTAAAATATTATTCCTGCCGCCGGAGATTCCGTGTCCCAACACTTGAATACCTTCTTTCAGCAAGCGAGGTTTCAGCAGATAGTAGACGCCTTTTTCCTGCGCGTAAGAAGTAAATAACACCAATGCTCTGCCCCGAGACGCTCGGATCAGCGTAAAGAGATAATCAGTCAATTCTTCTTGGATTTTTAATTCATTGGTTTTGGTATAGTCAGGCATATCTTCTGCCAGAAGAATTTTACAGTTGTCTTTATAATTAAAGGGAGAGGAAAGCTGATGAGTTTTAATTTTCAGATCAGAACGATTCAAGCCGATTTGATCCAGAAAAAAATCAAAATTGGTACTGCTTAAAGTAGCAGAGGTCATGATGATAGAAAGCTTGTCTGCATAAACATATTGATTCAAAGGTTCGCGGATATCTTCCGGACAGACAATCCAAGCCGGTTTTTCGTAAGAATTTCGCTTCTCCAACCAAACGACACAAGGTTCTCCGTTCAGTTGATTGTCCAGCACCGCTTGGGCGGTAGCGGTATATTCCAAGAGACCGGAAACGGTAATTTTGAAATTCCCCAGAAGATCAACAGAAAAAAAAGGATCATCCAGAGAATCAAATTGATTGATAATCCGGGTAAGATTTTTAGTTAACTGCTGAATGTTGAGAATCAAATTGCTTAATGCGTTCTCCAGAGGATGCCAAAGAGATTCGTTATATCGCTGTTGAGCAATACGCAGTTGTCGGTCATAGGCTTTTTTTTCATTGAAAAAAAAGGCTTCTCCCAGACGGAAAAATTCTTCGGCGCAGTCTTTGACTTCCCCGATTTCTTGATTGATTTCTTTCAAAAGGGCAGTGATGGATTCTGTCTCCGGTAATTGTTCTAAAGTATGGAGGATTGTTTGCAATTTTTCTCGCTGCCAGAGATTGCCGAGTACTCGATCCAACGCCTTTTGAGAAATGAAACAGGAAAACTGTTTTTCTGCGACGCTTTCCAGTTGATGGGCTTCATCAATGATCAAATTGCTGATAGGCGGTAAAATATGATTGGTCCCCTCTCCCAGCATCGATGCTGCCAAAAGCAAAGAGTGATTAATAATAATAATATTGGCTTTTTTGGCCTGGGCACGAATTTGATTGATATAACACTGATGCTGATAGTGAGGGCAATGATAGGATCCGCAGGTTTCTCCTGTGGATGCTAATGTTTGTACAGTATCCCACTCTCTGCCATATAGATTCAATTCATGGAAATCCCCAGTGGTGGTAAGAATCAGCCAATGAGCAATACGCAGATATAACGGCAAAAGCTCTTCGGTGCATTGTTTCACAGCTTGGTGCCATTTACGGTTGCATAGATAGTTGCTTCGACCTTTGACTACCACAGCGGAAAAATCTTGATTCAGATGAGATTTGAGTAAAGGAATATCCTTTTTGATCAATTGTTCCTGCAGATTGATGGTATTGGTGCTGATGAAAACAGGCATGCCGCTGCCCTTGGCGTAAAGCACGGCAGGTAACAAATAGGCCAAACTTTTGCCGGTACCGGTTCCGGCCTCCACTAACAAAGCATAGTGTTCACTAATCGCATCCCCCACCATCCTGGACATTTCGATTTGCTGAGGTCGAGATTCAAAAGAGGTTGAAGCATTACTGATTTGTACCAAATTGGTAAAAAATTCGGTAATGGCCTCTTGGGGCAGTTGCCAATTCCAATTGATTTTTTCTTCGCTGGCTTCCGGGTTATTCACCAAGACGGAACCCTGAAAATTCAAATAACGATCATCGGTGTCAAATCCCCGAATGGTTTTGGCGGGAAAACGACGAAGTACTTCTGTTCCTTTTTGCCGGATAAATTCCGCCAGCGGTGAAGAAAGAGGATTGGACAATTGCAAAAATTTCATCCATAAATCGCCGTCCAATTGTTCCAAATCACGAGACATGGCCAAAAACAATTGGGCTGTCGCGACCGCGTCATCAATAGCGCGATGGGCATGCTTATTATCGATGCCGTATTGAGGCAGCAATGCCGATAATCGTACATATTTGATGGTAGGTTTAACAATATGAGCC
>CBCTTQ010000017.1:0-47473 GCA_965149945.1 uncultured Peptococcaceae bacterium | reverse complement strand
CAACCAAATGAGCCAACAGGTCAATCTGGACAGTGTCAAAACACGCTTTAGCAGCGAACTATTGGAAGATTTAATTTTAGGGCAAGTACAGTCCGTAGAAATCGCCCGACGGCGAGCGGATTTGCTGGGCATGAAGCTGTGCGCGCATTATACAATCATTACCGCCAGTCAGAAAACCGATGACAGCAGCACTTTCAACAGTCGTAACGCCATGTGGCCCACCTACAGCCGAATCCCAGGAGAAATTCTGGCATCGGTCAATCTGGAAAACGCCGGATTCCATGCGATTTTAGCGGGATTTCCCACAGACAATGAAGAACAAATCGCGGAATTTTGTGAAATGCTCCACGAAATGTTTACCTCTTACGGCAGCGAGCAGGTCTTTTTGGGTGTAGGCTCAGTGTTTGACGAGTTGACCTCTGCCAGTCAAAGCTATATGGAAGCCAAAGAAGCTATGCAAATCGGCAAATATTTCGGCAAAGAAAAAAAATATATGTTTTTCAACCAAATGGGGATCTATAAGCTTTTAGCGCAGATCAACGATGACCAACAATTGCTGGATTTTGTTCCCAAAGGATTACTGAAATTACAGTCTTATGATATCCATTCCAACATCGACCTGTTGAAAACATTAGAGACGTATCTGGCTAACGGCGGCAATGCCCGCAAAACAGCGGAAGAATTATTTGTTCATTACAAAACGCTGCAATACCGCTTGGACAGAATCGAAGATATCGCGGGTTTGAATTTAGAAGACGGGGAGACTCGTCTGGAATATCATTTAGGTTTGAAAATTTTAAATATGTTACACGCCAAAAACAGTTAACAAAACGGAATGTCTTCGGGCATTCCGTTTTTATGCACCCGCTCTTCTTTTCAAAAGAAAAACAGCGGCTTCGCCAGAAAACAATTGTATTTGCAGAAAATTAATGTTACAATATATTTTAATGGATAATGGTATTTTATAAATTTTTTAGGTGGTGGTAATCAGGATGAGCATCCAATCTTTGACCGCGAAAGTCACTCAGCTGAAAGAAATCCATCCCGGATTTTTCGACATGGAATTTTATTTGCCGGAAATCGCGGCGAACTGCACACCGGGACAATTTATGATGGTAAAACCGAGAAAAAGTACTTCTCCTTATCTCGGTCGTCCCATGGGCATCTACGACTGGGATCGCCAAAAAGGCACCGTCAACATTCTTTTCGCGGTGCAAGGGCAAGGCTCCGGTACAGAAATTTTGGCAGAAACGAAAATCGGAGACGAATTGCCTGTTGTGGCCCCGTTGGGAAGAGGATATCGTTTCTATCCAACAGATAAAAAAGTCATCGTCATCGCCGGCGGCATGGGTATCGCATCCCTCTTTCCGGTGATTAAATATCTGCACACCCAAAATGTGGAAATGAAAGTGCTGATGGGGGCTCACAACGCCGGCAAAATTTTAGCGACAGAAAAATTGGACGAACTGGGCATCAACTATGTTTTGTACACAGATGACGGTTCTGCCGGCATTAAAGGTTGGCCTACCGACACCTTGGTTCAAATTCTGCATGAAGAAAAATATGATCGTGTTTATTGCTGCGGCACTCCGCGTATGCTGGAAAACACATCCGGCATTTGCGAGCGAGTGGATGTTCCCTGTCAAGTATCCATGGAAGAACGAATGGGTTGCGGTATCGGTATTTGCATGGGCTGTGTCTGTCATCATCGCAACAAAGACGGCAGCCGTGATTTGGCGCGAGTTTGTTACGAAGGCCCTGTATTTGACAGCAAAGAGGTGATTTGGCATGGCTAGAATGGATATGAAAATTGCCGGTTTTCGCATTAAGAATCCGGTGCTGACAGCCTCCGGGACTTGTGGTTACGGCAGAGAACTGAACCAAATTTTCCCCATCGAAAAACTGGGTGGTATTATGGTAAAGGGAACCAGCCTGGAACCGCGAAAAGGCAACCCCACTCCCCGCATCGCAGAAACCCCCAGCGGCGTATTGAATTGTGTCGGTCTGCAAAATCCCGGACTGGAAGAAGTTTTGAAACACCAGCTCCCCTGGATTACCGCAAAAGACCTGGCTGTCGTGGTCAATATCGCCGGACGGGAAGCGGAAGACTATGGAGAAGTGGCACGCGCCATCAGCGGCGTACCCAATGTCGCCGCTATTGAAGTCAACATTTCCTGTCCCAATGTAAAGGCGGGGGGCATGGCCCACGGCTCTCGACCGGAAACAGCGGCTGAAGTGACCAAAGTAGTGAAAGCCAACACGACATTACCCGTTATCGTCAAGCTCTCTCCCAATGTCACCAACATCGTGGAAATAGCAAAAGCGGTGGAAGAAGCCGGCGCCGACGCGCTCTCTCTTATCAATACCATTCTTGCCATGGAAATCGATATCGAAACAGGCAAGCCGCTGCTGGGCAATCAAGTTGGCGGTCTGTCCGGCCCCGCTATTCGTCCCATTGCGGTTCGCATGGTTTGGCAGGTAGCACAGGCGGTAGATATTCCCATCATCGGAATGGGCGGCATCACCACCGGTCGCGACGCTCTGCAATTTATGATGGCGGGAGCATCCGCCGTAGCGGTGGGTTCCGCCACCATGGTAGATCCGCTGGCGCCGTTGCGCATCATTCGCGAAATGGAAGAATGGCTGGATGAACACGATATTCCCAGTGTCAAAGATATCATCGGTTCGGCGCTGCCCCCAAAAATCGATTTGTAAATAAAAAAACTTCGCGGCGGAATTTTTGCAAATATCGTGAACTTCTTAAAACAGCGCCGCCAATAGTACGATTCGTCTCTGATTGAAAAAGGAAAACCTTTTTCGGGAAACTTCGGATCGTCCTCCGCGCCTTTGATTTCTCAGAGAAATCCTATTTATGGGACTTTTGTTTTTTCGGCATTGTCTTCGGCTTAATCAGCACGGGCAACCGGCCGGCGGAGAAATACGCGGACTGTCGGAACTCCCAATGCAAACAACCGAACACGCGGACAAGTTTTTGACTTCGCAATAATTCAAAAGGAAGATGTTTTCCGGTATAATCAATGACCGGAGAATGATTGGGTTTGCGACATCATGATGATGCTGTCTCGATAATTGAAAATGGTATCATGGATTCATAAAAATCTCCCTCGGCCGCTAACACGGTCGAGGGAGATTTTTTCTTTGAAAGATTCCTTTTCAATTCCTGTTTCATTGAATTTTCTTAAGAAATAGATTTTCCCAAATCATAGGCTTTCTGTAATTCCGGCTTTCCGTCGATATCGCCCGCGTTACTATTGCCGCCTGCCAAGACATACCCCAGATTCTTCCAGCGCAAATGTTCCAGCAAATGGTCGTAGTAAAGCACAACATCCTCAAAAGCATGACCTGCCGCCGCCATCAACAACGCAGAAGAACGTCCGTTACCTCGCAGCAAATTACCGTCACCTTCTTCCAAAGCGAAAAGACGGTCAACAGCCGTGCGCAGCTGGCCGCTCATATTCCAATAATACAACGGTGTCGCCAATATTACCACATCACAATCCTTTACCGCCGAATAAATTTTCGTCATATCATCCCGTTGTACACAAGGACAGTCTTGGCTACTGTGACCGCCGAAACAGCCCTTACAACCATGAATTTTCATATCATCCAAAAAAAACTCCGTAATGGTATGACCGACGCTTTGAGCCCCTTCCGTAAAAGAACGCACCAAAGCCGAGGTATTACCTTTCCTGCGCGGACTTCCGTTCAAAATCACAATCTTACTCATCTCATTCGCCCTTTCTTTTAAAAACAGTCTACCAAAGCAGCGGCTTGTTGACAACCGTCTGTTTTTTCAATATCCCCAACCGCAAAAACACCAGGTACCAGCACTTCTCCCACCATATTCCAACGGTTCAACGCTGCCGTGCGTTCCATGGGGATCCGCACACCATCCAATACCGATAAATCTTTTTCCTCACAGCAAGCAATCAAGGCGCATTCTTTGTCGGCGATATTTTTACCACCTACCACCAGTGAATACATACGATCGATCACCCCTTTGATCTGCGAGGGAATCGAATACCAATATACCGGCATTGTGAAAACCAACACATCCGCATCCAAAATAGCGGGCACAATAAGATTAAAATCATCATCAAAGGAGCAAGCCCTGCCCGTTTGAAAGCAAGTTTCGCAGGCGCGACAACCGCCGATTTTCATCATCGCCGCGTCAAAACGCGTCACTTGATGTCCTCTAGCTTTCGCTTCTTTAATGAAAGCCTCCGTCATCGCGAAACTGTTTCCGTTTTTTCTGGGACTTCCCGTAATCACTACAATTTTTTTACTCATTTTCTTCCCTCCGATCTTATAAAAGCACAGCGGGTCTTTTGATACTTTTATTATAATCGGAACATCCATACAAAACAAGTACGCACATCTAGGTGCAATACTTACATACAAGAAGGATACTATCTAATAAGAAAGTACCTTCTTTCTTTCGGCAAACCTCTCCGACAGAGGAATACGCGGGAGAAACAACACAAACAAGCTCTCTTTCAACAAAACCATGAAAACCACCGCCTTTGTCATATCATAAGGTGGTGGTTTTCTTTGTTTCCGATACATCTTTTTGTTTGTTCGCCAAATTTCTTATTTCTATTGCAAAGAAAAATCAGATTGCCGCACGTATTGTCAATCGCCGTCAATCACTCACTCAAACTCGTCCGCGCAACAAAAAGGCTTCGGCTCCAGCCAAGGCCAATTCCGGTTGAAAAGAAACAATATCCGGATTAACAGCAGCCGGCAGCAAACCGGATACTTTTGCCGCTGCCAGATCCAGCATCGCGCCGGCAGGTCCGGTCAAAATCAATTGATCGACCGTGGCAGTGATAAGCAAATCTTCGATTTCCTGTCGCAACATCGCCATCGTCTGGGAAAAATCCTGAAAATCCGCCTCCGTAATTACCACAGAAAAAAAGCCTCCGCCCGCCAGAAGCATCTCTTTACCCCGGACACCGTCTCGTATCCGCTTTGCCACCGGTTCCGGCATTTGCTCCGGAAGGAATTCTCCATCCTCGGACAAATATCCCAATTCTCTCAAATCCCGATATACCCCGAAAAGTCCGAATCCGCTCACTCCTTTGGCAGAGAAAGAATCAGGCAAACGGGGGAAAATATTTTGAGTGGCTTCATCCAAGTACACTCCTTCTATCGCGCCGCTGCCGCACATCATCCCTTGGTGCAAATTCATACCGTCTAAAACCGGCGTCAATAAACAACGCCGTACAACCGTATTATCTGCTGTTTTTAACAGCAGATTGGTCTCAATTCCCATGTCCACAATGCAGGTGTTTTTTCGCAAATATTCGTGAGAAATGGCGGCCACATCCCCGCCAAAAGCGCCGGAAAGAGCCCCGACGGCACTAACTTGTGCCATTTCACAAGCTAAAAGCCCCACCTCTTTCGCGCTTCTCGGTGGTAAACGCAGAAAGATTTGCATCTCTTCCATATCCTGAGGCGCAATGCCAAACAAAAGATGAATCATCTGCGGATTGCCGACAAATACCAAATGGTAAATATGTTCCGGCGCGACGTTGGTACGCTGACAAATTTCCCGAATTAATTTGTTGACGGTATATAACGTAACGTGAGTCAACTCAGAACAATTTTCTTTATGCTCTTTCACGTATTTTACCCGCAGACTGCGGTTACCGCCGAAAGCCCGTTGGCTGTTGCCCGCATACACTTTTCCCAAACGACGACCGCACGTTAAATCAATTAATTCCAAACCAATGGTGGCCGTACCCAAGTCACAGACTACACCATAAGAAAAGTCAGCGGTATCCCCCGCCTCAACGGAAAGAATTCGATCGGAGTATACGACTGTCACTCGCTGATTGCCGACAGAAAGGGCAGGAGACAGTTCTCGCAATGCTTGATCCGTGATGGACGTCACTCCTTTAACGGAAAATTTTTCCAACAGCAACGACCGATAATCAGTCGACTGCCCCATGGATAAATCAGAAAAATCAACAACTTCTTTTTTTACCCAAGGCGTAAAGGAAGTGGTAATCGTCGCGTCTTCCGTCTGAACTCGAATCTCGTCCCGTTGCGGCATATCGATAATCAAATCCCCCAAGGGTTTTCGCTGGCACATTAAAAACCAGCCACTGCTTTGTTCAGCGATGCTCAATGCCTGTTTTTCTAAATCGGTCATCCCGGTAAGAGGACCGGCGATAATTCGTGCCTTACATTTGTAACAGTGACCGGCTCCGCCACAGTCACAGATAGGATCCTGTCCGGCGGAGCGCAGACTGCTCAACAAATCCACTTCTTCTGAAATAGGAATTTCTTCTGTTTGATGATTCATTAAACGTAATGTAAACATAATCTCTCCACTCTTTTTTTCTTCGTCTTCCGTATCTCAATCGATTAAATCATGGTGATTTGAGGATGAATGCTTTCGATCAAAGCCACCGCCTGCACGGCGATGCCTTCTTCTCTTCCTACAAAACCCAATTTTTCAGTGGTAGTAGCTTTTACTCCCACATCAAAAATGCCGATCCGCATCGCTTCCGCTAAATTTTGCTGCATTTCCCGTAAATAGGGAGCCAGCTTCGGCTGCTGCGCCATAATGACAGCGTCCACATTAATCACTCGATAACCGGCCGCCTGAATACGGATGATCACATCCCGCAACAATGCCAAACTGTCCGCGTCTTGATACCGAGGATCCGTATCCGGGTATAATTGTCCGATATCACCCAAAGCGGCAGCGCCTAACAAAGCGTCCATCACCGCATGCGCCAGTACATCGGCATCGGAATGTCCCAGCAGTCCCTTTTCATGAAAAATTTCCACCCCACCCAGGATGAGCTTTCGATTTTCTACCAATTCATGCACATCATAGCCGATTCCTACTCGCATCTTGTCACCTTCTTATTTTTTTCTCGCAAAAATAATTCCGCTACCATCAAATCCATTGGATTGGTAATCTTAATATTTTCCGGGCTGCCTTCCACAATTTTGACGTTACTTCCCATGGCTTCCAACAAGGAAGCATCATCGGTCACGGTGCTGCCCAGCGCACTATAAGCTTCCAAAAACAAAGAGATAGGAAAAACCTGCGGAGTCAATGCCCGCCATAAAGTACTCCGATCCGGCGTCTCTATAATTACCCCTCGAGCTTTGCATGCAGCATCCTTTGCGGACAATCTTACCCGCTTGATGGTGTCAGTCACCGGCGTCGCCAAAATTGCCCCGCCGCCACGAGAGCCCTCCTGAATCACAGCCTCTAAATCGTCAGCAGACAAAAAGGGACGCGCGCCATCATGAACCAACACCACATCAGATTGACAGTTCATATGGGGCAAAGCTGCCGCTACAGAACGAAACCGAGTACTGCCGCCGGTAATCACATTTCCCGCCTTTTGGATATTATACGTTTCGATGACTCGGCGCGCGATTTCTTCTTCTCCGGAAGCCGCCACTACAATGATCTGCGCAATCCGGGGGTTTTGCTGCAAACAAATGAGAGAATGAGCCAAAACCGGCTTATCTCCCAATTCCGCATAAACTTTATTAAATCCCAAACCCATGCGTGTTCCTTTTCCCGCGGCAACCACAATCGCCGTAACCTGCATGTTATCGCCCGCCTTCTCCCTTATTTTTGACATACCGCACAAAAATCATTCTTCCGGCAGAAGTTTGCAGCACACTGCTCACTTCCACATTAATAGTTTGTCCGATATATTTTTTACCGTTCTCCACAACAATCATCGTTCCGTCGTCCAAATAGGCCAGTCCTTGGTTTTGTTCTTTCCCTTCCCGAATAACTTCCACCGTCATCATTTCTCCGGGCAAAACCACCGGTTTCAGCGCATTGGACAATTCGTTGATATTGAGCACTGTCACACCCTGCACCTGCGCCACTTTATTTAAGTTATAATCATTGGTAATAACCACTCCGTTCAAATCCTTCGCCAAGCGTAATAGTTTGCTGTCTACTTCCGCGATATCAGGATAGTCCAAATTGGTGACCAGAACCTTGCCGGGATAATCTTTTTGCAGCAAATGCAAAATATCCAAACCACGACGGCCTCGATTACGGCGCAGCAAATTGGGAGAATCGGAAATATGCCGCAGCTCATCCAACACAAAATTGGGAATTACCATTTGCCCTTCGATAAATCCCGTCTGGCAAATATCGTTGATTCTGCCATCGATAATCACACTGGTATCCAAAATTTTCGGGTTCGCCGCAGTCAATCCAATATCCTGAGCAATTTCCGGCTCCGGGCGTTTTTCCTTCTTACTGAGGGTATGAAGCCAATTGGCGATGTCGCTGCGTTTGCGATATCCCACCAGCGCGCAGACATAAGCCAATACTACATAAGTAAACACTGACAAATAAATGCCGATTAAAGGAATCTCAATCAAAATACTGTTCAAAAGAGCCGCCATCACCAACCCAAACACTAAACCCACCGCGCCGCTGATAATATCTACAACAGGCATTTTGGACAGATTGCTGACCTTATTCCGAACCCACTCCGTAATAACCGGAATCCACCAAGCTGAAACAAAACATGCCAACAAAGTCACAATAATAATGGCACTCCACATCACATAAGGATCCATATGCTGATCCCGACAAAGATAATATGATCCGGCAAAAGCTGCCGCCGTGATCCAAACAGTTATAAATACATTTAAAAATTTTCGCATCAACTGTCACACCTTCCCATACAACATCACTCACACAATTCCATAACACCGCCGTCGCAAAATCACAACAAATTCCCTCTCACACAACTGATTACCCTTCTCGTTACCTATTCGCTACAAAGAAGTCAAATCCTGCCAAAAATAAGAAAAGCAAAACCCCATGCCCATGGGATCTTGCTTTCCGCGTTTCCGTTATTCCGCTTTTAATAACAAGAGCGCATTGATCTTCGCTTCTGCCGCCTCGGTAGTAATTTCTCCGACTAAAGACAACTCACTGGCCAAAATGCTTCTGGCCTGATCCAAAACTCTTTTCTCACCACCCGACAGTGGCTTTTCTCGATTACGCAAACTCAGTACCCGCACAATGTCGGCCAAATCATACACATTCCCGCTTTTGATCTTTTCCATCAAAATACGATGACGATAATTCCATTTTGCATTGGGGATTTCTTTGGATAATGTTTTATCCATAACCCCCTCCCGCAGAATCTGAAATACTTTTTGGCAATCATCTTTGCTGATAATCCGACGAATACCGGTGGTATCCGCTCCGTCGCAAGGGATCATGATCTTCATGCTGCAAGATGGAATACTCAAAATAAAATAATCTTTTTTCTCTCCCAGAAATTCCTTCGCTTCAACACCTTCGATTATGCCTGCACCATGAATCGGATGAACCACCTTGTCTCCAACAGCAAACATAATCTCACCTCCTACTCGCAATATTGCCTTATCTATATTATAACAAAAGAAGGAGGAAGTGTCAATGCACAAATAGATTATTTTATCATATGACATATGGCTTGTCAAGATATAATTTTCTTTATTCTTCTATTTTTGTAAAATTCCTGTCAACCTACTAAAAAAAGATCTGTTATACGCAATTTCATCACCTTATTTTATATTTTATCACAACAAAAACAGCCCGGACGGACGTCCGGAGCTGTTTTCTTTACCGTTTTAAAATCCCAAACAGGATAACGCTTTTTGCAAAGTTTCCACCTGGAACAATGTTAAATTCAATTTGGCGCCGCTTTCATTGACACCTTTTTCCTTCGCAATAATGGCTGTGGAAAATCCCAACTTTCGCATTTCACTCAAACGACGCGCGGTCTGTCCCGCCGAACGTAACTCTCCTGTCAAACCAATCTCTCCCATTACTACCGTATGGGCAGGCAAAGGCTGTTCACGATAACTGCTAACGATAGCGGCGGCAATAGCCAGATCAATGGATGGATCGTCCACCTTCAGACCCCCGATCACATTGAGATAAATATCTTGATCTCCCAAATGTAACCCAATCTTTTTCTCCAGCACCGCAATGATAATCAGCAAGCGGTTATAATCAATGCCCGAAGCAAGACGCCGAGGATTGCCAAAGGAACTGGGACTGGTCAAAGCCTGGATTTCTAACATCACCGGACGCGTTCCCTGCAACGCGCACCCCACTGTGGATCCGCTGACGCGATTTTCATGACGTGAAAGAAATACCGCTGTAGGATCGCTGACAGGCAGCAATCCTCTGCCGGTCATCTCGAAAACACCCAATTCATTGGTAGAGCCAAAACGATTTTTAATGGCGCGAAGCAGGCGCAAACTACTGATGCGTTCCCCTTCAAAATACAGCACCGTATCTACCATGTGCTCCAACACTCGTGGCCCCGCCAAAGTTCCCTCTTTGGTTACATGACCCACCAAAATAACCGTAATACCACTGTCTTTGGCCAGACGCAGCAATTCAGAGCCACATTGGCGCACCTGGGACACACTGCCCGGAGCTGCCGAAAGTTCCGGCAAAAAAACCGTCTGAATAGAATCCACAATCAAAAGTTTACAGTTACTTTTTTTCGCATGATATAAAATCAATTCTAAATTATTTTCCGTCAACAGCAACAGGCGCTCGGAAACTGCCCCCAGACGTTCCGCTCGCATTCGAACCTGAGCGGAGCTTTCTTCTCCGCTGACATACAGTACATTCCCCAGGCTCCCGCTGACCGCCAATGCCAACTGTAACAAAATGGTGCTTTTACCGATGCCGGGTTCTCCGCCCAACAAAACAAAAGAACCGGGGACCAAACCACCGCCTAATACTGTGTCTAATTCATCTATGCCGACGGGAAAACGCCGCACTCGGCTGAGATCAACCTGATTCATGGGCAAAGGAGCGCTATTCTCCGCGCCTACCATCACGCCGCGCCGAGAGGATAATTCCGGCTGTGGCTGTTCTTCTACCATGGAATTCCAAGCGCCGCAGGCAGTACACCTCCCCTGCCATTTGGGGCTGGTCGCTCCGCATTCCTGACAAACAAAACGTGACCGTTGCTTCATAGCAGCCTCCTTGTCTCCACACAAAGATCATAGTTTCTTTCTCTTTTCAGTTCCTTTTCTTTTATTATACGCTCTCCATCGCCGCAAATCAATGACCCTTCCAAACAGATTGACAAAATCACCTTACCAACCGTCTTTTTTCCCTAATAAAAAAAAGAAAAAATTTTTTCAGAAAAGACTTGCTTTTTGCCCCGTTTTTGTGTATAATAAATCTTGCTGATGCAAGAACGCATATCTCATGCCGAAGTGGTGGAATTGGCAGACGCGCTGGACTCAAAATCCAGTGTTGGCGACAACGTGCGGGTTCAAGTCCCGCCTTCGGCACCATTTAACCTCTGTTTTTCAAAACAGAGGTTTCTTATTTTTTCCCCTCTTTTCGGAATTTTCTTATTTGTTTCTTTGTTCGTTTTTGTTTCTGCTTTGATTATTGCTTTTACCGGGCAGCGATTCAACCACACGCTTCAATCCGATAAATAACCCTTTTTAAAAGACTTCCGAATCAAGCTGCTTTCCTCGCAATTTGTGACGATATCAAAACGCGGGAAAAAGACATTTAAGCGAACGCCATGATACGTACAATCAACAAAGGAAAATCATAAAACAAACGTCTGAAAAAAATTCCCCTTTACTACCAAAGAATAACCCTGAAGAATCTTCAAACAATCAGACGGAAACAACCTATTGCCAAACAGCTTCCATAAGCAAAGTTTTCTTAAAAAACGAAAGAGCCTACTGACGTAGGCTCTTTCGTTCATTTTTTTAGAAAAGGGATTAAAAGAATTTATATTATTTGAGGTTTTTGGTATTTGCTTCATCCTTGGTATGGTTATATCATAACGGGTGAATATAAACTGTTTGTTAACTTTTCTTTATTTTTTTAGAAAAAATCTTTTTCCTGATCATTCCCTTCATAACAAAAAGACCTGACGGCAATCAGGTCTTTTTGCTATGAATTTTAGGATTTGAAAAGAAAATTGAAAAAGTCTGTTACACTATCTCCTCGCCTTACGATTTTATTATAGATTGTTTATGTGTGCAACAGATGAACAAATTCTCAATAAAATCTGAAAAACATCTGTTTTCTTACGCTCGCTCCCGATTTTCCCGCAAAGATTCCGTAACGGAATGATCGGAATCGACTCGGTTGATGCTTTCCAAAGTTTTGCGAATCTCGTCCATTTTGGTGTCCAACTTCGCGCTGATTTCCGCGCAGCGGTACAACTCGTCGCTGATGGTTTCCGCTCCCTTCAGATGTTTCTTATATTTCAACTGATGTTCCAGTGTCGCCCAAAAATCCATCGCAATGGTACGTAGCTGAATTTCCACCTTCATCATCTTTTTGGTATTTGCCAAAAAGATAGGAACCTCCACAATTAAGTGCAAGCTGCGATAACCGTTTGGTTTTGGATTTTTAATATAATCTTTGGTTTCCAGCAAATGCACATCATCTTGCTGCAAAAGAGCATCCGCCAACATATATACATCTTCCGGGAAAGAGCAAATCACCCGTACCCCCGCCACATCATTCAGGTTCTTTTCCAATGATTCCACAGAACGCGGAAATCCTTTGCGACCTAATTTTTCAAAAATACTTTCAAAAGATTTCAAACGAGTCTTAATGGATTGGATGGGATTACGAGAATAAGACAACGAATATTCTTCGCTTAACACGCGAAACTTTGTTTCAACCGACATCATCGCGCATTTATAATACACCATCAACTGGCGGAAAGGTTCCGTATAATTCTTTACCCAACTCACAGCCTCTTTAGTCGCGATCTTGTCCAAAATGTCATTGGTGAGAACAATCTCGTTTAAGTTGATATTTTTTGTTAAATCATTCACGTTGTTTCCTCCAGACAATCTGCCGCTCCGCCCTATCCGCCAACCTTTTACAAGATTCAAACAGCAGATCTTTTTATTTTCTTTCTTTATAGAATATCACATTATTATCAACTAAAAATAAACCGCCGCAAAATACGGCGTCATACTTGCTCCAAGATTTTGTTGTAAATCAGTTCGAAAAATAAAAGAAACCCTTTCGGGCGCCATATCTGGGTTCCGCAAGGGCTTAGATGGCGCGCTGAAAGGGATTCGAACCCCCGACCTACGGATTAGAAGTCCGTTGCTCTATCCAGCTGAGCTATCAGCGCAAGACAGTAAAAAAAATGGAGCGGGTGATGGGAATCGAACCCACGTATTCAGCTTGGAAGGCTGACTCTCTACCATTGAGTTACACCCGCAGAAGACTGTCCGTTAATTAATATACCACATTTCAAGAGAAAAATCAATAGATTTCATTTAATTTCAGTAAAATTTCTTTTAAAGCTTTTCCTCGGTGGCTGACGGCGTTTTTTTCTTCCATGGATAACTCCGCCATCGTTTTTCCCAAACCATCCACCAAAAACAGCGGATCGTAGCCAAACCCTCCTGTTCCCGACGGCGCCAAAGCAATGCGCCCTTCGCAGGTACCCACCGTGTGATATTCTATCCCTTCCGGCGTCACCAAAACAATGCAAGAAAGAAAACGCGCCGTTCTTTTTTCTGAAGGAACTCCCGCCAATGCTCGAAGCAGTTTGCGATTATTCGCGTCATCATCATGTTCTTCCCCGGCATAACGCGCGGATCGTACGCCGGGCGCGCCGTCTAAGGCATCCACCGCCAATCCCGAATCATCCGCCAAAGTCAACAAACCCGTCTGCTGCGCCGCTGCTCGTGCTTTGATCAAAGCATTTCCGAGGAAATCCGGAGCATCTTCCGGCGGAATAACCACTCGCGGAAAATCACGCAAAGATCTTACCTGCCATTTTTCCGGATCCAACATTTTAGACAGTTCTTGTACTTTATTTTGGTTTTCCGTTGCCAACAAAAGTTCCATAATCAAACTCCTTTGTTTTTCAATTTGTTATTCCGCACAGCCTAACGCGTCCCGCTGCAAACGGAATAATCCTTCAATACCGACTTCCGCCAAATCCAACAATTGGTTCAGCTGCGTCCGGCTGAAGCTTTCTTGTTCGGCAGTACCTTGAATTTCCACAATATGATTTTCTGTCTCTGCAACTTTGCGTAGCAGCACCACATTCATATCCACATCCGCCCTGCTGTCCTCTTGATAGCAAAGATCCAAACAGGAAACCCCCGCTACAATACCGACGCTAACCGCCGCCACCTGCCCACGCAAGGGCAGCTTTTGTGAAAAATTGACAGGCAACATATTATTCTTCTGCATATACCGCAGCGCTTCCACCACCGCCACATAAGCGCCGGTAATAGAGGCGGTTCTGGTGCCTCCGTCCGCCTGCATCACATCACAATCTACTTTGATGGTATAGGGACCGAGATTGGGCAGATCCACCGCCGCTCGCAGGCTGCGGCCGATCAGCCGCTGGATTTCCTGACTGCGTCCGTTCACTTTCCCGATAGGGCGATTGTTCCGCGTTTGGGTTGCCCGCGGCAGCATGGAATATTCCGCGGTCAGCCATCCCCCCTCCTCTTCTTCCATAAATTTGGGGACCCCCGCTTCCACCGTGGCGGTGCAAATTACTTTCGTATGACCGCAGGTGATCAAAGCGGAACCTTCCGCATAAGGCATAAATCCTTTTTCGATGGTAACCGGCCGCATTTCATTTTCCCCTCTATCAAAAGAATCACCCATTCTCATAAACATCCTCCTTCGATTTCTCTGATTCATCCATATCCCGCAACTTCCTCTATTATACCTGATTCTGAAAAAAGGAACAAGGGGCAACAACAAAAGCTTTTGAAATATTATTCAAGATGATTTTCTTTAAAAGAAATACCTAATCCCTCTTGACGATGCTATCCTGACGCACCGTGACGGATATCGGAATTTTTTATGTCCGCAAGAACATCCTTTTGTACAGAAAAAAAGAGAATTCATCCGAAGATGAACTCTCTTTTTGGTATTGAACTCTTATTTAATATCCTCTTCCGTAAGAACACAGATATGGTTTTGTTCCAAAATTTCAATGGCTTTGTTCTCATCCACAACACGGAAAACTGTCACCACTTTACTGTCATTTTGAGCAAAGAACACATAGAGATATTCCACATTAATGGCATTATCTTCAAAAACTTTCAAAGTTCTGGCCATAGCCCCCACTTCGTCTTTGAATGCAACGGCGATCACTTTGTTCTGAGAAGCCGCAAAACCGGCATCTTGCAAAGCCTTCATCGCCTTTTCATTGTCATCGACAATCAAACGCAAAATCCCAAAATCCGAGGTATCCGCCATGGACATAGCACGCAAATCCACACCTGCTTCCGCCAGAGTTTCTGTTACTTTTGCCAAACGACCTTTTTTATTTTCCAAAAATACCGAAATCTGTGTAATAAACATAATAACACCGCCTTTTATTTCCCTGAATATTATCGCTGTTCCTCTGCCTTCATTATACAGAAATTTTTCCAAGACCGCAAGGGAGTCGGAACAATTTCCGTCTGACACGGAAATCTTTCTTTAATAATTTACCTGAGTTCTCTTATCGGTAACCAGCTTATTTTTGCCCTGGCTGCGCGGCAGAGATTTGGGTTCTACCAATGTCACTTTCGCGGCAATACCGATGACACTCTTCAGTTCAGTGGCAATTTCATCACGCAGTTGTTCCAGACCGCGGATTTCGTCTGTCGTATTGTTTACTTCCACCTGGATTTCCAAAGTATCCAGAGTTCCTTTACGATCAACAATCATATGGAAGAAAGGCGCTGTTTTGTTCAGATTGATTAAAACACTTTCCACTTGGCTGGGGAATACATTGACGCCGCGGATGATCATCATATCATCGCTGCGTCCGACAATCTTGCCCATACGCGCCATGGTTCTGCCGCATTCGCATTTGTCAATGGTGATATGGGAAAGATCACGGGTGCGATAACGCAACACCGGCATACCGGTTTTATTGATGGTGGTGAACACAATTTCTCCCATGCTGCCCGGAGGCAATACTTCACCGGTTTTTGGATTGATCACTTCTACAATAAAGTTATCTTCCCAAAGGTGGATTCCGTTATGATATTCACAATCACCGCCTACTCCGGGTCCGCAAATTTCTGTCAGACCGTAAATATCATGGGCGTGAATTCCCATACGCTCTTCCAAAGTCTGACGCATTTCTTCCGTCCAAGGTTCCGCGCCGAATATACCGTGCTTCAAAGGAACTTCTTCCGGAGAAAGTCCCTGTTCCATCAACAATTCGGACAGATATAAGGCGTAAGAAGGCGTGCAGGCCAAAGCAGTCATTCTTAAATCCTTCATCAGCATCAATTGTTTTTGAGTGTTGCCGCTGGAAGTAGGCAACACCGCGCATCCGTATTTGGTGGCGCCGTCATGCAGCCCCAAGCCGCCCGTGAACAGAGAGTATCCATAGCTGACCTGAACGCGGTCTTCTTTGGTCAATCCGTACATAGCCAAACAACGGCAAACGCACTCCGACCACATTTCAACGTCTTCTCTGGTATGCATGGCGACGATGGGTTTGCCTGTTGTGCCGCTGGAGGCATGGTAACGAATGATGTCTTTATTATCCGCTGCTTGCAAACCATCCGGATAATTGTCCCGCAAATCTGTTTTGACGGTAAAGGGTAGTTTGGATAAGTCATCCAATGTTTTGATATCTCCGGGGAGCAAGCCGATTTCATCAAATTTTTTCTTATAGAAAGGCATTCTCTCATAGCAATAAGCGACGGTTTTTTTCAACCGCTGTTCTTGCAGAGTCATCAATTCGTCTCTGCTCATGGTTTCCATTTTCTCATTATAAAACATCCCAAAAATACCTCCTCACGCTGATTCAAAACAGCTGCGAAGATCCCGATAATTCCGCGCCTGTCACGCTGTTTTGTTACGCGCTCTTATTTTCTTGTGGAATAAACCCCTTGCACAAAACAGCTGATGATTAAAAAATTAAAAGGAGACTCTTCCGAGGATTTCCCCACGGCGTCGAAGATTTTGTTTCGGAATCTCTTTTCCAAGAAAGGCGGAAACAAAAAAACGCCCCAACTTTCGTTGGGGCGAAAAATTCCGTGGTACCACCCAAGTTAGCCTGACGGCTCACTCTGTCGAACATGAAATTTCCCGAAATTTTGGGAAATGTACATCTTCCGTTCCGCTAACGGAGAACAACCGAATCGGACTACTGTGTTTTCACCCGATCAACTCAGAAGGGAACTTCATCCGACCGTACCTCTGGATGCTTCCAGTCCATGACATCCATTCCCTGCCAGGTCCTGTGTTCGGACTACTTTTCTTCATCAACGCTTTGCTCAATCTACCATGAGTATAGCATAAGCGCAAGATTTTTGCAATAGGTTTTTATGGCTTCCCCGTAAAAACCGCTCTTCAAAGAGGTATCCCGCTGTTACAAAAAAGATTTATCCCTTTTCGAATGATTCAACCAAAAAAAACCAAAAAAGACGATACATAGAATTCAGCAAGCAAGAGACAATAGAAATGAATCCAGAATTCAAGGAGGAAAAGACATGGCCAAAAACAGAAAAGAAAACAACCAGAACAGAAGTGTCTACCGTACTGAAAACAAAAGTGACAATCGTGCCGAAAACAAAAACCGTAACAAAGCGGAAAACAGAAACGACAATCGTTCTGTAAACCGTGCCGATAACTGTTGCGACTAAACGGCGTGGCGTGGGCAAAGCCCGCGCCTACATATTTTTTGTCGTTTGAATCAGAAAAAATAACGCTTTGTTCCTCCTTATCCTATTTATAACCGTTTTTCCAAATTTTTTATCCGAGAAAAAATTTTTCGGTCTTTTCTTTTCCGAATTACATTTATCAAAAAAACCGAAGTCTACTTTCCGGAGTCGACTTCGGTTTTTATGTTCTTCATATGTTTTTCAACAGAACGGGAATAATGGATTCTCCTTTTTTCAAGCGTTTTCCGCTTCATACAATCTGGCCTGCTCGGTCATGATTTTGCGGTAATGTTTTACTTCGGAACCAAATTGGTTGCCTTTATTGTTTCGCAAATTAAAAACAGGGGCATTGCAGTCTACCATTGCCTGAATATATTTTTCCACATCCGCTGCGGGAACGGCAATATGACCGATATAGAGGTTTTTCTTCATCCAGTCGGATAATTTTTCTTCGCTTACTTTAATCAATGCATAGTTATCAAATCGATCTAAATCAGCAGGATCTTCGCTGGCGGGCTTGGCTTTCAATTCAAGCAACATAGAAAGCATCGCGGCCAGTGATCTTCTAATCCCGGAATTTCCGGTGTTTTCTTCTATCATATCCCGGCGGAAACGATCGTTTTCACCCATGAATACAATTTCCAGTTCATTGCTTTTCCCCAGACCCAGACCAAGCTGACGGCCATTATAGAAAGCAGCGTAAATACCGGATTCATTGGTGATTGTGTCCAATTCTTCCTCAGACATTTCTCCCAATCTTTTTGCATTTGCTCTTAGGTTGTTTGTCATCTGTTGACAAACATCCCAAAGTACATTGACATTTTCAATCATAAGAAATCCCCCTTTTTTTCTTGGTTCCGTTCTCGTCTGTTTTATTTCAATACTTTTCCATATTCATTCTATGAAAAGCAAAACTCTATTATCCTTCGTATACTTCCGGTTTCAGAATTCCCAAAAAAGGCAAATTGCGGTATCGTTCATTGTAATCCAACCCGTAGCCCACCACAAAATGATCAGGAATAGAAAACCCGATAAAATCTCCCAGCAATTTGACCTCTCTCCGAGCAGGCTTATCCAGGAAAGAGCAAAGTTTGATACTCTGAGGCTCGCTTTCCCACAATTTCTCAATAACACAGCTCAATGTATTCCCTGTGTCAATGATGTCTTCCACAATCAGCAGGTGCTTTCCGGTAATATCCAGAGAGAGCTCATTTTCGAAAACAATATTGCCTGTTGAACGAACTCCGTCATAGCTGGAGACTTTCAGAAAATCCAACACAGTGGCGGTTTTCATTTTGCGAATCAAATCAGCCGTAAAAATCAAGCTGCCTTTTAAAACGCAGATCACAACAACCTCTTCCACGCCGGAACGCTGATAATAACTATCGATTTCCGCCGCCAGATCATCCAGCCTTCGATGGATTTCCTCCTCGCTCAACAAAACGGTCACATCATGTTCCATGAAAATTCCCTCCAAACTCTTAATGTTTAAATTCTGTAAAGAAACGCAAATCCCTTCTTAAAAAAATCAAATAGCAAGAAAAATCACGAATTTTTTCCACCGGGATTTCATACTCTTTATCGCAATCCGACAGAAAGGAGTTTACGCCATGAAACTGCCCCGCAAAAAAACGATTTTAATCATCCCCGTGGTATTGTTCCTGCTCTTGCTTTCCTGGAAACTACTGCCGATTCCGGGTTCGGCAGAAGATCCCCAAGCCGCTTTAAACACCGCCATCGCTCACCTGGAGGACGCTCCTGCTCTCAGCTACCAAATGGTCAGTCATCTCACAGTGGAAGGAGCCAGCAAAGAATACGGAAACATCCATGGAGAATTGCTGCAAAACGGCAATACCCATCTGGAAGGAGAAATTCTCGGCAGTCCGCTGCATCTCTACCGGCTGGGCGACAGCACCTATCGTCTGGATCCTGTAACCGAGCAATGGCAAAAAACCATTGAACGAACAGAGGAAGAGGAAAACGCCCTCTTTTACGAAACCAATCCCTTAAAGCAATTGGAAATTTCCGATTATGGAGAAATTGAGGAACTCGCCGCGGAAGAACGAAACAGCCGCTGCTTTCGCTTTTCCCCTTCCTTATCGGAAAATGCGCTGACTCAATATTTCACCGATTTGGTTTACACTGTTTATTGCAGCGATGACTTACTAACCAAAGTCGTGGTAAACGGCAAGCTGACCAATAATTCCGTAGAAGGTCAGCTGAACATTGTTACCCAATTCACACTGTTGCCCGCCGACTATACATTGGAGGCTCCCATCACCGAAGCGCCTTAAACTCCTTTCCCGTTAAACTCCGGCACAAAAGAAACATCCGCTGAATCCAATTCCTGCACAAATGCCTGTTCTACCCCAAGACTGACGGCATATTCCAACCATTCTTCATACTCATCCTCCCGAATCCGCCGATTAATTTCCGGATAATTCCGCAAATCTCCCACCGGCGTATACTGCGCCATCAAACTGAAATAAACAGAGTTTCCGTATCGCGCAAATAAAGACGCCAACAATTGCTTCACGTCTTCCAAACAACCGGGCAACAACAAGATCCGCACTAAACAGCCTTTTCGCAGCAGACCTGTCCCGTCGAACACTAAGCGCGGCTGTTGGCGATGCATTTCCGCTAAAGCCGCGCTTGCCGTTGGGAAATAGTCCGCGGCATTGGCGTAACGAGACGAGATTCGCTCTGCCTTATATTTCATATCAGGCAAATAAACATCTACCAATCCTTCCAGGATTTTCAATGTTTCCACTTTCTCATAAGAAGAAGAATTCCAAACCACCGGCAGAGAAAAACCGTTTCCTTTGGCCAAGCGCAAAGCGGCGACCACAGCGGGTGTATAATGGCTCGGCGTAACCAAGTTGAGATTACTGGCGCCTCGCGCTTCCTGCTCAAGAAAGATTTCCGCCAGTCGTTCCACCGTGATAATTTTTCCCGCCTGTCCGCGAGAAATTGCCTGATTTTGACAAAAAACACAGCCTAAATTACAACCGGAAAAAAACACCGTTCCGGAGCCATTTTCCCCGGAGATACAGGGTTCCTCCCAGAAATGCAGCGCCGCCCGTGCTACTCGCGGCCGATCATCCACCCGACAATATCCAATTTCACCACTTCCGCGGTCAGCCCCGCAATTCCGAGGACAAAGCATACAGCCTCTTTTCATTGATTTTTCTCACCTTTTGCCTTCCTTCTCGCGACCGTTTCAACCCATAGAAAAAACAGGTCGCAAACCTGTTTTTTCTTTTTATTTTTCTGCTGCTGCAGTTTTCTTTTTTATTCCTCAACATCTGCACCTTCGGTTACGGGGACATTCAAATATTGCTCATAAATCTCAACAATTCTGCCGTTTTCTGTTAAATAACTAAGCAAAAGATCCCCCTCCGCAATGCGATTTTGCAAATCTTCTTCTGTCGCTTCCACAAAATCATAGGTGGTAGGATCCAGCAAATAAATTGCCGCGCCCTCCGCCATTTCTACTTCCGCATTTTCTTCCTGTTCGTTCCAAATCATATAACCATAGGAAAAATCCGGAGTCACACCGGCGGCAGTCATTTGATTAATCATTTCCTCATCGCCGTCTACTACCATAACCACCGGATCAATGGAAAGCATACGACCGCTCAGCGCTCTAGCCCAGGCCAATTTCGGTTCGGTGTTGTCCGCGTCATGTACCAAGGCGTCTCCATAACCAAAAATAATGGTATATTCCGGCAGATCATAAACATACCGATCCATCATTTCTTGATATGCGCTAAGGTCGCTGACAGCGGCGCCGTCACCATCCACACTGAACGCCATGGTATAAGTAAAGCCTTCCGCCGTACCCAAATACACATCATCGGGGAAATTCGTCGTAATGGATTCTTCTGTATATTCCCCATCATACACATTGACATAAAAGAGCGGAACCGTCACACCGTCAAATTCCGCAGAAATGGTATTTTTCCATTTATGAGTATCCAGTGTGCCGTCGTAACCTTCTTTGTAAGCGTCAAACACAATTACCGAAAACAAATCTTCATCCATAGAAATAGAGAAGCCAAGATTTTCACTCTCATATTCCGTGGTATTGTTCAGCTGCACTTCCTTTTCCTGTCCACATGCCGTCAATGCCACCGTCAATAATAGCAACAAAAGCACCGCGAACCATAATCTTCTTTTTCGCATATGTACACACTCCGTTTCCCACAGCGTTTCTTTTCATAATCTCTTTCTCCCATTGTAATATATTTCCCCCTGAAAAAGCAAGTCATTTCCCGATAATTCAGGATAAGTTCAGATGATGGCAATTTTTTCCGCTCCCAAAGGCTTTGCCGACAGAACTTTCCCATCTATAACATTCTCGCGTCTCATTCGCTTGCTTTTCGTCCGCGCCAGCCGTCCCCGCGTCGTAACCTTTGATTTATGATATTTGTAATTCATCGCCCAAAAAGAAAACCCGACAGAAACTCTGTCGGGTTTGGATCCGAAATAAATCCAATTTTCTTTGGATTTTTGCAGCGGGGATATCAAACAAGACCGTCCCTAACAAATCACAAGGCTTTCTACTGCTGGTCAAACGTTTACTCGTTAATCAAGCATTTTTCATAGATGCCCGCTTTTTTCAGCGCTGTGATCATCGCTTCACCGATTTGATCGGGAGTAGGCGCCACTACAATACCCGCCGCTTCCAGAGCAGCGCATTTGCTTGCCGCGGTACCTTTGCCGCCGGAAATGATCGCGCCGGCATGACCCATTCGTTTACCGGGAGGAGCCGTCCGACCGGAAATAAACGCGGCCACCGGTTTTTTCATATTTTCTTTGATCCATTGCGCCGCTTCTTCTTCACCGGTGCCGCCGATTTCTCCGATCATCACAACACCGTAGGTATCTTCATCTTCATTGAACAGCTTCAATACATCCACAAATCCCATCCCTTTGATAGGATCGCCGCCGATTCCCACTGCCGTACTCTGACCGATGTTGTGGAGAGAAAGCTGATTCACCGCTTCATAGGTCAAGGTTCCGGAACGGGAAACCACACCGATATGTCCTTGGCGATGGATATGCGCAGGCAAAATGCCCACTTTACATTTTCCGGGAGAAATCAAACCGGGGCAGTTACCGCCGATCAATTTGGTCTTCTTACCACGCAGATAGTTTTTCACCCGCGCCATATCCAGCACCGGGATACCTTCCGCAATACAAACCACCAAATCCAGTTCGGCGTCGATGGCTTCCAAAATGGAATCCGCCGCAAATTTGGCAGGCACATAAATCACAGAAACATTGGCGCCGGTCGCGGCCTTAGCCTGTTTTACCGTATCAAACACCGGAACGCCCAAGCAAGTCTGCCCACCTTTGCCCGGTGTCACACCGGCGACGATGTTGGTTCCGTATTTCATCATTTGTTCCGCGTGAAATCTGCCCTGAGAACCAGTCAGACCCTGAACAATCAATCGGGTGTTTTGATCAACCAAAATACTCATTCCTTCGCACCTCCCGCACTGGCAATACATTTTTTCACTGCTGTTGCCAAATCATCTTCGGAAATCAGATTCAAACCGGATTCCGCCAAAATCTTCCGGCTTTCTTCCACATTGGTACCGTTCAAACGCACGACTACCGGTACCCCGAGATTAGTTTCTTTAGCGGCGTTCACAATACCGTGAGCAATCAAATCGCAACGCATGATGCCTCCGAAAATATTAACCAAAATTCCCTTCACGTTGGGATCCGAAAGAAGAATTTTAAAAGCTTCGGTAATATTTTCTTCCGTGGCAACTCCGGGAACATCCAGGAAATTGGCGGCTTTGCCTCCATAATAATTGATGATATCCATCGTAGCCATTGCCAAACCGGCTCCGTTGACCATGCAGCCGATGGTACCGTCCAAAGCAATATAGTTCAGGTTGCATTTTTCCGCCTGGATTTCTTTAGGATCTTCTTCTGTTTCGTCACGCAGCGCAGCGATTTCCGGGTGGCGATACAAAGCGTTATCATCAAAGTTCACCTTCGCGTCAATGGCTTCCAAATGACCTTCCCCATTGAGAATCAGAGGGTTGATTTCTACCAAGGAGCAGTCTTTTTCCCGCAGCAGACGGTACATGTTCTGCACCATGGCGGCAAACTCTTGATACAGTTCACCGGTAAAACCCAGCACCGCAGCAACATTTTTGATTTGATAACCGCGGACGCCCATCATCAAGCTGATATTTTCTCGGGCGATTTTTTCCGGATGTTTTTCGGCGGTTTCCTCAATTTCCGTACCGCCGTCCGCGGAAGCGATCATCACTAAACCGGCACTGTCATTATCCACCGTCATGCTGAAATAATATTCCTGCTGAATATCGGCTCCGCCTGTAACCAGAATTTTTCTGACCAGCTTACCTTCGGGACCGGCCTGTTTGGTATACAATCGTTTACCAATCAGTTCCGCGGCGTATTCCCGCACTTCGTCCAGATTCTTCGCGATTTTCACACCGCCTGCTTTGCCGCGACCGCCGGAATGAACCTGTGCTTTCAACACATACACACCGCTGTTCAGTTTTTTGGCGGCTTCCACCGCTTCCGCAGCGTCATAGGCCAAATAGCCGTCCGGCACATTGATTCCATATTCTCTCAGCAGTGCCTGCGCTTGATACTCGTGAATTTTCATACAATGCCCTCCTTACTCTATTGTTCTATTTTTGTCTTATGTACGCATATCGGTATCCTTTTCGCAATTTCGAATCTCCTTTATAAACGCACTATAATAGTATCATTATACCATACAGGGTGCCATAAAAAAAGAGAAAGCAAAGAAAATCTCTACTTTCTCCCATTATTTCTCAATTTTTCCCTATTTTTCTCACGAATTTGCTTCTTTTCCCACGGCGGCATTCTCTTCGTCTCGGTCAAACAACGGTGTGGAAAAATAACGCTCCGCCGTATCGGGCAAAATAGTCACTACCGTTTTGCCTTTTCCCAATTTTTTTGCCAGTTTAATGGCGGCCGCCACATTGGTACCGCTGGAAATACCGCACATCAACCCTTCCAGCCGCGCCAAATCTTTCGCTGTCTGAATAGCCTCTTCATCCGTCACAATATAAATATCTTCATAAATCTGCTGATTTAAATTGTTCGGAATCAAACCGTCACCGATCCCCATCTGCAAATGAGTACCCACCGTTCCGCCCGCCAAAATGGCTGCATGTTCCGGTTCCACCGCCCAAATTACAATATCGGGGTTCTGGGCTTTCAATGTTTCGCCGATGCCGCTGATGGTGCCGCCAGTCCCCACACCGGAGCAAAACCCATCGATACGGCCGCCCACCTGTTCCAAAATTTCTAACCCCGTGGTATATTTGTGAGTCAGCGGATTGGCAGGATTGTCAAATTGCTGAGGAACATAGACCCGAGGATTCTCTTCCTGCATCTTCATGGCCATCTTCATACATTCATCGATGCAATCTCCGATATTGCCCGCGTCATGCACCAAAATCACCCGCGCGCCGTAATGCTGTACCAATTTACGGCGTTCTTCGCTGACAGAATCCGGCATAATGATGATTGTCTCATATCCCTTCACCGCTCCCACCAGCGCAAGTCCGATGCCTTGGTTACCGCTGGTAGGTTCCACGATGATGGAATCGGGACGAAGCAATCCTCGACGCTCCGCGTCCATAATCATATTGTAAGCGGTACGGCTTTTGATAGAGCCGCCCACATTCAAGCCTTCAAACTTCACCAAAACTTCAGCGCTGTTCTCATCCACCATGCGGTTTAACCGAATCATGGGAGTATGGCCCATGGCCTCCAGCACATTTTGAAAAATCATTTTCTAACCCACCTTTTTTTATTGTGTCCCATCTATTATATTCTATTTATCCGATAATATCAAGGTTCCCCTCTAAAAAATTTTTCAAAGAGAATCATTTTTACAAAAAAGAACCGGCATAAAAGAATGCCGGTTCTTGGAGAAACTCAAATATTATTGGCTGCTGTCCGCAAAATCATCTGCGGGTCATTGCTCACAATATCCAGCCCTTCCGCGGCAATCTGTCGCTGTTTGGGGATGCCCAGCATTTGACAAAGTCCTTGCAAATAAGTGAAACCAAAATCCAAATCACCTAAATAACCGCCCGCCGTAGTCACATAAATCAATTCGTCCGCCTTACAAAGACCGATAGGAATACCTTCTTCACTATAGCGAAAAGCAATTCCGCAAACGCAGATATTTTCCAGATAGACCTTCAACAATGCAGGAAATTGCAAATCATAATACGGCGCCGCTACAATAATTCGATCCGCGGCGGCGAATTGATTGGCCAAGGCAAACAGCGAATCGCGGGTTTTCCCTTCTTGTAGCAAGGTGTTTCGCTGACGCAGGCGTTCTTCAGTCAAAGGCTCCATTGCCAGACGTTGCAATTCCATTTCTTTGACGCGAGCATTGGAATATTTTCCTAATTCTTTTTCTAAAACGCGATCGGCCAACCACTTCGTGCGAGATTCTTTCCGCAGGCAAGCATTTACATACAAAATATCCAATTGAATCCTCCTCCTTTTTTCGAGCGGACAACCGCAAACCATTGGAAAAAACCTATCCGCGGTTTCAAAACCGACGGATAGGTTCCGTGCCGTTGTTATTTCAAAATCGCTTTATGAAATTTCTTTTTGCCTTTACGGATTTTGACGCCTTTTCGCAACGCCTCCTCAGAAACCTCATAGTCGATAGAGTCCACTTTTTCATTATCCACAACCACACCGCCCTGCTGAATCAGGCGACGACCTTCGCTGCGGCTGGGAATCAACTCACAGGCGGAAAGCAAATCTAAAATCGCAATTTTACCTTCCTGCAATTGATTCGCGGTCAGCTGGGTAGTCGGCATATCGGAATCATCACCGCCGCCCGCAAACAAAGCGTGGGAAGCGGTTTTGGCTTTTTCCGCCTCTTCTTCCCCATGCACCAACGCGGTCAACTCATAAGCCAAAATTTCTTTGGCTTCATTCAATTGGCTACCCTGCCAATCAGACATCTGATCGATTTGTTCCAGAGGCAGGAAGGTGAGCATCCGAATGCATTTCAGCACATCCGCGTCTCCCACATTGCGCCAGTATTGATAAAACTCAAAGGGAGAGGTTTTATTGGGATCCAGCCAAACAGCGCCTTTGGCGGTTTTTCCCATTTTGTTGCCTTCGGAATTCATCAACAACGTAATGGTCATGGCGTAAGCGTCTTTGCCCAATTTTTTGCGAATCAACTCCGTACCGCCTAACATATTAGACCACTGATCATCTCCGCCGAACTGCATATTACAGCCGTATTCTTTATAAAGATGATAAAAATCATAGGACTGCATAATCATATAGTTGAATTCCAAGAAGGACAATCCTTTTTCCATCCGTTGTTTATAACATTCCGCCCGCAGCATATTGTTTACGGAAAAATACGCGCCCACATCCCGAATCATTTCAATATAATTCAAATCCAGGAGCCAGTCAGCATTATTTACCATGATGGCTTTTCCGTCTCCAAACTCGATAAAACGCTCCATTTGTTTTTTAAAGCACTCGCAGTTGTGCTGGATGATTTCCGGAGTCATCATCGTGCGCATATCCGTCCGCCCCGAAGGGTCACCGATATAACCCGTGCCGCCGCCAATGAGCACCACCGGTCTGTTCCCGGCCATTTGCAGACGTTTCATCAAACAAAGCGCCATAAAATGACCAACATGGAGAGAGTCGGCGGTGGGATCGAAGCCGATATAGAAGGTGGCTTTTCCGGTATTGACTAAATCCCGTATTTCTTCTTCATCAGTAACCTGCGCGATCAAACCACGCGCTTGCAATTCTTCATAAATTCCCATCAAACTTCTCCTTTTTTAGTGTAATTTTAACATTGAACCGTTATCCCTTATTATTAGGGATAACGACCGCAAAAGCATGGGGATTAGCGATGAATTCCGCAAAAAAAGCAAATCCCCGCCCCATTTCGGAGCAGGGATTTTTTTGTTACTGCTTTTTTGTTCAAAAGCCGTCCTATTTCACAGAATCCGGCAGAGATTCCGTCGTTTTTTCCGATTGCGCGGATGGCTCAACCGCATCCGCCGCTGCCTGAGCCGCTTCTTTTTCCCGTAAGCGATGGTTGATATTCTGCCCCCACAGCACATACAAAACGGAGCAAAGGGGGACGCTGATCAGCATACCCCACACACCGAACAGACTGCCGCCGATGGTCACTGCCGCCAACACCCAAATGCCGGAAAGACCTACCGATTTTCCCACTACTCTGGGATAGATCAAATTGCTTTCCAACTGTTGCAGAACAATGATGAATATCACAAAACCAACGGCTTTCATAGGATCTACCATTAAAATCAGAAAAGCGCCGATGGCAG
This sequence comes from uncultured Peptococcaceae bacterium, assembly GCA_965149945.1. Taxonomy (GTDB): domain Bacteria; phylum Bacillota; class Dehalobacteriia; order UBA4068; family UBA4997; genus JAHZFN01. The sequence goes on along the minus strand of CBCTTQ010000017.1, from coordinate 19,415 downwards.
TCCCGATGAAGGCGCCGAATACCGGAATTAAAGCGGTAAACCCAACCAACACGGAAACCATCAAAGCATAGGGAATGGAGAAAATCGTCATCCCCACAAAGCAAAGAATGCCGATGATACAAGCCTCCATCAACTGACCTGTCACAAAATTGCTGAATGTTTTGTTGCTTAATTCCGCGATTTCCAATACACGATCGGCTTTTTGCCGCGGCAAATAAGCATGCAACACCTTGCGCATTTGACGACCCAGCTTCTCTTTTTGTCCCAACAGATAAATGGCAAACACAATCCCCAGCACAAAATTGAAAATTCCGGAGAAAATAGAGGTAGTAATACCCACCGTTGTGCTGAAAAATTGAGGAACGGTCGTATTAAAGAATCCGGTGACAGATTCGCCCAACTGTTCCATGTTAAAATCATGTTCCGGCAGGGTGATGGAATAGCGGCTGAGATAAGCGGACACTTGATCCCACCAATCAGACAATTGCTGCAGAAATTGCGGGAAAACAGATATCAACGTCTCCATCGTCCGACTCAGTTCCGGTACAACCATTAATGTAATGAAAGTCAACAAAGCAAAAATAAGCAGAATGCTGACAAGCATGCAGACGGGGCGGCGTAATGAACCCACCCATTTACCTTTACGTTTGTGCCACAACTTATTCCATAGTTTTTCCATCGGTCGCATCAGTACATTGATGATAAACGCCATGGCAAACCCCAACAAAAAGGGAGAAATCAAAGCAATGAATCCGCCGAAAATGGTAGCGGCATCATTAAAATGAGTCAGCAGCCAAAACATCAGCAGCGAAATTGCGACAATCAGCAAAATCCGCAAAATATTCTTTTTGTTTAACTCCATTTTCTCACCGTCCTTCCTCCGTCGCGGCGGAATCTTTTCCCAAGTATCCCTTTCCCCGACCGCGATCATTTAACTGAAAATCTTACACGCGTTTTCTCTCATACCAACAAACCATTCGATTTTCATCATAAAATTCCCTTTATTTCTTCAAAAACTTTCTTAGTCAATTCCGTTCTGCCAGACGGCGGCGAAAGCGTTTGAAAGCCTTCACCACTTCGATCTGAACAACGGAAAGCAACGCCAGACCGATGACAATCAGCCACTGGGTTCCGGACATATCTGCTAATTCAAAGACATTTTGGAAGAACGGCAATAAGAGGATAATCAACATCAAAATCAAGGAAGCCAGGAAGGAAACAATCAGCCAAGGATTGATGCCTTCCGCCCGTACCCAGATAGGTTCCGAATTGGAGCGTTGGTTTAAAGAACGCAGAATCTGAGAAAACGCCAACACGGAAAAAGCCATGGTTTGACCGGTCAAATGACTGCTGGTCAAATTACCGATCCAGTAAGCCGTCATCGTCAGCAAGGCAACAAAAATCCCCTGAGTAATGACACGAGAAATCAAATCTCGCTCGAAAAGAGTCCCTGATTTTACAGGTTTGTGTTTCATAATATTTTTGCTGGCGGGGTCAACCCCTAAAGCCAACGCCGGTAAAGTCGCCGTCGCCAGGTTTACCCATAAAATATGCACCGCCATCAAAGGCGCGTCCCAGTTAAGCAGAGTCGCAACTGTCAGCGTAATGACCTCCGCAATGTTCCCCGCCAACAGGAATTGAATGACTTTCTGAATATTACGGTATACCCGCCGCCCTTCTTTAATGGCATAGGCAATAGTCGTAAAACTGTCATCCAGCAAAATCATATCGGCGGCGTCCTTTGCCACATCGGTGCCGGTGATTCCCATAGCGACCCCGATATCGGCGGCTTTCAAAGCAGGAGAGTCATTAACGCCGTCACCGGTCATAGCAGCAACTTCTCCCATACGTTTCAAACTATGGATAATCCGCAGCTTATCCGCGGGAGATACACGGGCAAACACCGTGGTGGTAGTTACAGCGCGATCCAATTCCTCGTCGGTCATGACGGTCAGTTCATCACCGGAAATCACCGTGTTCCCTTCTCGGTAGATGCCGAGTTCTTTAGCAATAGCCACCGCGGTCACTTTGTGGTCTCCCGTAATCATAATAGTACGAATCCCCGCTTCGTGACAGGTAGCAATAGAGGCAGCCACTTCTTTTCTGGGCGGGTCAATCATGCCCACAGCGCCGATAAAGGTCAAGTCAAATTCCACATCGGTATCGTCAGCTTCCGGGACTTGGGCTAATTGACGCATCGCAAAGCCCAGTACGCGCAAAGCCTGTTCTGACAGATGAAAACAGAGATCCAGAATTTGTTTTTTATCCTCATCAGTAATGGGACGCGTGCCCTGCTCTGTCAAAATATGGGTACAAAGCGGCAGCATCTCATCTACCGCCCCTTTGGTATACGCCACCAAACGATCGCCCATCTGATGCACGGTGGTCATGCGTTTCCGATCAGAATCAAAGGGTTGTTCAAACAGTCTGGGATGTTGTTCTTCCAATTCATCATGGTTTACTCCGAAATCTTGCGCCATATAGATCAAAGCGCCCTCTGTAGGATCACCGATAATCTCACCGGGACGATCCGGATCTAAACTGGCATCATTACAAAGAGCTCCGGCATAAATCAAATCCTGATAAAAATCCCAAGAAGTTTCTTTGGCGGCGGATAAAGATCTGGCCTGCCCCGTCACAAAATCTCCGTTAACGGCAATAGACTGCACTGTCATCTTGTTTAAAGTCAGCGTTCCTGTTTTATCACTGCAAATCACCGTAGCATTCCCTAACGTTTCCACAGCAGGCAATTTGCGAATCAAAGCGTTTTTCTTTGCCATACGCTGTACCCCTAACGCCATAACGATGGTAGCGGTAGCGGGCAGACCCTCCGGAATAACAGAAATAGCCAGAGAAATAGCCAATAGCAATTGGGGCAGCAAAGGCCGATCATACAACAACCCGATGGCAAACACCAGCACACAAGCAATGAGACCGACAATGGTCAACGCTTTGCCGGCGGCATTGAGTTTTTTCTTGATGGGAGTATCCAAATCTTCTTCGCCTTCCAGCATACCGGCGATTTTTCCCACTTCGGTATCCATACCGGTGGCGACAACCACCCCTTCACCGCGACCGTACATGACGATGGATGAAGTGTACACCATATTATCCCGATCTCCCAGCAGACAATCCTCCGGCAAAACAGCGTCATCCGATTTTTCCGAAGCTACGGATTCCCCGGTCAGGGATGCCTCCTGCACCCGCAGATTTGCGGAATCAATTAACCGCATGTCAGCGGGAACCATGTCCCCGTCCCCCAACATCACAATATCCCCCACGACCAACTCCGAAGAAGGGATGACACTTTCTTCCCCTTCCCGCAACACACGAGCTGTAGGTGTACTCATATTCCGCAGCGCTTCCAGAGAAGACTGGGCTTTCTTCTCTTGAACAATCCCGATGATGGCGTTGATAACAACGATTACCGCAATCACCGTAGCTTCCGCCCATTCCTGCACAACGGCGGAGAAAATCGCGGCAATGATCAAAATGATAATCATTGGATCGCTTACCTGAGATTTCAGCATTTGTAAAATTGTTCTGGGTGGTTTTTGGCGCAGTTCATTGCGTCCGTTTTCCTGCAAGCGTCTGGCTGCCTCGGCGTCTCGCAGCCCCTCTTCCGAAGTGTTCAACGTTTGATAAACTTCCTTCAGCTGCAAAGAATGCCAAGGCATTTGGTTGTGACGATCCATAATTGGATTGACAACTCCTTTCTGATAATAAAAAATAAATACCTTTTATGTTCAAACTGCCGCGAGCGGCAGCCGATCCCCATCATTCTGCAAAAACCCACAAAATAGCAACACAAAAAGACATAACCAAACGACCCTTATTGGGTTTAGGTTATGCCTCGCAGGCAAAAAATATGTACCTAACAAACTGACAACATGGCTCCGTGTCACTATCGTCAGAATCGTTCATCGTGTATGAGTCCTCGTTTCTTGATTACTGTCAAATGGTCTTACAACAATTGTATTATATCGAACTCCGGGCAGAATGTCAATTACTATTCCGTAATTTCGAAAAAAATATCCGACGCTATGATTATAAAAACAAGATTCAGCTCCACTGTATACAGGTCTTTTTGTCAACGATCCCTTGTGATTCTCCCTGAAATATGATATGATTTTCCCAGAATCCGTTGCAACAGTTCCGAAAAGAAATCAGCGGAACCACAATCCTTTGGCGAGCCCTTTCCTCGAACCAAAGGTAAAAGACAAGGGGCGATTTCCGTGAATAAAACCTCTCGACAAAAAACGGTTGCCATTTTCTACGCCATCCTGGCGGCGGTATTTTACGCGGTAAATATTCCCGGCTCCAAAGTACTGCTGGAAAAGGTGGATCCCATGATGATGGCGGCGCTCCTCTATTGGGGCGCCGGATTGGGGATCGGAATCCTTTATCTGCTGCACGGCAGAAAAGACACCGCCACCCCCAAGCTGTGCAAACAAGATTTGCCCTACACCGCCGGCATGGTCATTCTGGATATTCTCGCCCCCATCCTTTTGATGTTCGGGCTTTCTCACACCACCTCCTCCAGCGCCTCGCTGCTTAATAATTTCGAGATCGTCGCCACCTCCCTCATCGCGCTCCTGCTTTTTCGAGAAGCTGTTTCCAAACGACTCTGGCTGGCGATTTTTCTGGTTACATTGGCAAGTTCCATCCTTTCAGTGGAAGATTTTTCCACGCTCACCTTTTCCTGGGGCTCGTTGCTGGTATTGCTGGCAACCATCTGCTGGGGGATGGAAAACAACTGCACTCGTCAACTCGCGGAAAAAAGTACCTATCAAATCATTATTGTGCAGGGGGGATTTTCCGGATTCGGTTCTTTTTTTCTGGCACTCGGCGCGGGCAGCGACTTCCCGCCTCTCGAGACAATTTTTCCCGCCTTGTTCCTGGGGTTCGTGGCCTACGGCATGAGCATTTTTTGTTATGTCCGCGCCCAAAGAACCATCGGCGCCGCGAAAACCAGCGCTTACTACGCCATCGCACCTTTCGCGGGAGCCTTTTTTTCTTTCCTCTTTCTGAAAGAAGCACTGACACTGAATTATCTCATCGGACTCCTGATTATGATCGCCGGCTCTGTTCTGGTGGTAGCGGATACCCTTTCTCAACCACAGGCAGGAGAGAAAAAGCAAGAAGACGCTTCCTCTTAAAAAAGAGAAATGGCCACAAAAATTTTTGGCGGGGGAAGCGCCTTTTTTCGCGTTGAGGGCGCCTGTGGAAAGGACGCTTTTTCCTGATTTTTTTCGGCAAATCTATTGACAAGACTTCTGAATTTTGATAATATAATACTTGCTCGTATAACATACGGAATATGGTGGATATGGCGAAGCGGTTAACGCACCGGATTGTGGCTCCGGCACTTCGAGGGTTCGATCCCCTTTATCCACCCCATGATTCATTAGCTCAGTCGGTAGAGCACCTGACTTTTAATCAGGGTGTCCGGGGTTCGAATCCCCGATGGATCACCAAGGAAATCCGCAGTTTTTTACTGCGGATTTTTTCAAACATATCTCGCGGATGTGGCGGAACTGGCAGACGCACTAGACTTAGGATCTAGCGCATTAGCGTGCAGGTTCGATTCCTGTCATCCGCACCACGCCGGAGCAAAGTGAACTTTGCTCCGGCTTATTTTTTGACAAAAACAAGCTCTCCGTTCGTTTCCTTCTTCCTCCTCTTTCGTGAAAAGTCACGCTCAGTTCGCCTGCTCGTTTGTAAACGCACTTGCGACGGCTCACAATCGCTACCAACTTTTCACGATATCGCGCATTCGGCGCAGCCAAAATCCTTTGCCACTACTGCGTTTGCGGGCAAGTCCTGTAAGAACACTCGTACCATACAAAACACCTGTTAAAACAGTAACAGGTGTTTTTTGCTTACTGTTATTGATTTAAAGTACTTTTATTTTGATTTTTGGAAAAAATACGCTTAATAATCCTTAAAGCCGATGATGATACGGGCAAAGGGTGATCAGGTTGCCGTCGGAAAGACGCTTCTTCCAAGCCTGACTCAATGAATCAATATGATGCACCGAGGTACGGTCGGTGTTATACCGCCTGGCCTTCGGCGCCGGACTGACAAGACAGACTCGGCAGCAGTGATGACCCCTCTCTTTGATTTGCTCTCTTTTGCTCTTCCATTCCGAACTTCCCCGAAAGGCCGCCCGTTTCTCGTCCGTATGTTCGCGCTCTCTTTGATAGTCCCGCGTCGGCTTTGCCCCGCAGGGCTGTCCTCGGTCATGAATCCCGCCGCAATAAGGGCACGCTCGCAGCATGACCCTCTCCTCCTTTTCCCCATAAGAAAAACACCCCGAAAACAGGGTGCTTTTACACAATATCCGAAACTTTCTTTTGCTTTACTCTTTTTTCTTTTCCACCAGTTTGTCCGGCCACTCGGGCATGGGAATCGTTATTCCGCCTGAATACTCAGAAGTTCCCCAGTCGGTACAGTCCATTTCCACGGCGTCCTTCAACCTTGTTCCGTCATGAAGAATGTACTGCTCAATCATATCCTCCACCGTCTCATAGCCGCGGGTACTTTTGGTGTGCGCGTCTTCCGGAATCCCTTTCGGAGGATAGATTTCATCATCCCAATAGTCCAGTTGATGTCCGTAATCATCATATCTTGCATACCCGATAAAACCGATACACCAGCCTCTCCCGTCCAGCCAGGTCTGATACACAGTATCTTTATAAAGAAGACCCGTTTCAGATTCATAAATGTCATCAATTAAATCCTGCAGACTGTCGCAACCAAAATACTTCATCGTGATTTCACACCCCCGTATCGGGCGACCGTTAGGAGTCGCCTTTCTTTTTTCGATGGTTTTCTCGCCTCTTTACTCCTTTTTCTTTTCCACCAGCTTGTCAGGCCACTCGGGCATGGGTACAGTCGGTTCTCCCTTATAATCTTTACCCCAGCCGACGCTGTCCATCTCCACGGCGTCCTTTAACCTTGTTCCGTCATGAAGAATGTACTGCTCGATCATGTCTTCTATCGTTTCATAGCCGCGGATACTCTTTGTATGCGCATCCTCTGGGATGTTATAATCTTTGTCGTTGTCGTTCACATAACAAATGAAACCGATACACCATCCTCTCCCGTCCAGCCAGGTCTGATACTCCGTGTCTTTATAGAGAAGGCCTGTTTCGACTTCATAGATTTCATCAATCAAATCCTGCAGACTGTCGCTGCCAAAATACTTTTTCATGTTATTTCAGCCCTCCGTATCGGGCGACCGTTAGGAGTCGCCTTTCTTTTTCGATGGTTTTCTCGCTTCTTCACTTCTCTTGCCGTCGATATACTCGTGGACGTGAATTTCATCAGCCCGAAAGACCTTTTTATTAATAGGGTTTTTATGCTCGTGCTCAATGTCGATATCCTTACGTTTTCCCCTGCCGTCTTTTCCGGCGCCGTACACCGTTACCTGTTTCACCAAACCGGTTTGGGTACTCTTTATCCCGTAACTCTCGCCGGTATTGGAAAATGCTGGGGTATTGGGCTTCCCGCCGTCCAATTTGCCATTTTGATCCCTCAAAAAATTACAGTTGCCGTCATATTCCTTTACTTGATCAAAAGAGCGTTGGATTCTGTTGCATACTCATCAATCAGGTTATTCTCTATTTTCATGAAACCGTACGACGTTTTCGTCGGTTGCGCCGTATTCCCAAGACACCCAGCAAAAGCAGACCAAACCCCACTGTTTCCGCGATCCAAAACAAAGCGGTAATCTTTGCCAGCTCTCCATCCCAAAGCAACACTATAGGAAAAAAACAGGCTACAACTCCGAAAACCAACAAAACAACAGGAACCGCATAACCGACGGAGATAACTCGAAAATAGCATAAACCACGCATCACCAGCAAAAAAGCCAGCAGTAAACCAATAAAACTGAGACCGGGAGCATCATCCATCTCCCCCAGATAAAAAAGAAGGATCCCAACCAACAGCGCCGCTATACAAAACAGCACACCCTTGCAACGGGAATACCGCCTCTTTTCTTGCTTTGGCATCGTTATCCTCCTTTACCAAGAAAAACAAGCGACAAGATCCTCACTCCTCTGCTTTCTCAACACACTCCTTGCGGGATTTTTTAATTTCCTGTCGGAATAAATGCTCGAATGGCTTCCGCCACATTGGCAATAGGCATCGTTTGCAACCAAACCGTTCCGGGACCAGTCAAAACCGTGTGAAACAATCCTTCCCCACCCAAAATTTTGTTTTTCAATCCGGGAACCTGCTGAATATCCATCGATACACTAATTTCAAATCCTGCCACATTACCTGTATCTACCACCAGTTTTTCACCGGCATCCAAATGATATTCGATTAAATCTCCGTCAATTTCCGCGAAAGCGATTCCCTGTCCGGATAATTTCTGCATAATAAAGCCTTCGCCGGCAAAAAAACCGGTTCCCATTTTTTTACTGAAATGAATGGTCAATTCCACGCTGGCTTCCGCCGCCAGGAAAGAACGTTTTTGCAAAATCATTTCTTTCCCGGGTCCGATTTCCAAAGGAATGATTTTCCCCGGAAAACTGGAACCGAAGGTAATCATGGCAGCGCCTTTCTGAGCCGTGAAAATATTTTGGAACATACTTTCCCCGGATAAAGCCTTAGTGAACATTTTCCCGACGCCGCCGCCTTTTGTTTCCATCTTCACATTGGGTGATTGCCATACCATAGAACCTTTTTCCGTAATCATTTGTTCGCCCGATTCCAGATAACAAACAACTATCGGAAAGGCGCCACCTTTGATTTCATATTGCATATCCTCATTCCTCCTGTTCAATTTTCTTATGCCCTTTTGCTTTGACTGCCGCGGCACGGAAACCTCCGCTCTTTTGTACGGCAGGGTCGCGCGTTATTCACAGCCTTTGACCCTATCCTGATCAAAAGGCTTCTGTATTCATTATAATGGTCTCTTCTTTCTTCTGTCAAGGCAGAAGCCTGCGCCAAAATTTTTTTCGGGCGGCGCGGCAAAACAGCAAAATTTCTAAAAGTAAAAAAAAACAGTCCCCGCTTTACGAACAGGGACTGAAGGTCATCGCTTATTTCATTTTAATCAATCCTTCGGTGGGAGTCAAACCGGGAATCCGGCCGCGTTTAGCGACAGGTTTGCCATCCACCTCTTTGATATCCATGGTCATATCTAAAGCGCCGGCGCCGCTGATGTAACTGCCAACCCCAAAGGAATCAGCGCCTGCTTCCGCAAGGAGCGCCACTCTCTCCGGCGTCAATCCACCGGAAACCACAATTTTCACATGAGAAAATCCTGCTTGATCCAGTCGCGCCCGTGTTTCCCGTACCAAACCGACAGTCACGCCGCCGCGTTCGGAAGGGGTATCCAGACGCACACCTTCCAGCTTATCTTTTAAAGCTCCCGCCACTGTCAGAGCTTCTTCAATTTCATCTTTAAAGGTATCTACCAAAATCACCCTGGCAGCATCCGGGGGCATCAATTCATCATAGGCAAGGGCTCCCGCTACTGTATTTCCTACCACCAAAAACATAGCATGAGGCGTGGTCCCGGCGGGCTCCATACCGCACAATTTGGCGCCTAAAATGCAACTGGAAGAATCTACCCCTCCCACAATGGCAGCCCGTTCCATTACCGGCGCCACCGCGGGATGCAAATGGCGAGCGCCGAAAACACTCATAGGCTTGTCCGGGCAAGCCGATTTAATTTCATGAGCCGCCGTAGCCCAACCGGAACTGGATGCCAAAATTCCCAGCAAAGCCGTTTCATAAACACCGAATTCACTGTATCTGCCTTTGATCCGCATCATCACATCTTTGGGTTCCATAAAACAGCCTTCCGGTTTTGCCCATACTTCCACATCGCTGTCTCGCAATAAACCCATTGCTTCATTGATGCCGGCAAACATCCCGCTTTTTCTGGGAAAAATTTCCGCTGTTACTACAGTGTCGGCTTTTCCCAGATGGCGTAGAATTTCTTGCGCTTTGACAAAATAAATATCCGTCGTCGCCCCGTTTAAAATTTCTTCATGGGTCGCGGAATATAATCTGCGATCTTCTCTTACTCGCAATGCCGTGACCTTTTCCATGCTATCCAGCCATTGTTCCTCATGATTCGTCATTTTTCGTCTCCTCCCAATTACCGAAATCCGGCAAACCGAATATCCTCGCCATAGAGATTGACATAGTTATCATAACAAGCCATTACTTTTTGGGTGTAAGTTCTGGTTTCCGCAAAAGGAATATTGGCAATGCCTTCTTCCGTGCCGTCCCAAATCCCTTCCGCAATCCACTCATCCACATTGCCGTGACCGCCGTTATAAGAAGCGACCGCCTCTACAATATTGCCGTCCCAATACTCCAACAAAGTGGAAAGATATAGACATCCTAACTGCAGATTATATTCCGCGTCATACAGCATTTCTTCCGAGTATTCGATTCCGTGCTGTTCCGCCAGCCAACTCGCCGTATCAGGCATCAGCTGCATCAATCCCACCGCGCCTACGGGGCTGACCGCGTTGGGATCAAAATTGCTTTCGCTTTTGACAATGGCGCAAACCAGCAAAGGATCAATTTCATACTGTTCCGCGTCTTCCACAATTTCCTCACTATATTCAATGGGATACAGCCAAACAGGTACAATATTATATAAATATGCCATTAAACATAATAATAACACTAACAGCAGTATCTTTACAATACTTCTGCGGAGTTTTCTTCTTTTTTTCCTCGGTCTTTCCGCTTTTTTTGCCAAAACAAATCTCCTAACCGTATTGCTTCCTCTGAAGTCTCATCCACAACAATATCCTATCCAAAATAATCGCTGCAAAGAATGCATAACGCATAAACGCTCATCTTTAAAAATCATTATATCAAATCCACAAAGATTCGTAAAGGCGAAACCACAGAGAAATCTCGGCATATTCCGCCCCAAAATACATCCGATCGCCGCTGTTTCCTTTATCATTAGCGCTTCTGAAATTTTTAAAATTTATTTTTTTATTCTTTTTATTTCCTCTTATCTCGTTTGATTGAGCTTTTTTGCTTATGGCTTTCCGACTTTTTAGCCGTCTTTTTTCGGGATCTCAGAAATTTCCGCTTCCAAAGAAGAAAGAAACGCCGCCACTTGCGTCTTCAGTTCCGATAAGGTGCCGTCGTTAACAATATGATAATCGGCGAACTTTTCTTTTTCCTCCTGGCGCATTTGTCGAGCCATACGGTCTCGAATCAACCGCGGCTCCAAACCGTCCCGCGCCATCACTCTTTTGAGACGAATCTCATCGGCTGCTGTCACCAAAAGAACGCGATCCACCAAAGAATCCATACCGGTTTCCAGCAAAAGTGCCGCCTCTACTACAATATGCCGCAGGGGATTTTGGCTTTTTCCGGCAGCAATCCGCGCCAAAATTTCTTCACGAATAGCGGGATGGGTAATTTCATTGAGTCGGCGCAGCCGCTCAGGGCGGGCAAACACATAGGCGCCCAATTTTTTGCGGCGCAAATGACCTGCTTCATCAAAAAATTCAGCGCCGAACTCCCGCCGTAGTTCCGCGTTAGCGGGGCGTCCCGGCTCCACAACAATCCTTCCCACGAAATCCGCGTCAATATGCAAAAACCCCGCCGCCGCCAATAGTTTGCCGACAGTGCTTTTCCCGCTGCCAATATTTCCTGTCAACCCAAAAACCGCCATTATTCCTCCTTTTTTCCATCAAAGCAACAAACAAGAAGCAACATTCCAAGCAGCCAGCAATATCAAAACCAGGCCAGGAATCAGCGGCGAAACTCGACTGAGTCCTCTTCCCAATCGTCGCAGTCTCCTGCCCTTTCCCGCAAGCAATTTGTTGCCTATCCATTCTCCTGCCGTCAATAAACCAAGATTCAACACAAATACCAACATTGGCGCCGCCAACCAGCTCGCTCCCAACAGCCCTAAGGAAAATCCGGCTCCTAAAGAATCTGCCGACAACGCGCTTCCCAACAACACTGCCTCTCGCGGTGAAATAATACGATCTCCGTTTTGGTCTGCTTGGGCGGGACAGCTGAGCAGTTGATTTTCCTCAGAAGAACCAAACAACAGCGTCAAGCCAAAGCAAAACAGCAAAACCGAAGACAACCATCCACTGACCTTCTCCGCCAGCAATCCCGATAAGCCATTGCCCAGCCAAAGAGTCAGCAATAAAGCCAGCGCCGCTGCCAAAGAAATGCCCATTTTAGCGCGTCGGCTGACCCGAATGCGTCCGGCGCCGTAGGCAATCCCAATCAGAAAACTATCCGTGTTCAAAGCCAAAACTGCCAAAAAACAGGTTATTGACAAAAGAACCACTCCATATCATCCGTATTCTATTTTGATATATGAATATGGTCTTCTTTTGGTGATTCCTGTCCGTCAGCATTCCTCCTTTTGGCAATGGGGACAGAAATAGCTGCTTCTGCCCACAAATTTTCCCCGTTGAATCAGGGCGCCGCATCTCACGCAAGGCTGCCCTTCTCTCTGAAAAACTTTGAGAAACCCCTGCATGCCGCCACGGTCTCCGTTGGCGTCCACATAATCTCGAAAAGTGGTGCCGCGGCGTTCAATGGCTTCTCGTAAAATAGATTTCATTGCCGCGGTCAAACGCGTCATTTCCTCCTCGCTCAGCGTTCCTACCCGTCGCGCGGGATGAACCTTCGCCGCATATAACACCTCATCCACATAAATATTGCCCAAACCGGCCACTACTCGCTGATCCAGCAACGCCCCTTTCACCAAAGATTTTTGTCGATGTTTCAGCTGTTCCGCCAAATAATCTTCGGTAAAAGCGTCATCCAACGGTTCCCGTGCCAATGTGCAAAGCCCGCTGACGGTATCCAGATTTTCCGGTGACACCAACCAAAGACGACCGAACCGCCGAACATCCTCAAAACACAACAACGATTCGTCGGTAAAATAAAACCGCCCATGTTCATGTTTGGCACGAGGAATTTCCGTTTCATGAAAAATTAATTTTCCCGTCATGCGCATATGCGCAACCATAATTTTCCGCTCGTTGTCCTTTTCAAGGAAAAAGAGCAAATACTTGCCGCGGCGTTCGATAGCGGTAATTTTCGCCCCGGCTAAAGCGATAAAATCTTCCACTGTCCCCGCAGCCAGCACAACGGGCTGACAGATTTCCACTTTTCGCAAACACTTGCCTTTAACAAGAGGCAAAAGACTTCGGCGCAGCGTCTCTACTTCCGGCAGTTCCGGCATATCGTTCACCTTCTTTTTCCTATTTCCAATCTTCTATTTTCCGTTCAAAAAGAAAACGGCTCCATATGATACCAGTCTTTTCCTTTTTTTAAATCTACGGTCATCGGCACTGCCAGCGGATAAACCTGTTCCATTTCTTCTTTCAGTAAACGCGCCACTGCGGTTTCTTCTTCCGGAGGGACATCTAAAATCAATTCGTCATGAACCTGCAACAGCATTTTAGCCTCCAGATGCTCCCGTTTCAGACGAGCATTGATTTTCAACATCGCAATTTTCATAATATCCGCCGCTGTTCCCTGAATAGGCGTATTGAGAGCAGTCCGCTCGGCAAAACTGCGACGATTGTAATTACGATTATGCAAATCCGGTAACCAGCGTTTCCGCCCCAACAACGTTTCGACATAACCTTTTTTCCGTCCTTCTTCCACAATGTTCTTCATATAAAATCGTACCCCGTCATATCCCGCTAAATATTTTTCGATATATTCTTTGCCTTCGGCTCTGGTAATACCCAAATCCCTAGCCAAACCATAATCGCTGATGCCATAGACAATACCGAAATTAACAGCTTTGGCCCGACGGCGTTGTTCACGAGTAACCGACTGAATGTCTACCCCAAAGACTTCCGCTGCCGTGCGGGCATGAATATCTTCCCCGTTGATGAAGCTTTGCTGCAACACCTTATCATCGGAAATATGAGCCAGCACCCGCAACTCAATTTGAGAATAATCGGCAGAAATCAAAACGTGATCCCCTTGGGGCAAAAAGGCCTGCCGCAGTTTTCTGCCCATTTCTTCCCGCACAGGAATGTTTTGCAAATTAGGATCGGCGGAAGATAACCGACCCGTCGCAGTCACCGTCTGATTGAAAGAAGTATGAATACGCCCGTCCGACTGAATTAATCCCTGCAGTCCCACCGCGTAGGTGGAACGCAGTTTGTTAACTGTCCGATATTGCAAAATCAACGCCGCGATAGGATAATCCCCTTTTAAGGTCTCCAGTACTTCCTGATTGGTCGAATAACCGGTTTTGGTCTTTTTTACCGGCGGAATACCCATTTCCGTAAAGAGTACTTCACCCAACTGTTTGGGGGAGTTGATATTGAAATTCCGTCCCGCCATATCATAAATTTCCGCGGTCAGTTCCGCTTCCTGAACAGAAAGCTCCAGATCAATCCGCCGCAGAACTTCCTTATCCACAATGATACCGTTTTCTTCCATTTCCGCTAAAACCGCGGAAAGGGGAAGTTCTATCTTTTGGTATAAAGCAAGTAACTGCTCGTCCTCCAACTTACGGCGTAAAACCTGAGCCAATTCCGACAGCAATCCTACATCCAACGCCGCCAATTCTTCCCGAGCGTGTTTTTTTTCGTCCACTGACGGTGTCTTCAAATAGCTTGCCCCCAGCAAATGCGGCGCATAAGAACCCGCCACGGGATCCAACAAATAAGCCATCAATTCCACATCATCGGCAATACCCCTTAGTTCTGCACCGAGACTGTGCAGCTTTACCCGCAAAACCTTACCTTGGTAAGTTAATTTTAACAGATCGGGATCGGCAAATACCCGCCTCATTTCCGCTGACGCCGCCCATTCCGCCAACGGCGCCACCTGAATTTGGGATTGCCCGTCCCGATCATACTGAATCGCCAATACATCCTGATACGCGCAAAGCGCGCAACACCCCGACGTCGTAATATCAACCGCCGTCTGTTGAAAATCCGTCACCACGCCGGTTTTCCCATCGGCTTCCTCAGCAAACAGCCCCTGTGTCAAATTCACCGCCTGCCGCGTTTGGGAAGTTTTTCCCGTTACGGTTTTCAACAGGCTGGAAAAATTCATCTGACGGTAAAATTCTATTAAAGCGGGGTTATCCTCCAACGGAATTTTTTGATAATGATAGCGTTCCAGATCAGCCAATTGAGGAAATTTTTCTTCCATATGGCGATCAATGGTTGCCAATCGGCGGCTGAGCAAAGCGGATTCCCGCCCGCTTAGCACCTTGTTACGCAGCCCGTTGGCTTTGATGGTCTCCGCTTGTGCCAAAATTTGGTCCAAGGTACCGAACTCCTTTAAAAGCTTTAAGGCAGTCTTTTCTCCCACGCCGGCAATACCCGGTATATTATCGGAAGCATCGCCCATCAGCGCCTTCAAATCAATCATTTGTTCCGCTGTCAAATCATAGCGTTCTCGAAGCGTCTCTTCGTCCCAAAGTTCCGTATTGGTAATCCCCTTTTTGGTCAGCATCACTTTGATATGGGGACCGATTAACTGAAAGGAATCCCGATCCCCTGTCAAAATTCGCACCTCGTTTTCCGCACTGCCCAGACGAGACAAAGTACCGATGATATCATCCGCCTCATATCCCTCTGTTTCTTCCCAGGTAACGCCCATTTTTTCCATCATGATTTTCGCCAGAGCAAACTGGGGCTTTAACTCCTCAGGCGTGGCGCCTCGGGTTCCTTTATAGTCGGCAAAAAGCGCTGTCCGAAAGGTGATTCTGCTTTTATCGAAACAAATAGCTACCTTTTGCGGGTTCTCTGTCTCCAGCACCTTGTTCATCATAATCGCCAGCCCATAGACAGCATTTGTAAAGGCTCCCTCCCCATTGGTAAGCAGAGGCCAGGCGTAAAACGCCCGATGAATCAGAGAACTACCGTCAATAATCAAAAATTTATTTCGCATAAATGACTCCTCTTTTGTCTTTTGCTTTTCATCCGCGGTATCAACCGCGCGTTTTTATACTTTTTTTCATTATACTATATTTTTCTCGGTATGAAAAGTTTTTCTGATCAGTCCCCGCTTTATAAAAAAACAAAAACCTCGTCTTTTTTCATCCCCTGAGAGTTCAAAAGCCGCCCTATTTGTTCTTCTGTTTTCGGCAGCCAAAAGATTTTCCCGATTCTCTTTGCTGAGGAATGGCGAGGTTCTCTGTTTTCCTCCTTATTTTCCCGCTTGACAAAAAATTTCCCGCTCCTTTCCTGTCAAACCTTATGAAAAAATAAAATCGGCTTTTCCCTACGGTCATTTTATGATATAATTTATGAAAAGAAAAAATAAAAAATCGGAAGTGATGATCATGGCATTATCAAACTGGGAAATCACCCTGCGACTACTGTTGGCCGCGGCTTACGGTATTTTGATCGGCATGGAACGGCATCAAAACGGAAAACCTGTGGGCAGAAGAACCCACGCCCTGATTTGCGTGGCGGGATCCATGATTGCCATCATCGGTCTTTGCGGTTTTGAAAATATGGATTATTTTACCCGCGACCCAACCCGTTTGCCCGTAGGCGTTTTGACCGGTCTGGGCTTTTTGGGCGCCGGCGTCATTTGGCAGGATAAAGGAGGCGTGCGAGGTTTGACCACTGCCGCCACCGTTTATGCCACCGCCTGCGTGGGGCTCAGCATCGGATTCGGCTACTACTACCTGGGGACACTGGCAACCGCGCTGATCGTATTGATCCTCTGTTCCGGACGGATTTTGAGCAAGCTGGACAAAAAAAACCGTCTGGAACAAATGGAAGATCAATTTTTGGCAAACAGCAAAGACGAGCGGAAGCGTACGCTCTACCAAGAAAAAATAAAAGAACAGCAAAATACAGAAGCCTTCACCACAAAAACGAATACAGCGGCGCATTCAGAACAAGAAACGACACCCCCTGAAGAAGAAACAACCGAATCCGTTTCCCGCACTCCCGATTCTTCAAAATAACACTTCATAAATCAAAGGAAGCGACACATATGAATCTCTTTTTAACCGGCAGCATCCAAATCGGCAAAAGCACCGTCCTGAAAAAAGCGCTGCAAGCGCTCACAGCAGAACAAAACCTACGACTGGGCGGCTTTTACACCTTTCACATTCCCAACTGCCGTGATGTTTTTATAGCAGAATACGGCACGGAACCCGTCATTGATGACGCGCACCGCATTGCCACCTGGCGAGGAAACAACATGCTCCCCCATGACGAAGTCTTTAATAAATTAGGCGTATCTCTGCTGGAAAAAGCCGAACAGGCAGACTGGATCATTATGGATGAACTGGGTTTTCTGGAAAAAAACGCTATGGAATTTCAAGAAAAAGTGCTCCAATGTCTGCGAGAACAAACCCCTTGTATCGGTGTTTTACGAAAAGGGCCTATTGTTTGGCAAAAACCCATTTATCAAATGCCCGATCTGAAAATTTTCGAAGTTACTTTGAAAAACCGGGAAACACTTCCCCAAAAAATATTTCAGTTACTGCAGCAATCATCACTTCCTTCCCATCAAAAATGAGATGCTGAAAATGAGATAAAATGCAGTAGTATTCATTCTCATTTACGAATAAAACGGAGCCTTTGGAAAAGGCTCCGTTTAGCACAAAAAATAAGTAGATTTGCAAACAATCCCCGCAAAACAAGAAAACCGACCAACGGCCGGTTTTCTTGTTTTGCGGTAATATGTTGTGATTAGTAAGTGTCTCGTTTCATATCAAAGATCACCTTTGATACCTGCATTTTATCACAACTTTTCTCTGCTGTCAACAAATTTCTCAGAAAAAAATACGGGTTTCGACATTTTTTTCGCTCAGCCCAAAAATTTTCCCTTTTTGTGTTCCCGTTCTCTTTCCAATTATCCGAAAAGGAACTCTTTTTTTCTGCTCCGAAAAGCCAATTTTCTTTTGAATAAAAAACAGGGAATATCCTCTATTATTCAAAATTGTGCATGTAAAATGAAATTTGTCTACAGCTGTGTAATCACACCGTTTTGCAACATGTGCTTTATTACACTTCCAAGTTCAACTGTCGTTATCTTATCATCATTATCGACCTTATACTTAAGCAGCGATGCAACCCCTGAAATGTAAAATTCCAGCACTGCTTTTGCTCTGTAATCTTTCTCATCTACTGCCAATACTTCTGTAATCACCGGAACTATAGCAGCTTTGCAACGTTCCAAAGTAGTACTATAATTTGCTCCTCTCAGTAATAACTTGACCAATTGGGGATCGTCTTCTATGATCCCGTCAAATATTTTTTCGAATTGCGAGAACATATCTTCACTCCGGATATTCTTTTTAATAGCATTCTTGGCATTTTCCAGCAAACGATTCTCCAGATACTCCAGGATTTCATAAGCATCATGGAAGTACTGATAAAACGTAACTCTATTATGTCCTGCTTTTTCAGCAATTTCCTTTACAGTAATTTTTTCTATTGGTTTTGTTTCATAAAGTTTACAGAAGGTATCCACAAATCTTTGTCTTGTTGCATCCGCAATATCCGGTCTTTTCTTCATAACGGTTCCTCTTGATTAGACTACACTTCATAAAATGTGTCTGTTGATGATGAAAATAAGTGTTGTTATAATTTAATTATACAACATGTGTAGTTATTTTACAATTTCAAGGAGGTTCCATTATGAAGTGGTATCGTGACAACTGGTTTTATGTTGGTGCTGTGCTGTTTGTTGTACAGGCTTTCATCCTTATATTCTGCGGAAGCGATATGGATTTCTTAACGAAAATAATGTTTCTCAGCTTCATGGCTCTTAATGTTCATCAATTCGAGGAATATGCATTCCCGGGCGGCTTCCCAATGGTAATGAATATAGCTTTCATGGAGGAAACAGAAGTTCCTGACCGCTATCCATTGAACAAGAAAAGTGCATTCGTATGTAACGTAGGTTTTATGTATCCAGTTTATATTCTGGGCATTATCTTCAGTAGCCAGTTATGGTTAGGGCTTGCGATCGTTCTCATGGGTGTAGCACAGATATTTGTTCATGGTATTGCTTTCAACAAGAAAATGGGTACGATTTATAATCCCGGTATGGCCAGCATTATTTTCTTATTTGTTCCGTTATGTGTCATTTATATCCGGCATGTCGTAACAAACTATGACCTGCTTTGGTGGCATTGGGTTGTTGCAATTGTTCTGCAGCCTGTTCTCGGCATGGGCTGTCTGATGATGCCGATCCAGAAAATGAAGGATAAGAATTCTCCTGATATCTGGTCAGAAAAGGAAATCAAGAAATTTGATGTAGCAGGAAAACTTGCCAAGAAATCAGCTAAATAAGTATCAAAAATGGCATTTGTTGGTTTTAGTAAGACTAATGAATGCCATTTTCTATGTTTTAAATACCATTGCAAATTACGATTTAACTATTCAATCCTCAAAAACCATTGATTTTTCAAGGCTTCACGCCTGTTTTTCATTCAAACC
>CBCTTQ010000016.1:0-48588 GCA_965149945.1 uncultured Peptococcaceae bacterium | reverse complement strand
CCGGCGGGCTGATTTTATTTACAGTCTATTTAATTTTTCCTTTTCTTTTACAAGTCCTATCGCCTCTTTTCCTGTTATGTGGTCGATTGTCATTTCCAACATACAAAGAGGCTTCCACCCACGGTTTATGGCATGATCGCGGCTTGCGGCAGTATCTTCCGGCGCATATTTGATTGCCAATTTTTCTATCGCTGCTCTCTTTTCGAGATCACCTTCGATTATCCGTATTTGTCCAAAAGCAATTACACTTCTAAAATAAGTTGTGTACTCCTCCGGCACAACTAAATCTTTATCAATCACACAAAACGACGCTTTTTCAGTTCTTTGAATAGCGTCTATTTTATGACCGCTTTTTGCGCTGTGAAAATAGATTTTCCCGTCGTCATACACATAACTGATTGGAACGGCGTAGGGATAATCGTTGTCGCCCAAAAGGGCAAGCACACCAGATGTCCCCTTATGCAGAATATCCGCAATCTCTTGCCGCGATAGTTCCTGTTTTTTTTGCCTCATTTCTCGAAATATCATATTGACCTCCACAAAAAAATAGACGTTTTTTTTTACTCCTTCCATGGCCGACTGGAGTAAGAATAAGCGTTTCTCGGCAGAAACATATTTTTATTTAGAATATCACAAATTGCATGGTAAGTCAATATCATTTTCCGGATTTTCATTTTTATATAGTGAGGGGGAAAGTGCAACAAAAGCTGCCTTTCAAACGGGATATTGAGTGAGAGAAAGTAAAGGGTTTGGGATTTTCCCAACAAGCCAAAATCGCAAATGGGTACTCATTTGCTGTGCTTGCTCCCTACTCAAAACAAAGGAAAGGACGGGAAAGGAATGGAAAAGAAGCGAACAATCAAAGACGGGCAAATCGTTGTAAAAAATCCACTCTATCAAGAGTTGCCCACACACGAAGTTACAATTCAATCCGGCAGGACGTTCTATCGTTTTACGGGAAGCTACGACGGAAGCCGAAGCCTACCCCATAAAGTTTTACGGCTTATGGGGCACTCCCCTATTGATGAAAAAGACGAGGAGCGTTAAAATGAGTATAAGCAATCCTGTAATGGCAGACTGCCCGCCGATGAAAGGAGCAGAAACGATGTTAAGGCAGTCTGGCAAGATTACCGCCCTCTATTGCCGCCTATCCCGCGACGATGAACTAACGGGCGACAGCAACAGCATTGTAAATCAAAAGGCGATTTTAAGTAAGTACGCAAAGGAAAATCATTTTTCAAATCCATTGTTTTTCGTGGACGATGGATATTCCGGGACAAACTTCAACCGTCCAAGTTGGAGCGAACTTTTGGAAAAAATCGAAAACGGCGAAGTGTCCACCTTGATCGTCAAGGATATGTCGCGGCTTGGGCGTGATTATCTGAAAGTGGGATTTTATACCGAAGTCCTGTTCGTGGAAAAGGGCGTGCGTTTTATAGCTATTAACAACGGCATAGACAGCGCAAACCAGCAGGACAGCGACTTTACCCCCTTTCTCAATATCATCAACGAGTGGTATGCGAAAGACACCAGCAAGAAGATACGCGCGGTGATGAAGTCAAAAGGCGAAGCGGGGGAACACCTCTGCACCAACCCGCCATACGGCTACAGGAAAGACCCGGAAAACAAAAAGCGGTGGATTATCGACCCCGAAGCTGCCGAAGTTGTCAAGCGGATATTCGCCCTTTGTCTGGACGGTTACGGGCCGTCGCAGATTGCCCGTATTCTGAAAGATGATAAAGTCATAACGCCGACAATCCATTTTCAGCAGACAGGCAGGGCGACAAGGAACGCGCCGCCGGATAATCCCTTTAACTGGACGGGCGATACAATAGCCGACATTTTGGAGCGTCCGGAATATCAAGGGCATACAGTAAACTTCAAAACCTACAAGCAGTCCTACAAGAGCAAAAAGACCTGCAATAATCCCGAAGAAAAATGGCTTGTGTTTGAAAATACCCACGAAGCAATCATTGACGCTGACACATGGGC
Organism: uncultured Peptococcaceae bacterium; assembly: GCA_965149945.1. GTDB lineage: Bacteria > Bacillota > Dehalobacteriia > UBA4068 > UBA4997 > JAHZFN01. Next base: position 46,596 of record CBCTTQ010000016.1, on the reverse strand, counting down.
GCGGGTGCAGGAATTGCGGAAGAACAAACGCCGCCCGACGAGGACAGGAAAGACAAATATGTTTTCCGGCATTGTGCGCTGCGCCGATTGCGGTGAAAAGCTGTATTACTGCACAAGCAGGAACTTTGAAGCAAGGCAAGACCACTTTGTCTGCTCTACTTCAAGGCTCAAAGGGAAAGAGGTTTGCGCGACGCATTTTATCCGCGCCGTTGTCTTGGAACGGGGCGTACTCGCCCACATGAGAATGACGATTGCCTGTGTTGCGAACCATGAAGAACAATTCCGCAAGGCTATGGGTGCGAAGCAGAAAGCCGAAGCAAAAAGAGAACTCGCGGCGAAGCGTCGGCAACTGACGCAGGCAGAACGACGGATAGAAGAACTTGACCGACTATTCAAGCGTATTTATGAGGACAACGTAGGCGGAAAACTATCTGACAGCAGATTTCAAATGCTCTCTGACGACTACGAGCAGGAGCAGAAAGAACTGCGGGAAAAGCTGTTGCGGTTGAATGAAGAAATTACAGAACAAGAGGAACAGGCAGAGAATATCGACAGGTTTATCTGCAAGGTGCGGAAGTATCTCGACTTGAACGAGCTGACACCCACTATCCTAAACGACATGGTAAAGGCGGTATATGTTCACGCGCCGGACAAGTCGAAGGGTTATCGGGAACAACAGATTGACATTTCCTATGACCTTGTAGGAATACTCCCCGCGTCTTTACTGATTGACCTGCAAAACGGAGAAACGGCATAGCCGAAGCTACGCCGTTTCCTGAAAACATTCTTATGCTGTTTTATGCGTGCCGCCCCGAGGGCAGTCCTTTTTATTTTTTACCGAGAGACATCTTATCCTACAGTTTTATGTTATCGCCGGACAGCGGTAAAGGAGTTTTGTTTATTCCTTTGTACCGATTTTTTTGTTTCAGGCTTGACAACATTTCGCTCCCGCATTCAAAGCAAGCAGAGCGATTCTTTTACATTTGGTCCTCGGTCAATGCTTCATAGGCAGCGGCCAAAGCCGCCGAGACGCCTTGATAATCCTCAAGGGCATAAGGCGCATCCCGACGCAACATCCGCGCCGCCTGCTGCAACATCGCCTGAAAACGCAACCAAACCAACGGCTCGCGTCCTTCGGGACGCAACAGCATTCCTTGGCGAACCAGCTTGTCCAGCGCCATCATTTCCCTCATCAAAGCGTGTTCTGAACGAATTTCCGCGAACAATTCTCCCAGCGGCCAAGTAACATTATTTTCCGTCACCACCGCTTTATAAGGGATTTGCACACCGGATTCTTTTAAAGCAGCCAACAGACGATCCAACAGAGAATCCGCTAAACCGCTCATCACCATCAAAGGCTCCTCTTCTTCGATCCGCATCGGTTCCTCGACGCCGGGAGCGCGGGAAGGCAGCCCCATCAAAAAACCGATGGTTTCTTGCCCTTGATCTTGGGTAGCTGTTACCGCTTCAATTCTCAATTCCGCCAAAATTTGACGGACAACTCGTCCTCGTTCCGTTTCCTCCGACAAATTTAATAACAGTACCTTGGCAGGCAAGGCGTTGCTTTTTTTTCGCTCCCGCTGACTCATTTCGCTCCTCCTCCGACTTCCTTTACTGATAATCCTCTTTCAATTGATCGGCGAATTGATCCAACACCCGAACCACATCATCGTAATCACCGCCGAAAAATACCGGGATATAATTAACGGACAGCGCAAAGGTTTCGCCGCCCAATTCCTGTACAAAATGACGATAATCTTCCGGCACCTGATCCACATCGTAAGTAGTCAGCAAAAAGATGGTTTGCGTCTTGTCCGCCACCACAACACGATCGGGATAAAAACAGCCCTTTTTTTCCACTTCGTATTCTCGCAGATTTTCAGTTTGGAACAACAACTCTGTCTGATAACTCATTTTTTCACCCCACTTGTCTGTTTTCTTTTCTTAATCATAACAGATTCGACATATTTCCGCAATCATTTCGAATCATCTTGTTTTTTTATCACAATCCCGTTATAATGGAACTACGAAAATTTTGTTTTCTTTTGTCATCAAAGTACAAATGGGGGGAGACGCAATCAATGAAAAAACGAAAGCTATCTTTACCCAGACTCTTGCTGGGAACAGGCGGTCTGGTAGCGCTTCTGGTCTTGTTGATCACAGCAGTCAATTTAATAGGAGCGCCCACCGTCACGGAAGAACCTCCGCGGCAAACAGCCGCAGAGAAAACACCTCTTCCCACTCAAATCAGCCTGTTGGCAGTAGGCGATAATTTAATTCATAACGCCATTTACCAACAAGCTCTGGCGCGCGGCGGTAACACCTATGATTTTTCTTATGCTTACAAAGAAATCATTCCTTATCTGCAAGAATTTGACTTTCGTTTGATCAATCAAGAAACACCCTTGGGCGGGAAAGAATTGGGACTGTCTTCCTATCCCCAATTCAACTCTCCCACCGAACTGGGCGCTCAATTGACGGAAATGGGCTTCAATCTGGTAAGTCATGCCAATAACCATGTTTTGGACGCCGGGGAAGAAGGGCTTCTGAACACTCTGAATTTTTGGCAGACCCAACCCCAGGTCACCGTTGCCGGCGCTTTTCCCAACGCCGAAGCAGCCGCCCAAATCCCCATTGTGGAAAAAGACGGTGTAAAAATTGCCTTTCTTGCCTATACCTACGGGACCAACGGGCTGAGCCTGCCGGCGGAATCCCCGGCAGTAGTGGAACTTATTGATGAAGAACAAATAAAAGCCCAAATCGCGCAAGCGGAAAGTCTGGCCGACATCACCCTGGTGATGATGCACTGGGGTATAGAATATGAACCCAAAGCCAACGCCGAACAAAAAGCGCTGGCGCAATTGCTGGCGGCATCCGATGTGGAAATTATCATCGGCGCCCATCCCCATGTCATTCAAGAAGTGGAAACCCTTGTTCAGCCCGACGGTGGGAAATGTATCTGCTTCTACTCCCTGGGAAATTTTATTTCCGCGCAAGACCAACCGGAAACAATGCTGGGAGGCATGGCGGGCATCCGTCTGCAATATGACCGAACCACTCAAGAAACGTCCTTTACAAAAGTGGAATTTATTCCTATCGTTACCCATTATGACAGCGGCTTTCGCAATATTCATTTGGTTCCGCTGGCGAGATATACCGAGGAATTGGCGGCTGCCCATGGATTGGACACCGCCAGCATCCCTTATTTCCAAGACCTGCTTCAGCAGCGAATCGATGCCAAATATCTAAACATTCGTTGAACTCATCGTCAAAGGAGGACATCGTGAATCAATCCGCCAATCATAAAAACAACTGTTTAATCTGCGGCGCGGAAATCGTTTATTCCCAAGCTCAAGAACGGGAATGCGTCTTTTGCCATCAGCGGTTTACGGCAGAAGCCCACTGTGTCAACGGACACTATATCTGTGACGCCTGTCACAGCAAACCGGCATTACCCTGGATCAAGGAATATTGTCTTCGCTCCCAAAGTCAAGATCCCATCGCCATCGCCATTGACCTGATGCGACATCCTTCCATCCATATGCACGGACCGGAACACCATGTGCTGATTCCTTCCGCACTGCTCACCGCCTATCACAATGCCGGCGGGCAGCTGGATTTGGCGACGGCTCTTGTCCAGGCGGCAAAACGAGGACAGCAAGTACCGGGCGGAATCTGCGGTCTTTGGGGTTGCTGTGGAGCCGGTATCGGCGCCGGCATTTTTTTCAGCATCGCAACCAAAGATACTCCGCTGGCCGGAGAAATCTGGGGACAGGGGAACCTGTTAACTTCCCGCTGTCTGAACGCCATCGCCCAAAGCGGCGGCCCCCGCTGCTGCAAACGAGACGGTTATCAAGCAATACTGACCGCCATTGATTACACAGCGGAAAAACTGGGCGTCACCATGAAAAAACCGCAAAAAATCCACTGTTCATTTTCCCATTTGAATCAAGAGTGTCTGAAAAATCGTTGCCCCTTTTTCCCTCAATAAGAAGCCGTTTTTTCGAATCCCCTTTTATCATCAAACATTTTCCGAGGCGTTTCTCAGAGACAAAGACGTTGTTCTCTAAGAAACGCCTCCTATTTCCTTTCAGAAAAGTCTACGGAATCTTTTCGCGGCAGCGCCCCCTCTTTGAAAAACAGATTCGCGTTTCTTACCAAGGAAACCCGTTCGTTCAAAAGCAATCTTGCTTCCGCCTTCCGAGCGATAACTTTTCCACAACCTTATACCCCTCTCTCACAAACAACTTTTCTCCGGTTTCCAAAAAACTTATTTCAATTTCTATCGCAACAAAAAAATTGAAAATCAAAATATTAGCGGTTTGGGAAAAATTTCAAAAATTTTTCCAAAATCTTTTTTATTATTTGCTTGTCAAACCGGTTCTCCTTCTCCTTTACAAAACAAACGGTCTCTTACAAAGAGACCGTTTTTCTAATTCTCATCTCGAAAATTTCGATTAAAACTCCCGAAATATCCGAAGTTTCCTCATACTCTGTTTCAATCCGCGGCGACACCGCTCGTTACGGCGGCATGAGCGACTGCTTTTGCCAGCGCTTCCGGCACACCGCGGTCCAAAGGCGAAGGCAAAATATGTTCCGCACTCAGTTCTTCCTCCCGGACATAAGCCGCCAAAGCTTCCGCCGCCGCCATTTTCATAGGTTCGTTGATATCCGAAGCGCGGGCGGCCAGCGCCCCGCGAAACATCCCCGGAAAAACCAACACATTGTTAATTTGATTGGGATAATCGGATCTCCCCGTCCCCACAATAACGGCGCCGCCCTTTTTGGCTTCCTCCGGTAAAATCTCCGGTTCCGGATTGGCCATGGCAAACACCATCGCGTTCTGGTTCATGGCGGCAACCATTTCCGCCGACAGCAACCTTTTTTTGGAAACGCCGATAAACACATCGGCGCCCCGCAGAGCCTCCGCTAAAGTTCCTCGCAGTCCTTGCGGGTTCGTCACTTCCGCCAATTCCCGATGTTTCCAATTGAGCATTGTCGCGGCGTCATTTCGATACAAAATTCCCTTTTGGTCGCAAAGCACAATCTGCCGCAATCCATAACTCAGCAAAATATGGCAAATAGCGGAACCGGCAGCCCCGATGCCGTTGATCACCACCCGCAGAGATTGCAAATCTTTGCCCAGCACCTTGGCGCCGTTGATTAAAGAAGCCAAGACACAGACAGCGGTGCCGTGTTGGTCATCATGAAACACGGGAATATCCAGTTCTTCTTTCAGCCGTCGCTCAATAACAAAACAGCGAGGGGCATTGATATCTTCCAGATTGATGCCTCCGAAAACAGGCGCAATTCGTTTCACCGTTTCAATGATTTCCTCATCATCTTGGGTGTCCAGGCAAATAGGAAAAGCGTCCACCCCGCCAAAGGCTTTGAAAAGAGCCGCTTTGCCCTCCATCACCGGAATCGCCGCCAAGCCACCGATATTTCCCAATCCCAACACCGCCGACCCATCGGAAACCACCGCCACAGTATGACTTTTCATGGTGTAACGGTACGCCTGTTCCGGATTTTTTTGGATATATCGGCAAGGTTCCGCCACCCCGGGTGTATAGGCAATACTAAGATCCTCTTTGGTTTCCAGAGGTACCCGCGAAACCGTTTCCAACTTGCCGCGATGTTCTTCATGGAGACGCAGCGCAATTTTGGCATAGTCCATTTTTCCAGCTCCTCTCCGCGGCTTCGCCGCATGTTTTATGTGATTTCTTAAATTCCCAACAGACCGATGATCAAAAAGGGGCAGTACAGGAAAAATCTGCCAAAAAACCCCAGAGCCAAATAGATAACCGCGTCCCGACAACCATCGGTAGTTTTCCTCAGCCGTTCCCCCAAGCAAGCGGCAAACAAACGCCAAAGCAAATAGCCCAGCAGCGCTCCGACTGTATTGGCAATGAGATCATTGATATCGGTGGCGCGGTGATTTACCAACTGAGAAATCTCAATCAACAGAGAAAACCCCGCTCCCAACAGCACCGTACGGGAAAGTTTGCGATAATCCCGCCAAAGAAACGGCAATGCAAACCCCAAAGGAACACACATCACAATGTTCAACACAAAACTGATGTCTAAATCGGAAAAGGGAATCAACTCTACCGGTCCCCGCAAAATACCCGACACCCCGTCATTCTGCCAAAAATAACGAATATCATCGATGCCGCCGCTGCCGGTGAGACTCAATACCTGCCAAACATACAGCAGAAAGACAAACAGGCACACGCAATAAGCGTGGCCTCCTTTTTCCTTTTTCAGACCAAAATACAACAAACAAGGCAATAACACACACAAACATTCATACAAAACAAACCAATCAAAATAAATCATTTTTCTCCTTCCCGACGGTGACGCCGCCAACAACCATACACAATCTGACCCCAACTGTACTATTCGAATTAATACAATTATGTCAGTTATAGCATACACCTTGCACAAGCGTTTGTCAACAAGAGAAGGAAAGGTTCTTTCCGAGCGTTTCCTTATGTGTGATTTTCGTTCTGCAGAAAAAACGAGCGTCATTTTCATTAAAAAAGCACGGCCGAAGCCGTGCTCGCGCGCCGTTTTTTACAGATCGCCGAAGAAACGCTTGATTTCAATTTCTGCGTTTTCTTTGGAGTCAGAGCCATGAATCAGATTTTCGGTGGTACAATACGCGTAATCGCCGCGAATAGTACCGGGAGCCGCTTCTTCAAATTTAGTAGCGCCCATCAAAATTCTCATACCCAAAACCACATCGGGACCTTCCACAATCATAGCCAACACCGGACCAGAAGTCATATATTCCACCAATTCGGGGAAAAAGGGTTTATCGGTCAAATGCGCGTAATGCTCTTTCAAAATTTCCGCGTCCAACTGCATGGTTTTGGCAGCGGTGATTTTATAGCCTTTTCTTTCGATTCTGGAGATGATTTCTCCCATCAGACCTCTTTTTAACGCATCGGGTTTCAGCATAATATAAGTTCTATCCATTTTTTGCCTCCTGATCAAAATATAATAAAATGGCGGGAATGTGTGCGAATCGAACGCACCCGGCGCAGGTTCGCTGCGCCGCAACGGGTTTGAAGTCCGTGCTGACCACCGGATCAGATCCATTCCCATATTAATCTATGATATATTATAGCACAATCCCCGTCTCGGGTAAATACGACCGATGACAAAATTCAAAAAATTGCTCACCAAAAAGTCCCCCGCCACATAACCTGTACTATAAGACAAATGTTAAAGGGGGATTTTGAATGGCAAACAACAACAATCGATGCGGCTGTTTCGGCAACTGCGGAATTTGGGGATGGCCCTTCTGGAACTGCAACAACAATAACAACAGCAATAACAACACAACAACGGAAAACAACACGCAATCTAACGATACCGTCACGATGCCTTGCTGCTGTTACTGCAAAAACTACGAACCCTACAGAAGAAGAAAACCCTGCCGCCGCCCTCAGTGCAAACCCTGCTGCGACCCGTGCGAATGTTATGACCCGTGCGAATGTTATGACCCGTGTCAGTGCTGTGATCCCTGTCAGGAATGTGATCCCTGTCAGTGCTGCGACCCATGTCAGGAATGCGATCCCTGTCAGTGCTGCGACCCATGTCAGGAATGCGATCCCTGTCAGTGCTGCGACCCGTGTCAGGAATATGATCCTTGCCAGGACGGCGATTCGTGCCAATGCTGCGATCCTTATCCGGACTATAGCCCGTATGGCTATCGCAGATAACACAAAAAAAACCACCGTTTTTCAGCCGTTACGGAATAAGACGGCAGATCAATCTGAAATTTGCACCTTTGGGGCATTTTCGGCATAACTATAAATATCATTATGATGAAGGAGGTTTTACTATGTTATATAACACTTACGGAGGCTGTGGCTGCGGAACAATGGCTTGCGGTAATGGCTGCAACTACCTGGGCGGAGGTCTGGGCAACGCGGCGTTCGGCTTTGTCGGAGATTGGGTCAACATTGTCGTTACATTGACCGTATTGCAAAGCATTCTCGGCTTGGTATGCAACTGGAATTGCTGTGGTTGTAACTGCAACAACTAACCGTTCGTAACAAAAACACTTCCTCCCGGCTTTCCCCAAGAAACCGGATCTGGTTTGACGAGAAAAGACCTGTTTTAACAGGTCTTTTCTTTTTTTGTCTTGCAGTTTTGATTTCCTTTCTTATCACAAAAAAAGCATCTGTTTTCAACTCCCAACTTCCTAAGAAACCCTATCGCCGACATTCACCCTTAAAAGATCGCCGCGATGAAAGCAGGCAGATCATCCCGATAATCGAATCGTGCGGTTCTTCTGTCCCACATTTGGTCAAGCTTTCCGTAAACAAAGTATCGGTCGCTATATGCCGGTTCAGAATCACAGGACGGCGGCCCCGCTTTTCTTACAGTGATGCTTTCTTCTTTATAATTCCTCTTTCTTTTGCTATCAAATAAGATTTAATATTAATTTTATTTTAGTACTTGACATTACATAGTACTAGTAATATAATCATAGTAAAGAAGGTGATGTGATGAATGTACAATTTAAAAAGGGAGTTTTGGAGCTGGTTGTGCTTATTTCCGTTACCCAAAAAGACATGTACGGCTATGAGTTGATTAACGAAGTTTCCGAAATCATCGATGTTAATGAAGGCACCATCTACCCCCTTTTGAAACGGTTGACCAATGAAAAATATTTTGAAACCTATCTTAAGGAATCTTCGGAGGGTCCCCCCAGAAAGTATTATCACTTAACGACCTCCGGCCGTGCCTACAAAGAACAGCTGAAAAAAGAATGGCTCGCTTTCAGCAAAAAAGTAAACGCGTTTATCGAGGAGTGTGATTGTCATGAATAAACAGGAGTTTTTGGACTACTTAAGCCAACGTCTGGAAGTCCTGGAAAAAACAGAAAGAGAAGACATTCTGGCCGAATTTGACCAACATATCAATAATAAAATGGCGGGAGGCTGCACCGAAGAAGAAGCCATTGCCGACTTTGGCGATCCGGAAGAATTCGTAGAAGAAATTCTGGAAGCCTACAAAGTCAACCCTGACTACAACCAACCCCAAACTGAAAAAAATACCCTTGGGCGCTGGTTGAAAAATTTCGGCAACGGCGTCAACGCCATCGCAGACAGTTTGTTCCAAATGGAAAAACGCCAACTAATCACGGTTCTGCTGAAATTGCTGGTACTGTGTCTGGTTTTGTGGCTGATCAAAGTTCCCCTGAATATCATCATCAACTTTGTTAGCAATGCCTTTTCCGCCCTGCCGGACTTTCTCTATCTACCCATTCAAACGATCATCACCGTCCTCTTTAATCTGGCTTACTTCCTGCTGGTATGCTATTCCCTTTATCTCTTTGTCATAAAAACCTTTTTGGCAGACAAAGGTTTTCAACCCTTTGATCCTTCCGAAATCCCCAAAACGAACCGTAAAGGAAGTACAAGAAAGGAGAAAGCAACCATGAACGAAGAAAATTGTGATCGTGTATATGAAGCAGCCGACTTTACCGAAACAGAATTGGACGAAGACGGTACCGCGACTGATCAAAGCATTCTTTCGGAAATCAAAGCCAAAGGCTATCGATTCCGTAAAGAAAAACAAAAACCTCAAAAAGAATCGGGAAACAGCATCCTCATCGAAATCATTGCTGTCTGCCTGAAAATTCTCATTTTCCTCTGCATGATTCCGGTCATCTTCTATGCTTTTGCTAATTTGATCGGATTAGGGATTTCCTTTGTGATGATGTGCTCCGGTCTGCCTTTGATCGGTATCACCATTGCCGCTCTGGGATCTCTGCTTTGTGTTTCTGTATTGATTATTTTCGTATTCCGTCTGCTTTTCGGCAATAAAAGCCAAAAACAGCACACCCAAAAGGAGGTGTAATCCATGACAAAATTTTCCAAAATTCTTCTGGGCTGTCTCGCGGCAGGTATTTTGTTACTGGGAATCGGCAGCGCTATCGCCTTCTTTGAAATTTCCGCCATCCAATACGGCGGCGAAAAAGCTTATGCCACTAACGCGCAAACAACAACGAAAACTTTTCGGGAACCATTGGATGCCGACATCAGCCAAATCAACATATATCCCGGTTCCATCATGTCCCAAGATATTCAAATCATCGAAGATGAATCCGTTTCCACCGATCAAATGATCGTGGAAATAACCTATCCCGGAGACTGCACCTATTTTTATCAAAAAGACTATAATAACAGCGACGATTACTATTACGACGATTATGACGACGGCGGCACCTACACTGAATCATACGACGGGGATTATCAAGACTACTACCATCAACACAACGGAAATGACGAACCGTTAATGATGAATATACACATCGGCGTAGAAGAACAAAATATCAGCGCCATCTTCCGCCAAGTTGTCTCTGATTTGAAGAACGGCTATGCCTACAGCTATTACGCAGACAGCAGCGTCACCATTCGCGTCAATCCGGAAAACCGAGACAAAGTGCTTGCTTATTGATTGTTTTCCCAAATCCATGAAGCAAAACAAAACGCGAACAGAGGGATTTTTCTCTTCCCATCGGAGACCCTAAAATCCACCGAAAATTTCCCTATTCGTTAATTTATACCGTTCGAAAAATTTGTTATCCGTCGCATCATAAAAAAATCGACTGTGTTTTTTTTCACAGTCACTTGTTTCTGCTGATTTTGTATGTGTGTGAGCTGTTTGACACCAAGAGCCCATCCATCGGCCGCTACCGATGGATGGGCTCTTCCTGTTTTACGAAAGCTCCTGTTCCCGGCGGATTTCTGTTAAAACAGAACCCCGAAACCTACCCGAGTCTACTTTCTTGACGGGAAAAACCTGCTTCCGCTTCGGATTTCTTTTATCGTTTGATAGACTTCCTCAGACATTTTTTAATAAAACGGTTTTCTCTCATTCCCTGTCAAAAGTAGCGGATACCTGCCGCAAATATTCTCGGATGGGCAGATGCTGCGGACAGAGTTTTTCGCATTTGCCGCATTGGATACAATCGGAAGCTTTTCCTTTGCTTTTTGTCAAATTTTCATAATAAGTATGACTGCTGGGCGGAAAAGCGCCGAGACTCTTTACATCATTGTATAGGGCAAAATAATCAGCAATGGCAATCCGCTTAGGACAGTCCGCCATACAATACCGACAGGCGGTACAGGGAATGGCAATATTTTCCCGAATCAAATTCGCCGCCAACGTCGCCGCCTGTTTTTCCGCTTCGGTCAAAGTCTCCCGTTTCGACATAACCGCAATATTTTCTTCCATCTGAGTTTGATTGCTCATACCGGAAAGAACCGTCAGCACTCGATCCAAAGAGGCGGCAAAACGCAGCGCCCAACCTGCCGGCGGCAGTTTTTCATTGACTGCTCGCAAGCAGTCCAGCGCTACTCGAGGCGGATTTGCCAAGGCGCCGCCTTTCAGAGGTTCCATAACAATCACTTCCACCCCATGGGCAACGGCAATTTCATAACAGCGGCGCGCCTGAATAGCAGTGTCTTCCCAGTCTAAATAATTAATTTGCAGCTGGACATATTCCGCCTCCGGATGTTCGGTCAAAATTTTCTCCAGCAATTCCGGGGAATCATGGAAAGAAAAACCGATATGGCGAATCTTTCCTTCTGCCTTTTTTTGGGCAATAAACTCAAAGGCCTTCACTTTTTGCGTCGTGCGATAACTATCCTCACCCAAAGCATGAAGCCAATAATAATCAAAATAATCCACACCGCAGCGCTCCTGCTGCTCCGCAAAAATCCGCGGCATTTCTTCCGGCGATCGAATCAAAAACATCGGCATTTTATCCGCGATGGTAAAGGAATTCCTCGGATAGCGTTTAACCACCGTTTCTCGAAACGCCACCTCGCTGGCGCCGTTATGGTACGGATAAGCCGTATCAAAATAAGTTCCGCCGGCAGCCATAAAAGCATCCACCATTTTTTTTACCGCTTCCAGATCAGGATGACCAAAATCCTCATTGAGAACGGGCAGACGCATCAAACCAAATCCCAGTTTTTTCATTTTATCCTCTCCCTTTTCTTCATTTTCTTTTTCTCCTGATGACAGCTTTGCCAAAGTTTTTCGAATTGCCGCCTCCGCCTGCTTGGGTTCCCGCAAATCTTTAACGGCGGCTTCCATAGGGCAGCTGTCGGTACCGGCGCGATTAATCACCAACGGCACTTCTTGCACTACGGTATAGGGAATTTGAAATTCCCGCAACACCCGTATGGCGCCCGTGCTCATAACCGGGGCGTAAATTTCCGTCGCTTCTAACAAAACATAGAGAAAAGCCGCCGCCGCGCCCACCACTTTGTCCGCGACACAAAATCCTCGCAGGGAAATTCCTTGATCCAACCATTGCAGAAGAGGGCGCACACCGCGCGTTTTACTGGTATACACCGTCTCTTCCCGACAGCAAACACAGGTATAACCACCGGAGGTCAGCAGTTTTTTGGCTTTTGCTAAATCAGACGTCATGGCGTTGCCTGCTTTCCAAAGCGTATAAAATCAACGGTACCAATACCAATTGTAAAATCACGCCCGGCAGACCGGCGACTATCGCATTCCCCCAAGCAGCCACACTGACCGCTTCATTACCCAACGCGTAAACAGCCACCAAAACCGCTGACAATCGAACCAGTTTTCCGATCACCTGCACCGCCAGCACCTTCAAGACCGCAGGGAATCTACCTTTTCTCAACAAACCCGCTCCGACGCCAATGGCTACCAGTTCAATTAAAATAAACGGTAACATCGACGCTGCCGGCATCGCCGTCAGCCCATAGCTGCACAACGGCGCGACAATGGCCGCCGACGCCCCAGCATAAGGACCCGCCAAAAAACCAACCAACATAATCGGCAAATACATAGGCAAAAAACTTTCTCCCAAACCGGCGCCCAGCCCTGCCGCCGCGCCCACCACATGGAACACCTGCGGCAAAGCCACCGCTGCCGCGGCCGCGATCAAAGCAGCCAATGTCTGCGCTTTCACAGAGGGCAAAGCCCTCTGTTTGTTAGTCATAGTATTCTGATACATTTTATCATCTCCTTGTTTTCTTTTTTTTGTCGCATTTTAGCGACGGGCGAAGCCACCCGATACACCCGACGCGGCGTTCGCCAGTTTTTCTAAAATTTCTATTCTTATGTTAACACTTAGAGTCTACTCTAAGTCAATGGAGAAAAGAGAAAAAATCCCGTCACAGAAAAAGTTTTCTTCCGCGAATTCTTCATAAAACAACCTCCGGAGAAAAAACATTCTCCCCCAAACCACCGAAAAAACGTTTCCTTCTTAACCGCGGGACAATCTGTTCCTTGCAAAATTTTAATAAAACGCCACGGGAAAGGCTTCCAAAGAACGATACCCGAAAATCCCCATAAACGTCTTTTCCCCAATAATAAAATAACAACCGCAAATGGTTTTCTTCCGAAGAAAATTTTCAGAGCAAACCCTATAAAAATCTAACCCTCATGATGTTTCGCGAGCCTCGCGCATAAAGGCTAAAAAAAACACTCTCTGCCGCTGTGACAGAGAATGTTTGATCATACAGATTTTTTCGCGTTCGCTTATTTTTTGATTTCAATTCCATAAGTGTGGTCCAACGGACCGCTGCCTTTGCCCAGGTTCAATCCCGCCCGCAAAGCACCGGTCAAATAAGCTTTGGCGTTGCGCACGGCAGCCAAATGATCCTCTCCCGCCGCCAATTGACAAGCAATGGCAGAAGACAGAGTACAACCGGTACCATGGGTATTGGGGTTATCCACCCGTTCACCGCGGATCCAAGTGAAACAACCCGCCTCCGCCAGTAAATCGTCGGCAGTCTCCGTCAAGTGACCGCCCTTCACCAACACCGCGCCCCGCAGAGTACGACCGATAGCTTCCGCCGCCCGTACCATATCAGCTTCCGTTTCTACGGCAAACCCGCACAAGACTTCCGCTTCCTTCAAATTGGGGGTCAGGATATCCGCCAAAGGCAGTAACTCCTCCACCAAAGTCTCCACGGCCTGATCCGACAACAATTTACTGCCGCTGGTAGAAATCATCACAGGATCTACCACGATATTTTTTACTTGATACTGCCGCAGTTTTTGGACGATGGTTTGGATAATCTCCCTATTGGAAACCATTCCGATTTTTACAGCGTCCGGAATAATATCCTGAAACACACAATCCAATTCCGCGGCAATAAATTCCGGCGATGCCTCCAACACTCCGTAAACACCGGTGGTATTTTGGGCGGTCAGCGCTGTAATCACACTCATCCCGTACATTTTATGCGCGGCGATGGTTTTTAAATCCGCCTGAATTCCGGCGCCGCCGCTGCAATCCGATCCGGCAATGGTCAAAACTTTTTTAATCAATGTATTTACTCCAATCTCGGTAATCCCGAAGATAAATATCGGAAAGAGCGCGTACACTTCCCTGATCATCATCACTGTGCTCATCGAACAGCCCTACTACCGGGAAGCCGGCGCCCGTCGCTGTTTTCACAGCGTACAACGCGTCCTCAAACACCCATGTTTGTTCCTTGGGCGTTCCCAGAAAATCCAGCGCCCGATAGTAAATATCCGGTCTGGTTTTGGCCGCTCCTACTTCGCCGCAGGTAAACACAGCGGAAAAACAATCCAATATCCGCAGCCGCTTTAAACATTGCAACGCCAACGAACGATCCGTTGCCGTCGCCACGCACATCTTCACTCCCCGCTGTCTCAGACTGTCCACAATGGCGGCAGCTCCGGGCTTCAACTGCGCCTCATCCCGATAAAACCCATCCATCAACTCATTGAGACTATGCAAAAAAGCAGAGAAATCCGCCGTCGTCCCATAGGTCTGGTGCAAATAAGCGCAAGCCTCTTCCAAACTCATAGGATGCAAAATTTCATAAAGACCGGGGCGCGGCTCTTTGCCGACGGAACGGAGATAACGAATACCCACCGTCCGCCAGGCTTCCATGGAAGAAATCAATGTCCCGTCCATATCAAAAATCGCACCCTCAATTTCTCGTATATTTTTCATTTATCCCTTCACCATTTTTTCTGTTAAAGATTTCAGTTGCGCAGTGGCTGCCGCAATATCTTTCTGAGCAAAAATCGCCGATACCACCGCCACACCGACAATACCGCTGCCCCGAAGCCGCGTCAAATTTTGTTGGTTGATACCGCCGATAGCCACTACCGGTATTGTAACAGAATCACAGATTTTTCGCAAGGTGTCAAAGGAAACGGCATCGGCGTCCGGTTTGGTGGAAGTAGCAAACACCGCGCCTACGCCCAGATAATCCGCGCCGTCTTTTTCCGCGCGCACCGCCTGTTCCACCGTTTGAACAGACACTCCCAAGAGTTTTTCCTCTCCCAGTTTTTCCCGTGCCAAAGCCGCCGCCATATCTTCCTGTCCCACGTGGACACCGTCCGCGTCGCAGTCCAGCGCTACTTGGACATTGTCATTGATCACGAAGGGAACCCCATACCGACCGCAAAGCGCCTTGATCGCCAGAGCCTCCTCCAGAAAATCCGCCCGGTTCAATTCTTTTTCCCGCAGCTGCAAAAAGGTAGCGCCGCCCCGCAGCGCTTCTTCTACCTGCCCCGTCAAAGTTTGATGACCTAACCAAGCGCGATCGGTCACCGCGTACAGCAGCAAACTTTCCCATAGATTTTTTTTAACGCAGTTCATAATCGGCACCTTCTGTCAAAGCTTCCGCCGTCATCAAATATACATGATCGATCAGGTAATTACGGAATGTGGCATTACCCGCCTGTTTTTCAGCGGCTTTTCTCTGCGCCAGTTGACCGGCATATCCATACAAACACATGGCAGTGGTCACCGCTTCAAAAGCATCCTCATTGGCGCCCACAAAAGCAGCCAAAACGGCGGTAAGCATACAACCAGAGCCGGTAATATCCGCCATCATGGGATGTCCATTACGAATCAATGCCACCCGATTTCCGGACACTACCAAATCCACCGCGCCGGAAACCACGATCACCGCGCCGGTTTTTTCCGAGAACACTTTCATAAACGCAATAACAGAGTCCGCGTTGTTTTCATCGATTCGATCCGCCGCAGCGGCATCCACCCCTTTGGTACTGCCGGCGCCCAACGCCAGCGCCTTGATTTCCGAGATATTGCCGCGAATGACAGCAAAATTTACGGTATCCAGCAATTCTTTGCAGGTACGATCACGCAAAGGAGAAGCGCCGGCGCCCACCGGATCCAACACTACCGGCACACCGGCCTGATTGGCTTTTTTGCCTGCAGCCAGCATGGAAGCAATAGTTCTCTTGTTCAACGTACCGATATTGATCACCAACGCTTTACTGATAGCGGCAATGTCTTCTACTTCTTCCAGCTCATCGGTCATAATAGGCGATCCGCCGCAGGCCAGCACCGCGTTAGCGCAGTCGTTAACAGTCACATAATTGGTCATGCAGTGAACCAGCGGATTCACTCTTTTTACATTGTTCATCATCGTCGCGAAATCAAACATTTTCTTCCTCCTTATTCCTTGCTCCGTTTCTTTATTTTCCAGTCATCTCATCGGAATCACTATGCCCGGGCGGCGAAGCCCCGCCCCTCGCGGGAATCGTGGCAACCACAAAAAAAACGAAAGTCACCGACGGGCAACTTTCGCATGGTATACCAAACCATCTCTTTCTTCCTACGCCGGCATTATCCGGATCAGGTTATAGGGTATAATCTCAGCCTTTCAGCACCCCTGTAATCTCATCTATTTTTAATATTAGTATAAATCCGCCCCTTTGTCAACCTCAGCCGTAGATTTTACCTTCGATCCCCGCGAAAAACGTCTCAGGCAGAGCGGCGTTTTCTGAAAAATTTTCTTTCCGAATCGGCTTTATCCCTTGCGTCTATGCGCGCAAGCGTATATAATAAAAACAAGAAATCCCTTCCCGGAGGTGTTATAATGGAGTACCTTACCGTGCAGGAAATTGCCGATCAATGGAAGCTATCAAAGCGAATGGTGCAGCAGTTCTGTCTTGACGGGCGCATTCCCGGCGCGCGGAAATTCGGACGGGTCTGGGCAATCCCCGCGGACGCGAAAAAGCCCAAAGATCCCCGCTTCACCAAACCCAAACCCTCCGTCCCTTTCCTAAACGGCGACAACCTCATGCCCCTGATGAACAGCGCCTTCACGCCGGGACACTGCCTGGAAACAGTGGAAGCCATGGCGGAAGGCGCGCAACGGGACATCGCCATGGCGGAATACCATTATTTCAGCGGCCAGCCGGAGGCGGCGGTTAATAAAGCGGAAGCCTATCTCACCGACCCCGACCGCAGCGCGCGCCTTTCCGCCTGCCTGATCTACGCTTACGCGAATTTATCCCTAGGACACATCCAGCGGGCGCGTTTTGCCCTAAACGAACTGAACGCCGCCCTCGTCACCGATAAAAAATCTAAAGAGACAGAGACCGCCTCCGCTTTCATCGCGGCGACAGCGGCGGTGCTGCTCCATTTGCCTCTGCCCGAAAAACTTCCGGATATCCAAGGCTTTCTGCCCCTGTTACCAAACGGTCTGCGGGCATTCGCTCTGTATGTCTATGCTCATTATTTATACTTGCAGGGGCAATACGCCGCCAGCTTCGGCATTGTGGAAGGAGCACTGACCATGGGCGCCGCCCAATACCCCATCCCCGCCATCTATCTACACCTTGTGGCGGTGATGGACTGCATGAGTCTCAAACAGACAGATCGGGCCAAAGAACACCTGCTGGCCGCCTGGGCGCTGGCTCGACCTGACGATCTCATCGAAGGACTGGGTGAACATCACGGATTGCTGGGCGGTATGTTGGAAGCCGTAATCAAACCAAACTGGCCGGAAGATTTCAAACGCATCATCGAAATTACCTATCGCTTCTCTGCGGGTTGGCGCAGAGTTCACAATCCAGAAACAGGTCATGATGTGGCAGACGGTCTGACCACCACAGAGTTCGCGGCATCCATGCTGGCGGCCCGTGGCTGGACCAATCAAGAGATCGCCCAACACATGGGCATCTCCCCAAACACTGTAAAGCGTTATATCTCTACCTCGCTGGAAAAGCTCCATATCAACCGCCGCCAAGATCTGAAACAGTTCATGCTGTTGTAAAACAGCATCCTATAAAATTACCGGAAAAGACATATCTTTTCCGGTAATTTTTTTCTTTCTATTTTTCATTCCCATTATCCCGCCACTGCCCATTACCCATTTTGACCCCTCAAACGGGTGATTGCAAATCCGCTTTCTTATGTTAAAGTAATGGTGTAGAGAATTCTGACAATTCCCGGCAGAAAAGAAAGGAGGCGGCATGGAACGTACAAAACGCCACAATATTGAAGGAATCATCCTGGACATCCCTCTGCGCTATGATCCTCGGGCTATGATGGACATTGAGGAATATCCAGACCTGATGGAAAACCCACTCTATACCCCCGCGGGGGAACGAGTGATGTTGACCGTGGAGGACGCCTGCGCCCACGGCGAGACGGCGGACGGCACACGGTGCATCGACTGCGGCTCCTGCGTCCATTACCGCCAGTCTCCGGAATGTTTGCTGGGGGTCTGCGGTCATGAGAAGCAGCGCCGCGGCTGAACATGACTAAAAACAAAAGTAAATAAGAAACATGACGGGCCATGGCCCGTCATCGTGAGGATGTCCTCACGATGCGGTTTAGTGAGAAATGAAAAGGAGGAGAAACATGAAACTGCTAAAAAAACGACTGCTGACATTGACGCTGTGCCTTTTGGCGGTCTTCACGATTATGCCAGCGCTGACGGCTTCCGCGGCGGAGGACGACCGATTTGACAGTCTGTTGGGGCTGGACGGGAAGGAACCCGACAATTACGCCGAAATGACCGCGAATGACCCTTACAACGGAGGTACCAGACCGTTTCTTATGAACGCCGAAAGCGAACTGATGCTCTATATGACCAAGGACAACGGCAACTGGCATAAGATGCGCTGGTTTGACAAATGGAAAGGGCAAACCAATAACTCGAGCGCGCTGGATATAGATGACGCGGCCGGGAACTTCAACTCCTCCGGCGACTACACATCTTTCGGCAAGCTTTCCTATGTGGAAAGCGTTGCCTTTGACCCCTTCGGCACAGGACGGAACGACCACGCCGCCTATATCGGCTATGACCACACTTCCTATGAGTTCCAGATCAAAGTGGTTGATTCCTCCACCGGTGATGTAGTGGCGTACACCTATGTGCACGCTGACGGCGCAGCAAACAGTGTGTTTGAGGGGCACACGCCCCATAACTGGTTCGCGGGCAATCTGCTGGCTATCACCGCCGGGGATTACGACGGGGACGGCTGCGACAGCCTGATCATTTATATCGCGAACGATAACCAGACCTATGGACTCCATCAGATAGACATGCAGATCAGCGGATACCTGACGATATCGAGCACGGCCGATCAGACCCTGCTCCACCAGCAATACGTGACCGAAAGTTACGGCCAAAACATGGCGGCCGATGCCGAAAGGGAAAACAAGCTGGGCTGCGACCTCGCCACAGGAGATTTTAACGGCGATGGAATCGATGACCTTGCCGTGGTCTCCTATTTAAACGGTGTAAATAACGCTGACATACCCAATAGAGGCGATAAGGATTACCACAACCTCAACTACGGCTACTACACCCCTTGGCTGAACGTGGCCTACGGCTCCAGCTGGGATTCGGACAACATATTCAATAACACAAACTCCGGCTTTGTACAGCTTGCGAAATCAGCCGGGACGAACAGCAACGGAAGCCTGTTCACCAGCGTTGTGGCGCCCGGTATTGCCGCCGGCGACGTGGACGGGGACGGCGGCGATGAAATCATCGTTGCCGGCACCAAAAATACCATTACGAAAAACTCCCATAACGACGACACTCAAAACGCCTATGGCATCGACAACGCGAAGTGGATCTTGATGCGGCTGAAAGCAGGCGCGGACGGAAAACTCGCCACCCCGGAAGCGGGCACTTCTCAGACCACCTTTAACGAAGTCGCCGCCAACGAGTGGATCAAAAACAAAACGGGCGGCGGGCACCACCGCTCGCCCATGATGGTGGAAACGGTCGCCATCAACGGACCCGGACGGGCGGAGCATGTCTTTGTGGGCGGCAGCCTTTTCGACATGACCGCGGGCGCCGCGCTGGTTCATACGGCAGGTGTGTTTAATTCCGGCGAAGAAGATGCCGGCCTGGAATCGATCGATTACCATTTCATCCCCTCCGCCGCCGTGGGTAATTTCGACGGCAACGACTACGGCTATGAGCAGATCATCTATGTCCTCGGCATGAGAGAGGGTAGTGAGGATGACTACTGGTACAAAATCGGTATGATCGGCGGGGCAAGCTATCCGGAAGACGGCGGTTCCACCTCGAACTTCTGGGATGTATGCGGCCCTCGCATCATCAACAACACCGGCGGCGATTACGGTAAGCGTACCATTCTGGATATCACCGCTGTGGACCGGGACGATGACGGCGTCATGGCCAAATTCTCCAGTTCTTCCTACGCCTACGCTGACCCGCAGGTAGCGGCGGTTTTGCAGATGGCGCCCTATTTTGACGAGATCGACATCGGCAACGACGCCGGCGCCACCACCTACAGCTTCACCCAGTCCTATGAGTTCGGCGAAGGCACCAACCAGAGCCGTTCCTACAGCATCGGCGGCTCCGCGAGTCTTTCGGCGCTGGCTGTCACGGTTGACGTGGAGGCGGGATACGCCAGCGACTGGTCCCAGAGCTTCGAGCGGACGCTGACCACCTCCTATACCGACAGCTTCACGGCCAAGGCCTACGACAGCGTCGTGCTCTACCGCACGCCGGTCATCGGCTACAACTACATGATCTATGATCCGGATCACAAGAGCTCGTCGGACGGCTGGAGCACTAAAAACATGATCACCGTCACGATCCCGCAGAAGCCATCCTATATACAGATGTCCGTGAGCGACTACAACGACTTTGTAGACGTATACAACAACATGATGGCCGAAAAGGCCGAAGAGACGGGCGGCGACTACACCCCGATGAAAAAAATCGACCTGGACTATCTTGGTCAGGAAGGGAATCCCTACGGTTATGGCGCGCCGTTTACAAATCAGCTCAGCCTGAACAAATACAGCCTGGGTTACAACGGCGGCGAGACCTCCAGCATCTCTACCACAGGCGAGGCTACCAGCACAAGCATTGAGCAGTCCAACGGTTTCTCCTTTGAGATCTCGATGGAGTTCGGCTACTCGGGAGCCTTTGTGGAGGCTACGGCGGGTGTAAACTACAGCCTTGAAGAAATGGCGGGTACCAGCACCACGACCACCACCTCCAGCGAAACCGAGACGGGCGGTACCGTACAGGATCTGGATCTCGGTTATCTCATGGACGAATACAGCCTTCCCGAGAGTGTTATTCGCTCCTTCGGTTTTACCTGGGAACTGGGCAGCAACACGGTTAATCTGGGCGTCGCGGGCGACAACGTACTTGTGATCGGTTACAATGTTGAGAATGTCACCGCGCCTGTTCCGCCGGTAACCGATCTGCAGGTCAGCCTGGAAAATGAAAACACAGCAACGCTGCAATGGGAAATACCGTCTGTTTTCGAAAGATACGGAGCCGTGTATTATAATGTCTATGAGAAAGGTGAAAACGGTACCTATACAAAGATTAACGAAGAACCCATCGAATACGGGTTGGGATTTGACGCGGAATATACGCTGAATAATCTGGATTCCAATACGGAATACACCTATGTGGTTACTTCACTGAATTATGATCAGAAACTGGAGAGCGTCTGGTCCAATGAAGCTGTATTCACCACACCCAAGGCCAACATGCCCCTGACCTTTAACTATAACGAGGATCAAGCAACCATTAAAGTCACTCACCTGGGCAATGTGGAAATTGAAAGCGGAGAATCTGTTCCCGAAGACACCATCGTCTATGTGGAAACAGCCGCTCTCGACGGCTACACCATCACCGGTGTCACTCTGACACAGGGAGAGGATGAACCGCAGGACATCACCCTCACCGACGGTAAATTTAACTTCATCATCCGGGAGCCCTCCACCATCACCGTGACCACAGAAAAAGTAGTAGAAGAAAGCACGGTCAGCTATCAAGATCAATATACAGACGCTGATGGAACCGTCATCGGTACGGTGAGCGCCCAAACCGAAAGCGGCAATGCCTTCGGCACCGCCGGAGCCAAGGTATACGGCCCGGTTACCTTCACCGCCCAACCCGCAGAGGGCTACGCTCTGAAGGAATGGAAAGTTACCACAGCAACCGGAGAAAACGTGATCACTGCCGCCGGCAACACATGGATCTTCTACCCCTATGAAACCAGCCATAAAATCACCGCGGTATTTGTCTCTGAGGATGACCCCGCAGTGAGCCGTACGATCACCGTAAACGCCCCAACCGATGGCGGCAGCATTGAAATCACCGACGCGGCCGGAAACCTCCTGACACCGGACGAAAACAACCAAATCCAGGTGCCGCGGGGCACGGAGCTGACTATCACCGCCGTTCCGGACAACCAGTATTATACTTTCCTTGGCTGGACCGATGATTTCACAGAGTACAAAAAGCAAACCAGCGTGACTCTGCTGATGCCGGAAGACGGTCTGACCATCGGTGCCCAGTTCCGAGCCGACCTGCTTTATCAAGTAACCTTCGGAAGTGAAAGCGTAGATAATGGCGACGGCTCCGTGACCGCCAGCGTGGACGGCACATCCATCAATTCGGGTGATGAATTCGCCCCGGGAACTCAAGTGGACTTCGCCGCCGAAGCGAATGACGGCAGCCGCGTTCTAAAATGGGCTGTCACAGAGGGAACCATCACCACCTTTGTGCCTGTGGAAGACGGCTATACGCAAGAATTGAAGTTGGAAGATGAGTACACACTTGAATCTCTTAAGGCAAAATCCCATGTGGACGCTTATTTCAAAACCATTGAAAAATTTGACCTGACGATTCCCGCCGCAATTGAAAACGGTACGATCACCATTACCCGAGACGGGCAGAAAGTCACACCGGGCGCGGACGCCATTGAGTTCGGGGACGTGCTGACTATTACGGCCACACCCGATTGGAATTACAAATTGGAAAGCCTCAAAGTCAACGGGAAAGATTTCACCTCCGGCGATACCATCACGGTATACGAAGACATTGAAATCTCCGCCACTTTCTATGAATTTACCCGCGACCTGATCATTGATCCGTTGGAAAACGGCGCAGTTACCGTCACGAAAGCGGACGGAACAGAGGTCAAAGCCGGTACAGACGCCATCGCGCTGGATGATGTGCTGACTATTACCGCTACACCCGATTGGAATTACAAATTGGAAAGCCTCAAAGTCAACGGAAAAGATTTCACCTCCGGCGACACCATCACGGTGCAGGGAGACATCGAAATCTCCGCCACCTTCTATGAATTTACCCGCGATCTGATCATTGCTCCGTTGGAAAACGGCACAGTTACCGTCACGAAAGCGGACGGAACAGAAGTCAAAGCCGGTACAGACGCCATCGCGCTGGATGATGTGCTGACTATTACCGCCACACCCAACCAACGCTATTTTCTGGACAGTCTCAAAGTCAACGGAGAATACTTCACCTCCGGCGACACCATTACAGTAACGGACAATATCAGCATCGAAGCGATTTTCAAAGCCAGATCTCAGAGCGGCGGCCCCACCGACCCGACGCCGGATGAGGACTATCCCGCTGAGATACCGGAAAATATTCCGGGCGGTTCTATTACCGTCAACCCCGATCCGGCGGAAGAAGGAGAAACAATTACTCTGACCCCGACACCGGAAGACGGCCAGACGCTGGACAGCGTCACGGTCACCGGTCCGGATGGAGAGGAAATCCCGCTGAAAGATAACAGCGATGGTACCTTCTCCTATACCCAGCCCGCCGGCAGCGTTGTGATCGAGGCAACATTCACCTGTGACAGAAGTGAAAACTGCCCCAGCCGAGGTTTCTCCGATCTGAAGTCGGGAGCCTGGTACCACGACGCGATAGATTACGCGGTGAAACACGGCCTGATGAACGGCACCGGTACCGAGACCTTTGAACCAGAAGCTACCACTTCCCGCGCGATGATCGCTACCATACTCTGGCGATTGGCCGACGAACCGACGGCCGCGGAAGGCAATAGCTTCACAGACGTAGCTGAAGGAACCTGGTACACGGAAGCGGTTGCCTGGGCCGCTGAGTCCGGCATTGTAGAAGGCTACGGCAACGGGCAATTCCTTCCCGACGGGGACATCACCCGCGAAGAATTCGCGACTATGCTCTGGCGCTTTGCTAAGGCGCAGGGGTATGATGTCAGCATCGGCGAAGATACCAATATCCTTAGCTATACCGACGCCGCTGACATAAGCGAATGGGCTGTTCCGGCTATGCAGTGGGCTTGCGGCGCGGGCATCATCCAAGGAGATGAAGCAAATCTGCTTGACCCGCAAGGTAACGCCACACGCGCTCAAGCCGCGGCTATGCTACAGAGAGTTTGCTTAAACATCATACAGTAGCACAACCTAACAAATACCAACAGAAGAGGGAGACACCGTTCTCCCTCTTCTTCTTTTTGATCATAAAGCAAAAAAATTACGCCTCGCAAACGGAAGCGCATGTTAACAGCTGTAATTTTCCCCAAAAGCAGAAGCCTCATATAAAAACAAAGGCTCGATATGGCGCCCTTGCGCGCATCTGAACGATCATCAATTGAAAATCTCTCATTGGATCTCGAAAAGGAAGCAAAGTCTATCGCAATCGTTCCAGTCCCCCGCAAGGCACTCCGCTGACCGCCGTCCCGCACGATGAAAAAACATTCCCTGAAAAGAGAGCGCCCACCTAACCAAACGCCCGACAACAATAGAAATCACAGCTGAACGAAAAATATCTGCTATTTACATTTTGCAAACAAAAAAACAGCCTGTCAAATACTAAAATAAGAATTTAACAGACTGTTCATATTGGTGGACCTAAAGGGATTCGAACCCTCGACCTCTCGGATGCGAACCGAACGCTCTCCCAACTGAGCTATAGGCCCATATAGACTCCCTTTGAAAAATCCAAAAGGATGATTTCATCAAAAAACGCTTTTGGTGGAGGTGGCGGGAATCGAACCCGCGTCCGAAAGCGAACCCACCGCACTTTCTACGAGCATAGTTTATTCTGGGATCTTACGATGACAATGGAATAAACAAAAATTGTCATCGCCAGTTTCTGACTTTCCCCTCACCGACCCGAAACACTGTCGAAAGAGTAGCTTGCATAGATGAACCCGATTCCAACTCCGGCAAGCTGGGAGTCGGAAGGGCTAGCATTAGGCTGCTAAAGCCATTTGATTAGATTTGCCATTTAAAATAAACAGCGTGTTACAGTTTTACGGGCTGGTAACATCCCCGACTCGCTTATGCGACCAATCCATCCCTCGTCGAAACCTTTACACCCCCATGAAATGCAACCGTCAGACCGTTCAATATACTTTCTGCTTTTCACGAAAGGCACGATCCATTTGGCGTTTGGCGTCTCTGGCAGCGGCAGCCTCACGCTTGTCATAGAGCTTCTTCCCTTTGGCCAGCGCTAACTCCACTTTAACCAAATTCCCTGAAAAATACAATCGTACCGGAATCAAAGTCAGCCCCTGCTCTTTTAATTTGCTGTGCAGCCGACGGATTTCCTTTTTATGCAGCAACAAACGCCGTTCTCGTGTTTCCTCATGGTTATTGCGGTTACCGAAATCATAGGGACTGATGTGCAGATTATACAACCAACACTCTTCCCGCTCAATTCTGGCAAAAGCATCCTGCAGATTGCCCTTGCCCGCACGCAGGGACTTTACTTCTGTTCCCCGCAGTTCGATGCCGGCTTCCAGTGTTTCCAAAAAAATATATTCATGGCGGGCTTTGCGGTTTTCGATGATGGTGCGTCCAGTGTTCTTCGCCATCTCGAAGCCCCCTTTTTTGTTTTCTAATTCAATTACCGGCTTATTTTTTATTTTATCACAAAACAACAAAAAAAAGCAAGCCTTTTAGCAAAGATTTTCCATGTTATCGCAAAAAAAATCCCTTTATGCCTCCGCTGCCGCTTTGCCCGCGGCATAACCGCTGCTGAAAGCCGCCTGCAAATTGTACCCGCCCGTATAACCATGAACATCCAACAATTCCCCCACAATATACAGCCCGTTCGCCAGTTTGGAAGCGAAAGTCTTGGGATTCACTTCCTTGATCCGAATCCCTCCGGCTGTCACAATCCCTTCATCCAGCGGTCGGGTGCCGGAAACACGCACCGAAAAATCCTTGAACAGACCCGTCAGCCGCCGCCGCTCTTCCCGGGTAATCTGATGCACCGGTGTTTGCGGAGCAATTTCCGAACGGCAGATCATCACCGGAATCAGAGATTTCGGCAGCAGGTCTCCCAAGGCATTGGCGAAAATTTTACGGCTGTATTTTTGAAAATCCCGCTGAACCCTGAGATCCAATTGTTCTGGCGTTAAAGCCGGTTTCAAATCAATCCGTACCACCAACTCTTCTTTGGGACGCTTTGACCAATAACGGGAAGCGGTATCACTGAGAGTGAGAATACAGGGTCCGGAAAGACCAAAATGGGTAAACAGCATCTCCCCGAATTCTTCTGCCAATTTTTTGCCGCATACGGGCCAGAGACTCACCCTCACATTGCGCAGCGAAAGACCCGCCAACTCCCCAATCCAAGGTTCCGGCGAAACCAACGGAACCAAAGAAGGCAAAAGAGACGTCACGCTGTGTCCAACCTCACCCGCCAAAGCATAACCATCTCCGCTGCTGCCGGTGGCACGATAAGTACAACCCCCCGTCGCCAAAATTACCGCGTCAAACAAGGCGTTTTCCGCTTCAGTTCGGGCGCCGACCACACAGCCATCCCGTAACAACAATCCTTCCGCGGCACAATTCAAACGGATTTCCACTCCGAGACGGCGCAGTTCTTTTTCCAATGCTCGCACCACCGTAGAAGCGTGATCCGATACGGGAAATACTCGCTGTCCTCGCTCCACTTTCAAGGGTACTCCGATTTCTTCAAAAAAATCCATCGTGTCACGATTATCAAATAAATGAAAAGCGCTGTACAAAAAACGACCGTTCCCTGTCAAATGTTGAATCAACTCCTCCACCGAACAGGCATTGGTCACATTACAACGGCCTTTACCGGTAATGCTCAACTTTCTGCCGAGACGGTCATTTTTTTCCCAAAGGGTTACAACCGCTCCCTCTCTGGCAGCGGTAATAGCCGCCATCATTCCGGCCGCGCCGCCTCCAATCACTAAAATTTTTTTTGTCATGGCTTCCTATCGATTCCCCTGTTTCCTCCGCATTTCTTTTCCGATTTTGTCCCGATTTCTTTATTCTGCCCCAGGTTCTTTTTTTTCTTTTCTGGGTTTATATCCTTTTTCAGGATACTTAAACGCTACTTGGTTGGTAAGACGGCCGATACCTTCGATTTCCACCGTGATCTCATCACCTACCAGCATCGGGCCTACGCCGGAAGAGGTACCGGTCATAATTACATCTCCGGGAAACAGTGTCATAATATTGCTCAGATAGCTGACAATATAGGGAATATCAAAAATCAGATTTTTGGTATTAGAATGCTGGACTACCTTACCGTTATGGATTGTTTTGATATCCAAATTACCATAATCCAAATCCGTCTCAATAGCCGGACCCAGCGGCATAAAGGTATCAAAGGATTTGGCGATAGTCCATTGACCGTTTTTGGGCTGCAAATCCCGTGCAGTCACATCATTGCCGCAGGTGTACCCCAGAACATACCGATCCAAATGGGCTTCGGCTTCCTCGCGGCTGATATCTTTGCAGACGGCGCCTATTACCACCGTAAACTCCCCTTCATAATCCAGACGGCGGGACAGATCATTGGGATACAAAATATCCGCGCCCGGATTTAATAACGCCGTGGCGGGTTTCATAAACACAATCGGCCACTTGGGAATTTCAAAGTTAAACTCTTCGGCGTGATCTCGATAATTTAATCCCAGGCAAAGGGGTTTTGTAGGTACGCAAGGCGCCAGCAATTCTACCTGATCTAAAGTAAACACCTCACCGGTCGCCTTTGCTGTTTTCACATCCTGCAAATAAGAAGTGGCCAGCGCATA
Source organism: uncultured Peptococcaceae bacterium (assembly GCA_965149945.1). Lineage (GTDB taxonomy): Bacteria > Bacillota > Dehalobacteriia > UBA4068 > UBA4997 > JAHZFN01. The sequence continues at coordinate 18,453 of CBCTTQ010000016.1, read as the reverse complement.
GATAAGTTCTCCGCTCTGTTCCCCGAAATAGTAACGATTATTGACCTTAAATCTGACGATTCTCATGGTTTTCCTCCTCCGCGGCATCCCGCTTTTTCTTAATATTCAATGCCATGGCGGCTGTTGACACCTTGACGGTAATAATGTTTAATTTCCCGCATTTCCGTCACCAGATCCGCCGCTTCGATTATTTTTTCCGGCGCATTGCGTCCTGTCAGCACCACTTCCACATCGGGCGCCTTTTTCGCCAGCAACGCCAGCACATCCTCTTCGGTTATCAGCTCAAAATACAACGCGTTATTAATCTCGTCTAAAATCACTAAATCATTTCGAGAATCTGTCACCGCTTCGACAGCCTTATCCATAGCGGTCTTGGCGAGGGCATAATCTTCCGCTGTACCCTGTCCTTTTTTCACCCAGTTTTTGCCGCCGTAGGCATAATGTTCCAACTGTTCCCCCAACAAGCGAAAACCGTTTTCTTCCGCGTAACAGCCTTTGACTTTCATAAACTGAATCAATACCACTTTCATACCGGCGCCTACCGCCCGAAGCGCCAACCCGAAAGCCGCCGTGCTTTTGCCTTTGCCGTCACCAGTGTATACCTGAATATAACCTTTCCCCAATTTTTTACTCATGGTGTATCCTCCTTTTCTATCCGCCACAGGTCCTTGTCCTGTCCTCTCAGTCCGACAGACCCGCTTTGTTTCTCAGCATTTTTACTTCGTCCGCCGTCAAATGGCGCCACTGCCCGGGAGCAAGCCCCCGCAATGTCAGCCCGGCAAAAGACTTCCGTTTTAACCAAAACACCCGCAGACCAACCGCCTCCATCATGCGGCGCACCTGGCGATTGCGTCCTTCGTGGATGGTGATGTTGATCACCGTTTTGTTACCGCTTTTATCACTGATAAAAGCACGCGCCGGCGCGGTTTTGCCATCCCGCAGGCGAACCCCCCGCTCCAGCTTGTCCAATTGACTCTGTGTCACCCTGCCAAATACCGCGCATTCGTACTCTTTAGGTACTTCGCCTTTGGGATGAAGCAACCCGTTGGTCAAGGCTCCGTCATTGGTCAACAGCAACAGACCGGAAGTCAAATAATCCAGCCTTCCCACAGGATATACCCGTTCCCGTGTATCCACCAAATCCAAAACTGTACGCCGCCCACGCTCATCTTTGGCGCTGGTAATATATCCAGCCGGTTTATACAACAACAAATAGACGGGACGGGATTGGGCAGCGGACAGCAATTTGCCGTCTACCCGAATTTTATCTCGCTCCGGATCGGCTTTGGTTCCCAGGCGATCCACTTTTTGCTCATTCACCGACACACGACCTTCCAAAATCATTTTCTCAGCCGCCCGGCGAGAAGCGATTCCCCGTTCCGATATGATTTTTTGCAATCGTTCTTCCATTTATTTCTCCTGCCGTTTTACGGAATTTTCGCTTTTTGCTTTGAAAAGAATTATCAAAGAAAAGCACCTATTTATAAGTATATCACATTACCGACCAAAGACAAGCAAACAAAGAAAATTTGCCGCAAGAAAAGCCGCGAAATCTGCCGTTAATCCACAAAGCAACGCATGACGAGAGCGCGTAATACCCACCGAACCGAAATAAACCGCCAAAATATAAAAAGTCGTATCGGTACTGCCTTGCACCACCGACGCCAAGCGCCCGATAAAAGAATCCGGACCGTATATCGCCAGCAAATCTGCCGTTAATCCCAAAGCGCCGCTGCCGGAAAGAGGTCGCAACAAGCCTAAGGGCAACACTTCCGGCGTCAGCCCCAACCCCACCGCTAAAGGCCGCAGCAAATCCAACAACGCCGCGAAAGCGCCGGATTCCCGAAAAATATGAATTGCTACCAACATCCCCAACAGAAACGGCAAAATCCGCAGCATCAACGGAATACCTTCCTTGGCTCCTTCCACAAAAGTTTCGAAAAGAGGCACCCTTTTCCACAGTGCGTACCCGATGATCATCACCATCAAAAGGGGAATGGCATAAGCAGATCCCTTCACCAAAAAGTGCAGCATGACCAGCCCTCCCCGCTAAAAAAAACGTTTCAACAGGCGATGACACAAAAGTCCCGCTGTCAATCCAACGGCTCCAGCCAAAAACGCGGGCAAAATAATTTCCTCCGGAGCCGCCGAACCGTTTTCTGCCCGTAAAGCGATAACCATGGTGGGAATCAATGTCAAAGCCGATGTATTCAACAACAAAAAAGTAATCATAGCATCACTGGCTCGTTTTGGTTCAGAGTTTAATCTTTGCAGTTCCGCCATAGCCTTTAAACCAAAGGGGGTGGCGGCATTGCCCAATCCCAAAAAATTGGCGCTGACATTGAGAATAATACTGTTAAACGCCGGAGAATCTTTCTCCAAATCAGGGAAAAGGCGTCTCAGTAAAGGACGCAGCGCTCTCCCTAACGCCTGTACCAGTCCACTCTTTTCCGCCAATTTCAATAATCCCATCCACAGCATCATCAATCCTGCCATTTCCAACGCCAACCGTACCGCTTCCGCCGCACCGGCAAAAGCGGCTTCTGTAACGACCTCCGGCCGCCCTCCCGCCAAAGCCGCGCCAATCCCTACCAAAATCATCGCCATCCAAATCCAATTCAGCACAAAACCACCTGCCTTTCTCATTAAAATTTATGCGCGGACGGCGGTTTCATGCAAAAAAAACACCTGCCAAAGCAGGTGTTTTCAATGTATTTTGATATGTTAAGGACGCAGACGAAATGTACGCGGCGCGAATCGATACACCAGCACACAGGCGACAATAGCATAAACCACACAAAAAGCAATACACATCAAACCAAAAAACAAAATGGGCAGACGCAAATTCATAATGATAAAACAACCCACATAGGTTCCAATCATCACGATGCGATAGGTACCGCTGCGCATTTCAGTACCCGCGTTATAAGGCTGCAGCAAATAATAAACGGTGAGGTAATGCATGGAAAAAAAGATGCTCATGCAAAGAACAGAAACCACCAATACCACGTAGGAAAAAGGCTCTTCCGTACCACCGGAAAAATACAAAAGCAACGCCAAACCACCACCGATAATCAAAGCAGGCAGTAAATTGACTTTGATGATTTCCCGAAGACGAATCCGAAACAATTTCAATACCATGCTCGGCTGCTTATAAAAGGAATAGGTCAACAGGCTGCGGTCACAATTCATAAACAGAACCCGCGTAAAGCCGGCGCCCCGATTAATGACATACATAATAAAAAAGAAATAGGGCAGCCAGGTCAGAAGGATCTCATTAGTAACGTTTTTGCTCTGAGGCTCCAATTGCAGCACCAACATCATCCCTGCTACCAAACACAGGCAAATCGCGGCAATCTTTTTAGAAGACTGCCAGAGAACCCGTTGATGACGCTTGATGAACAATTCATTCAAATATTCCAGCCCGTGACGGCGGCTCTGCAAAGCAGTATCGGCAGTGATGGCTTTTTGACTATCCTCTTGAGAAGCCTTTTTGATCAAATCCATGGGATTTGCGGCATGAACCAGCATTCTTTGGTAAAGACTTTTGTACTGATCAAACCGTACGATGAAACGGAGACTGCTCACACCCGCCAATGTCAACACAACCATCATTACCACAGAAACCGCCAGCGGCAGCACAATACCCAAAGCAGGCAATCCATAGGCCAACGCTACCAGCAAAAACATCACACTCCAAATCATTTTGCCCAGCGCGTTTTCGTTAGGCGCGACGCCCGTTTTTTTGTACTTTCCGAGCGTGTAAGCAGCCCAGATCATTTTGCAACCCGCCACGAAAAACGGCATCAACAAACAGAGCCAAAGGGAAACCCGTTGCTGCAAACCATAATACAACAAAAAAGGCAACATCCCCACGATAAGGCGAAACATTTGATAAGCGTAATCCGTCAGGGCGTATTGGCGAGCATCCATTCGCATCAAACTGACGGCATACTGTTTATCTTTAGAAGGATTGAACAAATAGGTATTGCTCATCGCCCCAATCAATGTCAGCATCAAAAAAATGTGTAAAAACAACGCGTCCGAGGCTACGGACTCATACACGCTCAGGGGGATTACCACCATCGCCAAAATGTAAAGCCCTTTCCAAAGAAACAAGGTAAGCACTTCCCAGAGGATGGAAAGCACATTGCCCAATATTTTCAATCCACGCACCTGATACAGCGTATCCGGTAATACCTTTCGCAACAGGGGAATCTGCTTCAAAGCGTACAAAATGCTGTTGACTCGATAGGCATTCTTCAACCCGAAAGCAATCCGCAATGTTCTACTCATGATGATCCTCCCGTAGCGCTGTTAAAATTTTTTCTTTGAATCCATGGTTGTCCAAATCGCGTTTTTCCACTTTTTCCAACTCACCGTTGCTCAGAAGCACAATTTCATCGCAAAGGTCCAACGCTAAATCCATAATATGCGTGGAAAAAATGATCACGCGATCTTTTTTCAAACCACGCAGCAGTTGTTTCATCTCTTCCGCCATGACCACATCCAAAGAAGTCAAGGGTTCGTCCAAAAAGAACAGATTGGGTTTGGCAATAATATTGACCAGCATCTGCATTTTATTTTTCATCCCATGGGAATAATCTTTCAACAATTTGTCCCGATCTTCGGGCTCAATGTTGATCATATCCAAATACGTATCGATAGAACAACCGGGATCTGCTGATTTTTCATTGATTTCTAAAAAGAATTTGATAAACTCCCGTCCTGTTAAAAATTCCGGGACCGTGGGTGTAGAAAGAACATACCCGATATCCGCAGCTTCCACTTCCCGACGGCTGCCGTCATCCGCAACTAAATAAAAACTGCCGCTGTTGATTTCCATATCTCGATTCAAACAGTTGAACAAAGTGGTTTTACCGGCACCGTTTCGCCCCAGCAAGCCATAAATTTTCCCCTGCTCAAAGCTGAAATCAATATCTCTCAGCACCTGCTTTTGTCCATAGCTTTTTGATAAATGTTCAATGACAAATTTCATATGATTCTCCTTTTCTTTTCCATCTATTTTCCATGAGGTTAGCACAAAGACAACAGAACTACATCTCTCTGCGTAATTTCGCCGACTGATAAATGGCATAACCATGAACAAAAAGATACACTGCCACCAACAAAAGCAAAGCAGCCAAATCTACTTCCATCACTGCGAAAACCACCAATAACGCTCCGAAAGTATAACTCATCCAATCAAAAGCGCGCGCCTTTGCCATATTGGCAATGGCTTGATTTCGCTCATCCGAGGCTTCGATTTCTTGTTGTCTGGCGATTTCCGGATGATTTTTCAGAGAAAGACGGCGCGCCACATTCCCCAGTCCATGACCGAACAGACCACAGCCCGCTCCCAGCAGTACATAGGGCAGAACTTTCGCCGCACCGACAAAACGTCCCAACAAGAGACAGCCCGCGGCGATGCAAAGGATCCCGATCACAGTCAGCAAAACAGAACAATACTTCTTCATGACTCTCCCTCCTCATACAGGAAAATATCCTCGATACGCATCCCAAAATAACGAGCAATTTTAAATGCTAACAAAATCGAAGGATTATAGCGTCCGTTTTCCAAAGAACCAATGGTTTGCCGGGAAACCTCAAGAGCAGCTGCTAATTCTTCTTGTTTGATACCATGGGCTTTTCTGATTTCTTCTAAACGGTTTTTCACTATCACACCCTCCTTCATTCAAAATGGAAAGTTTGCTTTCCATCACCATTCTAACATTTGCCGCAGGGAATGTCAAGCTTACTTTCCATTTTCTTCCGTTCGAACCAAGTTTTTTTCTGTCGAAAAGCCCCACATCATAAAAAAGTGCGCAACCCCAAGAATTGCGCACTGAAAAATGCACAACTCTTCATGCTGCGACACATCTTTCACTCCACAATGGTAGCGAAAACAGAGCGTACATTTTTACCAATAAACATGTACCCCATTGTGGTTATTCTATGAAGATGTGTCGCATTTTCATTATAAGAAAAATCGCTGCCTATGTCAACGAAAAACAAGGGAAAATTGCCTGCTTTCCCAATGTTTTCTTTCACTTTGACCACTCCTGTCGGGGTAAACACCTTTCCTGGAGGTTCACGGTTTCCTCCCCTCCTTTTGTTTGATGTCATTCACGGTTATAGTTTTTTGTTCACTTATTTTTCTTACCCGCCACTCTACTTCCGCTTTTCCGTCTCTTTTCTAACCCGACAATATCGTAGTCCGCAATAACTCCAAACAAAGCAAAGGGTTTGTCTTTTCATAAAAATAACAAAAACGAAAGGATCTTTTAGGTCCTTTCGTTTTTGTTCGCGGAACTATTTTTCCATCGGTAAACGCTGTTTTCTCCCCGTAATAACGGATCGGAAAGCGTGTTCAATAATTTTCCGCTCGCAGCTGAAAAAAAGCCTGGGGATGGCTGCAAACAGGACAAGTTTCCGGCGCTACCGGTCCCACATGAAGATGACCGCAATTACGGCAAATCCAAACCACATCGCCCTTTTTAATAAACACCTGCTTGGATTGGAGATTTTGAAGCAAAGTCAAAAAGCGCTTTTCATGGTTTTTTTCAATTTTCGCCACTGCCTCAAAGAGGGCGGCAATTTCATGAAATCCTTCTTCTCTTGCTTCCCGCGCGAAAGCAGCATACATCTCTGTCCATTCAAAATTTTCTCCCTCGGCAGCCGCCCGCAAATTGGTAGCGGTATCTTGCATCCCATTATTTAACAGTTTAAACCAGATTTTCGCGTGTTCTTTTTCATTGTGAGCGGTCTCAGCAAAAATTTCAGCAATCTGTTCATATCCTTCTTTTTTAGCAATGCTGGCGAAATAGGTATATTTGTTCCTTGCCTGACTCTCCCCCGCAAAAGCCGTCATTAAATTCTGCTCTGTTTTGCTGCCTGATAAGTTGGTCATAATCAACACTCCTTTCTTATTGATGATTATGACCGATTTTTTTACCATTATACTCCATTCTCGCAAAAAAGAACGACCTTTTGGGGGAAGGTCGTTCTTTTCACTATATATGAGATTTTAAATGTCATATAAAGTATGCTGTATCGCAATTATTTTGCTTCTTTTGCTTTTCTGGCGTTTACCGCGTCCAAAATGTGTTCCGGACGAATCGGGAAACTCAAGAATCTGGTGCCTGTGGCATCTTTCAAAGCGTTTACAATAGCAGGAGCGATGGAGTTATCAGCAGGTTCGCCGACACCTTTCGCGCCATGGGGTCCAAGACCACCGCCGGATTCCATCAGGTTCAGATGAACATGAGGAGCATCCACAGCAGTCGGAATCAAGTAAGTGGACAGATGGTTACCTTTGGTATAACCGTTCTGCCAACCCATATCTTCGGTGATATAGCCCATGTTGTAGATGGCGCCGCCTTCCAACTGACCTTCGCAGCTGTTTCTGTTAATAGCGCGACCAACGTCATAGGCAGCAATAATTCTGGTAACTTCGAACTGACCGGTTACTTCGTCTACAGCTACTTCCGCCGCATGAGCAGAATAAGTGTAGTCAGGCAAGATACGACCGGTTTCTGCCAGGTTCTTCAAGTTCGGAACTTCGGTGAACGGAGCGTTGAACTGACCCTGGTTTTCCAAATGGAAACCTTCGTTGGACAGATAAGCGATTACTGTTACGAAAGGAACATTCTTTTCGGGAGTATTGATGATATAAGCTTTTTCATTAGCCAAATCAACGAACTGCGGCTGGGTATCCAACAATTCAGCAGCTTTGTTGATGATGGCTTCACGCAACGGTTTTACAGCCGCCAATGTCGCATTACCGGACATGTAGAGCTGACGAGTCGCTGTGGTGGTACCGCAGAGCGGAGTTAAATGGGTATCCATTACGAATACATGGGCTTTTTCGATGGGCAGACCCAATTCTTCGCAAGCCAACTGGCAGATAACAGCGCCCTGGCCGCCGCCCAAGTCAGGAACACCGGCACGCAATGTGATAGAGCCGTCCAATTCCAAACGAATCGCAACACGAGCGGAGTCGTGCATGAAGCACAGACGACCATAGGACATCATACCGATAGCAAGGCCACGACCGATTCTTCTGCCTTGTTCGTCGTATTCTTTCTTCGGACCGTATTTTCTTTCCATTTCATCCCAAGCCATGTCGATCAATTCATCCAAAGCAACATGACCTTCGGGAACGAAACCGATAGCCAGTTCGTCACCGTTGTGCAGGCAGTTGATTTTGCGAATTTCTACATTGGAGAGACCCAATTTTTCCGCAGCTTCGTCCATCTGTTCTTCATAAGCAACGTTTACCTGGTCAGCACCGAAACCGCGGTTTGCGGAAGCGATGGTGTTATTGGTCAGGCAGGAGATACAACGAACTTCTACATTAGGTACATTGTAACAACCAGGCGCATTGGAGGTAGAATACATCTGTACCCAAGGAGTCAAGTAAGTGTAGCCGCCGGCATCCATGATAATGTCCGCTTTCTGAGCCAACATTTTACCGTTTTTATCAAAAGCGGTCTTGTAATGCATATATTCCGCATGGCGTTTGCAGTGGCATTCCAGAGATTCCTGACGGGACCAAACCATTTTCACCGGTTTTCTGGTATACCAAGCCAGCATGCAGAGGTAAGTTTCTACGGTAATTTCTTCTTTACCGCCGAAACCGCCGCCCATGGGAACACCCATGTTACGAACTTTGGTATGAGGCAGACCCATGATTTTCGCGATGGTACGATAGTGTTCCAAAACCTGGGTACCGACACGCATGGTTACTACGCCGTTTTCATCAATCCAGCAGGTACCACCTTCGGTTTCAAGGAATACATGGTCAACGGGGGGAACATAATATTCGTTTTCAACGATCAGGTCGGCTTTCTGGAAAGCTTCTTCCACATTACCGCGGCTGATACCGGATTTCATTACGATGTTGGAGTCGCCGTCGCCGGAAACCTGATAGGAACCTAATTTGGCATCATCGTCGCCCCAAACAATATCCAAAATTTCAGAACAGCTCATGTTTTCGCCGCCGTCCTGAGCAGAGTTTTTCGGATTGTAGATACCTTCGTGTACATCATATTCTACTTTGATAAGTCTCGCGGCTTCTTCACAAAGTTCGGGAGTCGCGGCAGCTACCAAAGCGATCGGTTCGGATTTATAACGAACACGACCTTTGGCCAATACTTTGTACAGACCTTCAAAACCGCCGCCAACGTCACGCATCTGACCGAACTTGGTTACGTCGGTGTTGCACATCAAATCATCAGCGGTAAGAACGCATTCTACACCGGGGAGCGCTTTCGCGGCAGAGGTATCAATGGAGATAATGTCCGCGGCGGGGTATTCACTTCTTACGGCTTTCCCGTAAATCATACCCGGCATTTCGAAGTCATCAGAATACTGTAATTCGCCTTTTACTTTTGCCCAGGCGTCATGACGAGGAACTGGGCGACCTACTAATTTAAAATTAGCCATTTAGCGAACCTCCCTTCCAAGATCTTTCGCAACTCTGTAAACAGCATCAATAATTTTCACATAGCCAGTGCAACGGCACAGGTTACCGGAAAGAGCTTTTTTGATTGCTTCGCGGTCAGCGATACCGCCATTGTCAATATATTCTTTGGAAGCCATTACCATACCGGGAGTACAGAAACCACACTGAATGGAACCGCATTCTACAAATGCTCTCTGCAGCATCTGACCGGTAACGTCTTCATCATTATACGTAATTCCTTTTACAGTCAGCACATTTTTGCCTTCTACCTGAGCAGCCAAAGTCACGCAGGATTTTTTGGCAACGCCGTCTACCAGGACAGTACAAGTACCGCAGTCGCCTTCTTCACAGCCGCATTTTACATCCCACTGCAGGTTGTTGCGGAGCATTCTCAACAGGCTGACATGCGCTTCTGTTTCAAAAGAAACAGGTTTACCATTTAAGGTAAAATTAACGGTAATTTTTTCAGACATTGAATAGCACCTCCCTAGCATCCACAAGCGTTTCTGTAAGCTCTTTCTACCAAACCGGGCGCAACCATAGAGCGATATCTGGCAGTAGAACGGAAGTCGTCGATGGGATGAATGTCATCAGCCAAAGCAGCTTCCAAAGCGGCGGTCAAATCGCTGCCGCCGTTTTCGATTGCGGCTTCTGCTTTTTTGCAGCGAATGGGGGTAGCAGCCACAGCGCCCATCGCGACATGTACATTCTTCGCGGCATCGCCGTCTTTTTCGAAGGCAATGGCGACACTGGCAACAGAAATGGCCATTGCTTTACGCAAACCAAGTTTGATAAAGCAGCAGTTATGCGATTTTTTGATGGTGATATAGGTGATCATTTCGTCCGCTTCCAAGCAGTTTTTGCCGGGACCTTTGAAGAATTCACCAACAGGGATTTCTCTTTTGGCGCCTTTCTTTTCAACGGTCAAAACCGCATCCAGAGCCAACAAAGAAGGCAGAGTATCACCACTCGGAGAAGATTTACCCAAGTTGCCGCCAACAGTAGCGCTGTTGCGGGTGGTGGGATCCGCGAAAACCTGCGCAGCCTGCCACAGGCATTTTGCGTCTTTTTCGAGCAAATCGGACTGTTCAATTTGTTTCAAAGTAACCAACGCACCCATGGTGATGGTGTCACCGTTGTCCACGATGTTTCTCAAATCATCAATCGCGTGAACGTCAACGATGGTTCTGTCATTGATGTTGCGGCCCAAAATACCGATCATTACATCGGTACCACCGGCAACGATGAGAGCGTTGTCATGAGCTGCTAAAGCGTCTAATGCAGCTTCTACGGTCGGCGCATTGACATAAGCAAAGTTTTTCATGTCACATCCTCCTCATATCATTTTTTATTATCGCAATTATTGTACCGGCTTGACGCCGGCATAAATTCAAAAATAGTTAACCGAGCCCGGCGTTTTTGTCATCCGCACAAAAGTGGTTTCGGTTTTCGGATATGCCGGCAACCAAACCCCTTTCAGGGAACCGTTTTGGCGGCGATTAAGCCGCCAAAACGGCATCAAGCCTCTTTATTTGCGCGTTCTTTTTCTGCTGGCAGCCAATTTTACGGCGTCAACAATTTGGGTGTAACCGGTGCAACGGCAGTAATTGCCGCGCATATAGTCTTTGATTTCGTATTCGGTCGGTTTGGGATTTTCGTTCAGCAGGGAGGTAGCTGTAACAACCATACCGGGAGTACAGAAACCGCACTGGATAGCGGCTTTGTCAATAAACGCTTTCTGTACAGCGTTCAGTTTGCCGTCTTTACCAGCCAAACCTTCTACGGTTGTAATGTTCCAGCCATCAGCAGAAACAGCAGGAATCAGACAAGAAAACATTACTTTTCCGTCAACCAAAATGGAGCAGGCACCACATTCCGCAATGCCGCAGCCATACTTCGTACCAGTCAAATACAATTTATCTCTCAATACATTGAGCAACAATTAATTGCTTTCAACGGTAACTTCGCGCCATTTACCATTAAGTTTAAATCTGATATCGTGTTTCGACATTATTTCACACCTCCTGCACGGTCCCAAGCCAATGCCAAAGCATCGTTCACGATGACTTCACCGACTTGTTTCCGGTATTCCGCAGTGGAGCGAACGTCGGAAATCGGTGTGATCGCATCAGCGATTACTTTCGCTACTTCAGCAAATACGGCTTTGCTGCCTTCTTTGCCGATGAACTGTTTGCATTGTTCGCCCAGATAGAGCGGGGTTGCCGCTACAGAACCCATCGCGATTCTGAGATCGGCGATCTTATCACCATCTCTTTCCACATAAACAGAGGTGGAAACTTTGGAGATGTCCGGTTTTACACGAGTTTTTTTGATGAAAGCCGTGCCCACATTTTCTTTTACAACGGGGAAATGAAACTCTTTTACCAATTCATGGGGTTCGCGGGCGCATTTGCCGGGACCTTTAAACCAGTCTCTGGCAGCAACGACTCTTTCACCTTTGGTGGAGATCAATTTTACCTGAGCGTCAAAAATCATAGCGGGACCGGCCGTATCCGCGACAGGAGAAGCGTTTACAAAGTTGCCGCCCATTGTGCCCATATGGCGAACCGCGATGGCAGCCATAGCTTTCAGCGCTTCTTCCAAAGCAACATACTTTTCTTTTACAACTTCGTTATCTTCGATTTCGGAAAGTTTTGCAGTGGCACCGATGGTCAAACCGTCGTTTTCATAAATGTTTTGCAAATCAGTCACGCGTTTGATGTCCATCATTGTCTGCATTTTTACATCAGCACCGGTTTTCAACTCAACAATCAAGTCTGTGCCGCCGGCCAAAACTCTTACATCTTTTTTCTTAGCAAGAATATTCAGCGCTTCGGTCAGTGTTTGTGGTGCCACATAATTATATTCTACAGGAATAATTCTTGTATTCATATTTTCACCCCTTCATTACACAAACATGGTTGTTAGTCAGAAAGACCCTGTTCTTTGATCGCGGCCAAAACTTTTTCCGGAGTAATGGGCAGTTCGGTAAAGCGGATGCCGATGGCGTTGTAGATCGCGTTGCCGATAGCGGCGGATACAGAAGCCAGAGCAGCTTCCCCGATACCTTTCGCGCCGAAAGGACCGGTCGGTTCATAAACATCACAAACTTCTACCATTACATTGTCCACATCGGGCATTTCGTAAGAAGTGGGAGTTTTGTAGTTTACGAGCAAACCTTTACATTCCAATTCACCGGTTTTGGGATCATGAGGCAAGTTTTCATACACAGCGTAGCCGAGACCACGGTTGAAAGAACCGATCAGCTGACCTTTGAGAAGCTGGGGATTTACAACCGTACCGCAGTCACCATACATCAATACCTTGGGAATGGTAATTTCACCGGTCAGCGTGTCTACTTCTACTTCAACAAAGTGTGTTACGAAGCAAGGCGGACAGTTTTTCTGACGATAAGAGTCGGTGTAAGCGATGGTACCCATAGAGAAGATACGGGCACGGTCCGCAACTTCCGCCGCGGTCATCATCTTGCCGGCATAACCTTTCTGACCATAGAGTTTCGTCCGAACAACCGCCTGATGCAGTTTATCATCGCGAACAACTTCCAAATCTTTGGGGTTTTCCAACATGAATTTCGAGGCGTATTCAATTAATTTTTCTTTTACCTTAGTCGCAACATGATAAACCGCCGTGCCGCCGCAATAGATACCGCGGGTTGCGTGGGTCGCGACGTCAAAGCCAGTGCTGCGAGTATCCGCAGGACTGAGACCAACCATGTCCAGAGGAACGCGAAGTACGTCAGCGGCAATTTTCGCAACAGCATCCCAAGTACCGCCGCCGTGATCCATCAACGGAGTCAAAACGTCAACAGAACCGTCTTCGTTGATTTTTACCATAGCAGAGGAGTAGTCGATTACTTCCCCTTCTTTCGGACCGCCGGTACCGGAGCAGTGGAAACCACGAGCCAAACCTTTACCGCGACGATAACGACCGTGTTTATCTTTGTACGTACCACGAGCGTTGAAGTCGAATTTTTCACGACCTTCCAGTAAGGACTGTTCAACACCGCAGGATTTGATGATGGAACGAATGGTGGGACCCTGTCCCCAGAATTCATCGCCCACACCACGGTAGTTTTTCAAACGGAAATCAACAGCGTCAAAACCGTTGTCGTTGCAGATTTCGTCTACCAAAGATTCAACCGCAAAGTTGATTTGGGGGTTACCGTAACCCTGCATCGCGCAGCAAGGAGTTTTGTTCGTATATACCGCAGTACCTTCGAAACGAATGTTACTGTCATATTTATACATATCGGCAAACCAACCGGATACACAACCCATGTAAGCCAAAGGCTGAACCTGGTGCGCGCCGAAGTCTACCAACGCTTTTACATGACCGGCAACAATTCTTTGGTCGGCAATATCCACACCCATTCTCAATTTGAATTTAGTGGGATATTTGTGATGGCTGTGGAAGTCTTCTTCACGAGAAGAGGAAATTTTTACCGGGCGTTTCGCCTTTTTGGCCAAAGCAGCGCAAATAGGAGTAACGGTGTTGATCTGAATGGAAGAACCGAAACCGCCGCCGATTGCCATCTTCTTAACGTTTACTTTGGACAGGGGCAGATCCAAAACTTTGCTCAAGATCAATCTGGAGCCATGAATGGACTGCGTGGTAGAATATACGTCAATGCTGCCGTCCGGCTGCATCGCGCAGATGGCGCCTTTGGGTTCCAGCTGATTGTGATAAACACGGTTCAGCACGAATTCTTTTTCGTATACTTTTACGCCGGGGGCAGCCATTGCCGCGTCCACGTCACCTTCTTCTACAAAACGCAGAACACCTTTGTTGTTATGCACTTTACCCAATTCTTCGCCGTACCAGATTTCGTCGTACAGCTGCGGAGCGCCGTCTTTCATAGCTTCTTCCGGTTCCAAAACAAAGGGCAATACTTCATATTCAACTTTTACCAGCTGAGCGGCTTTGTAAGCCAACTCTTCTGTTTCGTGAGCAACTGCTACGACAGGTTCACCGACAAAACGAACTTTATCCTTGGGCAAAACTGTACGGTCTCTGTAAGTTTCTTTCGGAACACTAACCAAACGTTCATTGTAGATATAATCACTTACATCATCTCTGGTCAGGCATACCGCACCCATTTTTTCCGCAGCAGAAGTATCAATGCTGACGATTTTTGCGTGAGCATGGGGACTTCTGAGGATTACACCATACATCATGTTCACCAAGAGTACGTCGGAGGAGTATTGCTGAGAGCCAGTAACTTTTGCATAACCGTCGATACGAGCAGTTTCTGTGCTAACGATTAATTTCTCTGCCAAATTAATCATCTCCTTACCTAAAGTTTTCAAATTAGTTTTCATTTTAGGGAGCTTTTCGTAAAAAGCTCCCTTTCGTTTTCTTTTCTTGCGTCATTTCCCGCGGAACGCGATGAAAAACAAGTTACTCGTCAAATAGATTATTCCCTCAAGAGAAAAAACAATTCTTATTTAACGATTTTAGTACCGCTTTCGCCTTTGAGGGCGGGAACAATTTGATCAGGGCAGGTGATGATGGCTTCTTTGCCGCCCGATTTCATGTAGTTCAATACAGCGTTAATCTTCGGAGCCATGGAACCTTTTGCGAAATGACCTTCTTCGTCATATTTTTTGATTTCTTCAACAGTGCAAACATCCAATTCTTTCTGATCGGGTTTGTTGAAGTTCAAGCATACGCGAGGAACAGCCGTAGAAATCATGAACAAGTCAGCATCGATAGCGGCGGCCAACAGAGCGGAACCGAAATCTTTGTCGATAACAGCGGCAACACCTTTATGGCAGCCTTTTTCATCAGCAACAACAGGGATACCGCCACCACCGGTGGATACTACCAATACGCCCGCTTCAACCAAACGTTTCAGAGTTTTTTCTTCTACGATTTTGGTCGGGATCGGAGAAGCAACAACACGTCTCCAGCCGCGGCCGGCGTCTTCTACTACTACCCAGCCGTCTTCTTCGGCATGTTTTTTCGCTTCGGCTTCATCCATGAAAGAACCGATAGGTTTGGTGGGATTCTGGAAAGCGGGGTCATTGGCGTCTACTTCAGACTGGGTGATAACGGCAACTACTTCTTTGTCCACACCGCGGCGAAGCAATTCGTTTTTCAGACCCTGCTGAATCATGTAACCGATGTTACCCTGAGTTTCCGCTCCGATACCGTCCAAAGGCATCATCGGAACTTCAGTCTGAGACATTTCACAACGGCGCAGACCGAAACCAACCTGCGGGCCGTTGCCGTGAGTAACAACGATTGTCCAGCCTTCCTGAACCATGTCAGCCAGGTGACGGCAGGTTTCTTCTACAGCTACCATCTGGTCAGCCATGGAAGTTTTCTTTTTGTCCAAGATCAACGAGTTTCCCCCAACTGCGATTACAGCAACTTTGTTTTCCATTTAAAAATTCACTCCTTCTAAAAATATAAAAATGTTCTATTTATCAACTGCTCTTTTGACAATACGGAAATCACACCGCCAAAAGAAGCAGCTAATAACAAAATTAAAAACTTCCGGTCATTCCCCACTGTCGGGAAATCGCCTGCGCCGTCGCGAGAATCACATCAATGACTCCCTGGCGGTAAGAACCTTGCAGACGAGCGGAAGGTCCGATCACCGAAACAGAAGCGCTGACATGTCCCTGCCAATCCCATAAGGGCGCCGAAATAGCCGTCGCGCCTTCCTCCATTTCTTCTTCGGAAAGACTGTACCCCAAAATCCGAATACTTGCCAAATGTTTTTCCAAACGAGCAGGATCCACAATGCTGTTACTGGTACTTTTCTGCAATTCATCAGAGTACAAAACACTTTTGATAAAATCTTCCGATTGATAAGCCAAAATCGCTTTGGCAGAAGCAGATGTGTTAAAAGGCATCTCTTTTCCGACACTCAGAAAATAGTTCAGATCACGGCTGGTGCTGACCGCGTCTACGCAGATCACACGACCGCCCTGCAAAATCGAAAGATACACGGTCTCCCGCAATTCTTTTTCCGCCTGTTCCAAAAAGGGGCGGGCAATATTGCGGACATCATTTTGACTCAGATAACGGGCTCCCAACCGCAGCATAGCGGAACCAAGACGATATTTTTTTGTCTGGCTGTCCTGTACAGCTAAATCATGAGAAACCAGACTGGTCAAGATTCGGTGCAAAGTACTTTTTGGCAAATCGCAAGCTTCGTAAAGTTCCGTGATGCCTAAGCCTTTGGATGAGTCCGCGAGCAATGCCAATATGGTCACGATCCGATCAACACTTTGCATTTCGATCCTCCTGATGTCGTAATTTGGGGTTCCGCTTAAAAAAGGCAAGAATCTCCTATCGCTCTTTTATTGTACCAGTTTTTCAAGAAAAAAGAAAGCCCTGTTATCACAGTCCCACCAAACGGCAAAAGCAACTTTTGCAAAATCCACAAACAAAGTCAAAATCCCTGCTAAACACCAAAATCTCTCGTTATACTGAAATTTGAATAACCAGTGAACATCAGGTAGAGGAAATGGTGAAATTGCGGTATTTAGCAGGCATTTCATATGTTCCGCTCAATGGAATTCGCAAAAATTTTTTTTATCTTTTTTTCTGTTTTTTTCATTCCGCCTCCTTACCCTTTGACTGCCAATTGGGAAGAATCTTGTCCCGATCATGTCATATCATGGTTTAACAGGAGTTTTATTGTTTTTTAAGACCACAAACTCCTTGGTCTTCACACTTTTCTTATTTCTTTCATATTCGAATTGTCACACTCTTAAATATTCTTTTCTGAATTGTCAGACAATTCGATTTAAACAATATTTCTCTCCTCTCGTGGTAAATTTCATCGATTTTCCGCTGTTTTATTTTCCCTTCTCTTGGCATTCCGCCAAACTGTTTTCCCATATATGAAAACAACGACAATTCGCCAAACAATTGCGAAAAACCGCGCGAAAACCCCAATTCCCGCTTTTGGGAGGCTGCCAAAACGTGACTTTTTTATTCTCATCTTTGATTTGCACAATTAAACAAACCGCTTTCTCTTTCAAAGAGAACGGAACCCTCCGCGCGCGGAAAACGCTCTGAATACAGCCGTCGCTTACCTAAAGAAAGGAATTCCTTCTTTCTTTTTTTTGAAAATCTTGACATTTTTCTCGTTTTCTGCGAAAATAGTAAAATGATAGTAGGGAGAGAACGAGGGAGGTTTTTTTATGTTAATTATTGGGGAAATGATTAATAGCTGCAGAAAAGATGTCCGTTTCGCAATTGACAACCTAAATGAAGATATCATCGCGGAGCTTGCCATCAAACAGGCGGAAAAAGGCGCGGATTATCTGGACATTTATTGCGGCACCTATGAAGATGAGGCCGATGTTATGGAATGGCTGGTAAACATCGTTCGAAAAACGACTCAAAAACCCATTGCCATTGATTCTGATAACCCGGAAACCATCGCCAATATCCTGCCCCTCTGTGCTGAAGACAGACCCATCATCAACGGCATTTGCGATGATCCCGAACATGAAAAGCTCATTCCCCTGCTGCGGGAATATAACGCGAGAGCCATCGCCGTCTGCATTACGGAAGAAGAAATCCCTACGGAAATCACAGATAGGGTAGCAGCCGGCACTGCCGTTTACAAAAAATTGTTGGACGCGGGCGTACCCAATGAAGATATTTTCCTGGATCCTTTTGTAAAACCCATCTGCACCGATCATATGGCCGGTTACAATGTACTTTCCACGGCTCATGAACTGCAGAAGCTGTTTCCGGAAGCCAACATCATCTGCGGTATCAGCAATATTTCTTATGGGTTACCGCAACGATACGTATTAAACAGAACCTTCCTGGCCCAAGCATTGGCCATCGGTATCGATAACTTTATTCTAAATCCCCTGGATGACCAGCTGATGATCAGTATCGCAGGATTCAACGCGCTGATGGGAAAAGATCCTTTCTGCAACAAATACGTAACCACTTGCAAAAAAGCCCGGCTGCAAAAAGCTGAACACCATACG
>CBCTTQ010000015.1:0-49091 GCA_965149945.1 uncultured Peptococcaceae bacterium | reverse complement strand
GTCGTCGACAACAGATTTACAGTCTGCCCCCTTTGGCCACTCGGGAACCCCTCCATATATTTTGCGGCAAACAAACACCATGCCGCCCAGCGAGTTTTATTATACCAAAACTCAGCTCCTCTGTCAACCGAAATTTCTCAAAATCACCCTATAATGAGGGAAAGAGCGATGTCTAAGACATCGCTCCCTCTTATGAGAATGTGGGTCAAATAGAAATTGTCAAAGGATTTTCCCATCAGATTTCATTCTCTTTATGAGATAAAAAAATATAGTCTCTGATAGGATTCAATTAAAAATCTTCCATTTTTATCTTTAAACGAGAATAATTATATTTATATTATACAGCAACAAATATATTTTTTCAAGAGGAAATTCCATTTTTTATGCATTTTTTTCAAATAACTATCTTTTTTCTTAAACATTTTTTATCAGTTTGTTCTGATTTCATATCTTTATTTCGCAAATTTTCAAAAAAAAAGAAATAAAACTTTTTGCTCAATACAATCAAATCATTATCCAAATACCCAAACAATCAAAGTATTAAATAAAACCGATTTATGCGAAAAATGTTACATATTATTAATTATATCATCTCCTCTTTTTATGAGAACCAATAAAAAACTCCATGCAAAGGTTTAAACCATTCCCATGGAGTTTTTATCTTCATTTTTAATATCAAAACTTTTTATAATTCTTTTGCCTATTTTGGTTATCAAATGCTTTAAACTCAGAGCATTAGATATTGCGGCTGCCCGGTTTCACGGCAACACTACCTGCTTTACACATAGGACAATCTTCCGGCTGGTAAGTCTGAATATCCAGTTTTACCAAAGACACAAAGGGGATTCCAAAGTCCACCTTACCGCCGGAACGGTTTACAAAAGAAGCCACGCCGACTACTTCGGCTCCGGTTTTCCGAATCGCGGTAATGAGCTCTTGGACAGAACCGCCTGTAGTCACTACATCTTCCACCACCAATACTTTATCAGCAGGCGCCAAACGGAAGCCCCGACGGAATGTCATGGTTCCGTTTTCTCTTTCGCCGAAGATATTTCTTACTTTCAAAATCCGTGCGATTTCATAAGCCATGATAATGCCGCCGGTGGCAGGACCGGCCACCACCGTCACCCCTTGATCGGTGAAATTGGCTGCCAACTGTTCGCAAAGGGGCGCGGCTTCTTCCGGATACTGCAAAAGCTGAGCACATTGCAGATATTTTTCCGCATGCAAGCCGGAAGTCAACTTAAAATGGCCTTCCAGCAACACTCCGGTCTTTGCGAAAATTTCCAAAACCTGTTCTTGATTGAGCATGCAATTCCTCCTTTGTGACACTCTCTCTTACAAACTTTTTTAGTTTTTCAAACTGTGAATCGGCGCGGGAATGCGACCTTCTCTGGCAATGAATTCCTCACTGCTGAAAGGATTGACCGGCTGTACTGGTCCCGCACCCAACAAACCGCCAAACTCTACCATTTCTCCTACTTTTTTACCAATAGCGGGAATCACGCGCACCGCGGTGGTTTTGCTGTTGATCATACCAATAGCGCCCTCATCGGCAATAATGGCGGAAATAGTCGCGGGAGAAGTATCTCCCGGAAGAACGATCATATCCAAACCGACAGAGCAAACGCAGGTCATGGCTTCCAACTTATCCAAAGATAAGGCGCCTTTCTGCACTGCCTCAATCATGCCGGCGTCTTCGCTGACCGGAATGAACGCGCCGGAAAGACCGCCCACATAAGAACTGGCCATGACACCGCCTTTTTTCACAGCATCATTCAAAAGAGCCAATGCCGCTGTAGTACCGTGGGTACCGCAGCGTTCCAAACCCATTTCTTCCAGAATATGCGCTACGCTGTCTCCGACAGCCGGGGTCGGCGCCAAAGATAAATCCACAATACCAAAAGGAACGCCCAGACGATTGCTGGCTTCCTGCGCTACCAACTGACCTACACGAGTGATTTTAAAAGCAGTTTTTTTAATCGTTTCCGCCACTACACCAAAATCTTTCCCTTTGACTTTTTCCAAAGCGTATTTGACAACACCGGGTCCGCTGACACCTACGTTAATGACAGCATCACTTTCTCCGATACCGTGAAATGCCCCTGCCATAAAAGGATTGTCTTCGGGAGCGTTCACAAACACCACCAGTTTGGCACAGCCCATGCAATTATCCGCCGCGGTTTTTTCCGCCACTTCCTTGATGATTTCACCCATTTCCTTAATAGCATACATATTCAAACCGGCTTTGGTAGTACCTACATTCACCGAACTGCAAACTTTGTTCGTGGAAGAAAGCGCTTCCGGAATGGAAGAAATCAACACACGATCTCCTTTGGTAAAGCCTTTCTGCACCAACGCGGAATAACCGCCCAAAAAGTTTACACCGGTGGTCTCCGCCGCCCGATCCAAAGCTTTGGCAATTTTCACGCATTGCTCCGAATTAAACGGATTCGCCAAAACGGAAACAGGCGTCACGGAAATCCGTTTGTTTACAATCGGAATGCCCAGTTCCATTTCGATATCTTCTCCGGTTTTTACCAGACGTTCCGCTTTAGTGGTGATTTTATCATAAACTCTGGCGCAAAGCTGATCGATATCATCACTGGCACAATCCATCAGAGAAATTCCCATGGTGATGGTACGAACATCAAGATGCTGGTTATCCACCATCGCGATGGTTTCTAAAATATCTTTAATCGCTAACTTGGTCATTATGATCCTCCCTATCTTTTCCCGGACAACTTATCCTTGGATGCTGTGCATCGCGTTAAACACATCTTCTCGCTGTACACGAATGGATACACCGAAATCCTGTGCCAGAGCATCCAGGGAAAGAGCCAACTCCCGGAAAGTGCAGGTCATATCCGACATATCAACAAACATCAGCATGGTGAAAATTGATTCACCCATAACAGTCTGAGAAATATCGAGGATGTTGATGTTATATTCCGCGACGATCTTGGTCACATTATAAATAATCCCAACTTTGTCGCCGCCCAATACTGTAATAATCGCACGCATTGCTTTACCTCCGAATTTTGATTTCATTTTCTGGTCTTTTGCCATTTTTACAATCGAATAATTATAGCATATTTTTGATGTTTTTTCAATATGTCGACCGAAATCCGTAAAGAAAAACAGAAAAACCGAGCCGACTCTATCCGACGGCTCGGTGATTTTCTTACTGTTTCGCCGCTTTCCTGCCTTCGGCAAAAGCCTTCAGATTGGCATCCAAAAATTTCGCGGGTACTTTTTCTTTCAATACATCCAGCCAAATTTGTTCGTCAATGTTCATTTGAGTCGAAAGTACGCCCAACAATACCACATTGACCGCCTTTGGATTATTGCAGTCCATAGCAATTTTTAAAGCGTCCAATGCTACCACATCGGCTTTTTTCCGCAACTGTTCCAGACAATCTGCCGGATATTCCGCCGCGCCGATAACCACCGGCATGGGCATCATTTTCTGTACGTTAACAATCATCTTGCCTTCCGGGCTCAGGGCAGGCTGGTGTCGAACCGCTTCCAACAATTCAAAAGCTAAAATCAAATCCACCTTGCCCGCGGGAATAATAGGAGAATACACTTTATCTCCAAAACGTACCTGAGTGACAACACTGCCTCCCCGCTGACTCATTCCGTGGATTTCCGAAACCTTTACATCATAACCGGCAGCCTGCACCACGCCGGACAGCACGCGGCTGGCCAAAATGGTTCCCTGTCCGCCGACACCTACAATCAAAACATTTGTTACTTTGCTCATTTCACATCCCCCTATTTCTCAATAGCGCCGGTCGGACAAAGTTTTGTGCACAAGTCACAACCGACACATTGCGCCGCGTTGATTTGATATTTACCGTCTACCTTACCAATGCAGGGACAACCGATTTTCATACAACTACCGCACTGAATGCACCGATCCTGATTAATAATCAGAGCAGGCGCTATGGCTTTTCTGTTAATGAGAATACAGGGGCGGCGAGTAATAACGACAGAAGGCTCTTCCGCCGCGGTTTCTTCTTTCAAAATTTGTTTCAGAGCTTTGATATCAAAGGGATCCACTTCCCGAATCCGATTCACACCGCAGGCCTTGCAAAGAGCCACTAAATCCACAGCATAGGCTGGTTCGCCCTTACAGTTTTTTCCGGTGGTGGGATTTTGCTGATGGCCGGTCATAGCCGTGATGCTGTTGTCCAAAATAATGGTAGTAGTAGTTCCGCCGTTATAAACAGTATTGATAAGACCCGTAATTCCCGAATGAATAAAAGTGGAATCTCCGATCACCGCTACTGTTTTTTTAGCGAAGTCTTTGCCGCGAGCCATTTCCATTCCGTGAGCGCCGCTGACAGAAGCGCCCATGCAAACAGTAGTATCAATGCTGGTCAGAGGGGCCGCGGCGCCTAAAGTATAGCAGCCGATGTCGCCGCTGACCACCAATCCCAACTGTTTCAGCACATAGAACACTCCTCTATGGGGACAACCGGGACAGAGAACCGGCGGACGAACGGGAATCTCCCGATTTTCTCCGTCAGTTTTTTCCGCGTCATCTCCCAAAACCACAGCGATATCTTCCGCGAAAATTTCTCCGCATTTCGAGAAAAGATTTTTTCCTTCCACCGCAATACCCATATTGCGAATAGTCTCTTCCAGGAAAGGATCCAGTTCTTCGATGACAACCAAGCGATCCACACCCGCCGCAAATTCCGACACAATCTCTTTAGACAGGGGGAAAGGCATTCCGACTTTCAGGACGGAAACCTTCGGTAAAACTTCTTTAACATATTGATAAACAGCGCCGGAAGCCACAATACCCAAAGAACGATCCACTCCCCACTCGATACGGTTGAAACGTTCATTGACAACCCGTTCTGTCAAAGCTTCGGTTCTGGCTTCCACCCGCGGATGCTTCCGAATGGCGTTGGCAGGCACCATAACGTTTTTGGCAATATTTTTTTCATAAGACTTCACAGAGACTTCTTTCCGATCAGCCAATTCCACCAGAGATTGAGAATGGGCAACTCTGGTCGTCAGGCGCAACAGCACCGGCGTGTCAAACTCTACGCTCAAATCCAGCGCCTCTTTCACAAACTCTTTGCATTCTCAACTATACTCAGGTTCCAGAGCCGGCACCTTTGCCGCCTTGGCGTAATTACGGTTATCCTGCTCATTCTGAGAACTGTGCATGCCGGGATCGTCTGCAGAGACAATCAACAAACCACCGTTGGCGCCGATATAAGAAGCCGTAAACAACGGATCCGCCGCTACGTTCACCCCAACATGTTTCATACAGCTCATAGCTCTGGCTCCGGCAATAGCGGCGCCGTTGGCTACTTCTACCGCCACTTTTTCATTGGGCGACCACTCCGCGTGAATTTCATCATACAAAGCGGCGTTTTCGGTAATCTCTGTGCTGGGGGTTCCCGGATAAGATGCCACGACTTTGCCGCCCGCTTCCCAGAAACCACGCGCCACCGCCTGGTTCCCTGTCATCAAAGTTTTCTTTGCCAATTTCAAATCCCTTCCTTATCGAAATATTTTCCTATAACATCCAGATAATTGCCGGTCATCCGCAGCCCGCGATAACCGGCAATTTCATTTTCCTCATAAATTTTCGAACATCAGAAGCTGACTTTATCACCTCTGTGGTCAAACACACGCTGTGCCTTACCGGCGCCGCGTTCAAAACGACCCGGTTCCGCTAACTTCACCGCGCATTGCAATCCCAAAATGGATTTGATGGTTTGCTGAATGCGTTTGGTTAATTTTTCCAACTCGCCATAGCTGGTGAGCAAGGTCGTATCCACCAGTTCCACATAAACTTCCAATGTATCCAGATAGCCTTCCCGATAAACATGGAGCTGATACTGCGGACCCAATTCCTTGAATCCCAACAGAATTTCTTCCAACTGGCTGGGGAATACATTGACACCGCGAATCACCATCATGTCGTCTACACGACCGATGACTTTGCACATTCTGGCGTTGGTTCTGCCGCAGGCGCAAGGTCGCTGATCAATGATAGAAATATCTTTCGTCCGATAACGAATAATAGGAAATGCTTCTTTGGTCAAACTGGTAAACACCAATTCTCCTTTAGAACCGGGGGGCAAAACTTTCCCCGTCTGCGGATCGATGGTTTCCACAATGAAGTGGTCTTCCGCAATATGCAGCCCGGTTGCCAAGGCACATTCTCCTGCCACGCCGGGACCGATGACTTCTGATAAACCATAGTTGTCTGTCGCCAAAATATGCAGACGGCCCTCAATTTCTTTCCTCATTTCATCAGTCCAGGGTTCACCGCCGAAAAGTGCCGTTCTCAGCGGCATTTTAGACATATCAATACCCATTTCTTCCGCTACTTCCGCAATATGCAGCGCGTAAGAAGGGGTGGAAATCAATACCGTGGACCTCATATCCTGCATCATCATCAGTTGCTTTCTGGTATTACCTCCGGACATGGGAATTACCATCGCGCCCACTTTTTCCAGACCGTAATGCAAGCCAAATCCACCGGTAAACAATCCATAATTAAAAGCAATCTGGGCAATATCATTGTTTGTCACACCGGCCGCGGTAATGATTCTGGCCAATAATTCCGACCAAGTGTCCAGGTCTTTTCTGGTATAACCGACAATGATGGGTTTGCCCGTAGTTCCGCTGGAACCATGCACCCGAACGACTTCGTCCAAAGGTACCGCAAACATTCCGTACGGATACGTCTGCCGCAGATCATCTTTGACCGTAAAAGGCATCAACCGCAAATCTTCCAGACATTTGATATCGCCGGGTTCCATGCCGATGGCGTCCATCTTTGCCCGATAGTGCGCATTGTGTTCATACACATTTCGAATGGTGGTCTGCAGGCGAGACCACTGTAATGTCTCAATTTCATCTCTGCTCATACATTCCATTTTGGGATTCCAGATCATCATATGCACCTCATTCAAATCATTTTTTGATTAGGTATAGCAAAAAAGAAATACAGAACAAAAAAAGCCTTGCCCATAGCAAAGCCGCCTGCCGAAACCACGAACCTGTCCGCTCGTCCTCCAGCTTTTTGTTGAATATCTGAGCATCTCAAATATTAACTACCGTTCTAACCATGCTATCATACCTTATGCTCATTATACCGTATTCATCCACGAAATGCAACCTCCTTCCAGGGAAAAAGCGAAATCACTCGCGGGAAAGGACTCCCCCGTCTCCCCGTTGAAATTTATCGGGAAGTTCTTTAGTCGAAACAGCAAATAAAACTCCTTTGCGTCTGAGAAACGAATGATTTTCCGCGGATTTTCTTTCGAACTGCCGCCGGCTTCTTTTCTCGTCGACCCGAGCCGACCAGAAGCTCAGAACAAAATACCTATCAATAAAGGAAAAAGAACAGCAAAGGAATCCTGTTCTTTTTCCATCGGCACAATAGCATTTTTATTTTGTCATTGCAAAAAGCAATTCCGTAAAATCATATCGGGTTCTAAACAATATACCCATAGTTCAGCGCGTAATTATAGAGAACCGCGCTGACCGCGGAACTGAACACCACTCCCAAAACAAACATGATGAGATAATAAATCAAAATCGCTTTGCACAAATTAGATTTTGTCCGATTGGTCGTTTTGCTGAATCCCCAAACAATAGACATGATGAATCCCACAATAGGAATAGCGAGAATCAGCAGTGTCAACATCCATTCGCCCAGCCCGATAACAGGCGTAAGCGCCTCTTCTTCCCGATCTTGATTGACCGCCTGATAGCCGGCCTGGTACCCATTGTCATAACCGCGGTCATACTCATTATGATCCCGCTCGTACCCGTTGTAATCCCGGTCATAGCCATTGTCGTAATTTCCTTTGTAGTCGTCCATTTTTAAAACCTCCTGATTTCTTTTCCCTACCATTATTATACAGGAAGTTTCAAGAGACTGTCAATTATTCTTCACAGAACCTTCAATCAACATCCCGCAGTCGCTCTACAATACTTTGACGGGAGAGAACGTGATTGGCCAACAAAGGCACCAAAATAGTAATCAAAAATAAAAACGGCAGACAAATCAGCAAAGGAAGCAAAGTAAAGTGATATACGAAAAAGTCCATTCCCTGCGCCAAAGTCCGGATAGCCGTGTAAGTCAGCACACTTCCTGCCGTCGCCGCAAAGAACACCGTCAACACCGTGTAAAAACCACCTTCGGTCATCAACATTTCTTTCAGTTGTCTTCCTGTCATTCCCACCGATTGCAGCATGGCAAATTCTCGACGGCGGCTTAAAACAGCATTTACCACAACACCAACAAAATTCAAAACCCCAATCAACCCCAGTATTAAACTGAGCGCACCGCCCACCAGCGAAAACATCAGCTGCAAATCTGCAAACTCCTGCTCATAAACAGCACGAGAAAGATAAGACAAATTGCTGTTTTCACAGTAGGATTTCAAAAAATTCTCGGTTTCTTCGGTATGTGCCTCGTCCACATCAAAGCAGGTATTCAGGGCCTGCACGTCTCCCATCTGGCGCAAATATTCCGACGAAGGCAAAATGAACTCTACACCCAAATAAGAACCATATTGAGGACCTAAACAGTAAGGAAGATTTCCTACGGTTAATACCGTATATTGTTTGGTATTGCCATTGCCGAAATCCAACGTTACAGAATCTCCCGGCTGATAGAAACTATCGTGGTGTTCTTCCATCGTGTTGTCATTGACAATTACATATTCGCCGCCGGCGAACCGCTCCGTATCCAAAGAGAGTCCTTCCCCTTGTTCTATTTTATCCCATAGATAGGCATCTACTCCGTAAACCGAGGCGCTTACCTGATGTTCTTCTTCCAAACGGCGCAATGACTCATCAGCATAAGGACTGGGTAAATCCCCGGCGGCTTTCATCTCCGCCGCAATGTCACATGCCGTTTCATAGGCGGAATCGTCCAAAAAATGCCCGTATTCATAAAGATACACACTGCCCATTCCTTCCAGCCCCGGCAAAGCCGCGATTTCCGACCGCTCGTCAGCATTGACACCATCCGTAATCTTTACACTGGCTGTCACATTATCCAAAGAAGCGTCTCGTACCATGAAATCAGTCACCAATCGCGATTTCAAATATTGATCCATATCAAACCCATTAACCAAGGTATAGGTACCGTTCAATAAAATCATCGATAAAGTAAGAGAAATAACCACCAGCACAGTCTTCTTTCTATCTCTGCGTAAATTGGCTATGCCCATGGCAAAAGGAGTGACGGTTTTGGCTCGACGAGTCCGCCGCTTCGGTTTCCTGTCTCCGCCGTGATACCGAACCGCTTCAATGGGCGAAACACGCGCCGCCAAACGGCAAGGTCGAATACAGCTAATCCAAACAGTCAACAAAGAAAACAGTATTGTTCCCAGCCAAAGAAGGGGATCCGCCGAGACGACATATTCTTCGGAAAAAGCGCTGATTTCCATAATAAACGGCAACAAGGCCCGTCCACAAAGCCAACCGACAACCAAACCCAACGGAATTCCGATCAGGCACAAAAGAAACGCCTGCCGCCGCACAATTTTTTTCAATTGACGGCCGGTAGTACCAATGGTTTTCAACAATCCGTAAAAACGAATATCACGAGAAACGGAAATATAAAACACATTGTAAATAATCAAATATCCGGAAAACAGCACCAACAACAAAATAACCGCCAACATCAAAACAGACTGTACATCCATACTGGATGTGGCATAAGCCCAGTTGACACCTTCCTCTACTCGCTCATCGAAACCGCAGCGTTCCTTTAAATCCGCTACTTGTTTTTCAATATCCCAAGAGGACGAAAAATAAAAAGAGGGATTGATGGTACCGGCATAATCGGAGCTTCCACTCTCGTAAAGAGGCGTCTGAATTACCGGCGCTACACGGTCACAGTATTCTCGACTGACATAAGCTTCGCTTATTGCCATGATATTTTCCACTTCATAATAACCGCAAAGAGTAAAAATCTCCTGATAGGTTTTGCCATGAACCGTAAAAGTCAGCGGCACCCGCACCCCCAATTCATGGGGCAGACCCAAAGCATCCAAAACCGCGGTGGAGGTACAAAGTTCCAATCCCGACTCCGGCAGACGTCCCGTAGTAGGCGCGGAAAAACTCCACTCCGCCGCCGCCTCTTCCGTCCAGCGGATTTCCGTCGGAGTCTTGTTCAGTTCCGGATTTTCCGCCGAAGCAATCATAATATTGTAAGAAAGTTCTTTTACCTGCGGATCTTCTCGCAGCACATCCCATTGATCCTGGGTCAGGAATTTAAACCCTCCATGCGCAGAGGTTCCCACCTGGCGCATGGTACTGTTTTGAAAGGTATCTGCGATGCTGCCGCCGATGGTAAACACCGCCATAAACATGGTGGCAGTCAGAGCGATGGCAATAACGGCAATCAGATTCCGCAGCCTTTGAGCACGCAGACCGCGATTGGAAAGCAAGGTGACAGCTCGGCGATTATTAACTTTAATCATGACGCTCACCACCTACAATCTGCCCATCCTCAATGCGAATAATACGATCCGCCAATTGCGCGATTTCCTCATTATGGGTAATCATCACAATAGTTTGACAGAATTTTTGTCCCGTCACTTTGAGCAATCCCAATACATCCTGGCTGGTTCTGCTGTCCAGATTGCCAGTTGGCTCGTCTGCCAGCACAATGGCGGGTTTGGTTACCAAAGCACGCGCGATGGCCACTCGCTGCTGTTGTCCGCCGGAAAGATTATCAGGCAGATTGTTGAGTTTTTGTTCAAGCCCCAATGTAGAAATAATTTCCTGAATATAGGATTCATCCAAGAATTTGCCGTCCAACTGCAGCGGTAACACAATGTTTTCGTATACATTCAATATCGGTACCAGATTATAATTCTGGAACACAAAGCCGATCTTTCGGCGACGAAAAATGGTCAACTCATCATCTTTCAATGTGAAAATTTTTTCCCCATCCACCGTTACACTGCCGGATGTTGGTCGATCCAAACCGCCCAACATATGGAGCAGCGTAGACTTTCCGCTGCCGGAAGTCCCCACCACCGCCATAAACTCTCCCTTTTCTACCTGGAGATTGACTCCGTCCAGGGCACGAACCGCATTTTCTCCGCTGCCGTAAATTTTCTTTAAATCATGTGTTTCCAAGATTTTCACTTTATAAAACCTCCAGACAAGGGTTATTTTCAACAATGGCTATCACATAATCATCCTTCCATTGTCTTTCCCTGCTTTTATCATAACAAAGGAATCTTTCTGAATTCTTTCCCGAAAGAAAAAGAATCTTACACTATGGTAAGATTCTTCCCGAAAAATTTCCGCCCGGACTTCAAAGAGACCGCGTCTTTGACACCGGCTCTCGTTTTTCTCGCGGCAAAAACAACGAAAAACAGGAACCCTTCCCCCAAACGGAAGCAACTTTTACATAACCGCCCTGCCGTTCCGCGATGACACGAACCAAATATAAGCCAATCCCCAGTCCTTCTGTCTGGCTGATTTCGGCAGAACGATAGAACCTCCGAAAAATTTTGGGAAATTCTTCTTCGGCGATACCACAGCCCGTATCCTCCACATCGATGCGGCAAAACAGCTCATATGCTTCTGCCCGAATGGTGATTTTTCCACCCACATCGGTATATTTTACAGCGTTATCCAGCAAATTATCCAATGCTTCTCCCGTCCATTTCTCGTCAAAACAAGCCCGCGCCGTTGTGGGGAAAAGAGAAACTGAGATATATTTGCGCGCCGCCTCGCCGCGGATCCGTTCCTCTGCCGCTTTCAATAAGGGTCCCACTTCCCGCGCTTGGGGGTTCATCTGAAATACCCCTGTTTCCAAACGGGACGTTTTTACCAACGCATCAATCAAAAACCCCAGCCGTTCCCCTTGAAGCTCCAGTTCCTCGGCATATGCCGCCGCTTTGGCGGACAGCGCGCATTCTCGCAGCAACTGCGTATAGAGTAAAATATTGGCAACCGGCGTTTTAGTCTGATGGGAAATATCCGCAATCAATCTTTGTATGTTATCTCGTTCTTCTCGAATCTGCTTTTCCGTCACCTGCGCGCTGTGGAGAAAATCCGCCAGATTTACTTCCACCGCCGAATGCAAACTCTCATCAAAACCCGATGCCTGAAAATTTCCGTCAATCGCCTGTTCCAACATATGATTCAAAGAAAGAAACAATCGCTTTCGACGACGATATTCTACCAAAAGCGCCGTTGCCATTACCGCCACCGCCAAAATCAATATTATCAGCCAAACATCTGTTATGCTCATCATCGTTTCCTCTCTCCGCTTGTTATTCCGTTGGTGTTTCCGTTTCCGTCCAACGATATCCAATGCCGTACACTGTTTTGATATAACGGGGGTGAGAGGGATCGTCCTCCAGCTTATCACGCAGACGTTTCACCGTCACGGAAAGAGCGTTCTCTTCCACATATTCCGCGCCGTCTGTCCAAATTTTATCTACCAGTAACGCTCGAGGTAAAGTTCGCCCGCGATTTTCCACCAAAAGACGCAGCAGCTTCTGTTCAGTCTTACTTAGCTCAACAGCGCCGCCGTTTTTTTTGAATATCATATCCCCAAAATCAAAGGAAAACACTCCTAACCGCACCGATTCCCGAGCGAGATTTTCTAAACGACGCAGCTGTACCTGCACCCGCGCCCGCAAAATCGCCAAAGAGAACGGTTTTGTGATATAATCATCGGCTCCTTCCGCCAATCCCGCCACCACATCGGTTTCCAAATCATTGGCCGTCAGCAAAATCACCGGAAAACCAAATTGTTGCTTCACTTCCCTCAACAGCGCCAAACCGTTACCGTCCGGCAGATTGACATCTAAAATCAACAAATCCGGCTGCCATCCGATGAGGGCGGTTCTGGCAGCTGACAGCGTCCGCATTTGTTTGACAGAAAGTTCATCGCTTTGCAAAGCCAAAGCCACACCGCGGCCCAATGCCCGATCATCTTCCACCAACAAAATTTCCTTCCTCATGATCTCCGTTTTCGCTCCTCTCCCCGCTTCCCGTTTGTCCGCGTTTCAACAGATCAAAGGGAGAAACACCCTGCGATTTTGCCAGCAGCACCTGCGGAATGGCGACACGACAAACCAACAACACATTTTCCAACAGTTCTTCTTTTTTTTCTTTCTGAGGGTTTTGCAGCCAAGCGATCAATTCCCCCGCCAACGCCTCGGTGAAAAATCCGGCCAGAAAATTTTTGAATTTTTCGTCCGCCGTAATATTTAGAACTCGTTCGGATCCATCGATGACGGAACGCAGGATTCCGATAAAATCCGCATAAAAAAACTGCTTCATTTCGTTTCTGCCCACAGCGTCATAAACGCAGTTAATGATATGCTGATTCTTTTCCGTATAATCCATCACAAAGCGGATGGCCTCTTCCGCGTCTACCAGCAGATCAAACTGTTTCACCACATCCACCGCTTCCTGGTCAAACATCCACTTGACCAAAGCGGGAATATTCTCAAAATGATAATAAAAGGTCTTGCGATTGACACCGCAATCGGCAATAATCTCACTTACCGTAATCTTGGAGAGGGGTTTCTTCTCCATCAGCTTTTTCAAGGAGACCGCCAACATTTTTTTCGTTTGCAGAGAAGTCACCTCATGTTTCAAAAGAGTCACCTTCTTTGATTTGAATTGCTTACTTTTCACAATCTGTTTTTTTTAATCTTCAAAAACTTTTCCCTAAGGGAATTTTTCCCCATCAAATATTGCGATTTGTCCCATTATTCCCCAACGGGCGCATTTTGTCCGTTTCTTTTGGAGATGATTAGCGTTAGAATAATACTAGTTTTTCTCGACATACCATTATTTTAGCATAAGGAAGGAGGAAACACAATGACCGATTATCATTACCGCGTTGCCTTAAGCACGGAACTGGGGCCGCGATACGGTTCCATCCATCTGGAAATTCATGGCAACCAAATCAACGGAAAATTGATCATGCTGGAACAAATCACTCCTTGTTACGGAGAACTCACCGCGCGGAATATCTGCCAACTGCACGGCAAAATTCATACCTTCCTTCAGGAAATCCCCTACATCGCCACCGGCTATCTGGATGCAGAAAATCTGCATTTGATCGTGCAGCAGCCGGGCGGACTTTTTGAATTGACCGGGGTGGGAGAAGGCGAACCGAAACGATGAAATTCTACCAATGCATTCTGCGCCATCCGAAACGGATTTTAGTTCTTTTTTCCCTGGCGGCCATCATAGGATTATTTTTGAAGCCATTGATC
Source organism: uncultured Peptococcaceae bacterium (assembly GCA_965149945.1). Lineage (GTDB taxonomy): Bacteria > Bacillota > Dehalobacteriia > UBA4068 > UBA4997 > JAHZFN01. The sequence continues at coordinate 34,833 of CBCTTQ010000015.1, read as the reverse complement.
GCCGTCAATTACAACATTGTCGATTACCTGCCCCGGGAAAGCAGCTCAACCATTTCCCTGGATCTGATGAAAGAAGAGTTTACTGAGGGCATCCCCAACGCCCGCGTGATGATCTATCAGGTTACGGTTCCCCAGGCCCTTGCTTATAAAGAGCAGCTGGAACAGTGCGAAGGGGTTACGGAAGTGCTCTGGCTGGATGACGCAGCCGATATTTATCAGCCTCTGGAAAGCATGGATCAAGATGTGCTGGATAGCTACTACAAAAACAACCACGCCCTCTACACCGTAACCATCGCCGAAGATCAAATTATCCCGGCGACAGAAGCCATTCGCGACGTGATCGGCGAGGACAATGTAATGACAGGCGACGCCGTTTCTACCGCCCTGGCCACCACCAGCACCGTAAATGAAATCAAACTGATCACGGCTTTCGCGATCCTTTTTGTGTTTCTGGTGCTGATTTTGACTACCGCTTCCTGGCTGGAGCCGGTGTTGATTTTAGTGGGGTTGGGAATAGCCATCGCCATCAACAGCGGCAGCAATCTCATCTTCGGAGAGATCTCCTTTGTAACCAACGCGGCAGGCAATGTGCTGCAAATGGCCGTTTCTTTGGACTATTCCGTGTTTCTGCTCCATCGTTTTGAAGAGCTGAGGGAAAATCACAATGCTCCCCGTCAGGCCATGGCAGAAGCACTGGTAAAATCAACCTCTTCGATTCTTTCCAGCGGTCTCACAACGGTGATCGGCTTTTTCGCGCTGATCTTTATGCAGTTTGAAATCGGGCCAGACCTCGGAATCGCCTTGGCCAAAGGAGTCATGATCAGTCTGATTACGGTTTTCCTTTTTTTCCCGGTATTGGTACTCACCTGCTACCAACCGCTGGAAAAATTGCGGCACCGCCCGTTTCTTCCCCCTTTCCGTCGTTTCGCCAAAGGAGTCTCCAGAGTGATGATTCCCGTTGCCTGCGCCCTGGTGTTGATTATGGTTCCGGCATATCTGGCGTCCAACGCCAATCATTTCTATTACGGAGCTTCCCATATTTTCGGAAACGGCACTCAGTTTGATCACGACACCCGAGCCATTGAAACAGTCTACGGAAAAAGTGATACCTATGTGCTGATGGTACCGAATGACAGCCTTCCTACCGAAGAAAAACTTTCTCGGGCGCTGCGCCAAATTCCGGAAGTGAAAAGTATTATCTCTTATGCGGACACTGTAGGAGCGGAAATTCCCAAAGAATATCTGGATGATGAAACATTGGCTCAGCTGGATTCCGGCCGCTACAGTCGTCTGGTACTCACAGTAAACGCGGACTATGAAGGGGCGGAAACTTTTTCCTTGGTAAAAAACATTCGCGAGACCGCCAACCGCTATTATCCCGACCAATATTATCTGGCCGGCGAAGGCATCAGTACATACGATCTGATGACGACCATCACGGCCGATACCGTAAAAGTAAACGCCATTGCCATCGGCGCGGTCTTTTTGGTACTGCTTCTCACAATGAAATCGCTCCTGCTGCCCATTCTGCTGGTTTTGGCTATCGAAACCGCCATTTGGATCAATTTGAGCATTCCCTATTTTTCCGGCAGCAATGTTTTCTATATTTCCTACCTCATCATCAGTTCCATCCAGCTGGGAGCCACCGTGGACTACGCAATTCTCTTTACCGACCGCTATTTGGAATTCCGCCAAAACATGGAAAAGAAAACCGCGGTGATCCAAACCATCTCTACCGTAACGGTTTCCGTATTGACTTCCGGTATTGTGTTAACAGTAGTAGGATTCCTCATGGGTGGGTTTTCTTCCCACGGCATTTTGGCGCAGCTGGGCACCTTCCTCGGGCAGGGCGGACTGCTGTCTTTAACAGTGGTGCTCTTTGCATTGCCCGGTCTTCTTTACCTCACCGACCCCCTCATCGAGCGCACCACTCGGCACGCTCATTTTTATCATTCCAATACGCAATTACCAAAGGAGGAACAAACATGAAAGTTCAATCACTTGCCACCCTTCGCAGGAAGGGGAAAAGGCTTCCCCGGCGACTGACCGCTTTCCTTTTGATCGGTTCTCTCTTTCTCACCATCAGCGCCCCGGAATTTGCGGCGGCGCTGACACCGAACAATCAGCCCAATACCGAAAAAGAAGAAGTGGTTTATGTCGATTTGGAATCAACCGGCGTCGTACGGGAAATTTCCGTAGTCAACCGCTTTGACCTGGATGAAAAAGGACATATCATCGACTACGGTGATTATACCGCTCTGCGCAACATGACCAGCGATGACCAAATTGTTTTTGACGATGAAACAGTTCAAATTGATACAGAAGCGCAAACCCTCTATTATGAGGGCATCATGAGCGATGACACCATTCCCTGGGATTTCTCCTTCCGTTATTATCTGGACGGCAAAGAAGTTTCCGCCGAACAGCTGCCCGGACAAAGCGGTGCCCTCCGCATCACCGTCGATATTCAACAAAATACCGACTGCAACAGCACATTTTTCCAAAATTATGGGTTACAAATGTCCCTTACGCTGGACACGGAACATTGCCAAAACATCAGTGCACCGGAAGCAACATTGGCCAGCGTTGGTAAAAACCGTCAGCTCACTTATACCATTCTGCCCAACACAGAAGCCCATTACACCATCCGCGCCGATGTCAGTGATTTCACCATGACGGGAATCAATATCAACGGGCTGCCCCTCAACATTGCCGTGGGAATCAGTGATGAAGATACGCAGGAACTGCGAGACGCAACTGATCAACTGACGGCGGCCATCGACCAGTTGGAAGCGGGGACAGGCACACTGGCAGAAGGCTCGGAAGCTCTGGAACAGGGAGCGGCGCAATTGACTGACGGCGCTTCTCAATTGACTGACGGCACTGACGAGTTAGTGGACGGCACCGAGGAATTGATTGATGGCACCGAAGAACTCTATGACGGCGCGACGGATTTAGATGACGGCGCGGCGGAATTGCTGGACGGAGCCATCTCTCTGCAAGGGGGCACCGATGATTTGGCAGAAGGAGCGAAAAAACTGCGAGACGGCGCCTATGAATTGGATGACGGTATTCAACAGGCCGGTGACGGCGCCGCCGATCTGAATGACGGCGCGCTGGATCTGCAAAAAGGCAGCCACCGCCTCTACTCCGGAGCCAAAGACCTTTCCGGCGGACTAACCAATTTAGACAGACAGAGCGGAACTCTGACCGGCGGTTCTTACCGTGTTTTCCAACAGTTGGTCGCCCAAGCGGAAACCCAACTGAATCAAAGCCTGAGCGCGGCCGGTTTCCCAAGTGTACAGCTAACCCCACAAAATTATGATACCGTGCTGACAAATCTGCTCGACCAATTGGCCGGCAGCGCTTATCCGCAGGCGGAAGCGGCAGTACAAAAAATCGTTGCAAAAGAAATAGCAGAAGCCACCCTGGCTCAGATTATTCATACGCTGCAAACTGATCCCTCTGCCCAAGAACAGCTGAATCAACAGGTGGAAGCCGCCTATGGCAGTCAATTGGACAGTCAGGCGAAAGCGGAAGTCATTCAGGCTTTTGCCAGAGCCAACGCGCCCGATGACCCCAACGCATGGTTGCAAACAGCGGAAGGGCAAGCCGCCCTCAGCCAATATTTAAGCAGCGCCGAAGGACAAGAAAAAATCACCGCCCTTCGGCAATCACTGAAAGCAGAATTGATCAACCAAGCGCTGCAACAGGAGGCGCAAGCGCAGCTTGCTTCCGAAGCGATGCAGCAACAAATGCAGGACGTCCTTGCCCAACAGATGAGCAGCAAAGAAGTACAACAGCAAATCGCGGATATCATTGCTCAGGCGATGAGCGGAAATAAATCCTATCAGAGCATTCTGTCATTAAAAAATCAACTGGATCAATACAACACCTTTGACAAAGGGCTGAACCAATATACAAATGGTGTCGGCACAGCGGCCGACGGCAGTCTCACACTTCTGGACGGCATCAAAGATTTGGATGACGGCACCGAAGATTTAGCGTCCGGCGCTGGAGAACTCTACGATGGATTACTGGATCTGAAAGACGGCAGTGAAGAATTGATCGATGGAACCGAAGAACTTTATAACGGCACCAAGGAATTACAAGACGGTGCGCTGGAGTTGCTGGACGGCACCATAGAGTTGAAAGACGGCACCCTAAGTCTGTTGGACGGAGCGATCCAATTGCAAGACGGTACCTTCACCCTTCATGACGGCGCACTGGAACTGCACGACGGTACAGCGGAACTGCTGGACGGCACCCTTGCTCTTCACGATGGTACCATTACCCTCTGTGACGGTGTGATCGAGCTGCACAACGGTACCATTGAATTTCAGCAGGAAACAGCCGATTTGGATGATACGCTGATCAACAAAATCAATGACGCCATCAATGAAAAATTAGGACGCGGGTTTGACGGCACCTCGTTTGTCTCCGATAAAAACACCAATGTAGATGCGGTGCAATTTGTCATGAAAACAGACGGCATCCAGGAAGAAGAAACAGAAACTGTTTCCGAGCCAAATCAGGAACCACCGGGATTCTGGGAAAAACTCCTGAATCTATTCTCCTGAGAACAGGCAATCTTTTTGCGGTATTTCATAAAAAGAGAAGAACGGAGTCTCCGTTCTTCTCTTTTTTAACAATATCTTTTTTAACAATATTTTGAAAAACTTTTTTGAAAACTGTCTTTGTTTTCCCCGCCTTATTTAATTTTTCGGGCAGTGGCCAACCATTCCCGACCTTCCTGAATCGCCGTTTCCACAGCCGGCACGGCAGGACCGCCGTAAACATTTCGGGCGGCGACACATTTATCAATGGCGATATAATCATAAATATCTTCTTCAAAAACATCGGAAAACTGACGAATTTCATCCAAAGAGAGATCTTCCAAACCAACGCCCTTATCTTCGGCATATTTTACCCAGTGACCGACAATGGCGTGAGCTTCCCGAAAGGGTACATTTTTATTGGCCAGATAATCCGCCGCGTCGGTGGCGTTGAGAAAACCGCCTTTGGCTCGTTCCCGCATAGTTTCTTTATTCACTCGCATGGTACGCAGCATCGGCGCGAACACCAATAAACATTTTTTCACAGTGTCCGCCGCATCAAAGAACGCCTCTTTATCTTCTTGCATATCCTTGTTATAAGCCAAGGGCAATCCTTTCATCATGGCTAAAAGCCCCATCAAATCGCCGAAAACACGACCGCTTTTTCCCCGTACCAATTCTGCCACATCGGGATTTTTCTTCTGGGGCATAATAGAAGAGCCCGTGCTGTAACCATCATCCAGCGTGATATATCCAAACTCGTTGCTACTCCAAAGTACTACTTCTTCCGAAAGACGGGAAAGATGTACCATAATCAAAGAAGCCGCGGAAGCGAATTCCACACAGTAATCGCGATCGGCAACACCGTCCAAGCTGTTTGCCGTTACACCGGCAAAGCCCAATTGGTCGGCGACAAACTTCCTGTCAATGGGAAAAGATGTCCCCGCCAAAGCACAGGAACCCAGCGGACATTCATCGGCTCTGCGCCAGCAATCTTTGATTCGTTCAGCATCCCGACGGAACATTTGAAAATAAGCCAGCAAATGATGCGCCATGGTGATGGGCTGCGCTTTTTGCAAATGTGTGTAACCCGCCATGACGGAATATTTGTTTTCTTCCGCTAAATCCAACAAGGTTTCTTCCATTTTACAAAGGAGATCCAGCACCTGCAGCATTTCTTCTTTGGCATACATTTTCAAATCCAGCGCTACCTGGTCATTGCGGCTGCGAGCGGTGTGGAGTTTTTTCCCTACCGTTCCGACCCGCTCTGTCAGAATTTTTTCCACATTCATATGAATATCTTCAGCGCCTACTTCAAATTCCACTTTGCCGGCTTCGATATCATCACGGACACTTTTCAAACCGGCAACCAGTGCGGCGGCTTCTTCTTCAGTGATGATTCCCTGTTTGCCCAACATTGTGGCATGAGCAATAGACCCTTCAATATCCTGCACGTATAATTTTTTATCAAAGCTGATGGAAGAATGAAAATCTTCTACCAATTTATCTGTGGATTTAGCAAAACGTCCACCCCACAATTTGGTTTCTTCAGTCATATTCTTTCCCCTTCCTTTCCCTATGGCGTAAAATCACTGTCTCCATTATAACAGTTTTCTTTTTCTTTGGAAAGTGGTATAATGGATTTTGTGAAATTCTATTCATCTTCGGGAGGTACCCTATGAAAATGTATTATCAAATCGCGATTTTGCTGGGAATCTGCCTCGCGGCGGATTTGATCTCCGCTGCTGTTCCCTTTCCTTTTCCCACCAATGTCACTGCCATGGCATTGCTGTTGCTGTTGCTTTTTACAGGTCTGGTCAAGTTGGATTGGGTGGAACATCTGAGCGATCTCTTAATCAATAATATGCAGATTATGTTTATTCCCTCCGCTTGCAGCTTGATGATTTCCTATCAAACAGTACTGAGCAGTTTAGGCAGTTTTCTGCTGATCTGTGTGCTGTCTACTTTGATCACTTGGCTGGTTACCTATTATACCATTGCCGGAGTAACAAAATTGCAGCATCTACTGCGAAACAGAAAGGCAGGTATGCTCCATGATTGACCTCTTTGCCCATTTGGAATTGTCTTATCTGGCTCTTTTCGGCGTTGCGCTTACCTTTATCGCCTATATCGCGGGTAATTTCATTCACCGCAAACTGCATTATTTTCCCCTGCTTAATTCCAGCATTATTGCCATCGCCATCATCATCACCACCCTGAATGTACTGGGCATCAGTTATGAGGAATACAACACGGGGGGAGACCTCTTCACCATCTTACTTTTCCCTACCACAACCGCTTTGGCAGTACCGATTTATCGCCAGCGTCGCCTGCTCAAAGAACATCTTGCTCCCATTCTCATCGGCACCATGGTGGGCGCCGTTACCGGCTTGGGCAGCGTCTACGGACTATGCCGCTTGTTTGGGTATGACCAATTCCTCACCTATTCCATCATGGGAAAATCGGTTACCACGCCTATCGCCATGGAAGTTACTAATTTACTGGGCGGAGAGCAGGCGGTGGTTCTCATCGGTGTCACCATCGCCGGGCTGCTGAGCTCCGTCTACCTGCCCTTTTTCCTAAAATTGACCAAACTGAAAAATCCCGTTGCCTTGGGCATCGCTACCGGTTCCTCTTCTCACGGTTACGGTACCTCTGTTGTCATGACCATCAATGAGGAAACCGGGGCCATGAGCAGCATTGCCATTGGCATTACAGGGCTTTTCACTGTGCTTTTCGCCATGATTTTTCCTTGGTAAAAATTCTTTGAGAAAAAAATAAAAAACAGTCGGATAGCATTCCGACTGTTTTTGCTATTCTAACTCATCGGTGTTTTTTTCTCCATCACCTGCGGATTATATTCCGCGTAAATCCGGCAGGCTTCTTTGACCACCATCTCCTGAGTCAGCTTTTCCCCGCTGTCATCGCAGGCAAGCATATATTCCATCAGACGCAACTTCATCTCATCTGTGGGCAACATCACAAAGATCGGCAAAACCGCCTTGTCCTCAAACCGTCCGTCATCTTTCATAATTCGAAAGAGCGCGACCAATTCCCGCTCCACATTGCTTAACGCCATCCTGCTCCCGCCTTTCCCTTTTTGGATTTTCTTTTATTATAATCCATTCCGTAGGAAAAAGCAATTTCCTCACACAATTTTTCAATAAGTCAATCCGGCGATAATTTCTTTCATTGTTTCCGTGGATACTTGGCCTGTAAGGGTATAATAAATACCATCCGCCACAAAGATCGCGCGTTTTTCCGACTGAAAACCGGCGGGATGTGTCGCTCCCTCACCCTCTGTGGAAGCAATCAAATTCACTCGATATCCCTGGGGAGAACGATAACTTTCCTGGTAGGTATACATGCCCAGATAATCCACATTCCAACCGATTTCCAGCTGTTCCTGATTTAAAATAAGCGCCGCTGTCAGCGTAACGGGAGAATAGTACGTACTGCCGGAGGTATAGCGATAATCTTCAATTTCAGTATCATAATGCACATTTATCACATCTCCGAGGATAAAATTTTCCACCTGCACTTGCGCAAAACATTGATTATCTGTTTCCAAGGTTACCCGTGTTGAATCGCTCGTCTCGGCCAACGGAGAGTTCAGCAGCGGTACGCCCAATTCCGCCATGGCAGTCTCGTAAGAATCCTCCTCTTTTTCCAAAATACCGTACTGATCTGTCTGACCGCTGATGGGATTGATGTCGATGATTTTCATCGCATCTAACTCCGGCAAAGTATCTTGGTTCACATTGGTTTGGCTGTGCATCCAATAACCGCCCACTGTCGTTGCTGCACCCAACACAAAAATTAACACAAAAACCAACGCTACCCGTGGAGAAAGATGCCGACGACCTCGGCTCTTTGGTTGCAAAAGCGCCCCGCGAATGGTTTCTCTACAGGTTTCAGACAAACACACCTCTGCCAATTCTCTGTCAATGGTTTGTCGCATGATTTCACCACAATCATTCTTCATAACCAATCTCCTCCAATTTCTTTTTCAATCGCTTTCTGGCCCGACGCAACCTTTGGGCAACAGCGCCTTCATTTTTGCCCAACACCGCGGCCGTCTCCCGCACTGAAAACCCTTGATAATAATGGAGCAACAGTACCTCTCGATCGCTTTTTGATAAAGCCGCGAGAGCGGCGGATATTGTTTGACGTTCCAACAATCGTTCCGGATTTTGTTCGTCTATCGCCCGTTCCTCCGATGCCAATCCATATCGGTTCCAACGAAACCAGCGAGTTCTCATGACGTTTTTACAACCGTTGACAGCAATTCGATTCAACCAGGCCTTTTCCGCCGCCGGATTTTGCAATGTTCCATAGGAGCGCGCCGCCTTCAAAAAGGTTTCCTGTACAACATCTTCCGCCAAATGATAATCCTTCAAATACAGAAAACACAATCGTAGCAACCCGTCTCCGTACTCCCTCATCAGGCGTTCCAACAATTCTGTCTCGCACAAGGCACTTCCCCTCCTTTCACTATATAGACACGCCCAAGCCGAAAAATCTGACATCAGTTTGAAAAAAAGACCGGTTTTTACCGATCTTTTCTGTAACATTTATGTTCAGTTTGCCATTTCCCAAACTTCTCGCGCATTGTCTAACAAAGCATGCAACTGCAATAAAGAGGTTTTGCCCGCGGAAAAGCGCGTTAAAGCCGCATTAACAGCAGGATGGAAGAACCCACCCGCCGCTTGCGCCGCCTCTCCCTCTGCCACGGCGCGGCGCAAAAGACGCCGATCCCGCAGGCGCAGCTCCGGCGCGATACCGCGCAAAACCAAACGACAATCTGACGGTAAAGCGGATAGCCCCTCAATCGCGCCGTCTAACGGAACTTCTTCTCCCACAAACAGATAACCATCGGCAACAGCTCGTCCCAATCCATAGACCTTTACACCCCGTTTGTGCAAATAAGCCAACACCGGCGCAACAGCGAACATATCTTTTACGGCCGTGGCTAAAAGTGTTATCTCCAAATCACACAGAGCAGGATAATCCGAGCTCACTTCTTTGTCTGTAATACCGCCGATTCCACAGGAAACCACCAGTTTTTTCCCTACCTCCGCCGCCACTGCCATTGTAGCGCCTGCTGTCAAAAAACCGCTTCTTCCCTCTGAAACCGCTTTTGCCAATGTGTAACGATTATAACGACCCATAGCGGGAGCCTGCCGAACAGATAAAAATTCCTCTATTCCGCCCATTATAATCTCGCCCCGCCAAAGCCAAACCAAAACAGACAAATCCATCGGCAACCGCTTTTGCCAAGCCGTCGCCAAGGTTTTTTCATCGCAGTCCTGCAAACCTTGTCCCAGCAAAGCAGTCTCTACCAAAAAAGCTTCTTTCATCCGTTCTCTCCTTTATCTTGATTGTTATATTTTTCAATAACTCAAAAATCGCCGGCTACAGCCGGCGATTTTCCGTTTGCCAAAGAACTAATTCTCTCAGGACGTTCCTCACCCGTTTAACTGAGCGGCTACCACTGTGGAAATTTCATTGACAATCCGCTCCAGTATCTTCAGATCCGGGCCTTCCGCCATTACTCGCAACAACGGTTCAGTTCCCGAAGGACGCACCAAAATCCGTCCGCTGTCTGCCAATTCCGCCGAGGCTTGTTCCATCACTGCTTGAATAGCCGGATTTTCTTTCCAGCCTTCTTTGGTTTTAACCCGCACATTTTTCAGCACCTGGGGCAATACCCGCATCGCTTGAGCCAATTGACTCACCGGCTTTTGGGTTTCCGCTAAAATCTGCATCAAAAACAAAGCGGTCGTCAATCCATCCCCCGTAGTATTAATCTCACTGAAAATAATATGTCCGCTTTGCTCCCCGCCGATAACAGCGCCGCTTTCCCGCATTTTTTCAATGACATAGCGATCGCCTACCTTGGTTTGCAGTACTTCCACACCTAATTCTTCCATAGCCAGTTTCAGTCCCAAATTACTCATGACTGTCACTACCAACCGATTGTTTTTCAGCATCCCGTGCTCTTTCATATAACAAGCGCAGATAACCATAATCTGATCGCCGCTGATCAAACGGCCGTTTTCATCCACCACCAAAAGGCGGTCAGCATCTCCGTCAAAAGCCAGCCCAATAGCCGCTTGCTGCTCCAAAACAGCTTTTTGCAGACTTTCCGTATGGGTACTGCCGCAACGATCGTTGATATTCCAACCGTCCGGTGTGTGATGAGTGGCAATCACTTCAGCCCCCATGGCCTCAAATACTCTGGGGGCAATGTAGCTGGAAGCCCCATTAGCACAATCCAACACTACTTTCTTTCCTGCCAAATCACTGTCCAACCGTTCCACCAGATATCGCGCGTACCGCTGCGGAGCATCCAAATCGTAGGTAACCGTACCGATTTCTTGTTCGGTCGCCAAAGGCACCGTGGTTTCCCGCAAAATCAGTTCTTCAATTTGATCTTCCACTTCGTCAGGCAACTTATAACCATTCCCTCCGAAAAACTTAATCCCGTTATCATAGGCGGGATTATGGGAAGCCGAAATCACCACTCCTGCCACAGCGCCCATGTTTTTTGCCAAATACGCCACCGCCGCGGTGGGGATTACCCCAAAACTGACAACATCCACTCCGGCGGCACAAATACCGGCAGTCAGCGCCGCTTCCAACATTTCTCCGGAAAGACGGGTGTCCCGACCCACAACAATTTTCGCTTTGCCTCCGTTTCCGTGAATCTGCCGCAATACATAAGCGCCTTTCAAACCCAATTCATATGCTAACAACGGGGTCAAATCCACATTGGCTTTTCCTCTGACACCGTCCGTACCAAATAATTTTCCCATAGAAACCTCCTGCTGCATTTTATTACTCCGATGCTATTTTTCGCCTCAAAGATATGCTACCGCACTCGCACAGTTACCGTATCCGGCGAAATGCTTTCCACATAGCTGGTGCCGGGAATGGTATAGGTCAGATGCACTTGATGCGTCCCTGTTTCCAACCCGGAGACATCTGCTTCCACCGAGATGCTGTTGGCAGAAAGCGCCGATATTCCGGAAAGAGGACCGCGTACCGTCACGCTCACCGTTTCTCGAGAAAGACTGTAGCTGCGACTGGCATCGGAATTGATCAATTTTACTTGTACATTATCAAAGGTGACAGTATCCTCTCGCTCGATGAACACCACCACATCCACATTTTCCTCGCTATCCAATCGAATCCCTTCCCCGGAGATTAAACCAACATTAGCGCTGACGTTTCCCCTGGCATTTGTAATATCAATAGATTCTGTCAAAACATAATCAATGTTATCCAACAAATACTGACTGCCGTAAACTGTCACCACATTAGGAGAAATCAAAATTCGGCTAATGGTATAACCATCTGCCGGTTCTCCGACCAAAGCAGCGCTGATAGGCGCCACTTTGCTGGGTTCTTCCGTTACCACAGGGAGCAAAACATCAATGGCATCAGGAACTATTTCTACCAAATCGTCCAAACTGTTACCATTTTCATCGTAAACACTGACTGCCAACGTTCCGTTATAGCTTTCCGACAAAGTGCCCGCGGGAATTTTCACTTCCGCATGATCAATCAACGCCACATTTTCTTCCGCTCCGGAAACTTTCACCGCGCTAATGTCAATAATGGGGGTCAGCAATGTATATCCTTCTGCCACCGTCACATCATCGGTGTTCACTTCTACCGCCACTTCAACCGAACGCAGCTCCTGAATATTTACTTCTACATCCACCGGCGTCACAGAGATTAACTGCACATTGCTGGGCAGTTCAATGTTGATTTTAGAAACATACTGCCCCACATTGGCATCAGACAAATCCAAAGAAGCGGTAATATCCCTGGTGTCCAGATTCTCTACAATCCGTGTATATCCCTGCACTCGCACACTGACAGTATCCAGGCGATCCACCACCGCCATATTAGCGGGCAAATTATTGTATTCCAAAGGGATTTCAAACAGCCGTTCTTCCATGGGATTTTGGCTTTGCGCCACATAAATCCACAGTACAGAAGCAATCAAAACCGCCACCAGCGCATAACCGAGATGTTTATTTTTCACGATTTTAAGCAGGGACTTCATCACATCCTTTCCGTTCACGACTTCGCCCCCTTATTCCAAAAACCGGGAAATTTCTTTTCGTTTTTTTCATTATTTTGATAAGCGCTTTCCGCCAGCAGGCGACGTAAATTCACCTCGTCCAAATTTTGATTCAGATGCCCGTTTTGAGCGACGGAGATTTGTCCCGTCTCTTCCGAAACCACGATTACCAACGCATCGGAAACCTCTGACATACCCAAGGCGGCTCGGTGCCGCGTCCCCAATTTCATACTGATATTTGGATTATCACTCAAAGGCAGAAAACAGGCCGCGGCGATAATGCGGTCACCGCGAATAATAGCCGCGCCGTCGTGCAGTGGCGTGTTGGGTACAAAAATATTAATCAACATCTGCTCGCTGACCAAAGCGTCCAAATGAATTCCGTTATTGACATAATCATTCAGTCCCACCGAACGTTCCAAAACCAACAGCATTCCTGTTTTGCTTTTGGATTCCGCCAGACAGGCCCTGACCACATGCTCCTGGAAATCATCATCATCCATTTGACTGACTAACGAAGACTTCGGGAAAAAGCTCTTCAATCCGATATGCTCCAAAGCACGACGGATTTCCGGCTGAAAAACCACCACCAGCATCATAAAGAATACCGCCCAAATCTGAGAAAGCAACCATTGGATCATTTGCAGCTCCAGCAGATTGCTGATTACAGCCACCAACAAAAGCACAACGATCCCTTCCATCAATTGCACCGCTCTGGTACCGCGCACCAAAAACAGCAATTTATAAATCAAAAACGCTACAATTCCAATATCTAACACCATCAGCAGATAATCACCAAAACTGTAATTGGTAAAAATTCCGCCCAGCATCCTTTCACCTCCTGACAAAACTGAAAATCTACTCATCATTAAAATATTTTCGACGTTTCCCTATCAAATCCTGTGCGAAACAAAAAACCTTTTTTCTGCCGTCACCGTTCCGCCTGTTTCGGCGACGCGACCGCAGATGTTCGCGACCTGCCGCTTTGCATGGAACTCCTTTTGCTCAGGAAAAACTGCGCCGTGATTCCGCCGATAATCAACAAGGACCCCAAAATGCTGTAAGTATCCGGATATTCCTGAAGAAATACCGCTACCAGCGCTACGCTGCCCACCAACTCCATGGTAGAAATGACCGAAGCCTTTTGAGTATCGGCATATTTCAAACCGATATTAAACAATGTAAAACCGCCGGCTGTCTGAAAAATTCCCACAAACAGCACCTCCAACCACTGCACCCCACTGACTGAAGGCAGATCCGACCATTGGCCGCCCAAAGCGAAATAACAGAGAAACATGGCAACCGCACCGACAAAATTACCGATGCAAGTCAACCCGATGGGATTATCTGTCTGTACCCGAGCGGAAAAAATAGTCAACATTCCAAACAAAATACCGGAAATCAACGCCAGTAAATTCCCGTACCAAGTGACCCCTTTGCCGGGAGTCAACATAAATACCAATAATCCCACCAAAATCATGGTCAATGGCAAGAGATTCTTTTTCATCAAGCGCCGACCACAGCAATAATCATAGATACACACCCAAAGGGGCGCTGTAAACTGCATCCCGATGGCAATGGCGTTAGATGTATACAAAATGGAAAAAACCAACGTCACGCCAAGAGCCACATAAGAGAGAACGAAGAAAACCAAATCCCGATTCCAGGGAATTCCGCCTCGAAAAACAAAAGGCAGCAAACAGACAGCGCGATTGTATAACGTAAAGCCGTAAACAGATAGGCATCCATCTCAATAATCTTGACAAACAGGGACAAAGTACTCCATAAAATTGCCCCCGTAAACACCATCAACAATCCAAACATCTCATTTTTTTCTGTCATTTTTTCCTCCCGCAGAAACGATCTTTATCTTTATTGTAACACTGAACAAATTTTTTCTCAACCGTTTCCCGGGATAGGGCAATATAAAAACCGCCCCTTTCATCAAAATCACGGGACGGTTTCTGTCAATATGTGTTTTTTCAACAATCTTTTTCTGTATTTTTACAGACAAATAGCCTGATTCTTTAGGTTTTATACCTTCGTGAGGAAAATTTATTTTCCGCACTGATAAAAATCAGGATTCTTCTTCGTGGCAAAATGCAAAATGCCTTCCAGCACCCCGCCGCCGACTGCCCTTGCCTTATCCGAACAAGAAAAGCAATGGCTGTAAACAGGCCGCGGATCCACATCAGCAATTTTCATTCCGGTAAACACCGGCAACCGATCATAAAGGATTCCCCGCAAAACACCGGGAATCACGGTTTTTACCGGAACCTGCTGTCCGTCAGCGGTAAGAATATAGCCGATTTCATCTCCTTCCGCCACCATATCGCCGATTTTTTTAGTGGTCACAAAGCTACCCTGAGCGGGAGATTTAATCACTCTCTCTTTCCCATATCCTCCGATTAATCCGGGAATCCCGGTATCAGGCGCCGGTTGACCGGACAAAAGCACCCGACCCAAATCATGACCACGCTGGGTTTCAATAACCGCGTGACAATCGACTCCCGCGGTAAATCCGGGGCCTAAAGCAATGACAATGGGTCCATCGGTAATTTTAGTATTAATGTTGCGTTTTGCTAAAATGGCATCGACAACAGCGTCAAATTGAATTTCCCGCAAAATGGCACAAGCAGGATCTACAATAACCGGTATTTTTCCTTCTTCAAGAATCGCCAAGGCATCCTTGGCGTTTTCAGCTTTTTTTCCTTCGATATCTTCGACTTTGGTTGTTCCGTCATACACCGCCTGAGCAAAAGAGACTGTCCGCCGAATCACGGTTGGTTGCGCGATGTCCGTCATAATTGTTTTGATACCCGCCCGATGCAACCGCACCGCTACACCGCTGGCCAGATCCCCGGCGCCTTTAATCAGTACAAGCATTCCAAACCCTCCTCATTCATCATAAGGGTTCCCCGAGGGAACCATTCCTTATTTTCGCGCGGCAAAACCGCATTCTCTTCTTTTCCGAAAATATTCCCCGCCAAAAGCTTTATTTCCCGGCTCGCGCCAGTGCTTCCCGATAGGCTTCTTCTGTATCCAAATCCAGCACTATACCGGGGTCTTCCACTTCTACAAAGCAAACCCGCTCAGGGTATTCTTCCAACATGGCTCTGGGACCGGCATCTCCGGTTAATTTCATCAGCGCTGAAAAAGTCCACTTCGGAAAAATTGTCGGATTTCCCCTTTGCCCTTGGTAAGTCGGAACAACAATTTTTTCCTTATCCGCCTCCCACGCTTCTACCAATTGACAAATGGTTTCTTCTTCCAGCATAGGCTGATCACCCAAAAAAAACATGGCGCCTTCATAATCCTGCAAAGCGAAATTTAAGCAAAGGTGTTCGCCCACTTTTGCCACCGAAGTTCCCTGCCCTTGGCGATACAAAGGGTTTTCCACAATATCCCAAAGGAACGTGTTGTTTTCCAAATCGCTGTTCCATTTTTCAAACCAATAGTCCCGTTCATACCCCAGCACAACCATTTTTTTGTTAAAAGCGTAGCTATCCACAACCCGCATCGTCGCTTCCAGCACTGTGCGTTTACCCCAAGGAAGAGCCAATTTGTTTTTTCCCATGCGGCTGGACGTCCCAGCCGCCAAAACTACTCCCAAAAGCATTAATTTTGCCACCTGCCTGCAATTATATTTTCTTTCAAGGTACAGGTTGCAATCACCGGTACAAAAGGTTGCTTTGCCAAAATATATTTGGCAACCAAATCGGCAGACTGTAACCGTTCCAAATTATCCACTTTATTCAAACAGACCACCCAACGCGCATGGGGCGGCACATTTTTACGACTGCCTTCCGAAGAAACCACAACAGAAGCAATGGTATCCACACTGACTGCCTCGCCCAATGGTGTTCCGGAAATGCGACTGACCAACTCGCCGCGAAAAACATTTTCATCCGAAAGAGGTTTTCCCAGCACATCCATTCCCACCACAGAAACCACCGTGGTAGCTTCTTTTGGAATCACCGGCTCATGTTCTGCCGGCGCCTTGAAGGGCAGACGCTTAGCGCCGTCGCCTTCAATTAAAATATAATCGGCATAATCAGAAAGGGCGTTGATCCAATCTACGGGAACTCCCACCATTTTTTCTCCTTGATAACCGGTCCCTAATGTAAGAATTTGACCGTTTTTTAATTTTTTCTGAATAGCGGTGATTCCTTTGTCCAATTCGTCGGTAATACACAACGCAATATTCTTTTCTTGAGGCGGCAAAATATGGGTAGTGGTCGTTACCAATACCTTGCGATTTTTTTTCACTAATTCCTCAGCCAAATGCCACATCAAAGAGGTCTTGCCGCCCCCTCCTACAAAAACAACAATACCCTGATTACCGATTCCGAAAGCGTTGATCAAAGAATCTTCCTGCAACAGTTCTTTATTAGCACAAAAATACTCATAGAATAAATCTTCCAAGGCCTGCTCACAATCATGATAAAAATTTCCGTAAAGATCCAACAATTCCTGAGCTTCCGGTGTAATTTCCGTGCGACCGCCGCCCAGACCGCCTGTCTGGCTTTTGATCAACGGAAATCCTAATTTTTGTCCCAGATTTTTCATCATGGAATGCGCCTGAGAATAAGACATATTGAGTGCTTTAGCCGATTGGGACAAAGATCCGGTTTCTTTGATCCCTTCCAGTAATTTATAGGGACCTTGTCCAAAGGCTTTCCCATTTTGGTCAATCCAAATCTTATATTTTAATTTAAACATCATGCGCCACCTGACCATTCTATAATCAAATATCGCAAAATCAAATATCACAACTAAACAAACTGTTCCACTCCATATTATACTACAATTATCCAGAGATAACAAGGGTTTCCCTTAAAATACTATCCCGCACAAAAATAGTTTCTATTGAAAAAAAACGCGGCGTGTTCAGCCGCGCATTGTCCTTTTCTGACGGTTTCAACAGGAGGTCGTTTTCCTTTCCGCTTCTCCTAACAAAAGCCGCCGGATCTGCTCTTGCAGATATGCCATCTGCACCCGCCACAAGTCATTTTCGCCAAACATCATACGATGAGAAACCACCGTCATCAACAAATAATACAGCGGACGAAGCGCCTCACAAGAACAACCATACTGCTGACTAATTTGCAGCAAATATTGTTCATATTTAATGTTAAATTCCCGCCGATACGAAACGAAATACCGACGATACCGAGGACTGGTCAAAACCTGATACACCAAAGCGGCATCCTGTTCATAAAGACTGACCAAACGAGGCAAATCTTCTAAAAATACCAAAAAATCCACAGAACTCGCCGCCTGCAGAAATCCTTTTTCAATTTTCTCAATGCCTAAAACAATCGCTTCCACCACAAGACGCTCTTTGCTCTCAAAATAATAATATAACGAATTATTGGCGGCAAGTCCGCAGGCCTGACAAAAATCACGCATTCCGGTATTTTCCAGACCGCGCTCCACTAATAAAGCAAAGCAACACTCTAAAAGTTCTTGCTTTTTATACGCGTGAGTAATTTGAGACTTTCTGTTCATACCCATCTCCCTTTAATCAAGAAGTTTATTTCTGTTGATTCTCCCGTTTGCTGGCGAGATATTGCTCCATAAACAGATCATCCTCATCTTCAAGCTCATGGGTACCGCTCAGAGATTCCAAATGATGATAAATCTCATGTTGTAAAACCTTCCGAATTTCTTCCGTTAGTTCCTCTTCATCCAAACCCTCGAAAACACTGCAAAAAGAACCATAGTAAATATTGATATACCGACCCATTGTCCCGCTGTAGCAAAACTCACCCAGCACATATAGATCATCATCTACGGCCTGTTCATCCAGCTTGCTTTCAGGCAGCAGACACACCCCTCCGTTCAATTCATCCAAACAGCACTCCGGCTGCTGCTGAAATAATTCATCTAAAATTTCATGGAACCGATCGATATCAATCATTGTCTCCTCACATCCTTGTCATAACCTATTTTCATTATACCTGTTTTGCTTCACGATCGCAATAAAAAGCAGCCGAATTCAACGGCTGCTTTGGTGATATCCTTAAATATCAAACAAAATATGGGCATAATTAGGCATCGGCCAATAGGTACCGCCTGTCAAATATTCCAGATGATCCACGACTTCCCGCAGCTCATGCATGGCGGGGATCACGGTTTCTTTATAATATTTTGCCTTGTTATAGAGATTATTATTGGCTTCTCCTACTGCCAAGACTTCTTCCAGTCTTGATAATTTTTCCAACATCAGATTGGTATGATTGGTCAAATCTTTGGCGAAATCTTCTTCTCTGGAAAGATCAATGGCGAAACCGCTTTCCTTTTTCAGTTTTAACTGTTCAAAAACAGTTTTAGCAAACTCCATAACCGCAGGGAAAATCTGACGATGAACCATGTACACCATGGTTTTGCCTTCAATATCCAGCGTCGAGGCATATCCGTTTAATCCTACTTCATAACGGGCGGCGAACTCACTTTCCATATAAATGTGATTGCGCACATACATATCGATATTTTTGCGTTTCAAATATGCGGATAAAGCGTCAAAAGTCGTAGGATAATTAGGCAAGCCGCGGCGTTCCGCCTCTTGAACCCATTCTTCGGAATAGTTATTGCCGTTGAAAATAATACGACGATGCGCGGTCAATTCTTCTTTAATGATACGTTTGGTTTCGGCCTTCACATCTTCAGCTTTTTCCAGACGGTCGGCATATTGCCGCATGATTTCCGCCACCATGGTATTCATCGCCACATTAATGCCGCTGATGGATTGGGAAGAACCGGGCATTCTGAACTCAAATTTATTCCCTGTAAAAGCAAAGGGAGATGTACGGTTGCGGTCAGAATTATCTTTATAGATCTTCGGCATGGAGCTAACACCGCTGTCGATAACTTCTTCATTGCTCTCATTGACGTGCTTACCGCTGATGATGCAGTCAATAACATATTCCAGCTCATCCCCAACAAATACGGAAATGATCGCCGGAGGCGCCTCGTCGCCGCCTAAACGGCAATCATTACTAACCGTTGCCACCGAAAGACGGAGCAAATCACTGTACTGATCCACAGCGGAAATAATCGCTGTCAGTACCAGCATAAACTGACGGTTCTGATCGGGGTGGTTGCCGGGATCCAACAAATTTTCTCCCGTATCTGTACCGATCGACCAGTTGTTATGTTTTCCGGATCCGTTAACTTTGGCAAAGGGTTTTTCATGCAACAAACAAAAAAGTCCATGACGGCGGGCGATTTTTTTCATCATTTCCATCATCAACTGATTCTGATCAGCCGCCAAATTGCAAGTACAAAAAACCGGCGCCAATTCATGCTGCGCGGGCGCCACTTCATTATGCTTGGTTTTGGAAAAAATACCAAATCCCCACAGTTCATTATCCAGTTCTTCCATAAAGGAAGAAACCCGTTCCTTCAAATTACGGTAATAATTGTGGTGCATTTCCTGACCTTTGGGCGCTTCATTGCCAAACAACGTTCTGCCGGTAAAAATAATATCCGCTCGTTCATTATACAGCTTCCGATCAATCAAAAAATATTCCTGTTCCGCGCCGACCGTGGCAATTACTTTTTTCACAGGATTACCGATAGCATTCAACATCCGACAGGCTTGTTTGTCCAAAGCTTCCATAGAACGCAGCAACGGCGTTTTTTTGTCTAATACTTCACCGGAATAGGAACAAAAAGCGGTTGGAATATACAACGTATGCCCTTTAACAAAAGCAAAAGAGGTAGGATCCCAAACGGTATAACCTCTGGCTTCAAAAGTCGCCCGCAAACCGCCGGACGGAAAGCTGGAAGCGTCGCTTTCCCCTTTGATCAGTGATTTGCCGGAAAATTTAGCGACAGGGTTGCCTTCTTTATCAGGATCCAGAAAACTGTCATGTTTTTCCGCAGTCATTCCGGTCATCGGCTGAAACCAATGGGTGTAATGAGTAGCGCCTCGTTCCATCGCCCAGTTTTTCATGGCATTGGCCACCTCATTGGCCACCTCAATGCTCAGTTCTCGCCCCTCGTCAATACACTGGTGCAGCGAAACATAGATATCTTCCGGTAACCGCTCCTTCATTACTTTATCATTGAAACAATTTCTTCCAAAATTTTCGATCAATGTATTTTTCATACAAATAAACCCTCTTTTCAGCATTTTCCTTGCGAATAAGGTAAAAAATAAAAAACACTCCTAACTTAATTATTTTACTAAACTTTGTCAAGATTGTCAATTATATTTCCTGTCCCGCGGAAAAAGGTTCTTTCGAAAATTCCATCATTTCACCATTACCTTAACTCTTTTTTGGGGAACGCCAAAACCTATGTGTAAAGCTTCCCTTCTTGGCAAAACCGGTCAAGATTTAACTTTTTGTCATTTCTTTGCCCCAAACACTGCTTGTACAAGAAAAAATTCATTTCCGCAGAGTTTTTTCCTAAAACACTGTTGATTTTTGCCAAAATATCGTATAATAAAACAAAGAGAACTCATAAAAAAAACGTACATCGGTGAGGTGTTTTGTATGCGACTCGTATTACCCCAACACATCCAATTCATCATCAATCGCCTGAACGCCGCCGGCTTTTCTGCCTTTGCGGTGGGAGGCTGCGTCCGTGACAGCCTGCTGGGGAAAACACCCCATGATTGGGATTTGGCAACCAGCGCCACCCCCACCCAAGTGAAAGAAACTTTTTCGGAATTGCCTGTCATTGATACGGGTATTCGCTACGGCACCGTAACGCTGCTCATAGCGAAAAATTCAGTAGAAATCACCACCTACCGACGGGAGGATCTTTATCAAGATAACCGCCATCCGGAAACGATATTTTTTTCTACAGAAATAAAAGAAGATTTAGCCCGCCGTGATTTCACTATCAATGCCGTTGCTTACCACCCTGAGCTCGGCTTGTTGGACCCTTTCGGCGGTATCCACGATCTGCGCAAAGGCATCCTGCGCGCCGTGGGCAAAAGTGAAGAACGTTTTCAGGAAGATGGTTTGCGCATTTTACGAGGATTACGCTTTCTTGCCCAACTGGGTTTTATACCGGATCCCCAAACCGCCGCCTCTCTTCGGAACTGCCGTTTTTATCTGTGCAACATCGCCGCTGAACGTCTGGAAGAGGAACTGACGAAATTGCTTCTCGCGCCTCATGTTATTCCCGTTTTAAAAAATTGGCATTCTGTCCTCGGCGTGTTTTTGCCGGAGTTAGAAAAAATTGTCGGACTCGCGC
The DNA here is from genome assembly GCA_965149945.1 of uncultured Peptococcaceae bacterium. Taxonomy (GTDB): domain Bacteria; phylum Bacillota; class Dehalobacteriia; order UBA4068; family UBA4997; genus JAHZFN01. The sequence goes on along the minus strand of CBCTTQ010000015.1, from coordinate 12,969 downwards.
AAAACAATCCTTATCACAGCTATGACGTATTCATCCACACCCTGAAAGCGCTGGAAAAGACTCCGAAAGATAAAATCATCCGTTACGCGGTCTTATTTCATGATTTCGGCAAAGCTGATACCAAAACCACCGATGAACAAGGTATCGATCATTTCTATCACCATCCGGCTATCAGCGAACAAAAAGCACGCGCCATTACCGCCCGTCTGCGTTTTCCTAAACGAGAACGCACAGAAATCTGCCGTTTGGTCAAATATCACGATGTGCAAATTCCCTGTGACTCTTATCATGTCAAACGCTGGCTGAATCGATTCGGCGAAAAATTCTTTCGCGATTTATTGTTAGTAAAGCATGCCGATATTTACGGACAAAATCCCACTCTGCGATATCGTCTGGATCAATTGTCCGACTATTATTTTCTTTTGGAAAAAATCAAAAAAGAAGAACAATGTTTTCAGCTTTGTGATTTAGCGGTTAACGGCAAAGATCTGCTGGACATCGGCTATCAAGCGGGATCCGAACTGGGCGCCACCCTGGATGAAATGCTGGAACTAGTTATGCGGCAGAAACTGCCCAATGAAAAAAAAGCCTTATTAAATTGGGCGTCACAAAAAAACAAAAAGTCCTCAAAATAAAAAAAGACCCTGTTTAAAATTTCCAAACAGGGTCTTTTTTGCACTTATTTTTCAATTGAAAGGGTTAATCCGCACACGGTACAATTATTGCTGATTCCGAGATACGAGGCATTTTCTCAATCAGCCCTTCTTTGTAAAGTTAGTAAAAACTGCTTTTCGCCGCGGCCATATCATCTAACAGTTTCAACAGATCGGCATTTTGCTCCACTGCCCGATCGGTAAACTGCGGCATCGCGGCACGATAGTCAGTTCGCGGATCAAAATGCTGCCCTTTGCCATATCTTCCCGTAAGAAAACCATTGGCCATAGGAGAAAAAGCGACCAACCCAACCCCCAGCTCTTCCAAAACAGCAAACAAGCTTTTCTCATAATGGCGCGCCATCATGGAATAACGATTCTGTACAGCCGTAACAGGACAAACGGCATTGGCTCGACGAAGATACGCTTCATTTGCCTCAGAAATCCCCCAATGGGTAATTTTTCCTTCTCGTATCAAATCCGCCATCACACCCGCGACCGTTTCCGGTTCCACATCAGGATCTATTCGATGCTGAAAATACAAATCAATATGATCCGTACCCAGGCGTTTCAAAGAGCCTTCTACAGATTGACGAATGGTTTGCGGGCGGGAATCCGGTATCAAAGGTAACGGTACTTTTTCGCTGTCTCGATCAAATTTTAATCCGAATTTGGTCGAGATCACCACCCGATCTCTCACATCCGCAAACGCTTTTCCTACCAAAATTTCATTGATATGCGGGTTGCTCGCGATACCGTAAACCTCAGCGGTATCAAAAAATGTATACCCCAACGCAAGGGATCGGCGCAGTAAACGAACGGTCTCTTTTTCATCCGTCGGCGCGCCATAAGCATGGGAGAATCCCATACAGCCAAGACCAACGGCGGAGACAATGAAATCTTTTCCTAAAACGCGTGTGTCCATCTTCCTTCCTCCTTTTCTTCTTTCCTTCATTGTACTTTCACAGGGAACAAAACAGAAGTCTCCGTTTGTTACGCAGTCAAAACCCAACGGTTATCTCCTGTAGTTCTCTCTGTCCGTTAATTTCCGAAATGTGTAAACATACATCTCCAGTGAAATCGGCAGCATGATCACTTCCACAGTCAATTGCGTCCAGATCATGCCGTATAACCCTAAAAGCAAATTCATAATCATCAACAGAGGAATATTGAGCAATCCCTGACGGCAAGCGGTCAAAACCGCAGACTGAGCTCCTTTCCCCATAGCCTGCAAAGTATAGCTGATCAGAAAATTAACACTGGTCAAAGGAACCGCCAAGCAGGCAATCCTCAAAAAAGAAGACCCCAGAGCACTGGTTTGGCGTTCCGAGATAAATACATGCAAAATCCACGGTGCCAAAGCGACAAAACAAACAACAAAACAAACGGATATAACAATTGCCGTCTTCCAGGAAAAAACAGAGATTTTACGCATTCTTTCATAATTTCCCGAAGAGAAATTGTACCCTACCAAAGGCATGAATCCTTGGCAAAGTCCCATAGAAACACTCAAAGGAAATTGATCGATGCGCTTCACAACCCCGTAAGCCGCCACAGGAATATCCCCGTATCCGGAAGCTAAAGAAAATATCACCATATTGGAAGCATTACCCAGAGTCGTCGCCAGGGCTGACGCCAAACCTACCGCAAACACAGGACGAACAAATCGAACCGTAAAATATTTCGGATCCAGAGAAACAGCGGTTCTCCCCCGAAGACGGCTATATTGAAAGAGATAAAAAGCAACCGACACCGTGTTGGAAATCGCCGTCGCGGCAGCAGCCCCCGCCACATTCCAATGCAGCGCGAAAATAAAAATCGGATCCAAAACCACGTTGAATATTCCTCCGAACATCATGCCGATACCGGCCTGCTTGGCATAGCCTTCGCCTCGCAACAGATGACCGAGAAGCAAACTTATCACGGTGGGAACACCACCCAACACAACCACCCATAATAGATAATCCTCCGCATACCCATAGGTAGCCGAACTTGCACCGAGAAAACCCAAAAGAAATTTTCTGGAAAACCAAGTACCGGCGGAAAAGATCAGGGTCGCGGCAATCCCGCCCCAAATGCTGAATACGGACACATACTTAATATTTTTATGCTTCCGCGCGCCCATCATCCGGGAAATCAAACTGCTGCCTCCCAATCCAAACAAATTTCCCAATGCCGTAAGCAAGTTAAACCAGGGAGACACAAGGGAAACAGCGGCAACCATCAACGGATCCCCTAATTGCCCCACAAAAAAAGTGTCTGCCAAATTATAAATCATCGTCACGACTTGACTGATGATAGTGGGAATTGCCAAAGTCGCCACCGCTTTAGGAACGGGCATTTTTTCAAAGAGAAATTTTTCCGCATCTTCCCCCATTGTTTTTGTCGCTTCCTTTCAAAAAATCAGCAGTTTTTCCTAAATCGGCAAAACCTGCTGATAAATGATCACCGTCAAAGAAAACTCTTCCTGATTATTCATTGTCAGCAATATAACGCTCAACCATCGACCATAAACGGGATTTCCATCCCCGATCGACGCCAAAGCCGTGAGGGAATCCCTTCAACTGAAGTCGTTTTCCTTCCACAACGACCGCCTCCGTTGCTTCCGTATTGACTAAAACCCGCTTCAGAATATCTGTTCTGATTTTCCTCAGGGCAGGTTCAGGCTGTTCACCCATTCTTCCACGTCGTCCGCACTGACATCAGAAGAAAAACGCATTCCTTCCCGCCAATCGCCGGTACCGGCAAGTTCCGCCAAAAATTGACCGCTCTGTCCGATTTCAGAACTGGAGGAAGTACAAAACGGAATGACCGTCTTGCCTGTGAAATCATTTGTTTCTACAAAAGTATTGACAGGCCATGCCGCATATCCCCACCATACCGGGTAACCCAGATAAATTTTTTCTACATCCTGCCAGTCATCCACAGTATCGGCGACCAGCTCGATCTGCCGCAAACTTTCGTCTTCATGCTCACGGGATACTCGGCTGTCATCATTCGTCCAGTCCAGATCCTCGTCTGTTATTCTTTAATTCAAACCAACGTAGCAGGCGTTTTCCTAAAAAATGACACGTTTTGACACGCTTTTTCCCAAACTTTTCCCGACACACTCTCAACACCTCTTAAACGACACAAGCAAAAAAATAAGCCCCCAAAAAGGGGGCTTTTCTTGCGCGTGAAATTGTTGCCGTATATCTCTGTACATAATTTCTCTCATACGAGTTTTTGTATGTACGGTTGTGTAAAATATCAATCCCACCAACTTCCCGGCATGTTTTTGGGGCTGTATCCTTCCACATCCCAAAGCGCTCTCTTTTGTTTGTTGGAAATGTCCAGACTGTCGATATATTGAATCACCTTGTCCTGCTTCGTGTAAATACCTCGGTCGGGCTTGGAATGTCTGCACGCCTTGCCGGTATCGGGGTAACGGTCGCTTTCCATACTCTTAATGGTGGAAGCGTATTTGCTGTAATCTCCCAAATCCATTCCGGCGTTCTTCGCCGCTTTCAATGTTTTGCCGTCGTTTTCAGTATCCTCCTCCGCCGTTTCGGTTTCCGATCGGTCAGTTTCTGCGGAAGGCACGGTTTGCTCCTGTGTGTTTGCGCCGCAGGCGGTAAATACCACCGCAAGCGCCAGTAACATAAAAAGGGTTATTGCTTTTTTCATATTTTTCTCCCTTCAAATTTCAATCATCTTGTCATCTTGTCATCTTTTCAATTCTTTTTACTACTCGATCATCCGTTTTCATCATTCCTGGCAGGCGTTTACAATCTGCTCCGCAAGCTGCCAATAAATCGCGGTTCTGCCGGTGTAATTCCCGGTAAAAGCAATCACAAGCTCCAGTTGGGGAACAACAAAAATATATTGTCCCGCATGGCCCTGGGCGAAATAAGCAGGATATTCGTTATCACCAAAGGTGCGTACCCACCATTGATAACCGTAATCCGCAGAACCAGTGTCGCGATCGAATTGCATTGTTGTTGATTGCTCCACCCATTCAGCGGAAATGATTTGCTCTCCCTGCCAGAAACCGCCGTCAAGATAAAGCTGACCAAATTTCGCCATATCATAAATATTCATATAAATACCGTTGCCGCCGTCAGCGATTCCCTGGGCGTCAGTATCCACGCGCACACTGTCCATACCCACCGGATCAAACAAATATTCTTTCCCGAATTCATACATAGATTCCCCCGTGGCCCGCTGAAGAACCGCGCAAAGGAGATGTGTATTAGCGGTTGAATAATTAAAGAACGTTCCCGGCTCATGCGCCATCGGGCGGTTTAGCGCAAATTCGATCCAGTTATCGGACGCACGCCATTCATATTCAAACTCCGTATCACCACAGTCGATGCCGGAAGTATGGGTTAAAAGATGGCGAATTGTTATCCGCTGCCACCTCGGATCCTCTCGATTGTTCAACTCCGAAAAATATTGAGACAAAGGTGTATCCAAACTGTCCAGGTAGCCACGGTCTATGGCAATACCCACCAAAGCGCTTGTGACGCTTTTAGATGCCGAATGCAACAAAAAACTGCTGTTTTCGTCATATCCCTCTTTGTAATATTCATCAATGATCGCGCCGTTTTTGACAATAACTGACGCGAGCAAAGGGAAAGAATCAAAAGTCGCGTGAACCTCATCCAGCACGCTCCCGTCAAAACCTTGATTTTCCGGAGAATCTTTTGGCCACTCCCATTGTATATCGGGCAATTCCGCAGTCTGCCGCTCTGTTTGAGAAGCTTCCGTTTGAGAAACCTCTTCTTGGAGAGATTCTTCTCGCGGAACAGACTCCTCATCCGCGCTTCTGCCGCAAGCGACAAAAACAAAAGCAAGAGAGCACACTGCCAATACCACCACCGATTTTTTTACAAAAGCGCAATGGAAGACTTTTTTGATATTAAAAGCATTCATGTAAAATCTCCAAGATTTCCTCGTGGGTCATTTTTTTGTAGCTGCCATAGGAAATACCACAGGAATCCGCAATTGGTTTCAGCTGATCTTTTTCCGCGCCGATTTCCCTAAGCGTTGTGGGCAAGCCGATTTCCTTGATAAAATCCTGTAATGCCTCAATTCCGGCAAGAGCCAGTTCCTCATCGGTTTTGCCCGCCGGAGAAACGTCCCAAACATTTTCGGCAAAACGCGCGAATTTGGGCAAACCGTGTTGATAAATATGACGGTAATAGGTAGGATGAATCACCGCGAGGCCGCTGCCATGGTTGCAATTTGTAAAAGCACCCAATTGATGTTCGATATTATGGCACTCAAAATCGCATTTTTTACCCATTTTGATAATGCGGTTTTCCGCCATGGTCGCGTCCCACATTAGGTTGCTGCGCGCCGTATAATCTTTTGGATTTTGGATAGCAACACGGAGATTACGAATAACATTTTTCATTAACGCCTCCATAATATCATCGGAAACATTATTTTCATTAGGTTCGCTGAAATAGGTCTCCATAATGTGCGAAAGAATGTCAAACCCGCCGGAAATCATCTGTTTTTTAGGCACACTATAGGTGTAAGTGGGATCCAGAAGCGCAAAAGCGGGATTCAGTTCGGGATAATCTCTTCCCGTCTTAACTTTCTTTTTTTCATTGGTTATGACAGCGCCGCCGTTACATTCACTGCCTGTACCGGCAACAGTCACAATTACGCCGAGGGGTAAAAGGTTCATATCTATCATACCAGGACGTTCCCAAAAGTCTTCCCAAATATCACCGTCATACCGCGCCGCGAGAGAAACTGCCTTACAGCAGTCCATCACGGATCCTCCACCGACAGCCAGAATCATATCCACGTGATTTTCCCTCGCTATTTTGGCGCCTTCCAGCACTTTGTTGTACGTTGGGTTTGCCATAATCCCATAAAACTCCACCATCTTTTTCCCCGCGTTTTGTAAAATTTCCGTAACCTCATCATAAATGCCGTTTCTTTTCACGGAGCCGCCGCCGTAGGCAAGCATCACCGTTTTATACGGTTTTACAAGAGCAGTCAGATATTCTTTTACGCAGCCTTGCCCCAAATAGACTGTTGTACGATTTTGGAAAATAAAGTTATTCATAAAAACCATCCTTTCTTTTGATTTTTTGTTCAATCTGTCTCATTTCTTTTTATTTCATCTGCGCCCTCCAAAAAGAAATCGCCTGTTCTATCCAGCCTTCCGCCGCAGTGCCAATTCCCAGTCCAAAGCCATGCCCCAATCCTTGATAGTGATGAAATTCGGTGGAAATCCCCAAGTCTCTCATCGCCTCAAGACGGTACTCCATCGCGCGCCAGTTCACGATTCTGTCATTTTCGCCCACACAAGCAAAGGTCGGCGGATCGTTTTCGGTATAATCACTGTGTCCCGTATACTGCATAACAACCGTACCCGGACGAGGCAACGACCCGCCGCCAAAAGCAGACGGACCGTAAGAACCGAGCCACGCCGCCATACGCGCGCCTGCCGAGCCACCCCAAAGAGAGTAACAATTGGTATCGATTTCCAGCATTTCCGCGTTTTCAAAAATGAAGCGGATGGCACATGCCAAATCCTCACAGGCAGTCCGCGCTCCTGGGCGATAGATCAGCGCGAAGGCGTGATAGCCCTGTTTCGAAAGTTCCAACGCCTGAGGGAAGCTGTCTTGCATCGCGCCGACATAAGCAAAGGCTCCGCCTGCGTTGCACACAGCGAATTTTTCTCCAGGGTTTCCCCGAAAAAAGAACAAGCCGGTATCTTCCTTGCTCGGGTCTATCGCTTTCTCTTCTTCAGTGTAAATATCATAAAACACCGTCTCACCCGCCGCGGCATGATTTCTTACGTAATTCACAATCTCAACAGTCTTCTCTGGATTCAAGTCAGCATACCAGGTGAATCTTAAATCACCAAGGGTATCGCCGCTGTAATATGCACTGTTTACAGGAAACAGCAACCTGCCGTAATCCTCCAAAACAGGATCATTGATCACCTCTGAAACAGGTGTATCGATTGTATATACCTGATTTACGTCCACTGTTCCACCATCCTGTTCGACATCGGAGATATTATCTTCGGAATTAATCATAGCCTGTTCGGGCACGGAATTTCCACATCCAACAAAGCAAACCAAAACAAGCAACAACATGATAATCAAAGAAAAATTTTTCATTTGTTCGTTTCCTTTCTCTGACTTTATTATAATAAAATCGAGACTTCATCAGAAGTCTCGATTCGTTATCTTATAGTTACCTAAAGGTTATCAGTTGCTGATTTCTTCCGTTTTTACTATTTTTTCCACCACGCGCAAAAACTTTTTGATCGTTGGAGATGGTTCCGGCGCGTGGAGCAGACCGTAGGGAATGCTATACTCCCAATCCACAGGCAAAATTTTTAACAAAGGATGGACATACTGCCACTTTGAAACTGCCATTAGCACACAATTATTATTTTCACATTGATTAAACGCCCCCACATCATAAAAATCAAAATCCACGATCTGAATTTGCGGATGATTTTTCCACAGATCATCCCGCAGCAAGTCAACATAATGACTCCAGCCGCGCTTCATCAACATCAGCTTTTCACCGTACAAATCCCGCACCGTCAATCGATCTTTCTGCGCCAGTTTATGATGGATAGAGACCGCGCAACAGATCGGTTCTCGAGAAATTTCCAAACCCGCGCACTGTCTCAGATTCAGCATCGTTTCATCAAAAATCCCCGCTACTACATCAATATTTTGACCGAGATTTCCCAGAATTTCACGCGCGTTTTCCGGGGTATTATTAAAAGGAACCAAAGCAAATTTCGTATCCGGACAATCATTCTGCAACTTGGGCCATAAATCCACCAATACCTGTGCCGGCGTCATGGGAGAAGTACCGATACGAATAATATCCTGACTCTGTTTCATGGCGTTTTTGGCTCTTGTAACGGAGTCTTTACAGTACTGAATAATATACTTCGTGTCTTGCAGCAAGGACTTTCCTGCCTCGGTAAGCTGAAGCCCCTGATGCGTACGCACAAAAAGCTGCAGCTCCAAATTTTTTTCCAGCAGATTGATCTGTTTAATTACTGCCGGCGGAGAAATATAAAGTTTTTCCGCGGCTTTATTAAAACTACCGCACTGAGCGACACAAAGAAAAGTTTCTAATTGAAGAATATACATGAACTGTTCGCTCCTTTTTTCAAAAGAGATGATTCTTGGTTGTTTTATCAAATTCTGAAAGAATTTTTTTGTGGCGGAACGTTTTCTTTAATATATCTTATGCTGTTTCATCCGATAATCGTCATACATTGCCAAACATTCGGCGTCAGGCGTATGGATTTTTTCCAGAATCTCCGTTTCGCCTTTAAAGTAGCGATAAATCTTATTGTCACGGAAGCCGATTCGGTCTGCGTCCGCCACCGTATTGGCATAGTAACAGCGACTGATATTCGCCCAGATAATAGCAGAAGCACACATGGGACAAGGCTCTCCCGTAGCGTAAATCACGGCTCCGGACAAATCATAGGAACCAATCTTGGCACAAGCCATACGAATAGCCATCATTTCAGCATGGGCAGAAGGATCGTTGTTTTTGACTACGCAGTTATGCGCCACTGCCAGTACTTCACCGTCTTTGACCACCACCGCGCCAAAAGGACCACCCTCTCCGTTACCATAGCCTTTTTTCGCGTCTTCCATGGCCATTTTCATATACTTCTCACAATACTGTTTCATCCTGATTCCTCCTTTTCATAACTGTTTTATCAACAATTTTATTTCTCGTATTTTGCAAATCCATAACATAACGCCGCTTTTCCCACTTTACTTTAATCACATAATCCAATGCTTTGACAGGGTGTACCAACAATAATCGAGGAGCGGAAAATGCCATCACAGTTTTGATTCGTTGTCGCATTGGCGGCTCATAACAATGCACAGCGCAATTGCTGCAATAGGTTTTCTGTTCCATAAAAGGACAGCAATCGGAACGATCGGCGGCATATTTCGCCAATTTTTGACAGTCCTCACACAACTGCCCGCGCACGGAACCATGATGTCTGTGACAATACATGGCAACCATCTCCCGCACCAACTGTTTTTCGTCTTCTCGTTTCTTTTGCAAATCTTTCATGAATGATTGACTCCCGCTGCGATATTTCGATTTTTCAATTTCTTGCTTTTTTCAATTTCTTGCTTTTATTATACCATGAAACGCTCTTTAAAGAAATAGTTTTACCATAAGGCTTTTCGTATTATCCCCCGCTTGAAAAATTTTTCAAAAAATTTTTTCAAGAGAAAAAAATCCGGCTAGCGACCGAAATTCGACTCCGCGTATCAAAAAAAATAAAATTTTTCACTTGACAAATGGAAAACCATAAACTATAATAACACCATAAAATAAACCGATGAGCAAAAGTAAGTAACCTTTGTACCCGATATTCTCAGAGAGCTGCCGTTGGTGCGAGTGCAGTAATATCCCCAGAGGCGAATGGATTTGCGAGGGCAACCTGAACGGAGTAATCCCAGTAGGAGCGACGGAGTCCGACCGTTACAGCGGAACACGCATGATGGTGCGTGATAAGAGTGCATCGAATCTCGATGAAATTGGGTGGTACCGCAGAAGCAATTTTCGGCTTTTGTCCCTTTGGGGACAAAAGCTTTTTTTATTTCAGAAAATATTAGAAAAACAGGTGGGAGAAAAAAATGGAACAGATGGTTTTTCGATGGTGAAAAGGACTATTAAAAAAACGAATCTCGTAAACAAAAAAACAAACGAAAAACAAATTTATAAAAAAGGAGATACCATCATGAAAACATATAAAGACTTTGACAATTATTTGAAAGAATTCCCGGATCAAAACGGTTACTTCGGCGAATACGGCGGCGCTTATCTGCCTCCGGAACTGGAACCCGCGTTCAAAGAAATTTCCGATGCTTACCAAGAAATCTGCCACAGCGCTCAGTTTATCAACGAACTGAGAAGAATCCGAAAAGAATATCAAGGTCGTCCTACCCCCGTATATCATTGCGAACGATTGAGCAAACATTTGGACAGTCACTGCCAGATTTATTTGAAACGAGAAGATTTGAACCATACCGGCGCCCACAAACTGAATCACTGCATGGGAGAAGGTCTGCTGGCCAAATTTATGGGCAAGAAAAAAATCATCGCGGAAACCGGCGCCGGACAGCACGGTGTGGCATTGGCCACTGCCGCCGCCTATTTTGGTCTGGAATGTGACATTTACATGGGTGAAGTGGACATCGCCAAACAGCATCCCAATGTAATCCGGATGCAAATGCTGGGCGCCAATGTAGTCTGCGTCACCGAAGGACAAAAAACCCTGAAAGAAGCGGTGGACGCCGCCTTTGAAGGCTATATGAAAGAATATAAAGACGCCATCTATTGCATCGGCTCTGTAGTCGGCCCCCATCCTTTCCCGCTGATGGTCCGCGATTTCCAATCCGTTGTAGGCTACGAAGCCAAAGATCAATTTGTGGAAATGACCGGTATTTTGCCCGACGCTGTTTGTGCGGCAGTCGGCGGCGGCTCTAACTCTATCGGATTATTTGAAGCCTTTTTAGATGAACCGGTCGAAATCATCGGAGCGGAACCATTGGGACGCGGCCCCGCTGTAGGAGATCACGCCGCTTCCATGACCTACGGCACGAAAGGAACCATCCACGGTTTCCAAACCATTACCTTGCAAGATGAAAACGGCGAACCCGCTCCTGTTTATTCCATCGCCAGCGGTTTGGATTATCCCGGTGTCGGTCCGGAACATGCCTATCTCCATGACTGCGGCCGTGTGAAATATGAAACTGTCTCCGATGAGGAAGCCATGGAGGCTTTCTTCCTCCTCTGCCGTTACGAAGGCATCATTCCCGCTATCGAAAGCGCCCATGCCGTGGCTTACGCTATCCGCTACGCTAAAGAAAATCAAACAGGCGCTATCTTGGCAAATCTGTCCGGTCGCGGCGACAAAGACATCGATTATGTATATGACAAATATGGTATCGGGGAACAACTCCTGAACAAGTAAAAACAACAACGGTATCTTCCCGTTCTTATATTTTTCCTCTTCTAATCAACTAAATTCTTTCCAAATCAAATATAAGCAATAAAGGCGCCCCGCATACGCGGGGCGCCTTTCAACACCATAATCAAATCTCCGTTTACGAAAAAGTTCACTTGCTTTCATTCCACTGATGAAACATTGGGTTATTTCACTACCAGATTAACCAATTTGTTAGGAACCACAATCCATTTGATAACGGATTTCCCGTTTAACCATTTGTCATAATTTTCGTGGTTTTCTACCAGCTGCCGCACCTGATCATTGGGCAGAGCGTTGGCAATAACCATTTTTCCTTTGACACGACCGTTCACCTGAACAACGATTTCTACTTCATCTTTCACCAAGTATTCTTCCACATATTGCGGCCAGCTATGATGGTAGAGACTTTCTTCATGACCCATTAACTGCCAGAGTTCTTCAGCGATATGAGGAGCAAAGGGCGAAAGCATTAGTACCAGTTTTTCCGACGCGTCCCGCATCACTTCAGCATTTGCCCGATCACCTTTTTGATCCCGATAGGCTAACATGGCATTAACCAATTCCATCATAGCACTGATAGCCGTGTTAAAATTAAAACGTTTATCAATATCATCAGTCACTTTTTTCAGGGTGGCATGAGTAACTCGACGCAGTTCTTTGTCGGCGTTATCAAACGCGGTTTCTTGATAACCGGCATCCAAAATACCGTTGACCAGTTTCCAAACGCGATTCAGGAAACGGAAACAGCCGTCTACCGCGGAGTCATTCCATTCCAAATCTCTCTCCGGCGGAGCGGCAAACAAGATAAACAAACGAGCAGTATCGGCGCCGTATTTATTGATGATTTCTTCCGGGCTGACAACATTGCCCAAAGATTTGCTCATCTTGGTTCCGTCCTTTAACACCATCCCCTGCGTCAACAGATTTTCAAAAGGTTCTTCCACAGAGACCAGCCCCATATCATAGAGGGCTTTGGTGAAGAAGCGAGCATACATCAAATGCAAAATAGCATGTTCCACACCGCCGATATATTGATCTACATTCATCCAATAATCGGTTTTTTCTTTATCCCAAGCTTTTTCCGCGTTTTTCGGATCGCAGTAACGCAGGAAATACCACGAAGAGCAAACAAACGTATCCATGGTATCCGTTTCTCTGCGAGCAGGACCGCCACAAACAGGACAAACGGCTTCCTCAAAATGGGCAGAAGTTTTCAAAGGAGATTCCCCTGTTGGCAAAAATTCCACATCTTCCGGCAACAAAATCGGTAACTGTTCTTCCGGTACTGCCTGGGCGCCGCATTTTTCA
>CBCTTQ010000014.1:0-49341 GCA_965149945.1 uncultured Peptococcaceae bacterium | reverse complement strand
TGAAGAAATGAAGAAATGAAGAAATGAAGAAATGAAGAAATGAAGAAATGAAGAATATTCGTTAAGAATCCCTTTTTTTACTATTGGAAATTGAAAATCCGCCGCGAAGGTTTATTTGGCAAGCGAGGGAATTCTTCCCGAAAATCTGATACAACGCGGGCGCTCAACGGCAAAAACAAGCAGGGACAGTTATCCCAGGACAGTTGCCCCAGGACAGTTGCCCCAGGACAGTTGCCATAGAGGAAAGAAAGCGGGCGCAAAAACTTTCGGCGCCGTGAAAATGGCTTGGATGAAGCAAAATGACGTCTGCTTGTAAGTTTCCGCCTGTGAGAAAGACGGATGATTTTTTAGGAAAATACGAGGATTCAGGCAGAGATGTTGTGAAGAGTCGCGAGGATTCTCTCGGTAAGCCCCTGCTGCCCTTAAAGGTAAAATCAGATTGGCAAATAAACAGAAGAGAAAAAAGAGCCATAGCCGGGAAAAGTAAAATAAAAAAACAGAGGAATTGAAAAGTAAAAGAGCGGAAGGGTAAAAGAACGAAAAAAGAAAGTGGGAAAGAAACTTCGCGAAGACGACATCCGTGGATTTTGATTGGGGTTATGCGTTTTTTCGAAGATTTTTTGACCGCTCAAGGCGGTTTTGAGTGTAAAACGGTTTGAAAAAATCGGTTTAGATTTTGGAAAAGAAACTGTTTGGAGAAACCCCGTTTGGAGGAGAAATGGCTTTTGGGAACAATGTTTCACGATAATTTTCACGGAACAGAAAGGAACGGCAATATTGAACGGGGAGCGGGTGTGCCTTCTCGGAACAGAGATTACGTGAACCCCGAACAGAGAAGCGGGGCCGAGAGGAGAGCAGGAGCAGGTATGAAACAGCAAAGAAACAAACAACATAGGGAACACTCCGCCGCCTCCGCCGCGGCAGGAAACAGCGGCGGCCGAAAACCTTCCGCGGCGGCAGTGGTGGAAGAAGGCGTCTTCGCGCGAGCGCTGGCGGAGCGATTGACGGAGTTGTCTCTGTCTTTGCCGTCAGAGCGGCTGGCGCTGTTGACGCGCTATTATGTGGAGCTGGTGGAGACCAATCGGGTGATGAACTTGACCGGGATTGTGGAAGCGGCGGAAGTGGCGGAAAAACATATAGCGGACAGCCTGCGCCTTCTGACTTTTTTGGAAGAGGCGGGACCTGATCCGCTGGCGGGTAAAATCTTAGTGGATGTGGGAACGGGCGCCGGTTTGCCCGGCATTCCCCTGGCGGCGGTTTGTCCCCACTGTCGGGTCGTTTTGTTGGACGCTCAGCGCAAACGCTGCGATTTTTTATCCCGAGTTTGCCGGGAACTGGGGCTGTCTCAGACAGAAGTTCTGTGGGGACGGGCGGAAGAGTTGGCTCGTCAGCCTGCTCGACGGGAGCGGGCGGATTTGGCGGTGGCGCGGGCGGTGGCGCCTTTGCCTTTGCTGGCGGAATATACGGCGGGATTGGTGAAACCGGGCGGCGCGGTAATCGCCATGAAAGGCGGCAACCTGACCGAGGAATTAAAAACCGCGGCGCACGCTTTGGCGGAATTGCGGCTGCGGGTAGAAAAACGCCTGGACTATACATTGACTTCCGGAGAGCGGCGTAGTTTGTTGTTGTTGAGGAAAACCGCTCCTTTGGCGGAAAAATATCCCAGAAACAGCGGCGTCATCAAGAAAAAACCTCTGTAACACACGGAACCCTGTCGGAAATTCGGCAAAAACATGTCGCGCGAAAGAACCCTTTTTCGGGAGAAGAATGTTTCTTCGGGAAGGGAAAAGGCGGTTTAAAGCGGATGTTGGCAAACAATGCCGCTGAAAGAAACCTCCGAAAGAGTCGAAAAAAGAATCCGAAACAGGCAGATGCTTCCAAAGGGGAATAAAAAATCAGCGCAATCGGACACCGCGAAAAACAGTGCAAGAAAATCAAGAAAAAAAACAGAAACTTCGAGAAGAAGCAAGAGAGATTTTGAAACAGAAGCGAAAAATCGGCGAAAAAGGAGCCGATTCGAAGGAAAAGAAGCGAAAAGAAAGGGAATAACTATGGGTTATGTAATTGCAGTCGCGAATCAAAAAGGCGGAGTCGCTAAAACCACCACAGTAGTCAATTTAGCGGACGCGCTGGGGCAAATGGGATATTCGGTGCTGCTCATTGATTTGGATCCCCAGGGTAACGCCACCAGCGGTTATGGCATTAATCGCCGGGAGCTGCGGCATTGTATTTATGATGTGCTGGTGGACGATCTGCCGGCGGAGGCGGCGTTGGTGCGGACGCCTTATTCCGGCGTTCATGTGCTGCCTGCCACCATCAATTTGGCGGGGGCGGAAGTGGAACTGGTCAGCGTCGTAGCGCGGGAGAGCAAACTGCGCCAAGCCATCAGCCATCTGCGGGAACGCTATGATTATGTGCTCATCGATTGCCCGCCTTCGCTGGGGCTGTTGACGCTGAACGGGCTGACAGCCGCCGACAGCATCATCATTCCGGTGCAGTGTGAGTATTACGCGCTGGAAGGGCTGGAACAGTTGATGAACACTTTTGGGCTGGTACGCAAACATCTCAACCCTCAGTTACAGATTTTGGGAGTTTTGCTGACGATGTTCGACAGCCGTACCAATCTTTCCGCCCAGGTGGTGGATCAGGTAAAGGAATATTTCGGGGACAGGGTGTTCGGCGCCGTGATTCCCCGCAATGTGCGCCTTTCGGAAGCCCCCAGCCACGGTATGCCCATCAGCTATTACGATAAAAAATCCAAAGGCGCGGAAATGTACGGTGAACTGGCCAAAGCGGTAGTCGCCAAAACTCGCCTGAGGGGATAGTGTTGTTTGGCTCGTAACAAAGAAAGGGAGGAAGTTTCATGACAAAAAAAGGTCTCGGCAGCGGTTTGGATGCTTTGTTCGGCGCCGCCAAACCGGTCTTGGAAGAGAATATTACCCTGGAAAAAGTGCAGCTTTTAAAGACGGAACAGATTCATCCCAATCCCGACCAGCCTCGTCAAATTTTTGATGACGCCAAACTGCGGGAATTGACAAAATCCGTGCGGGAACAAGGCATTTTGCAGCCTATTTTGGTACGTCCCGACGGCGCTGACGGCTACCAAATTGTGGCGGGAGAACGGCGTTATCGGGCGGCGGTTCTCTGCGGATTGGAAGAGGTCCCCTGTATTGTGCGGAATCTGAGCGATACCGATACCCTGGAAGTAGCGCTGATTGAAAATATCCAGCGGCAAAATCTGAATCCCTTGGAAGAAGCCGCCACCTACAAAGAATTGATGGAAACGTATCATTATACCCAAAGCAAGCTGGCGGAAAAGCTGGGTAAAAGCCGTGTTTATGTAGCGAATACCCTGCGTCTCCTTTCTTTGCCGGAACCGGTGAAGCAGGCGGTAATGGAAGAAAAATTAACCGCCGGGCATGGGCGGGCGTTGCTGCAATTGAGCAAAACCCAAGATCGACTGGCGCTGGCGGAAAGGATTCTGGCGGAGCATCTTTCAGTGCGGCAAGCGGAATACTATGCCAAAAACCCCTCCGAACTTTATGGCAAATCCGATACGCCTAAGACGAAGAAGCGCTCCTCCGCTCCAAAGCCCGCCCTCAATGATCTTTTGTTACAGGAAATAGAAGAGCGGCTGCGGAGTCGGTTGGGTACCAAGGTGACGGTTCGCGGCGGCGGCAAGGGCGGCAAAATTGTGCTGGAATATTTCGATGATGAGGAATTGGATCGTTTGATTTCTCTTTTGTTGCCGGGAGAAACTTTTTGAGACGGCAAAGGTGATGTTTTGTGGGGCGAACGGGCATGACGGAACCGGTCAAGGGCGGCGGGGGAACGGCTTGCGCGGGGCGGTGCTCACGCCGGGAAAAGACACGGACGGCGCCTTTTTCAAAAACGTTATTCCGTCGGGAAAGCAAAGGCGCCCCCATGAACGAAAATTAAAAAGTAAGCAGAAAAAGCAAATTTTTCTTTTTCTGCTTTTTTTTTGAAGAGGCGCTGAAAAAGCGGCCGGGTTTTCGAAGATAAAAAATCCCGACCGTTATCGCTTTCCCTTTGGTATAATCCTCGTTTTTGCGGCTATACTAAGGTGAGAGAAACTCCAAAGGGAACAAGACGCTCTCTTTGGAATTATTCAGAATCCACAGGAGGAGAGGTCTATGAAAAAATTAACCGTACTCTTTTTGTCTCTGCTGTTGGCGGTGTCCTTGTGCGGCTGCGGCAACAACGGCTCCGACACCACCAATGACGCCAGAAACGACAACGCCCAAA
This sequence comes from uncultured Peptococcaceae bacterium, assembly GCA_965149945.1. Classification (GTDB taxonomy): domain Bacteria; phylum Bacillota; class Dehalobacteriia; order UBA4068; family UBA4997; genus JAHZFN01. The sequence goes on along the minus strand of CBCTTQ010000014.1, from coordinate 45,075 downwards.
CCCAGCGGCACGGCGATGATCGTGTGATGGATGACGCCAAAGACGCCGCGGATGATGTAGTGGACGGCGCGAAAAACGCCGCCGGTGATGTAGTAGACGGCGCCAAAGACGCCGCTGACGGAGTGGCGGACGGCGTTAAAGACGCTGTAGACGGCGCCAAAGACGCCGCGGAAGAACTCACCGGCAATCGTTAGTCGCCGTGCCCATGTCGTCAAAAAGACGAAAAGAGGAAAGACTCGACAGACAATCGAGTCTTTTTTTCTTGGACGGCGGCCCCCCCCGTTCTTTTTACGGGGACGCCTGTTTGGCTCGCTTCGAGCGGAGAAAATCTTACCCGGGGAGACTGTTTTTTCTTTTCGGGATATGGTATAATAAACTGTTCGGATGGTTTTCAACCAAATTTCGACGGGACGGCGCTTTTTCGGATGGCTCGTGAGAAACTTCGGCTGTTCGTCGGGTTCGGCAGGCCGGTGTCTCCATCGGGTCGGATTTTTACTGCCGCGAGGGAGATTTGATAAGTCTGGGGTGGTATTGTCCGAAAATGGTTGGAAAATCGAGCAAGCGGCAGTCTTCCAAAAGGCGGCGCGGAAAGGAACGAGTATGGATCATTTTAAATTGGTATCAGACTATCAGCTGACGGGAGATCAGCCTCAGGCGGTGGAAGCGCTGGTGGCGGGTGTCAACAACGGAGAAAAACACCAGACGCTGCTGGGAGTGACCGGCTCCGGCAAAACATTTACCATGGCCAATGTGATTGCTCGGGTGGAAAAGCCCACCTTGGTCATCGCCCATAACAAAACGCTGGCCGCTCAGCTGTATGGGGAATTCAAAGAATTTTTCCCGAACAACGCCGTGGAATATTTTGTGTCCTATTATGATTATTATCAACCGGAAGCTTATATTGCGCACAGTGATACGTACATTGCCAAAGACGCCTCCATCAACGATGAAATCGAGAAACTGCGCCATTCCGCTACTGATTCTCTGTTGCAGCGGCGGGATGTCATTGTGGTGGCGTCGGTTTCCGCTATTTACGGGTTAGGCTCTCCGGAAGATTATGAAAACATGATGGTGTTTCTGCGAGTAGGACAGACCATTGATCGGGACGACCTGTTACGCCGTCTCATCGATATTCAGTATACCCGCAATGAAATTGATTTTAAGCGAGGCACTTTTCGCGCAAAAGGCGATGTGGTGGATATCTATCCTTCCGCCTATACGGATAAGGGGATTCGCGTGGAGTTTTTTGGGGATGAGATTGAATCTATCAGTGAATTGGACACGTTGACCGGAGAGATTTTGACGCGCACCAAATACGCCAATATCTTTCCCGCCAGTCACTATGTGACCGAAGACGCCAAACGCCGCAAAGCCATTGCCGACATTCGGCTGGAGCTGGCGGAGCGTCTGGAAGAGCTGCGAGGACAAAACAAACTGTTAGAAGCTCAGCGTCTGGAAGAACGCACCAATTTTGATTTGGAAATGATGGAAGAGATCGGTTATTGCAGCGGAGTGGAAAATTATTCTCGTCATCTGGCGGGTCGGGCGCCGGGGGAGGCGCCCTATACCTTGATGGATTATTTCCCCAAAGATTATTTGTTGATGGTGGATGAGTCTCATGTGACCCTGCCCCAAATCCGAGGCATGTATGAAGGCGACCGTTCCCGCAAAACTTCTTTGGTGGAGTACGGGTTCCGCCTGCCGTCAGCGCTGGATAACCGCCCCTTGACTTTTGGAGAATTTGAAGAGCGGGTGAATCAGGCAGTCTACGTATCCGCGACACCCGGAGACTACGAACAGCGGCACAGCGCCCGTGTGGTGGAACAGATCATTCGTCCCACAGGACTGCTGGATCCTACCATTGAGCTGCAGCCCATTGCCCATCAGGTGGATCATCTGTTGGGCGCTATTCACCGCGCGGTGGAACAGGGGAACCGCGTGTTGGTGACTACTTTGACCAAGCGTATGGCGGAGGATTTGACCGATTATCTGAAAGAGGCGGGCGTTAAAGTGCGCTATCTCCATTCTGATGTCAAAACTTTAGAGAGAATGGCTATTGTGCGGGATTTGCGTCTGGGAGAATTTGATGTGCTGGTGGGAATTAATCTGCTGCGGGAAGGGTTGGATTTGCCCGAGGTGTCTTTGGTCGCCATTCTGGATGCCGATAAGGAAGGTTTTCTCCGTTCCCATCGTTCCTTGATTCAGACTATCGGGCGCGCCGCCCGCAACGCCGAAGGTCATGTGATTTTGTACGCCGACCGTATCACCGATTCTATGGAGGCTGCTATGCGGGAAACGGAGCGGAGACGGGAACTCCAAATCCGCTATAATCAGGAACACGACATCGTTCCCCGAACCGTCCGCAAAGAAATCCGCGATGTGGTCAGCGCCATTTTGCCCCAGAAGGAAGAAGATAAAGTGAAGAAGGGGCTGAAACTGACCAAGAAGGAAAAAGACAAAATCACCCGCCGGCTGGAAAAAGCCATGCGGGAGGCCGCTCACCGTTTGGATTTCGAAGAAGCCGCCCGTCTGCGGGATACCATTATGGAAATCCGCGCCGGCAATTAATCTCTGGCAGGAAGCTTGCAAAGGGAGATGTTTTTTGCAAGCGCGGGAAGTTTCTGAAGCGATTTTTTCGAACAAAGGCGGAAAAAGTATCATCAAAAGGAATAATCGCAAGAAGAAAACAAACGATGAACGGAAGAAAATGACCGCTCAAGCAAAGACCAAAACGAAAATAAAAAAAGGAAAAAATAAAAAAAGAATGAATCCCCCGACAGAAAACGAGAAAGGAAAAAAGGGAGGAAGGGCATGAGTCAAAAAAAGACCCTCGGCAAATGGGGACGATGCGCTTTGCTGGCAGTTCTGATGTCGGCGCTGGCAGTTCCCCTTACCGCCTGCGGCATGGCGGGATTGAATAATGAAGAAGCATTGAATATTTATAACTGGGGAGAGTATATGGATCCGGAAGTGCTGGAAGATTTCACAGCGGAAACGGGTATCCCCGTGAAATACGAGGAATTTACCACCAATGAGGATATGTATACCAAACTGCGCACCGGTGTGGGCAAGTACGATCTGGTGATTCCTTCCGACTATATGATTGAGCGGATGATCAAAGAGGATTTGCTTTACCCTATCGATTTTTCACAGGTACCCAATCTTTCTTATATTGATGAGAATCTGCTCCACCTTTCCTACGACCCGGAACAACAGTATTCCGTTCCCTTTACCTGGGGTACGGTGGGCATTGTCTATAACACCGACCAAATTTCTCTGACGGAAGAGGAGGTGGATTGGGATATTCTCTTTGATGAAACCTACAAAAAACAAATCCTGATGTCGGATTCCGTACGAGATTCCATCGGCGTCGCTCTTAACTATCTGGGGTATTCCATGAACAGTCGAGATCCTCAAGAGCTGGAAGCCGCCAAAGAGTTGCTGATTCAACAAAAACCGCTGGTTTTGGCTTATGTGGTGGACGAGGTGCGCGATTTGATGCTGGCGGAAGAAGCCATGGTAGCGTTGGTTTGGTCGGGCGAGGGGGTTTTGCTGGAGCAGGAATGTGACTATTTGAAATATGTGTTGCCCAGAAGCGGCTCCAATCTTTGGGTGGACGCCATGGTGATTCCCAAAACCGCTCAAAATGTGGACTACGCCCAGCAGTTCATCAATTATGTCTGCCGCCCCGATATCTCTGCCCGTATCTGTGATTACATCGGCTATGCCACTCCTTCCACCGCCGCGCGGGAGCAGCTGGACGAGTCTTTAACCGATAATTTTAATGCTTATCCCGACGCTGATTATCTCGCCAACCATACGGAGATGTTCAATGACCCCAGTGATTTCGCGGAGGAATATGATCGCATCTGGACGGAAATTTTTGCTCATTAAAAGCAGTGATGAAAGGGATCGGAAATCATGAGCCAAAAGAAAAGACAAACTCGACATAAAAAAAGCAGAGGTTGTTTGTTTCTGCTGTTGGCGGCGGTGGGGATTTTTTGCGCGGTCAGTTTCTGGCCGCGGGCGGCGTATACCAATGCCGATTTCGGTATCGCGGACTATGTGAGCCAACGGGATCAAGACGGCGACGGTGTGGACGATCAGACTGACTTGCTGGAGGGGGCAAAGGCCTATGTAGCCACCAACCCTCATTATCGCAGCGCTTATTACGAAGGAGGATATCCCGATGACGGCTATGGCGTCTGCACCGATGTGGTTGCCCAAGGGATGTTGGCCGCCGGCTATGACCTGCGCCAGTTGGTAGACGCGGACATTCGCGCTCATCCCGAGGACTATGGTTTGGAAACGCCCGATCCCAATATTGATTTTCGGCGAGTGCGGAATTTGGCGGTGTATTTTGCTCATACCGCTGTCGCTCTGACCACGGATCCCGCGGAAATCGCGGAGTGGCAGGGAGGGGACATTGTGATTTTTGCCCGTCATATCGGTGTTGTGTCTGATCGGCGCAATGCCGACGGGGTGCCTTATCTGATTCATCACAGTCACCCTATGCAGATGGAGTATGAGCAGGATGTGCTGGGCGATCGTTCCGATATTATCGGTCATTATCGCGTCAGCTGAGCGTGAGATTGTGATGAAAAGCAAAAGCGACCCCGTTGAAACAGAGGGGGATTCTTTCCTCGGACCCAATCCTCCAACCATCGCGAACGCTTCTAAAGGAACAAAGCGTCTCCTTAATCGTAAAACCGCCGACGGAAACGGGAGGAAAGCGTTCCGCGCTTTCCCGGAACGATAGAAAACAATCAGGGGACAGAAAACAGTCCGCTCGTAAGAGAAAAATCATTGAAAACGAAAACCAATCCAGAGAACCATGAGAAAAGAGAGTAGTGAAGAAAAACCAAAGAGGGAAGAACCATGAGCAAAGAGTTTATTGAAATCAAAGGCGCTCGGCAGAATAACTTGAAGAATATTGATGTGCGTATTCCTCGAGACAAGCTGGTGGTGATCACCGGTCTTTCCGGCAGCGGCAAAAGCTCCCTTGCTTTTGATACCATCTATGCCGAGGGGCAGCGGCGTTATATGGAAAGTCTTTCCGACTATGCCCGTCAGTTTTTGGGACAGATGGAAAAACCGCAGGTGGATACTATCGAAGGCCTCTCCCCCGCTATTTCCATCGACCAGAAAACCACCAGCCGCAATCCCCGCTCCACTGTGGGTACCGTGACAGAAATCTATGATTATCTGCGGTTGTTGTTCGCGCGGGTGGGTCACCCCCACTGTCCGCGATGCGGTCGCCCCGTCAGCAAACAATCCATTGACCAAATCGTCGATAGCATCATGGAGCTGCCGGAAAAAACCAAACTACACATTCTGGCGCCCAAAGTGTACGGACGCAAAGGGGAACATCAGAAGCTGCTGGCGCGGATTCGCGCCGAAGGCTACGCTCGGGTGCGTATCGACGGGGAAATTTTATCTCTGGACGAAGAGATTAAACTGGAAAAAAACAAAAAACACATCATTCAGGTAGTGGTGGACCGTTTGGTGGTGCGGCAAGGCGTGGACAAACGTTTGGCGGAGTCTTTGGAAACCGCCATGGAAATGGGCGGCGGCGTTGTGGTGGTTTTGATACAACGCGTGCGCTTGGATGATGAGGGCGGCGAGGAGGTCTATGACGAGGAACGGATGTTTAATCGGGAATTCGCCTGTCCCCATTGCGGCATCAGTTTTGAGGAGCTGACGCCGCGGATGTTTTCTTTTAACAATCCTTTCGGCGCCTGCCCCACCTGTTCCGGTTTGGGATATTCCATGAAAATCGACCCCAATCGGCTGATTACCAACGCGTCCCTTTCCATTAATGAAGGAGGATTGGTGCATTGGAACGCCAATACCCAGGGTTGGTATTTCCGCTATATCGGCAAAGTAGCGGAGAAATTCGGTTTTTCTCTGGATACCCCCATCAAAGATTTGCGTCCCGAGGATTTGGACAAAATCCTGTACGGTACCGGTGATCAGGAAGTCACCATGGAATATTTGGACCGCAACGGCCACCATAAAGTCTACAGCAAACCTTGGGAAGGATTGGTGCCTAATTTTGAACGGCGCTATCGGGAGTCCCCCTCCAAATATATCCGTGATGAAATCGAAAAATACATGGCTTTTCTGCCCTGCCCCGACTGTCACGGCGCTCGTCTGAAACCGGAAGCGCTGGCTGTGACCATTCAGGGCAAAGAGTCGGAAAAAAACATCGATCAGGTGAGCCGTCTGACCATTTTGGAAGCGCGGGAATTTTTTTCCTCTTTGGTCCTGACCGAGCGAGAAGCCCAAATTGCCCGTCTGATTCTGCGGGAAATCAACGAACGTCTCCATTTTTTGGTCGATGTGGGATTGGATTATCTGACGTTGAGCCGTTCGGCGGGCACTTTGTCCGGCGGTGAGGCCCAGCGCATTCGGCTGGCCACGCAAATCGGTTCTTCTCTGATGGGGGTGCTGTATATTTTGGATGAACCCAGCATCGGTCTGCACCAGCGGGATAACGCCCAGCTGATTGCCACGCTGAAGCGGCTCAGAGATCTCGGCAACACGGTGCTGGTAGTGGAACATGATGAGGAAACCATGCTGGAGTCGGATTATATCATTGACATCGGACCGGGCGCCGGCCGTCATGGCGGCGAACTGGTGGCGGCGGGTACGCCCCAGCAGGTGATGCGGGTGGAACGCTCCGTTACCGGGCAGTATCTTTCGGGTAAAAAGACCATTCCGGTGCCGGAATGCCGCCGCCCTTTGTCCGATCGCTGGCTGACGGTGCGGGGCTGCGCGGAAAACAATCTGCAACACCTGGATGTGTCTTTCCCCATCGGGGTGTTTACCTGTGTGACGGGAGTCAGCGGCAGCGGTAAGAGCACCCTGGTCAACGATATCCTTTATCAGGTATTGGCCAAAGAACTGAACGGCGCTCGCACTCGCCCCGGCAAATATGAAGCGGTGGAAGGACTGGAGTATCTGGAAAAAGTCATCGACATTGACCAAAGCCCCATCGGACGTACCCCCCGTTCCAATCCCGCCACCTACACCGGTGTGTTTAATCTGATTCGAGAATTATTTGCCCAGACGCCGGAAGCCAAGATGCGGGGTTATAAACCGGGGCGTTTCAGCTTCAATATCAGCGGCGGACGTTGCGAGGCCTGCCAAGGAGACGGCATTATTACCATTGAGATGCATTTTTTGCCCGATGTGTATGTTCCCTGCGAAGTCTGCAAAGGCAAACGCTACAATCGGGAAACGCTGGAAGTCCGCTACAAAGGTAAAAACATCGCTGATGTGCTGAACATGACCGTAGACGAAGCCTGCGCCTTTTTTGCCAACCAACCCCGCATTTTCCGCAAATTGCAAGTGCTGCGGGATGTGGGTTTGGGTTATATTAAACTGGGACAAAGCGCTACTACTTTGTCCGGCGGCGAAGCCCAGCGAGTGAAATTGGCGACGGAGCTGTCCCGCCGCAGCAACGGCAAAAGCGTCTATATTTTAGACGAACCCACCACGGGACTGCACATGGACGACATCAAACGTCTCTTGGATATTTTGAACCGCCTGGTGGAAGCAGGGGATACGGTAATTGTCATCGAACATAACCTGGATGTGATCAAATGCGCCGACTATATTATCGATCTGGGGCCGGAAGGCGGCAACCGCGGCGGTCAGATTGTTTTCGCGGGGACGCCCGAAGATCTCTGCCGCTGTGACGCTTCTTATACGGGTAAATTTCTGAAGAAATATTTGGATCACCGTCAATTGCCCGCGAGCAGCCGCCTGCGGGCGAAAGTCAATAACAAACGGGAGGAACTGCGTAAAAAACGACAGACCGAAACTTCCGACACGCCCGAAAAAAAGGAGGAATCGTGATGAAACGACCTGCCATCCGTATTACATTGGTGGAGAGAAAAGGTTCCTGTCCCTGTCATCGGGGACATCAGGTGGGAGATGTTTTTGATTTTGACCGGGAACGGGGAAAACTCTGTCCCATGGCTATGCATGTGGCGTTTCCCTATATTGATATCCTGCGTTACGGCGGCAGCATCCCCGGCCAGCCGCCGGATACCGCCATGTTTTGCTGTCCCGATGTGGAAACCATCAATGTGTTTAAAATTGAGAAAGTTACCCCGTCGGCAGGGGAAAAAGGAGAGCACGGAGAAACTTCTCAATAGGAATGGAGAAGGATTAAGAAAACGCGGGGTGAGGAAGCGCGGGAGATAGAACGGTATGAAGAATAAAAACAGCGAAAACAAAAAACAGCAGAAAACCTACGGAGAAGGCGCTGCCCGCGGCGGCAAAGGCGGGCGCGCCGTCCGCAAAAAAAAGCGCGCGGCGCCGGAACTTTCTCGGGAGCAGCGGCGGGAAATGGAAGCGGCAGCCGCCGCCCATCCGGAGCTTCGCCGCCAATTGACCAATTATATCAACAGTCCCGATTATCGGAGTAAAAGCGCTCAGGATTTGGCCGGGCTGTTCGGTTGGAACGACAGTCCGGAGCGTCTGGCGGTATTTTTGTGGCTGTTACGAAAGATGGAATTGGAACATGAGGTGGTGCTGAGCGGCAAAAACCGCTATCTGCCCGCCAAGGCCGCCGGTATTGTCACCGGTGTTTTTCTGGCGAATCCCAAAGGATTCGGTTTTGTTCGGACGGAAGAGGAGGATTTGCCGGATATTCACATCCGCCGAAAACACACAGGCGGCGCTCTCCACCATGATACGGTGCTGGTAAGGATGCTCCCGGTCGGTCGCGCTTCCCTTCGGGAAGAGGTCTTTCGGCCGGAAGGGGAAGTACTGCGGATTTTAGCCCATGCTAATGAACAGATTATCGGCACCTTTGATCTGCACGGCAGGGCAGGGTTGGTATACCCCGATGACAAACGGCTGAATTTCGCGGTGACGGTGGCGCCGGAGGGCGGTCTCCGCGTCGAACCCGGAGACAAAGTGGTGACGCGGATTATCAGTTGGGGCAGCCGCAATCGGCCGCCTTTCGGTAAAATTATTCGGGTGTTGGGCGCCGCCGACGCCAAAGGGGTGGACATGTTGTCGGTGTTGTGGCAGCATCATTTACCGGAAGATTTTCCGCCGGCGGTACTGGCGGAGGCGGAACGCGTCGCTTCTCCCATCGGCGAAGAGGACTGGCGGGGACGGCGGGATCTGCGGGAGCAGCCTCAGATCACCATCGACGGTATTGACGCCAAGGATTTGGACGATGCCGTCAGCTGCCGCTGTTTGGAAAACGGCAATTTGGAATTATCCGTGCATATCGCGGATGTAGCTCATTATGTACAGAGGGATTCCGTGCTGGACAGGGAGGCTTTCTCTCGGGGTACTTCTGTTTATTTGCCCGATCGGGTGTTGCCGATGCTGCCGCGGGTACTCTCCAACGGCATGTGCAGTCTCAATGCCGGGGTGGATCGGTTGGCTCTGTCTTGCACCATGGAAATCGATCCCTTGGGCAATGTCACGCGTCATGATATCTACCAAAGTGTTATCCGTGTGGACAAACGTTTTGACTATGATACTGTCAACAAAATGCTGTTGGATAAAGACCCCGATGCTCTCGCTGAAAATCAGGAATGGCTGCCTATGCTGCGGCTGTTGGCGCGGCTGCGAGATTGGCTGGAAGAAAAACGCTGGCGTTTGGGCGCTGTTAATTTTGATTTGCCGGAGACCAAGGTTCTGGTGGATCCCCTCAGCGGCAAAACGCTGGATGTGGTGAAACGGGAACAGCGTCTGGCGGAAAAAATTATCGAGCAGGCCATGATCGCCGCTAATGAAACGGTGGCGGCTCATTTTCATCGTCTAAGGGTGCCTTTCATTTATCGAGTACACGAAGGCCCCAAAGAGGAAAAACTTCAAGGTTTGAATGAAGCCATCTATCCCCTGGGGCTTTGGGTGGAAGCGGGCAAAGGCGGTCTGCACCCCAAAGATGTGCAGCGAATGCTCAGCCGGGCGGAAGGTCGGGAAGAAAAACGTTTTGTGCAGATTTTGACTTTGCGCAGTATGGGACACGCGTTTTATTCTTCGGAAGTAAACGGTCATTTCGGGCTGGCCAGTCGTTGTTACAGCCATTTTACTTCTCCCATCCGTCGTTACGCGGATCTTTCCATCCATCGGGTGATCAAAGAGTGCCTGGCGGGACGCCCTACCAAAGAAATGCTGCGTAAGCTGAAAGAAAGGGAAGCCGCCGACGCGGAACAGGCGTCGGTGACAGAACGACTGGCGGAGGACGCGGAACGGGACGCTGTCCATTTGAAATGCTGTCAGTTTATGGCAGAAAAAATCGGCGAGACGCTGGACGGTCATATTTCGGGTCTCAGCCGCCAGGGGATATGGGTAGAACTGGAAAACACCATCGAAGGACGGGTGGCGGCGCGGGAACTGCCCGCCGACGACTATCAATTTTTGCCTGCCGCTATGATGATGAAGGGTCGTCGTCATACCTATCGTTTGGGGGATCCCATACGAGTGCGGGTAGAGCGGGTGGATGTCAGCGCCGGGGAAATTGATTTTCTGCCGGTGGATCAGGATAAAACGCCTGTTCCCGAAATGCTTTCGGCGTCTTCCAAACAGGAGAATACCGCCCCGCGCTCCGATAAGAAAGGGAAAAAAGGCGGTAAAGGCAAAAAAAACGACAAGAAAAAAAGCGGTAAAGGAGGCGGCAAATCCCGGAAAAAAGACAAAGGGAAAAAGCACGGCGGCAAAGGCGGTGATTTCTGAAAGTGAAAAACGTTTCACACCGAGAGGAATCCGGCTCAGCGAAAAAGCGTATCGGGATTCCCGCCGCTAAAGCGAAGGAAAGTAGTTATTTCTGTATTAAAATGTACGGAAGATCCCTTGCCGAACCATCGTTTTCGGAGAGGAAACTTGTTTCCCGCGTCAAAAGTTAAACAGGAATAAAAAGGAGCGCGAGCTAAAAGCTCGCGCTCCACTGTTTTCTTGCCGGCAGTTGTTCTTTTTCTTTGCTTTTCGGCGTTCTGCTGAAAGGAGTTGGTTTCAGTCAGAGTTCCTTTTGGCACCGCGCCTGCCTTTCCTTCCGAATGGAGAAAGCCGATTGGTTTCATATTCAGCAGGGGGCGGCGCCCCCGCTAAAACCATTGAACGGACAGTCAGGTTCTGTGGTTCTTTTCCCGCGCGGCGTCAGTCTTCGATGATATAGGCTTTGAGGATTTCCCCGTAGTAAGCCACATGACAATCTTTGTTGGCCATGGGAAAATCGCTGTCTACATCCTGGGGATAACAGGAAGTTTGAATATCTTTCGGAATATCTGCCAGGACGAGAGGCTGACGGTACAGCACCTTGCATTCCAAGGTCAAGGGCAGTTCTTTAAGCCCCGGTGTTTGAATCCGATCGGATTTCACGGGTGTCAATCCCAGCTCTTCGATTTTATTACTCTTGCGTCCGGAATGCACTCCGCAGTAGGACAGGATTTTTTTGTCACATGAGCCGTAGGGGATATTGACGGTAAATTCGCCGCTGCGATCCAGTAAGTCGCGGGTGTGGCGTCCTTCCCGTACATAGGCGATGAAGACGGGTTTTTCCCAGATAACACCCAGCATACCCCAGCCGATGGTCATGGTGTTCAGCTTGTTGTCCACCCGCGTGGTCAGCAACAACCCCGGGTGAAAAGATCCGGTAATTTCTTTGGCATAATCAAAAACGTTCAGTTCTCTTTTCATGGAGGCTCTCCTTTCTGTTTGCAGGGCAGTGATCCTTGAACACTCTTGCCGTTATAATTCTTCCCGACCTAATAGGGCTCTGGCTAAAGTGGCTTCGTCGGTATATTCCAAATCATTACCTACCGGCAGCCCGTGCGCCAGACGGCTGACCCGTACGCCCAGAGGTTTGATGAGCCGCGCCAAATACATGGCGGTGGCTTCTCCTTCCACGCTGGTGTTGGTGGCCATGACGACTTCTTTTACTTCGCCGCTTTCCAATCGTTTCAGCAGAGATTGGATGTTCAGTTCCTTGGGGCCGATTCCTTCCATGGGGGAGAGGGCGCCGTGGAGTACATGATACAGCCCGCGGTATTCACCGGTTTTTTCCATGACGATGGAATCTCCGGGCTGCTCCACTACACAGATCAGGTCTCTTCTGCGGCCGGGATCTTTGCAGACGGGACAGAGCTCCTCGTCGGTGAGATTGCCGCAGATTTTACATCTTTTTACTTTTTCTCTTGCCTCCAGGATGGCCTGTGACAGACCGACAGCGTCGGCTTCTCTGGTGTTCAACAGAAAAAACGCCAACCGTTGGGCGGTTTTGGGACCGACTCCCGGCAGACGGGATAAGGCGTCGATCAGCCGCCGAACGGAGAGAGGATATAGATACATTCCCATAATTCACCTGTTTTGTTTCTTTTGGTTTTCCTGTGTTCGCGAGGTCGTTTAACACGATCTCCTGTTTTTAAGGGCGTTTGCCGAACAGTTTTTCATGATGAAATCAAATATTGAATCGAATCGGAATCCAATTACAAGTCGATCTTTTTATCCCATGACAATCTGTTTCGGGCAAACCGCGGACAGCTTTTTCCTTGGTTTCCCTTGGGGTTTGCTGAGATTTTGGTTTTCCCTTTTGCTTAAGGTTTTTTTCGGTTGTCAATCAGAACGGCATCTTCATGCCGCCGGTGATTTTGCTCATTTCGCTGTTGGCCAGGGCGTTGGCTTTGCTCATGGCGTCATTGATGGCGGCCAAAATCAAATCCTGCAGCATTTCCACATCGGTAGGATCGACTACTTCGGGATCGATGGTGATGGCAGTGATTTGTTGCCCGCCGGTAGCGGTTACTTTCACCACGCCGCCGCCGGCGGCGCCTTCCACTTCCATTTCTTTCAGTTTTTCTTGGGCGCGGTTCATTTCATTTTGCATTTTTTGCGCCTGTTTCATCAATTTTTGCATATCCATGGGGAGTCTCCTTTCCACTTGTCGTTTATTATTATTGTTATTCGTCCAGTTCCCGTGTGGTCACTGTCATCAAACGGCCGAATACTTTGGACACGGCCAACTCGATTTTCTTTTTGTTTTCGTCTTCTTCCACACCGGCGCGGTGATTGCGATTGGCCGGGGCAAACCCCAGCGCCAGTTCTTTGCCATGCAGTTCTTGGGTTTTTGCCATTTTCAAATAGGCGGCGCTGACGATGGATTCTTTTTTTGTCTGTTGCAAAACGGCATTCCAGAGATGAGGAGGCAGCGCGCCGTCTCGCGGAACCGGGGGGCTTTCTGCCGTCGGTCGCGCGGTCTGTCCCTGACGGCCGGCGGCCGGCGATTGGGTGGATTTGGTCTGTTGGGTCGCGGCGCCCTGTTCCAGTCGGCAAGCGGTCAAAAGGGCAATCTCCAAAGTCAGCCGCGGCGTCAGAGAGGTTTTTAACCGCTGATCACCGTCTACCAAATCCCGCAACATCTGCAGGGCGCGTCGGCTGTCGATGGCGGCGCGGTTTTTGTGTCCGATGCCGTAGAGCAGCTGCTGCCGTACATATTCCAGCAGTTGTTGCAGAAATTGGCGCAGATCCCGCCCTTCGGAAGAAAGCAGATCCACGCCTTTCATGACGGTGACGGCATTGTATTGGGCGATAGCGACGGCCATTTTCGCCACAAAGGTTTCGTCGACGATGCCCAATACCTGGGAGATCGTTTGCAGAGTCACTTGCCGGTCTGAGGCGATAACACATTGGTCCAGCAGACTGATGGCGTCCCGCAGCCCGCCTTCCGCCCGACGAGCGATCAACTCCAAAGCTTCCTCTGTTGCTTCCACTCCCTCCTGACGGCAGATACGCGCCAGATGGTTGAGGATATCCTGTTGTCCGATACGGTGGAAATCAAACCGCTGGCAGCGGGAAATGACCGTCACCGGCACCTTATGGGGTTCGGTGGTGGCGAGGATGAAGATGACATGAGCAGGGGGCTCTTCCAATGTTTTCAGCAAAGCGTTAAAAGCCTCCGTAGTCAGCATATGAACTTCGTCGATGATATAGACTTTATATTGTTCTTGGGCGGGGGCGTATTTGACACGCTCTCGCAGCTCCCGCATTTCGTCGATGCCGCGATTGGAGGCGGCGTCGATTTCCAAAATATCCAGACTGACGCCTTCCAAAATGCGGCGGCAGGCCTCGCAATGTCCGCAGGGTTCGCCGTCTTCGGGGGTGAGACAATTGACCGCGCGACTCATGATCTGGGCGGCGGAAGTTTTGCCGGTGCCGCGAGGGCCGCAGAAAAGATACGCGTGAGCCACTTTGCCTCGGCGGATGGCGTTCAGCAGGGTGCGGGCGATATGTTCCTGCCCCACCAATTGCTGGAAGCGGCGGGGGCGGTATTTTCGATAGAGGGCAGTGTATTCCATGACACAACTCCTTGTCGGTTGGTTTCGGGGGAGGGTTATTCTTCCGCCCAGGGGGGCGCTTCGTCTGTCGGCTCTTCGCCCACCCATTCTTCCGTATAGTCCAGAAAGGCGGTGTAGGCGCTGACAAACAGTAGTTTTTCGGTACCCACCGGGCCGTTACGGTTTTTAGCGACGATGATTTCCACTACTTCCGGTCCGGCGGTGACGGCGCTTTCGCCTTCGGCGCGGTTTTTGCGGTTGATGAACAGCACCACGTCGGCGTCCTGTTCAATAGCGCCCGATTCCCGCAAATGAGAAAGCTGCGGGCCGTGACTGGTATCTCGCTCCGCCAGACGGGAAAGCTGTGCCAATGCCAACACCGGAACATTCATCTCCTTGGCAAGAGCCTTTAAGGAACGGGAGATTTCAGAAATTTCCTGCTGACGGCTTTCCATGTGATAGGGGGCGCGCATCAGTTGCAAATAGTCGATGACGATGAGGTCCAGTCCGTGTTCCGCCTGGAGACGGCGGCATTTAGCGCGCATTTCCGGAATGGTGATGCCGGGGGTATCGTCAAAAAACAGCCGTTTACCGGTGAAAGCGTTGAGACTTTCGGAAAGACGGTCGATTTCGTCATCTTTCAAGGTGCCGTTGCGCCAGTTTTTCTGGTTCACTTTGGCGTGTCCGCAGAGGATACGCTGTGCCAGCTGTTCGTTGGGCATTTCCAGACTGAAGACCATAACGCTTTTGTCATATTGGACAGCGGCGGAACTCGCCAGATTCAACGCCATGGAGGTTTTTCCGCAGCCGGTGCGAGCCGCCAGCACGATCATGTCGCCTTTTTGCAGCCCCGCCAGATAGTAGTCCAGATCCCGAAAGGTGGGGATCCCGGTAACGCCGGTGTTGTTTTTCAGAGAATCGATGCGGTCGAATTCCGCTAGCATCACTCGATCCGCTTCGATGTAGCCTTTGCCCAGTTTGCTGTCGCCCACATGGGTGATGACGCTTTGGGCGTCGCCCAGCAGTTCCAGAGCGCTTTTGTGTCCGCTGTAGCCGTCTTCCAGTAATCCCTGGCTGACTTTGATCAGCTGGCGGATGGTAGCTTTGTCGCTGACTTCTTTGGCATAATATTCGGCGCTTTTGGCGGAAGGAACTTCCCCCGTCAGTTGGGCCAGATATTCCACTCCGCCCACCAAGTCGATTCGTCCGTTTTTGGTTAATGCTTCCGCCACGGTGACCAGGTCGCAGGGTTGGTTTTTGCTGTTTAATTCCAGCATAGCTTTGAAGATTTCCCGGTGCTCTTTGCGGTAGAAATCATCGGGCCGCACATATTCCATGGCGGCGAAAATGGCGTTTTCGTTCAAAAGACAGGCCCCTAAAACAGCTTTTTCCGCTAAGATGCTTTGGGGTGGTGTTCTGCCTGCTTCCGCCATGAGAAACACCTCCTTTGATTTGGTGTTTGAAAAATTTCGAGATGCGGATTATTCCGCTGTGACGTTGACCCGCACTTCCTGATGAACCTGGGGGTGCAGTTTGATGAGCACGGTGTAAGTACCCAGCATTTTGATAGGGTCTTTGATTTCGATTTTTCTTTTGTCGACGGGAATTTGCAGCTCTTTGGTGATGGCGTCGGCGATTTCTTTATTGGTGACGGAGCCGAACAGTTTCTCACCGCCGCCTGTTTTAACTTGCAGGGTTACGGTGATTTTTTTCAGTTTTTCGCCCAGTTCTTGAGCTTCCGCCAATTCCCGCGCGGCTTTTTCCGCTCGTTTTTGATTCTCGTGTTCCAGACGGTTCATATTTTCTTTGGTGGCTTCCACCGCCAGTTTTTTCTTGAAGAGGAAATTACGGGCGTAGCCGTCGGAGACTTCTTTGACGTCTCCCCGTTTCCCCAGAGATTTGACTTCTTCGATTAAAATGACTTTCATGGCAGATCCCTCCGTTTTTATTGTTGATTGTAGTAAGAAACAGTGTGTATGAGTATTTGATCTGATTTTTTCACGGATTGAGAAGATTCTTTGTCGCCGAAAACGCCAACCCGCAAAAGTTTCCGTTTGATATGTCAGCCGCTCCTTTCGGAAGGCGGAAAACTCGATAAAAAGGGAAGAAAGAATAATTTCGCCTTTGGTTGACGCTCAGCGCCGCGGGGCGCCGCCGGCTCTGCGTTGAGACCAGCTTCGAAAATCCACCACCGTGTCCACCAGTCCAAACATCAAAATGCAGATTAGGATAGCGCTGGGCATGATAAACACACCGATGATCAGCACCAAAGGCAGAAACAGGGAATGGGTGGTTTTCTGAAACCAGACGACGATGGAAATCCCCGTGATCATCATCAACGGGTAGTAGATGTAGAGGATATTGATGGCTACGGCGCGCAGCCAGTCCGCTCCCAGGAAATGATGCCCCAGATAAGCCAGGAGGGCGATGATCAGCCCCCAGAGCGCCGGCCAGCCCATATGCCAGTCACGGAATTTGGGCAGGGGACGAGCCTCCAGACCCAAGCGGCGGAAAATGGCGCCGGTAATAATGTAACAGAGAAAGGCTTCCAGCATGGAAACGATTACCAGCATTCCGGGAATCAAACTGGTCAGCATGTCCGTCATCATTTGGCTGTATTCCGCGACGGATAAATCTCCCGCCAGCAGAGAATACACGCCTGATTCCTGTAAAAGAGCGACGGTATCTTGCACATACTGACTGATGTAACCGCTGGTGCCGGTAAGGGAGATCCCCAGCGCTTCCAGAGAAAGAAGCGTGGTGACGGCGGTAGAGGCCGCCGCCAGCACAGTGCCTACCGCGACGGTACGCATGGGCGGCTGGGATTTGCGCAGGGCGATGCCGTACCAGATGCCCAGCGCCCCCATGCTCAGCACCACAAAAGCGGCATTGGGCACGCCTAAAATCAACATCAGCAGCAGAGAAGAAACGGCGAATGCCAGCAGCCCGGTGCCGATATTATGGCGTTTGATTAAGAAAATAATAGGGATGGGGTAAACAATCAGCAGCAACATGTCCAAAATGGGCGCATAAAACGCCAGTATGCCCAACAAAGTGGAAAGAGCTGCCATCAACGCTCCCTCTGCCAGGCGCCGCGCCGGCGTCAGCGGCGGGAGTGTTCGCGCCGGTTTTGGGTCGGTATTTTGGGCGGGCGGTTTTTTCCAGATAGGATTTTCATCCGCCCAGCCGTATGGGTCGTGGGGTTGCTGCGGTTCCGTCTCATCGTCAAATTTACGGTCAAACTCCTCATCGGGAGAAAAATTTTCAATTTCACGGGGTTCTTCTTCCGGCGTGGTTCGCTCGGAATCCCCTCGCGCTGTATCATGTCGCTCCTCGCGATAAGGATGGTTTTGTTCCGTTGATTGTTCTTTTGTCTGTTTGGGATTGTTTTCGTTCAATGTTATGACCTCCGGTATCAAAAAAACCCTATCTTCTTATTATTCGCTGTTGCCGCCTTTTTTCCTGTAAACCTCGGAAGGTTTTCTTTTTTCCTTAGGGGCGGTTTTGCGGAAAATGAAAAAACGGGAGTTCTTTGGCGGAGTGTGGTGGTTTAACGGGAGACGATTGGCAAACAGGGTTTGGAGACGGAAAATTTTGCCGCGGACGCGGGCATGGGTTGGGCGGCGATAAAGAAAAACGGAGGGGGATTTTTTGCGGCAAAGGTTTTTTTTCGGGCAGAAATATGATATACTGAAAAAGAACATGACGTCTGAAATTATTTTGTCGGCAATGAAAAGCCGGAGGACGGTTTCAGGCTAAAAACACGGAATATTGGAGGAGCGACATGAGAAGAAAACAATGGACAGCGGTACTTTTGGCGGGGTTGCTGGCGATGCTTTTGACTGCCTGCGGTAATAGCGACAGCCCTTATTTGGGAACTTGGACCGCCGCGGAATATACCACGGAAGGTGTTACCGTCTCAGCGGAACAGCTGGGAGAGTCCACTCTGACTTTCCATGAGGACGGCACTTTAACGGCGAACTTCCTGGGAACCGAGGCCCAAGGGGAATGGAAGGAAAACGATACGGGAGTACGGATCACCAGCGATGTGGAGTTGGACTGTGTGTCTGACGGGCAGACACTGACTTTGGATTACGGCGGCATGGCCATCACCTTTGAAAAGGCGGCTTCCGATACCGACGGGGCGGAAGGGGGAGAAGCCGCGGATGACGGCGCTGAGACTGAAAACGCGGAATCCGACTCCGCCAATTGATTTCTTCGGAGAAACTGTGAAAACCAAAAAAATCGAAAGCCAAAAAACAGCAAAGCAAAAAAACAGCCGAAGCGGCGAAGCCGCTTCGGCTGAATGTTTTTTATTATTGGGGGATTCAACAGTGGGTTGCGTTGAGTCCTCGTTTCTGTTTAGGCGTATCGGAAGCTTTTCTTAAGCTGCCTGTTCCGACGGGGTGGCGTCGGGCAGTTCTGTTGTTTCGGGGATTTCCCGCTGTTCGTTTTCGGCTTGTTGCTCATCATCGGTCACGGGGGTGTCGGTCGGTTCCGTCGGCGTTTCTTCCGGATTTTCTTCCGGCATATCCTGACTGCCGCCGTTTTCCAGATAATGAAGCGCCCGCATTAAAATGACGACGCCTTCCGCGCGGGAAACGGTGGCTTTGGGGCGGAGAGTTCCGTCGGCATAGCCGCTGATCAAACCGGCGCCCTGGGCTTTGGCCAGCGTATCCACTGCGTATGGGCTGATGGAGGCGGCGTCATTGTATTGCAGATTTGCCGCGGGCAGTTCCAGTCCCTGTTGTTCCAGATAGCGGACAATCATGGTGGTTAGCTGTTCTCTGGTGACATTGCCGTTGGGTTGGAAACTTTGGGCGGAAATGCCGTTTACGATGCCTTGTTCGGCCGCCCAGCCTACCGCTTCCGCGTACCAGGCGTTTTTGGGTACATCGCTGAAAGCCGACCGCTGTCCGTCCAAATCAACGCCGGCCCCATTGGCGATGATGGTTGCGGCCATGGCACGTGTCATGGTTTGGCTGCCGCGGAAATGTACCGGGGTGACGCCGTTGATGATGCCGCGTTCATAGGCTTCCACGGCGGCGTCCAGATACCAGGCATCTCCGGAAATATCACAGAAATGATCTCCCAGATAGAGAGCGTAAACCGTGGTGTCCCGCTCTGCCTGCAGGCGGTAGCTGTTGGCGGTGGAGAGGAGATTGCCGCTTTCGTTGAACCATCCCACCAACGGCACATCAGAGGTGTTGGTCAGGGTGACGCGGCTGTGGATCGGGTATTCTCCGCCGCCGCTTACACTGCCGGAGCGAGAAGCCACGGCGTCAATGTGAAAACGAATCAGCCGATCGGCGGTCACAGGCAAAAAACCGGAGTCCCGTTTGGCGTTTGCGTAAGTTTCCTGAGAATACCGCCAGGCGTTTTCATAGGGAATGCCAAAGTAGAGATATTGGATAGCGCCCCGTCCGTCGTTGCTGAGGCGATATTCCCGCTGTCCGTCGAAGATATAGTTTTTGCCGCCCAGCTTCAATTCTGTCCAGCCGTGATGCCCGGAACCGGTACCGTAGCCGGCCTCAAAACGGAAATAACCGGTGTGAACATAGGCCTCAATGCCTACATAGCGAGCCATGACGGCAAAGAGCGCGCCCCAGTCATAGCAGACCCCTTTATGGGCGGTGAGAGCGTGATAGCTGCGGTCAATGATCTCCCTCGGAAAAGCCTGCTTCAAAGTGTCGTCATAGGTCAGATTATAAGTCCATGTGAAACAATCGTAAGCGGGGGCGGTGGTTTTGGAATAACCTTCCCAGCTGTAGTCGATGTTTTTCACCGTCCAGTCATACAGCACCTTGATTTTGGTGTAGGTATCGCTGCCGGCATAGGGTGCCAGAATCTGCTCCAGACGGGCGTCCAACTCAGCGTACCCGGTGGGCTGGGGGTGCAGCGGCTCATTGTTGAGCAGGGTGCGGATTTCGCCGGTGCTCAGGGCGTCGCCGGCCGCGTAGGCGGGCGCCGCGCCGATTCCCAGACAAAGGATCAGGGCAAAAAACAAAAGCAGAAATGCGGAAAATTTCCTTCTCCTTTTCATAAAACAACCTCACTTTCTTTAGTATTTTTTGAGACCTAATGAAAACCGACGGGACAATTCCCGCGGCCCAAAAGAATAAATCCAGTTAAATTATAGCATTCTCTTGTCTGTCAGGCAATAAAAATTTGGGAAAAGCCCTTGATTTGGCAGGAAAACCTCTCCCACCAGAGAAATTAATAAAAGAAATGGCTTTTTCCTTATTTTTATTTTGTCCGAAGAAGCCGCCGGCGTTGCTGCCGCGGGCGAACAAAGGAAAAATCCGGAAAAACCGAATTTGAAAAAGAAAAAGGGAAAGGCGCCGCCTTTTCCGGTTGAGGAGGCAAAAATATGCTGGATATTAAATTTATTGTCGCGCATCCCGAAGAGGTCATCGCGGGAATGAAAAAACGCGGTATGGACATCAGTCTCGATGACTTACTGCGGTTGGAAGAACGAAGAAAAGAAATCCTGGGTCAGGTGGAGGCCATGAAAGCGGAAAAGAACGCTGTTTCCAAACAGGTTGGTTTGCTGAAACGCAACGGTGAAGACGCCACCGCCATCATGGAAGAAATGAAAGCGCTGGGCGATAAAATCGACATTTTGGACGCGGAGCTGAAAGAAGTGCAAAAGAGCATCCGTGACGAATTGTTGTCTATTCCCAATGTTCCCAACGAAAGTGTGCCCGAAGGCACCGACGACAGTTGCAACGTGGAAATCCGCCGTTGGGGAACGCCTCCCGAAATCAAAGACCCCAAACCTCACTGGGAAATCGGCGAAGCGTTGGATATTTTGGATTTTGAACGAGCGGGGAAAATCTCCGGCGCCCGCTTCACCGTCTACAAAGGTCTGGGCGCCCGTTTGGAACGGGCGGTATATAATTATTTCCTGGATGTGCACACGTCCAAAACCTATACGGAAATCTTCCCGCCTTTCATGGTAAACTCCAAAGCCATGACCGGCACCGGTCAGCTGCCCAAGTTCAAAGACGATATGTTCCATGTGGAAGGTACCGATTATTATCTGATCCCCACCGCCGAAGTACCGGTGACCAATCTGTATGCCGATGAAATCATCGACGGGGACAAAATGCCTATTCACCACTGTGCCTATTCCGCCTGTTTCCGCGCGGAAGCCGGCGCCGCCGGCCGTGATACCCGCGGCGTCATCCGCCAGCACCAGTTTAACAAAGTGGAATTGGTGAAATTCGCCTTGCCGGAAGAAAGCTATGACGAACTGGAAAAATTGACCAACGACGCTGAAGCGGTGTTGCAGGGATTGGGTCTGCCCTATCGGGTAGTGGTGCTTTGCGGCGGCGATTTAGGCTTCAGCTCCGCCAAAACCTATGATTTGGAAGTTTGGCTGCCCGGTTTCAACAGCTATCGGGAAATTTCTTCCTGCAGCAATTTTGAGGATTATCAGGCGCGCCGCGCCAATATCCGCTTCCGTCGGGATAAAAAATCCAAACCGGAATATGTTCACACCTTGAATGGTTCCGGTGTTGCCGTAGGCAGAACGGTGGCTGCTATTTTGGAAAATTATCAGCAGCCGGACGGCAGCGTGAAAATCCCCGAAGCGCTGATTCCTTACATGGGCGGCGTGGAAGTGATTAAATAAACCGAAAAAACAGACGCCGGAAAACGCCGATTCGGTGATTTTCCGCGTTTTCACAGATAAAACCTGCGAGGAGGGAATATCATGACCATTAACAGTCCCATTTGTGACATTTTGGGAATTCAATACCCCATTTTCCAAGGCGCCATGGCATGGATCGCCAAAGCGCCTTTGGCGGCGGCTGTCAGCGAGGCGGGCGGTTTGGGCATCATTGCCGCCAGCCAGGCCCCCGTTGCCTATGTGAAAGAGCAAATTGACGAGATTCGGGGCCTGACGAAAAAACCTTTCGCTGTCAATTTGATGATGCAAAGCCCCTATATCAAAGACGTCATCGATTTGGTGATTGAGGAGAAAGTTCCCGTGGTAACCACCGGCGCCGGCAATCCCGCGCCGTATATGGAACGCTTTCAGGAGGCGGGCATCAAAGTGATCCCCGTTATTCCCAATGTGAAAGTGGCGAAAAAGATGGCGGCGGCGGGCGCCGTTGCTGTGGTCGCGGAAGGGATGGAATCCGGCGGTCATGTGGGCGATATGACCTCGATGGCGCTTTGGCCCCAGGTGATTGACGCCGTGGACATTCCCGTCATCGGCGCCGGCGGCGTGGCGGACGGTCGCGGTTTGGCTTCCGCTTTGGTGATGGGCTGCGCCGGGGTGCAGATGGGGACTGCCTTTTTGGTTGCTGAAGAGTGCGGCGTCTCTCAGGAATACAAGGATCGCGTGTTGGCGGCTATTGATACCGACACGGTGGTGACGGGACGGTTTTTGCGTCACGCGGTGCGTTCTCTGAAAAACCAATTGACCGAAAAATATCAAAGTCTGGAGCTGGGCATTGTCCGTGACAAGCCGGTTCAGGAAGAGATGGAAAATCTGGGTACGGGCGCTTTGCGCCGGGCTGTGGAAGGCGATATTGAAAACGGAACCGTTTGTGCCGGTCAGATTTCCGGGTTGGTAAAGAAAGAAGCTACCTGCAAGGAAATCATTGAAACCATCGTCAAAGAAGCGGAAGAAATTTTGCTCCATGCCAACAGTTTGGTGAAATAAGATTGCGGCGGAATTGCGCGGAGCCTGTGCCACAGGCTCCGTTTTTTTTCGCGTCGAAAATCATTCTTGAAGGGATTCGTTTCCTTTTGGGGGATGATTTTTCTGACGCGAAAAACAGAGACGCGTCTTTTCCTTCAATAGTGTCAGAAGCGCGCGGTAAGGAGGAATGCTATGAATCGCGGTCATCGAATTGCTTTGGATTATTTGGGTCTGGTGGTTGGAGTGGTTGCTTGGGGATCGGCCTTTGTTGCTATCCGCAGCGCCGCCGCCGAGATGACGCCTATGACCATGGCGCTGTTTCGTCTGGGCATCGCCGCCTTGTTTTTTTTGCCGCTGGCGATCAAACATCGACACAGCGCTACTTGGCGAAAAATTTGGGAATGCAAGGGGTATTTGCTGGCGATGTCGGTGTTTGGGGCGGCGGGCTATATGTTCAACATGTGCATCGGTCTCACTTATACCACCGCGACCAACGCGGCTCTGATTAATGGGATTAATCCCATTGTGACAGTGTTTTTGGCGGCGGCGTTGGCGCGGGTGCCGGTGAAACGCTCCGCCATTTTGCCGCTGATTCTGTCGGTGGCGGGGGCGGTGATATTGATTTGGTTCAAACCGAGCAATACAGCCGCCAGCTTCAGCCTGAATCCGGGGGATCTCTTTTTCATCGTCAATATTTTCATGTGGGCGATTTTTTCCGTGATTTTGATCCCCTTCAACAATCGGCTCCACTGGTCGATTTGGGGGTTACTCATCAATCTTGTGGGTTTTGTCATGTTGTTGCTGCTGGTACCCTGGTTCCCGGTTTCTCTGGAGGGGGTTACCCTGTCGTCTGTGATAAAGATCAGCTATGTAGGGCTGGTGTGCGGCGGTGTGGCGACAGCGCTTTGGAACAACAGCATCAGTCAGCTGGGCATTGCCGTGGCGGCGCTGTTTAACAATTTGAATCCCCTTTCTTCGGTATTGTTCGCTATGGTGTTCCTCCATGAAACCATGGTAGGCAATCAAGTATTGGGCGCGGCGCTGATTTTGGGTTCTCTCATCAGCTACACTTTGATGGATTTTTTGCATTATCGCAAATGGCAGAAGAATCTTCCCAAACCCCCTAACGCGCCGCCCGCGGACGGCGCCTGAGACAGAGGGAAGGAAAAAGAGGAGGCTTCTATGAAACAATACGGACTGATTTTTGATATGGATAATACCATTTTAGATACCCATATTGATTTCAAGGAAATGCATCGCAGAACGGCGGATAGCGCGCGTCGTTTCGGACGGGAAGAAAAAGGTCTGGAAGTACCGGATTTTTCTGCTTGGGCGGTGGCGGAAATCATCAAATGGGCGGTGGAACAGGGTATCTCTCAACAGAAAGTAGACGCTCTTTGGCAAACGGTGGCGGAGGTAGAAGCCGACGGTATGCGAGATATTGTCAAAGAACAGGGAGTGGAAGCGGCGCTGGATCGACTGGCGGCGGCAGGCAATTACTTGGTGGTGCTTACCAACAATTCTCTGCGGGCAGCGCGGCTTGCCATGGAGAACTCCGGCTTGATGCCTTATTTTCAAGAAGTTCATGCCCGCGATGAATACCAGGAGCTGAAGCCTTCTCCTAAGGGGATCCTTTCTATCATGGCGGAAAATCCTCAGGTGGACGCTTGGCTGATGCTGGGGGATTCCTGGCTGGACGGACAGGCGGCGCTGCGCGCCGGCATTCCTTTCGCCGCCTACGGCAGTCTGTCGGCGGAGTATTGGCGGGAACATCAACTGCGTCCCAATCTTTTTTTGCGAAACTGGGATCAGGCGAAACCGGAACTGTTGCGGCGGGTGATGGATGAGGCTGCTCGTTAAGGGGCGTTTCCGTGGAAATCTTCTCCGAAGAGGCGCTCCTCTTCCGTGAAAAAGGGAAAGCAAACCTTCGATATCAGAGAGAAGAAATCGTGTAAAACGCTGTTTTTGGTATTTTCGGTGAGAGAGGATATCACCGGCGGCATTTTCGCCACCCTATTCGGTTTTGAGGAAAGGTGCGCGCGGTTGTAAATCGTAACTGACTCCTGTCGGACATAAAAAACAGAATAAAAGCGCGATAGATATTCGACAGAAAAAGAGAAGATGGGAACTCTTCCCGTATCGCGGAAAAAGTGTTTTCGTGAAAGTTGAAAGAGCGGAGAGAGGGCGGGGCGCCCGTGTCTCCCGTGATCTTGCGGGATTTATCCCGCGGATAAATTGAGAAAACGGCATGACTTCGGTTATGCCGTTTCCCGTGAAAGATGATAGGGGTTCTTATGATCCCCGATCGTCAGGCGGTTTTCTGTGATGTGATTGCGGAATACCAAAAGGACGATCAATTGGGAACGATACGGGAAAACGTGAAAAAGACGAAAAAAGGCTCCAAAGCAGCCCAAAAAGATAAAGAAGCCGAAGAAAGAAGCAATCCCTCAAAAACCGAAGAAAAGGAAACAAAACGACCGTCTTCCATAGGAAGACGGTCGTGTTTTTTTTATTTTTTCGCTCCCCGTTAGGATTGAAGAAAATTGATTTTGACGGGAGAGTTAAAAATTTTGGGTTGAGGGCGGAATAGGGCGCTGTTGCTTTCGGAAGAAGGACCTCTGAAAGAACGGAGATTTTGCCGCTTCCCGAGCGGAATCCTTTCCCCTCTCCCCCCAATAGTTGAATTTTTAAGAACTGCCCGTTTAGGCATTTTCTTGCTGTTCCGCGAAGCGTTGCATCATGGTAGCGACTTCCGCTCGGGTGGATTCGCCTTGAGGTACCAAGGTGGTTTCGGTTCTGCCGTTGATGATGCCTGTTTCCACAGCCCAGCCCATGGCGTCGGCGGCATAGGCGCTGACGCGATCGGCATCCGTATAGGCGCTGAGGTCAGCGGCGGCTTCGGTGTCCGCGCCTTTGTACCGCGCGTAACGATAAAGAATCACAGCCAGCTCTTCTCTGCTGATGTTCCGCGCCGGCAGGAAGGTGGTGTCGCTGTAGCCGGTGACGATTTCGTTTTCCGCCGCCCAGGCAACGGCATCGGCGTAATAGGTATCTGCCGCTACGTCCGTGAAATGGTTTTCCGCGGCGGGGGCAGGCTCGCCGTCCAACCGCCAGAGTACCGTTACCAGCATGGCGCGGGTCATGTCGCTATTGGGCTCAAAGGTGGTGGCGGAAGTGCCGTTGAAGAGGTTCTCCCGTACCACAAAGGCGATCGCGTCTGTTGCCCAGTGTCCCTGTACATCGGTGAAGACGCTGAGGATTTCTTCCGCCAGCAGTTTTTCATAAGTCGCTTCGGCGTCGGTCAGCGTGGCGTAATTGGTTACTTTGGCCTGATTCGCCGCTGAGAGGCGGTCATAGGCGGCTCGGGCCTCGGCAATGGCGTCGCCGCTGTCCGCGGTGACGGTGCCAATGGCGTCGATCAAATCGATGACGGTGTCAACATCAGAGGTGACAGCGCCGCCGCCGTTACCGCCGGGATTATTTTGATATTCTTCTTTCGTATAATCATCGGTCCAGTGGAAGACGATTTTGTCCCCCTCTTTTACTTTTTGTTCGCTTACGCTGAGGTCGTTATGTTTGCCGTTCAGCGTATACATCCAACCGGAAAGGCTGCCGTTGTCCATTTCCGCCAGTCCTTTGATCTCTGTCACATAGGTGCCGTCGGGATTTTCATAGGGGATGCCTGCTTCGGCCAGCGCTTTTTCCAGAACGTCCAGCACGGTGGAGCCGGAAGGTACGGAGATTTTGGCGGTGTCGATCCAGGTTTCCAGGTTGCTGTCCGCCAGGGTGTGGATTTCCCCGTTGTCCCCGTGTTTGCTGTCGCCCAGCAGGGTGAAGGAAACGGAAATATTTTTATTCCCGCCGCCTGTGCCGCCGCTGACGCTGACTGTTACTTTGGCGCTTAGGATTTGATCGTCCGCCGTCGGAATTTTGGTTCCGTTGTAGGTGACGGTGACTTCTGTATCATCGGCGCTCAGGGTGCCGGGGCTGTAAGTGTAGTCCGTTGTGGTTTCTTGTTTGCCGTTGTTATAGGTGACGGTGACTTCCATACCCGTGGGATCAAAGGTGTCGCCCGCGGTGTATTCCGTCTGATTGGGCTGTTTGGTGATTTCGATGGCGGTGGCTTTTAAGGGCTGCACCGTAACGGGAATGACGGCGGTTTGTCCCCCGTAGCTGACGGTAACTTCCGTGGTATCTTTGGTCAGTGTTTCAGGGCTGACGGTGTAGTTGGATTTGACCTGTGTTTTACCGTCCGCGTATTGGGCAGTGACGATGAGGTTGGTGGTGTCAAAGGGATCCCCTTCGTAATAGTCTGTCTTGACGCCGTCGGTTTGGATCTGAATTTTAATTGGGTTTTCCACTTTAAGGGTGATATCCGGCAGCTGTCCCAGGTAAGCTTCGTGGCTGCTCGCGGTGAAGTTTGTATCTTTTCCTTCTTCGGTAATGCCGCGGTGACCGCCGTAAGGATCCCCCAGACCGACCGCTAACAAAGAACCTCCGGACAAAGTGAAGGTGTCGCTGTCCCAATCTTCGGGAATGGTCAGTACGGCGCCTTTTTTGTAGCTGATATTTCCCCAGGAATCGGTATTCCGCTCTAAGGTTTGGTTGACTGTTTGGGCGGCGTCGGTGGAGGCGAATTTGTATTGTTGGCTGGTAGAGCCGATCAGTTGTCCCTCGTATCCGTCCACGTTTGTGTAAACGGCGTAAGCGCTCATGTTGTAGACGCTGGCCAGTTTATTGGCGGGGTGATAGAGGGTCTCAAACTCGATGCTGACAGTATCACCGGGGGAGAGAATCGCCTCGGAAGGATCCTGCCCGTTGATGGTGTAGCGGACTTGTTTGGCTGTGATCACTTGGTAGGTCGCCGTTTCTCCGTTGCTGACCTTGACGATGTTGCGACCTTCGGTCAGAGGCACGGTGTAGCTGCCGTCTTCATTGGCGGTGACGGCAGTAAAACCATCATAGGTGAGGGTATCGCCGATGGTGGGATTGGCGACGGCGACGGCGCAGCCCGCGGTTTCCGGGGTGAACGTATAGGCGCCTTGCTCTTCGGTGAAGTAAATCACATCATGTTCCGCGTCCAGAGCGTCTCCCGCCAGTTTGTTGGCGGTGTCGTTTTTGCCCGCGTTCAGGGTGATGCCCGTTTCGATTTCCCCTTCCGCCGCGCCTACAGAGACTACAAAAACGCCGGTGTTTTCCGGCCAGATCGCGCCAAAGTCGGGACCGCCCGCGGCGCCTTCCACATGGATGGCGTCATAGGTGACCAGCACAATAGCGACGCCCGCTTTTTCTGCCGTCAGCAATCCGTCTTCATCGATGCTGACCACATCGCTGTCGGGGGCGCCGTTTTCGTCGAGGACGGTGTAATGGTAATCGGGTTCGATGAAATAGTTGTTGACGGTATTATCAACGATTTCCCAATTGCGCAGATTGATAATTTGGTGGGTTTCTCCCTGTTCCAGCCGCAAGTAACCTTGGGCGTTGATGTTCAGGAAGATATCCGCTACATTGTAACCGCTGTTGGCGGAGACATCGCGGTTGATTGCTTTAGGGTCGCCTGCTAAATCTTCTTCGGAGACCACCAGGGTATAGGCGCTGCTCGTTTTCGAGAATTTGCCGGCGTAAGGCACACCGCCTTCTTTGCTGATTCGATAGTTATAGGTGCCGTTTTTTAAATCGTAGTAATAGGTGGAGGTGCCGTCTCCGTTGTCCGCGACATAAGCGGCGGATATTTCCGTAAAGGGAACATAGTTTTTGGTTTTGCTGCCCACAAACACTTCCGCGTCCGAAGGCGCTGTGACGGAAGCGTCGGGCAGATCCACCTGAACGGTTAAAAGGGGCATGAAAATGGGGGTTGCGTATTCTGCTATTTCTTCTTCCGGCATGTAGGCAGTCAGATAATAGGTGCCTGCCTCGGCGGGCGCCGTCAAAGAAACAGTACTGTTTTCATCAACAGTGGCATCTTTGATATCGGTGATTATGCCGCTTTGCGGATCTATCCATGCCAGCTGGACGTTTTCCAAATAGCTGTTTTCTTGCGTCAGAGCACAGTTTTTGTCAATGACTGTGTCGGAACTGCTGCCGTACCAACCGATGGCGTATCCGGTCATGCCTAAATCAATGCGTTCATTGATTGTCAAATTCAATGCGGTCAGTTTTTCATTATTTTGAGTAAACCAGACATAGTAGTCCATGGCCATATAGTCGTCTTGGTAGATTGCGAATTCGACGAAGTCGGAATCATTTACCACAGCTTCACTGATGGTATAGGCACCATAATATCCGGTATTTTCATCACCGCTAAACTCATCATTATGAGCCTGTTTCCCATTGATTGTAAATCCCGCACTTGTTGTGGAAGTGCCGAAAACTTTGGTAATAGTGTCGTTTTCATTTACGGTTAGATAGTTATCTTTTGTGTCTTTCGTAAAATCCGATTCGAAAATTACCTCGTGCGCTTTGACCAACACATCCAGAGCGGAGACCCCATTTTCTACTTTGTCTGTGTAACCATAGCTTTCCGCCAGATCCGCCGTTACGACAGCGTCAAACTGGGGAGCGCAGAGAAAAGTATTTTCCGCCTGTGCCGTAAAGGAGACGGTAACACTGTCCGCCGCCTCGGAGCCGTTGGCAAAGGCCGCTCCCGGCGCCATGGAAAAGACCATGGCCAGCATCAGCAAAAACGCCAACGCTTTTTTCTTGAATATTCTTCCCATTGTGTTTCCTCCTCAAATTGTAAAATAATCTATGAAAAACCTTTCGGTGAGAAGAGAGTTTCAGTGGTTTCAACCCATCATCCGCCTCGGGGAGGCATTCGGGTACCGCCGAAAAAAAGAAAAACCACAGACCCAAAGTCTGTGGCAAATCGCACTGTTTGTTTTTTCTGCGATTGTTCGAGTTCAGGCCGAAACCGCGGACTGTTTTCATGTATCTGACTTATCGCCTCTAAAGGACGCTTCACAGTGACCGACTCGCGTGGATTCTCACCACATTCCATGTGCCGTAACGGCTAAAACAGTCATGTTCCATATTCTGTTGTTTTGACCAGCTTGGAAACACCTCTATTATAGTGTCTTTTTCCCCCTCTGTCAAGAACAAAAGACGCCTTTGTTTGCTTTTTCGCGCTTTTTTCAAATTTGCGCTTTTTTATGTTCATTCCCCTGCTGATGGGTAAGGATATCGATGCTGCGGTTTCCTGTTCATTCACCGGTAAATCTTTTGTACCGCGCCCGCGGTCTTGTCCTCGAAGGGGAATCACCGCGTTGTCCGTATATGTTTGTTTCCGATTGAATATCCCGGTCTGTTCTCCTGAAAAATTTTTGAAAAAGGAAACAAAACCGCCCCGCCGAAAGCGGGACGGTAGGTCATGAAGGATTTGCTTTTGTCGGTGAGAAGACTTTTGCGGTGATTTTTTCTGTCGATCGCTTCCGCGCCTTGGTCAGAAGTTGTCCGTGACGTTTCCCTGACGGTTATTGAATTTCCGTGGGCAGTTCTTCCGGTACCACCTCCGGTTCCTCTGTTTGCTGGGCCCGTTGGAGTTCTTCTTCGGTGGGCATTTGCGAATCGATCGCGGCGCCGTTTTCCTGCTCTTCTTCGGTCGGCTGGTAATCTTTGGACTTCATGGGATATTGGGAAAAGAAGGTATCCACTCGAGTCGAATCGGTGAAGACGGCGTCAATAGTCTGCTTCCAAAGAGAGATACTGGTGACTTCTCCCAAATCCATACCGTAAAACTCATTCATGTTTTCCCGGCTGATGGTAAAGGTGGGCAGTCCGTAGCCTTCTACCAGATATTGCACCGATTCTAAATTGGGAATCAGGGCAAAGAGGGCGGAAGAGTTATAAAAGATTGTGTCTTCGGTGGTTTGGGTGTCCCATTGGGCGTTGAATTCTGTGGGTGTCAGTCCGTCGTCTTCTTCTGTCGTCGGCGTTGTCTCTTCGGAGGGCTCTTCTTTGGTGGGACCGTAAGTGATGGTCAGGCGGTTTAAGGTGATATCATAGGAAACCACGCAGTTTTTCCCCGGCAGAATGTCGCAGAGCAGCTCTCGGACAATGTTGCTTTCCCCAATCAGGGTGCCTTGTCGATCCAGCAGGGACTGAATCATTTCATCACTGTCCAGGGCGCTCCGTTGAATGACATCATTATCTTCCGCTGTTTCTTCGCTGCCGCAGCCGCCCAAAGCCAGGAGAGCGCCGCATAAAAGGACGCAGAAAAGCAGTTTGGCAAAGAGTTTCATGTTGGTCGCTCCGTTTCTGAAAAGATTTTTTTCGCTGAAACCGGCGAAAAAACGATCACTGCCTCGGCAGGGGCAGTTTTCAAAAATATTCGTTAAAATAGGCACAACCGCGGGGCGGCTGCTCGTCTGTTTTTTCGTTATCTAAATTATACCATTCTGTCAAAAGCATCGTCAACTGATTTGCCGTAATTTGCCGACAGGAGTTGCTTGCCGTTTTGTTTTTGCCGTCACCGCGCAGGATCAGATTGTTTTCGGGGAGCACTTCGTCCGTTAGGGAGACGGTATCCTCTGCCGCCAACAGCGGCAAGGCATGAAGCAGGGCAGGGGCGTGAATCACCCGTGCCATGGCGAAAGGTTCCGCGCGCCCTCCCGGATCGTTTTTGTTGAAACAGGGAAATCGGTCGGGCAAATGGAGCAGCAGCGGTTTTTGCCGTTCTCTTTTGCTGACGGCCGCCGTTTTTTGTAACAACAGCCAAAAGACGGCGGGATCTGTGGCGGCTGTTTCCCGCAGGATGATTTGTTGTGCTTCCTCTCGATACAAGCTGTAGCCTTGTAGTTTGTTTCCTGTAAAAAAGAGGAACAACCGCCCTCCGTCCTGACGGTGGTCTTGTAGGAGACGGGACCAGTCCGCGGCGCCGCGCAGAGGATGGGAATAGAATCCCCCTCCGAGCCAGCGACAAAATACTCGGTTCAGCTCTTCCAAAGGAGGGTCGGCGGTCTGCCATTCCAAAAAGCGCCCGTTCGCCGAACTTGTGACAGGAGGCGTCAGTTGGGTCGCGGGGATTTCGCGCAGACGGGAGAACACCCGCCAGCCGCTTTTGGCGTAAAAGTCTACATTGAACGGTTTCAGCAGACCGAAGGCCAGCCCTTCTTGTCGAGCATCCCGCAGCGCCCAAGCCAGCAGTCTGTTGGCGAGATGACGGCCGCGCCAGGGGAGCGCCGTGGCGACGCCTTGGATATAGGGGACGGTGAAGGATTTTCCCGCCAGCAGATAATTGAGACGGGGCGCGTGCGCCATGGCGCAGAGGGTGTCTCCTTGATAGGCCAGATAAGTATGGTCGGCGTCATAACGGCGGGCAAAATAAAAGGGAATGAAGTCCCCTTCCCGATCTTCCGGAAAACAATCCGCCCAGAGCGCTTTCATGGCGTCTTTGGCGGCCGGGGTTCCTTTGCGGAACGTGAAGCCGTCCGCGGTGGAAAAAGCAAATGGTTTCATAAACACTCCTTATTGGGGATTGGTTGTTTCAGCGGATGTATTCGGCGATTTCATTGGGCAGCACTTCGTTGGGCAGGATGACGGTAAAGACGGAGCCTTTGCCCGGTTCGCTTTCTACTTGAATTTCACCGCGGCAGAGATCCACAATGCGTTTTACCAGCGGCAGACCCAACCCGTTGCCGCGGACGGCATGGGAAGAATCCGCCTGGTAGAATTTATCGAAGATATGATCGATGGTTTCTCGTTTCATTCCGATGCCGGAGTCCTGAACGGAGAAGATCATACGGTTGTTTTCCCCGCTGAAAAGGCGAATCGTGATTTTACCCGCCTCCGGGGTGAATTTGATGGCGTTGTTGAGGAGATTGATCCAGACATGAGACATGATTTCCGCGTTGCCCAGGTAGAGGATGCTGTCCAGCTCAATGTCCAGGTCGATGTTTTTCTGACTCCATTGTTTCTCCAACAGCAAGATGCAGTCGCGGATCTGTTCATCCACCGAATACACCTGCCGGTCGTTGATGATTTGTTGGGCTTCCAGTTTGGAAAGGAGAAGAATATTGGTGGACATATTGGTCAGCCGTTCCGATTCGGAGATGATGATGTCGATGTATTCTTCCCGTACTTCCGGCGGTAAAGCGGGATTTTTCAACTGTTTGGCAAAGCCGCGGATAGAGACGATGGGGGTTTTGAATTCATGGGAAAAATTGTTAATAAAGTCGGAACGAAAGATTTCGATACTTTCCAACTCTTCCGCCATGCGGTTGAAGCTGGAGAGCAGCTCCCTCATTTCCTGGCTGCCGACACGGTCGTCCACACGGATGGAAAAATCTCCTTTGGCAAAGGATTTGGTAGCGGTAAGCATTTCGCTGATGGGTTTGAAAAAAATGGGCACCAGCAGAGTGGAAATCCAAGACCCCATCAAAAAACTGACAAAAAGTGTGACAACCGGCATCCACAGCGTGGCGAGAAAAGCGGAGGGAATCAGCCCCACGCCGCTTAAGATCATGATGATAGAATAGGTGAGCATGATGGAGATGACCAGCACCATCAGGACAAAGAGGGTCATCTTGATGCCGAAATTGTTGGATTGATGATGTTTACTCATTTTTCTTCACTGCCTTATAACCCAATCCCCGCACGGTGACAATTTCAAAGTCGGGATTTTGACCGAATTTATCTCGCAGACGGTTGATGTGGACGTCCACTGTCCGTTCGTCAGATTCGCTGTCCATATCCCAGATTTCATCCATCAGCTGGCGGCGGGTGAAGATTTTATTGGGATAGGAGAGCAATTTATAGAGTAAGAGAAATTCTTTTTGGGGCAGTACCAGCGTTTTCGCGCCGTCGTTGACGCTCATGGCGTCATAGTCCAAGAGGGTGCCGCCGACGTTGATTTTGTGTTCATTGGCGATTTTGGAACGGCGCAGCAAGGCGGCCACCCGCAGAATCATTTCTTCTTCATTAACGGGTTTGACCATATAATCGTCCACCCCCAAAAGAAATCCCTTCTTTTTGTCCTGGATGCTTTCTTTGGCGGTGACCATTAAGATGGGCAGTGTGTAGCCGCTGTCCCGCAAAGTCTCGGCGAATTCGTAACCGTCCATGTTGGGCATCATAATGTCCAAAATGATCAAATCCACCATGGTGTGGTCCATAATTTCCAAAGCGTCCAGCCCGTCTTTAGCGGGAATCGGTTTGTAGCCGTTTTGTTCCAGGACGGCGGACATCAGTTTTCGGGTGTTGGGGTCGTCTTCGACCACCATAATGTTGAACATGGCGCTTCCTCCTTTGGAAAATCGAGCAAAGACCGTATCACAAGGCGAGATGAGCACAATGTGACATGACAGCCCTTTGGAATAAATCAAACAAAAAAATCACATAAAATTTTAGAGAAAATTCCTGATGGAACGGGCCGCTGAGACGATAAACGTATAAACACGGCGGGAAAAACAGGAAAAGCCGACAGGGGGCAAAACCCGCCGGCTTTCGGTAATCGGATTAGGCTTTGTCCGGAATGATCGGGCTTGCGTCCGGCACAAAGTCCTCCCGCAGATAATCGGGATAGGGCAGAGCGCGGTCATCATACCATTGCCGCAGCAACGCCAGGATTTCCGGCATTTTTTGCTGAATGGCGGTTTCTCCCTGTCGGTAGCAAAGTTCCGCTTTGGTAAGAGCCAGCGCCGCCACATAGGTTTCAAAAGGTTTGATGACAATATCCGCTCCTTCGGCGCGGCGGCCGTTGCTGACGGTGATATCCATGAACCGCTGGGCGATTTCTAACATATTTTTGGGGCGGGTGTAAGAACGATAGTCTAAATCGATGGCGATGACAATGTCGGCGCCCATGTCCCGCAGCACATCGGCGGGACAGTTGTTGACGGCGCCGCCGTCCGATAACAGCAGGTCGCCGTATTCTACCGGTGTGAAGGCGGCGGGCAAGGCGGAAGAAGCCTGAATGGCAATGGCCAGATCCCCCGATTGGTGGATGAAGGGGCGCCAGTTGATCAGATCCGTGCTGACAATGCGCACCGGAATCGGCAGTTCTTCAAAGGTTTCGACCCCGATCAATTCTATAAAGGTTCGTGCGTATTTGGATCCCCGCACGAATCCGTTTTTGCCCCCCAGAGAGAAAAGTTTTTTCATATCAACGTCAAAAACTTTTTGGCTGATTTCCGCGCCGTAACGTCCTGCGGCGTACATGGCGGCGATGCCGCTGCCGATGGAAGTGCCGCTGACCATATCCGCCTGAATGTGATATTCTTTGAATTTTTCCATAATGGCCAGATGGGCAAAGCCCCGAATACCGCCGCCGCCGAAGGCGATGCCGATGGTGGGGTGCTGTTTTTCCATATTTAATCGCTCCTTTTGTGTGTCAATTTTTCAGGCGGCGGGAAATTCACGGTTTCCCCCTCATAGGCGACGGCGACCGGCCCGGTCATAAAGACCGAACCGCCTTCCTGATATTCAATGCGCAGGGTACCGCCCAGCAGGTGGATATCCAGCCAATCCCGGCAGCGTCCGGTGAGGATGGCGGCGACAGCGGTAGCGCAGGCGCCGGTGCCGCAGGCCAGTGTTTCACCACATCCCCGCTCAAATACTCTCATGTTGATTTGGTGCTCGTCCAGCACTTCCGCGAATTCCGTGTTGGTTTTGGCGGGGAAATAAGGGTGACTCTCAAAAGAAGGACCCACTTCCCGCACAGGGAATTTCGCCGCGGGACTGTCCAAAAAAACTACGCAGTGGGGGTTGCCCATGGAGACGGCGGAAAAATGATATTCTTTTCCGTCGACGATAATAGGCTGTTCCAGGATTCGTTCTCCTTTAAGGGTGCAGGGGATTTCTGCTCCTGCCAGACGCGGTTTGCCCATGTTTACCCGTACTTGCGCGGTGTCCGCCGTGTCTGGAAGTACTTCCGGGCGGATAAGCCCGGCTTTGGTCTGCACCGTCATGGAGTTATGGTCGGTGATACCGCGGCGCTGGGCAAAGATGGCGGCGCAGCGGATACCGTTGCCGCACATTTCCGCTTCGCTGCCGTCGCTGTTGAAGATTCGCATTTCAAAATCCGCTGTTTCGCTGGGCAGAAGAAGGATCAGTCCGTCGGCGCCCACCGCGAATCTGCGGTCGCAAAGACGGGCTGCCAGTTGATTCCAATCGGCGGGCGCCTGCTCAAAGCCATTGACCATAATGAAGTCGTTGCCCGCTCCGTGCATTTTGGTAAATTTCATGATTTTTTTTGCAGTCGTTTAATCTATGACTGCCGCTCCTTTCTCGTTGAGGATTGTTTCGTCCCGAAGCAGAAATCGTTCGTTGGTTCGGGGTTATTGAATTTTTCGGAAAGCGACATCGCGATCGGCGTTATTATGAAAGCGCTTTACGCCTGTTCTCCTCTTTAGCGGTTCCTTCTGGCGGCTTGAAGAATCGATTTTGGTTGCTGCGGTTGATCTCGGCGAAAACAGCGCCGTCGAAAAAACGACTCAGCGTGATGCCGAAGCCGCGGCATAATTTGTTGATGGTATTGACGCCGGGATTTTGACTGGCGCCGTTGAGTATATTTTTAATAGTGGTCAGGGGAACGCAGGATTTTTGCGCCAGCTGACTGATGCCGATGTCATTTTCTCGGCATAATTCCAACAGACGGTACATGACCGCTACATTCAATTCCATGGTTTTGGGCATTTTCTCCATCGCGTTCACCTCGTATCGATCATCACCCGCGGGTGGTGGGTTTCTGTTGTTTTTTGGTTCCGTCAAGCAAAGAGCGGCGTTTCTTTTTTTGCTTCTGTTGACGGACGGGGATATGTTTATTATAAAAAAGTGTGTGGACATTGTCAACACATCTCCGTGGAGAACACGCGCCGCCGTTACGGCAAAGAGGTTCTTCAAACAGGTTTTTGAGCCGCGCGGAAACGAGAACTTTTCTCCCGCGGCTGAAAGACTCAGACGCCGATTTGGGAAATTTCAATATCGGTATAATAATGATGGAGAATTTCTTGATAGCCGGCGCCGGCTGCCGCCATGCCGTTGGCGC
Organism: uncultured Peptococcaceae bacterium; assembly: GCA_965149945.1. GTDB lineage: Bacteria > Bacillota > Dehalobacteriia > UBA4068 > UBA4997 > JAHZFN01. The sequence goes on along the minus strand of CBCTTQ010000014.1, from coordinate 8,138 downwards.
CGTGTTGACAAAGACCCACTCCGTGTCCGTACCCTTGGATGGTGATCAGATATTTGCCGTCTTCCTCCAGCCATTGAAAGTTGGTGGAATTCAGCCCCAGCGCTGTCCGTACAGAGGAACCTTTCCACCGTTTGTCACCGCAGGTGACCAAGGTGACTCGACCGCTGGCGCTGGTGGAAGCGATTTTCAGGCTGGTTAATTCTTCCGGTTGAATACCCAGCTTGGACGCCATTTCTTCCGCGGTATAAGTGACGGTGGAAAGATATTTGGGAGCGTCGGTGTCCCAATAGCAGGCTACCGATTGCAGGGCCGGTACGTCGCTTTGCCAGTAATCGCCGGCGGCCTCTGTTTGTCCGCCGCAGGTGGAACAGAAAGTGGGGGAGATGGGTTCTCCGTCATAGGTGATGATCTGACCGGCGGTGGCGGTCACCGCCCGGCGGATTTTTTCCTCATTGGCTTGGAACTTCTCGCCCCAATTTTTTTGTCGCTGGGCTTCGTCTACATAGGCTTGGCAGTGAGCGTAATCGTCACAGATAGAGGCGTTGTCCGTGTGGACGGCTAAACCGCTGCCGTAGGGCTCCGGTAAGCGTTTTAAGATGTAAGTACGAGCTGCTACCGCCTGGGCTTCCAGAGCGGCAGGCTCAAAAGAGGCGGGCATTTCTCCTGCCAGCACACCCACTACCACTTCTTCCAGGGGTAGTGTTTCCACCTTGTTTTCAGCGGCGCGTAAAATCGTTACATCGGGGTTTTGTTCCTGTTGGGCGATTTCTGTTTTTTCCTGCCGCAGCAGGGTAACCGCCGCGCCCAGTAAAAGTCCCGTTACCAACAAGAGCGTCAGAAAGAACAGCAGAATCCCGCGAATTCTGCCGGAAGGCGAAAAAAACAATCTCATCATCTCCCATCCATACGGTTTTTTTCAAACAAATACAAGCTATTAAAAAACTATGATTTTTTTTTAAAAATATGTTGACTTTCTGAGGGAAATGGTGTATGCTACAGGTAGCACAGGTGTACTAACACACATAGGACAGTTAGTACAGCGCTGAGCGACAAAGACTGTCCGTGAGGCGGTGTTTGCCGCGGGAAGCCGCTTTCCGCCAAGAGACCCTTTTTCACAACAACAACTCGCGGCTTCCCCGCCGAGACGGCGCGCCCGAGGAGGGCTTTCCCTTGTGATAGTGTTCAGCGTCTTTGGCGCTGAGCAGGGAAAGATCCGGGCGTTTTGCCGTTTTCCGACGCTTTTTCTGTGACAATTTTACAGAAAGGAGGAGAGCGATGATTACCATTGATTACAAAGACCGTCGACCTTTGTACCAGCAGATTATGGATAAAATCGAGGAACTGGCGGTGCTGGGGCTGCTGCAGCCGGATCAGCAGCTGCCTTCTGTCCGATCTTTGGCGCTGGAGCTCGCCATCAATCCCAACACCATCCAGCGAGCTTATGCTGAATTGGAAAAGAAAGGGCTGACCTACAGTGTCCCCGGCAAGGGTAGTTTTTTGGCAAAATCCCATGATCGCATTGTGCGGGAGCGGGCGGGAAAGATTCGAACGCGGCTGGAAGAATTGGTGACGGAAAGCCAAACCATCGGCCTCTCGCTGGAAGATTTTCAAAACATGACGGCGGAACTTTGGGAGAAAACTCCCGCTACACCGAAAGGAGGGAATGAAACATGATTGTCGCGGAAAATATCAGTAAACAATTTGAGGAAATCAAAGCGGTGGATCAACTTTCCGCAGAGATCAAAAAAGGCTCTATTTTTGGGCTGATCGGAACCAACGGCGCCGGAAAATCTACCTTTCTTCGGATGTTGTCGGGAATTTTGCAGCCGGACAGCGGTCGTGTGACCATCGACGGGGAAGAGGTGTATGAACAGCCGAGAATCAAAGAACGCCTGTTCTACATTTCCGACGATCAGTATTTTCTGCCGGCTGCCACGCCGGAGACCATGGCGAGTTTTTATGCTTCTTTGTATCCCAAGTTCAGTCGGGAGCAGTTTCATCAATTGCTGAAAAGTTTTGATTTGGATCCTACTCGGAAAGTCAACACTTTTTCCAAGGGGATGAAAAAGCAACTTTCGGTGATTTGCGGACTGGCGGCGGGGACGGATTATCTGTTCTGCGACGAAACCTTTGACGGATTGGACCCCGTAATGCGCCAGATGGTGAAAAGCCTGCTGGCGTCGGCAGTGGCGGGACGGCAGTTGACGCCGGTCATTGCCTCGCACAACTTGCGGGAACTGGAAGACATCTGTGACCATGTGGGACTGCTCCACAAAGGCGGTATTCTGCTGAATCGGGATTTGGACGATATGAAAACCAACATCCATAAGGTGCAGTGTGTGCTGCCGCGGGAGGCCGACTTGTCTGCTTTGGGGCTTTCTTTGCTCAAAGAAGAAAAGAGGGGCTCTCTCACCATCCTGATTGCCCGAGGCGAAAGGGAGGAAATTATGAAAAAAATCTACACGGCGAATCCTGTTTTCGCGGAAATTCTGCCGTTGACGCTGGAAGAAATCTTTATTTCGGAAACGGAGGTGGCCGGCTATGACATTAAAAACATCCTCGTCTAATTTGAGACTGATTTTTGCGGTCATGAAACGCAATCTCTGGTTGTTGGTGCTGGCTGTAATCGGCTTCATTTTTTCCATGCCGGTGGCGACCGCCATTAGCACCCAGCGCCGCGGCCTGTTGACGGACGGTTTCTCAAGCGAACAGGCATTGGCGGAAGCGCTTCGAAACGGCGTCGATAATATGTGCGCCATTTTTTATAATTGCTCGGCGGTTATTGTTGTGATGGGCGCGGTGCTGGCGGGAGTTGTGCTGTTTCATTATTTGACTCGTTCGCAGCAGGTGGATTTGTTCCACAGCCTGCCTTTGAAACGGGGTCGCTTGTTCGCGATTCGTTATTGCGCCGGTTTCCTGCTTTTCCTGCTTCCTTTTTTGCTGGGTGTTTTGTTGAACGCCTGTGTGGTGGCGGGGCTGGGCTACGGCGGCGTCTTCCCTTGGGGAGAGTATACGCTGCTGGCGCTGCGGCTGGTGCTTTCCTTCTTCTGCTTGTACAGCATGATGGTGTTTGCCATGATGCTGAGCGGCACCTCTGTCATGGCGCTGCTGCTGATGATCGTGATGAACTTCTTGGGACCCCTGGTGTTGTTGCTGCGTCAAAGTTTGTATCTGCAATTTTTCCAAACGTTCTGGGCTCCGTTTTATGACGGCAAGACAGCCTATATTTACAGCTCTCCGGTCATCAACACCTTTACGGGAGATTTGCGGCTTTTGAATTGCCTGATTCTGCTGGTAGCGGGACTGGCCGCGCTGGCGCTGGCGGTGCTGTGCTATCAACGACGCAAGTCGGAAGCCGCCGGCAAATCGTTGGTATTCCGCTGCACCAAACCCATTGTTCGTCTGCCTTTGGCGTTTTTGGGCACCGTATGCTTTGCTTATTTGTTTTATACCATCGGTAACAACAGTCTGCCCTGGTTGTTTTTCGGGGCGGTGACGGGCGCGGTACTCATCTCGCAATTCCTGCAAATTTGGATTGAGCAGGAATTTGCCGCTGTAAAACGGGGTTGGATCGGCGTGGTATTGGTGGCTGTGCTCTCCTGCGGGTTTTTCGGTTATTTGGCGGGAGACTGGGGCGGCTATGACGCCTATCTGCCGGAAACCGCCGATGTAGACAGTGTTCTTTTGGAAATCAACGGACTCAATGATTACAGCTACCCCGGTTATGGCTATATCAGTGACGAGGCTTCGAATTTATTGGAGCCGCAGCGGATACGAATCAGCGACCCTGCTGCCGTTGAGGCGGTTTTGGCCGTCGCGCGGCAAGGCATCGCGCGAAACAGCGCCGATGAGGAGACCGCGTCAAGAACGACCGCCGATTCTTTTGGTTCCTTTGGTTCCTTATCGGAAGAGATTGTTTTGGATACGAACGATCCGGCGGAACAGAACTATGTCAGCGTGGGCATTGTGTATAATCCGGACGAAACAGGCAACGGTAAAGCCCGCCTGTACAGCAATCTGCCGGTATCAGAAATTCAGGAACAGCTGATTACGATTCTTAATGACAGCCAATACCAAGAAAGCTATTCCGGCGTCAATCATTTGCCTGCCCAACAGATTTTTGTGGACGGCGTGGATAATTTCAAAGCCAACAGCATTGATTTAGACGGGGCGGCGGCCATGAATGACGCTGACCAGCGCCGCCTGGTGGAGGCCTATCAGAAAGACTATCGGCAATTGACCGGGGAGACCATGCGGGACGAAATTCCTATCGGTCAGATATCGCTGCTGTTGTTCACCGACGCGCGGCAGACGCCCGATACCATTGCCGAAGCGGTGGACATTTATGAAAATGACGCTGACTATCAGATACCTTTCTATGAAGGAGCCTATCCCGTGTATTCTTCTTTCACCAATACCATCGCGGTGGTGGAAGAACTGTTCGGGGCGGATTTCTTCGGGGACAGTTTGGAGCATATCAACAGCATCGAAGTCTATTACCAAGGAACGGGAGGAATCGATGTTGACGCGGCGGTAGAAAACAGCGCCCTGTATCAGCGCTATCTCAACTCTCCCGAAGCGCGGGAAACCATGACGTTTGAGGAATTTGAGGAATCTGTCAGCGGTCAACTGGCGGAAAGCATCACAGATCCCGCCGCCATCAGGGAAGTCATGGCGCAAACCGCCGATGTTAACGCGTTGAGTTATACCCCTTTCCATAAGGTAGATACCAGCGTTTCTTATGTTGTGGTTTATGATGATTTCAGCACCGGTGAGCGGGCGCTGTTGATAGATTGAGTAAAAGACAAGAAATGATCCGTTCGCGCGGGGAAACATCAACGACGAAAATCGTCAAAAGAAAGCAACCATGGAAAATCAAATGATGAGAAAATCAAAGACGCGAAAAGAGACCGGAATGTTCCGGTCTCTTTTGTGTTTATTCAATTGTTTTTGGTCGACCGTAGTCATTTTTGCTTTCCCGTAGGTTTTCAGCTTATTTCTTGTTCGCTTTGGGTTTGATGATTGTTTGGCCGAGCAACCCCGGTTTTCCTGATTCCGCAGATTTCTGAATTTTTCGGCAATTTCGCCGCTACTGCCCCGCGGACATCGGCTCAGGGGGCCGGCGCCCAAAATTCTGTGGGAAACTCCGTGTCAATCCTCTTTGAAGGTTTCCGGATTGGCAAAACATTTCAGCACGTCTTTTCTGGTGACGATGCCCATGAATCCGCCTCGATCGTCCACCACCGGCACAAAGTTCTGATCCACCACATGATACAGCAATTCGCGCATGGTGGCGTCAATGCGCACGGCGGGACAACGTCTGGTGTTGAGGATGGTTGCCACGGTGGTCGTTTCAATGTCTTCTTTGTCCAGCTGCCCGCGGTCGTAAATGTACCAGAGAAAATCGCCTTCGCTGATGGTGCCCAGATAAATTCCCTGTCGGTCGGTGACGGGAATCTCTGTGTATCCGTGATAGCGCATTTTTTCCATGCCTTGACGCAGGGTGCTTTCGCCGGTCAAAAAAGCAACAGTCATTTTGGGTTTCAATAATACCGCGATGTTCATTATTTCAACCTCAACTTTCATGACTAACATTTTACACGTGAACACATCACATACTATTATTATACCAGAAAATTGCCAAATAGGCAAAAGTTTTCTGTCGGCGAGAGAATCTTTTCGACGGCAGGATTTTCTCTTCAGATATGGAATTAAGAAAGAGGATCGGTTTTTGTTTTTAAAAATCGATAAGGCGGCGGGACGCCGCCGGGGATTTTTTATAGATAAGCGGGAGGCGTTATGATTATTCCTACGAATCTAGCCATCGCTTTTGCCTGCCCCCATTGCGGCAGGATCGTCTACCGAACCTTCTCCTTGTTTCAACTGAAAAAGGGAGAGGATTTGGAAGTCGGCTGTGTCTGCGGGCGGCATCCCTGCGCCATCGGTCTGGATCAAGAGCGGATGATGTATGTGCTGCTCTGGGGAAAATGCTGTGATGATCCCCATGAATTTTATTTTTATCTGGATGAGCTGCGGGAAGACGCTTTGTTAGGATTGGCCTGTGACGCGGCGGTACTGGGGCTGGGCTTTTTGGGATCTCCCCGCATGGTGAAATTGGCGGCGGAAGATTGCCGTCTGCCCACTCCTCTGTAAAAGGCGAAAAGCAAGGCAAACCATACAAATAATACAAACAATACAGAACAAATGGGTAAAAGGAGGTATCTTATGACTCTTGTCAATACCAAAGAGATGTTTCGAAAAGCCTATGAAGGCGGCTACGCCATTGGGGCGTTCAATGTAAACAATATGGAAATCATTCAGGGGATTATAGAAGCGGCCAAGGCGGAGCAGGCTCCCCTGATTTTGCAGGTTTCCGCCGGCGCCAGAAAATACGCTAAGCATATTTATCTGGTGAAACTGGTGGAAGCCGCCATTGCCGATTCCGGATTGGATATCGCTCTGCATCTGGACCACGGAGAAAATTTTGAAATCTGTAAAGCCTGCATTGACGGCGGTTTCACCTCCGTAATGATCGACGGTTCCTCGCTGCCCTTTGAAGAAAACATTCGGGTAACCAAAGAAGTGGTGGAATATGCCCATGCTCGCAATGTGACAGTGGAAGGTGAACTGGGACGCTTGGCAGGTGTGGAAGATGATGTCAATGTCAGCGCTGAAGATTCTTCCTATACCGATCCGGCGCAGGTGGAAGAGTTTGTAAATAAAACGGGCGTCGATTCTTTGGCCATTGCCATCGGTACCAGCCACGGCGCTTATAAATTTAAGCCCGGCACCAAACCCCAGTTGCGTTTTGATATTTTGGAAGAAGTGAGCCGCCGTCTGCCCGGCTTTCCTATTGTGCTTCACGGCGCTTCTTCGGTGATGCAAGAGTATGTGCGGATGGTTAACCAATACGGCGGTCAAATGCCTAACGCTATCGGGGTGCCGGAAGCAATGTTGAAACAAGCCGCGCAAATGGCTGTATGCAAAATCAATATTGACTCTGACCTGCGTTTGGCGATGACGGCTTCGGTGCGCAAACATTTGGCGGAACATCCGGATCATTTCGATCCCAGACAGTATCTGGGCGACGGCAGAGCCGCCATCCGTGAAGTGGTGGCGCATAAAATGAGAGAAGTGCTCCTTTGCTCCGGCAAGGCCTGACCATCGTTTGTGACAGGGCACTTTCTTTCAGGCACCCCGAAAGAGGTGCCTTTTTTCTGTGAAAAGAGACGCTCGAAAGGAGAAGGATATGAGGATTATGATAACAGCGGACAGTACCTGCGATTTGTCGCCGGAACTGCAACAACAATATGGTGTAGAATTGATTCCTCTGCTCATCGTCAAGGGGGATCAGGTGTTCAAAGACGGGGTGGAAATTCATCCGCGGGACGTGTTTGATTATGTGGAATCAGGACAAGGCGTCTGCGGCACCAGCGCTCTCAACGCCGCTGACTACCATCAGGTGTTCGCGCGTTATGCCGGAGATTGCGAGGCGTTGATTCACTTCAGCATCAGTTCGGGATTTTCCAGTACCTGTCAGAACGCCGCTTTAGCGGCGGCGGACTTTGACAATGTGTATGTAGTGGATACGCGCAATCTTTCCACCGGCAGCGGTCTGCTGGTTTTAGCGGGCAGAGAATTGGCGGATCAGGGAGTGGCGGCGGCAGACATTGTCCGCCGTCTGGAAGTCCTGCGGGATCGGGTGGAAGCCAGCTTTGTTATCGATACCTTAGAGTATTTGCGGCGAGGAGGTCGCTGTTCGTCGGTGGCAGCCCTTGCCACCGGGATTTTGAAAATCAAACCCTGCATCGAAGTGGTGGACGGAGGCATGAAAGTAGGCAAAAAGTATCGTGGCGGTTTTGAAAACTGCGTGCGTCAATATGTACGGAACCGTTTGGAAGGACGGCGGGATTTGGATTGCCGTCGGATTTTTGTGACCCATACCGGTTGTGATCCAAAGCTGGTGACGGCGGTGAAAGGAGAAATCGCTCGGTACCAAGCCTTTGACGAAGTATTGGAAACGGTGGCGGGTTGTACGGTTTCCAGTCATTGCGGCCCCAACACATTGGGTATTTTGTTTCTGCGGAAATGAGATTCGGCGGAAGACGGCTTCGCGGTGAACCCTTTTTTGCAAAAAC
>CBCTTQ010000013.1:0-50506 GCA_965149945.1 uncultured Peptococcaceae bacterium | reverse complement strand
CTCGGACGCCTCATTCTTAAAATAAACGAAAAAAGAGATCCGAAAATAGAGAAGCTCAGTGAAAAAATGAGTTTTTCACTGAGACAGTCCGGGAATTTTTAAATACAAAATAGGAAAAGTGATTGGAAGATTATAGAAGAACGAGTAGGTAACGAGTAGATTCGGTTTTTACGGATGTGGTGAATATATGAAAAACAGTATGAAAGAAAGCAGTATGCGGATAGTATTTTTGGTTTGCGCCTGCGTTTCCATCGCCGCAGTTGTAGCCATTTGCGTATTCATGTTTGCCAACGGCATCCCCGCAATGAAAGAGATCGGTTTTCTCAATTTCCTCCTGGGAACCGAATGGAAACCCCGATCCGATCTGTACGGAATCTTCCCGATGATCATCGGCAGTATCTATGTAACAGCCGGGGCGATCATTGTGGGTGTACCGATTGGCATTTTGACCGCGGTGTATTTGGTAAAATACTGTCCTCCTAAATTATATAAAATGATCAAGCCCGCCGTTGAGTTATTGGCAGGAATTCCGTCCATCGTTTACGGTTTCTTTGGCTTGGTTGTATTTGTTCCGGTGGTACAGACACTGTTCTCCACCAGCGGGAAAGGCATCTTGACCGCTTCTGTACTGTTGGGCGTGATGATTTTGCCCACTATTATTAACACGACGGAAAGTTCTTTGCGTGCGGTGCCGGATATTTATTATGAAGGCTCGCTGGCATTGGGCGCCACCAAAGAAAGAAGTATTTTCCGTTCCATGTTTCCCGCCGCTAAGTCTGGTATTATGGCCGGTGTGATTCTCGGTGTGGGGCGTGCTATCGGAGAAACCATGGCGGTTGTAATGATCTGCGGCAATCAAGTAATCATGCCGGATAGTATTACTTCCGGTGTCAGAACATTGACCGCTAATATCGTTTTGGAAATGGGTTATGCTTCCGGTTTACACAGAGAGGCGTTGATTGCTACAGCGGTTGTGCTTTTCGTTTTCATTTTGATTATCAATTTGTGCTTCTCATTGCTGAAAAGGAGTGATAATTCATGAATATGAAGGAATACTTAAATCGACCCTTTTCTTTGGTGGGAATGATTTTGATCAAATTGGCGGCTGTGCTGACCGTTGGGATTATGGTGTTTATTGTTTTGTATATCCTGGTAAAGGGGATTCCTAATATTACGCCGGATTTATTTGCCTGGGAATATAATACCGACAATGTTTCCATGTTGCCTTCCATTATCAATACGCTGTATATGACGGCGTTGACATTGTTGTTCGCGGTACCCATTGGGATTTTTTCTGCGGTATATCTGGTGGAATACTCCAAACGCGGTTCTAAATTGGTGAAGTTGATCCGTCTGACCACCGAAACGCTGGCGGGAATTCCGTCCATCGTATTTGGTCTGTTCGGATTCCTGGCATTCGTCATCGCGTTGGGCTGGGGCTATTCGCTGATTGCCGGTGCTTTGACTTTAGCGATCATGGTGTTGCCTACCATCATTCGGACAACAGAAGAAGCGCTTTTGGCGGTACCTGATACGTATCGAGAAGGCAGTTACGGATTGGGCGCCGGAAAATTGCGAACCATTTTCCGCATCATTGTTCCCACGGCAATGCCGGGGATTATCGCCGGTGTCATCTTGGCAATCGGTCGTATCGTTGGAGAAACGGCAGCTCTGATTTTTACCGCCGGCACCATGGCGGCGGTTCCCGGCAGCCTGCTGGACTCCGCCAGAACATTGGCGGTTCATATGTATTGCCTGCTTTCGGAAGGTCTATACACCGAACAGGCCTATGCCACGGCGGTTATTTTGTTGGTTGTGGTAATCGGTATTAATGCCCTTTCCAATTTTGTTGCCAAGAGAATTTCCAAAATTTAGGAACAGAGAAGGAGATGCTTAAGGTGAAATTTGATATAGAAAACCTTGAATTGTATTACGATGACTTCAAAGCCATCAAAGGGATTGATTTGCATATCCCGGAAAAAGAAATCACCGCTTTCATCGGTCCTTCCGGCTGTGGGAAATCCACTGTGATCAAAACCCTCAATCGAATGAATGATTTGATTGAAGGCTGCAAAATTACCGGACAGGTTCTGCTGGACGGCAAGGATATTTTTACGGAACTGGATGTTAATGTACTGCGGAAACGGGTGGGTATGGTTTTTCAAAAACCCAATCCCTTCCCCATGAGCGTATATGATAACATCGCTTATGGGCCCAGAACCCACGGCATTCGTTCTAAAGCCAAGTTGGATCAGATCGTGGAAGAAAAGCTGCGTCAGGCTGCTCTTTGGGAGGATGTTAAAGACCGTTTGAAAAAGAGCGCGCTGGGATTATCCGGTGGGCAGCAGCAGCGTCTTTGTATTGCCAGAGCTTTGGCGGTAGAGCCGGAAGTGTTGTTGATGGACGAACCGACTTCCGCCTTGGACCCCATTTCTACATCGAAAATTGAAGATTTGGTAATGGATCTTAAAAAAGACTATACTATTGTTATTGTTACGCATAATATGCAGCAGGCTGCTCGTATTTCTGATATTACGGTGTTTTTCCTGCTGGGGGAAATTGTTGAAGTCGGGAAAACAGATCAGATATTCTCGATGCCGCGTGACAAGCGAACAGAAGATTATATTACAGGGAGGTTTGGTTGATGCGAAATTATTTCGACAAACAGCTGGCATTGCTGCATGATAAAATGATTCATATGGGTTCTCTGTGCGTGGAGATTATTGATGACGCTATTAAAGTGTTGGTCAATGATGATGCGGAGATGAACAAAACCGTTATGGAAATCGAAACGGAAATCGATCAGCTGGAACGGGATATCGAATCCCTTTGCATGAAATTGATTCTGCATCAACAGCCTATGGCTTCTGATTTACGGTTGATTTCCTCTACCTTGATGATGGTTTCGGATATGGAACGTATCGGGGATCAGGCTTCCGATATCGCGGAAACCGCCATGTATATTATTGGTAAAGACCATGAGCATGAGGTAAATCTGGAAAGCATGGCCAGAGAAGCCCAGAAAATGGTATCCGATAGTATCAAATCCTTCGTTGATTCCGATTTGGATTTGGCGAGAAGCGTCATTGATTATGACGATGTGGTGGATGAGTACTTTGGTAAAATCAAACGAAAATTAATTCGGAACATTGCGGCAGACAGTTCCCAAGGCGAGTATTATATTGACCTTTTGATGATTTCCAAATATTTGGAACGTATCGGAGACCACGCTACCAATGTGGCTGAATGGGTCGAATATTCTATCACCGGGGTACGCCATCAAGTTCCGCTTTTCCCGAAAAAAGCAGATCAGGAATAATCAGGCGGTTCACCGCCATAGGAATAGAATACGGAAAGGAGGCGAGTGCGTGACTCCAAAAAGAATTGCTCTGATTGCTCACGATAATATGAAGCATCGGATGATCGAATGGTGTCAAATGAACAAAGATATCTTAGAAAAACACAATCTTTGCGGTACCGGAACTACTGCCAAACAGATTCATGAAGCGACGGGACTGCAAGTGCAAGCATATAAAAGCGGCCCTTTAGGCGGCGATCAGCAGATTGGCGCCCAAGTGGTGGAAGGGAAAATCGATATCATTATTTTCTTTTCCGATCCTTTGACGGCGCAACCCCATGATCCTGATGTCAAAGCGCTTCTGCGAATTGCACAGGTGTATGATATTCCTATTGCCAATAATTTTTCTACGGCGGAATATATCATTCATTCCAAGATGTTGGAAACACCGGCACGCGGTCAGTTGAAGTTATGCTATGTCATTTAAAAGATCTGACGAAAAAGCGTCGTTCTTTTAAGAACGACGCGCTGTTGAAATTTTTGTTTGCCAAATTATCCGCAGCTTTGTCCGCGTTCTTCTCCAAAAAAAATCTAATCACACACAAGCAATTGACCCAATTGCGTTTTGCGGACGAAGTTGTTTTCAGATAATTTGAACTTGCTCCAGGTCAGGCAGAGCATAAAAAAGCCTCCAAAAAATTCAATTCTTTTTTTTGCCAAGCCACCCATTTCGATGGGTGGTTTGGCTTTTATGCTTTTGTAAAGGGACAGCAGGCAGGAACCGCCTGCTGTCCCTTTTTGTTTTAAAATATTATCGCGCGAAATAATCGATACCCGCTTTAAAAAGCAATTGATCTTTGGTACCGGGAACATTTTTGGTAATATATGTTCCAATTCGTTCGGAATGTCCCATTTTTCCCAATATTCGCCCGTCCGGAGAACAAATACCTTCGATGGCCAGCACGGAACCGTTAGGGTTAAATGGGGTTTGCATTGTGGCGTTGCCGTTGGGATCTACGTACTGGGTAACGATTTGTCCTTCTTTCTTGAGGCGGGCCAGATGGTCGACATTGGCGACAAATTTTCCTTCACCATGGGAGATGGCAATGGTATGGATATCGCCTACTTGATTATAGGCCAGCCAGGGAGAATTGGTAGAGGCAATACGGGTTTGCACCATCATGCTTTGGTGACGGCCGATGTTGTTGAAGGTAAGGGTTGGACTGTCCGGTTGCATATCACAGATTTTACCGTAGGGCAATAGTCCCAGTTTGATTAACGCCTGGAATCCGTTGCAGATTCCCAGCATCAACCCATCGCGGTTTTCTAACAAATCGGTGACCGCGTCTTTGATGGCGGGATTGCGGAAAAAGGTAGCGATGAATTTGCCGCTGCCTTCCGGTTCGTCTCCGCCGGAAAATCCACCCGGAAGCATGATGATTTGGCTGTTGCGGATGGCTTCGGTTAATGTTTTCACGCTTTCTTCCACCATTTGCTGATTCAAGTTGCCGATCACAAATGTTCGACAGAGACCACCGAACCGTTCAAACTGCCTTGCGGTATCATATTCGCAGTTGGTGCCGGGAAATACCGGCAGTAAAATACGGGGTTTGGCAATGGGCATGGCGGGTTTATAAGACATCTTGCAGGGCGGGGAACTGATAGTTTCCGGTTGAGACGCCGCCACTTTCGCGCGGGTAGGGTAAATGGGCTCCAAGGTGCTTTCCCAAGAAGTGATTAAATCAGCCAGAGATATGGTTTCTTTCTCAATGGTAATGGCAGGTTCCTCAGTGGTGAATCCTAACAGGGCGGCGTCCAATTCTTCCTCTGTTTCCAATAAAACCGCTCCATAACATTGACTGAACAGATCGGTTGCTTTTTGGAAGCGGAATCCGATCAGATTCCCGAAAGACATTTTGCAGACTGCTTCCGCGACTCCGCCCATTCCGAGAGCCTGTGCCGCCAAAATTTTACCGCTGCGAATCCAACGGATGATTTGATCATAATTTTCTTTTAAAGAGTCGAAATCAGGCAGGTGGTTTTGGTCATATTTGGGTTTTATCAGATATACCCGATGTCCGGCGCCTTTCCATTCCGGTGTGATGATGGTGGCCGCGTCGATGGTGCCGATGGCGAAGCTAACCAGCGTCGGCGGCACATCAATTTGCTCAAAAGTGCCGCTCATACTGTCCTTGCCGCCGATGGCCGCGATACCAAGTCGATCTTGGGCTTCAAAGGCGCCCAGTAACGCTGCGAAAGGTTTGCCCCAGCGCTTGGGATCGTTGTTGGTGCGTTCAAAATATTCCTGCAGTGTCAGCCACTGTTTTTGATAAGGCAGTCCGGCAGCTACCAATTTGGTCACAGAATCTACTACTGCCAACATAGCACCGTGATAGGGGCTGACAGAGGAAATGTAGGGGTTGAATCCATAACTCATAATGGAAGCGGTATTGGTAGTTCCTTTGAGTAGCGGGATTTTTGCTGCCATGTAGGGAGTCGGGGTCAACTGGGTTTTGCCGCCGAAAGGCATGGTGACAGTTCCGGCGCCGATGGTGCTGTCAAAGCGTTCCACAAGACCTTTTTGTGAGCAAATGTTGAGATCGGTTAAGCAGGAAATCAGTTGCTCGCGATAGGTGTTTCCTTTGATCTTTTGACAGAATTGCTGGTCGATTTGAGATAAATCTGTGATATCCACTTGAACTTTGGTTTCTTTGGGAGCGCCGTTGCTGTTCAGAAAACTACGGGCAATGTTGACAATGGTGTTTCCTTTCCAATGCATGATCAGACGGGGTTCCGCTGTGACCACCGCTACGGGAACTGCCTGTAGATTTTCTTTTTTGGCTGCTTCCAAAAAGGCCTTTTTGTCTTTGGCGGCGATGACAACCGCCATTCTTTCCTGAGATTCGGAAATGGCCAATTCCGTACCGTCTAAGCCTTCGTATTTTTTCGGTACGGCGTCTAAGTTGATACGGAGACCGTCCGCTAATTCACCGATAGCGACAGAAACGCCGCCCGCGCCGAAGTCATTGCAGCGTTTGATGAGACGGGTTACTTCGCTGTTACGGAACAAGCGTTGGATTTTGCGTTCTTCTGGCGGATTTCCTTTTTGAACTTCGGCGCCGCAGGTGGTCAAAGATTCCTTTGTGTGAGATTTGGAAGAGCCCGTCGCTCCTCCGCAGCCGTCTCGACCGGTGGAACCGCCCAGCAAAATTACTAAATCTCCGGCTTCCGGTCGCAGTCGCACCACATTTTCTATAGGAGCCGCACCCACTACAGCGCCGATTTCCATTCGTTTTGCTACATAACCGGGGTGATAAAGCTCATGTACCAACCCTGTGGCCAGTCCGATTTGATTACCGTAAGAAGAATATCCGGCTGCCGCTGTGGTTACCAGTTTTTTCTGAGGTAATTTCCCGGGTAGGGTTTCTTGGATAGGGGTTAGGGGATTGCCGGCTCCTGTTACACGCATCGCTTGGTAAACATAAGATCGACCGCTCAAAGGATCGCGGATCGCGCCGCCGAGGCAGGTGGCGGCACCGCCGAAGGGTTCAATTTCTGTGGGATGGTTATGGGTTTCGTTTTTGAACATGAGCAGCCAGTCTTCTTCCTGCTCATCAATTTTCACTTTGATTTTAATAGAGCAAGCGTTGACTTCTTCACTTTGATCCAAATCCGGCAGTTTGCCTTGATCCTTCAAATAGCGCATTCCCATGGTGGCGATTTCCATTAGGCAGACAGGTTTGTTTTTTCGTCCCAGCGCGTTTTTGTATGCCAGATATTTGGCAAAGGATTCTTGAATATAAGAAGGCGCGATAACCGCTTCTGTAATTTCTGTTTGAAAAGTGGTATGCCGGCAATGATCCGACCAGTAGGTATCGATCATTCTGATTTCGGTGATGGTGGGATCCCGCTGTTCTTCTTTGAAATATTGCTGGCAGAAGGTAATATCCGCCAAATCCATGGCAAGTCCTAATTCTTTCATCAATGATGCTAAACCCTCTTGATCCAATGTCAAAAATCCTTCCAGGATGGCGACGGTTTCCGGTTGATGATAGCGTTCTTCCAGCGTATCAGGTTTGCTCATGTCTGCTTCCATGGCTTCCACAGGATTGATCAGATAGCTTTTAATGGCGCTCAATTCTTCTTCTGTGATTGCCCCGTAGAGTAAATAAACTTTGGCGCTGCGGACCAAAGGCCGTTCCTTTTGAGTCAGCAGTTGAATGGATTGGGCACAGGAATCTGCTCGCTGGTCAAATTGCCCCGGCAGGTATTGAATCGCGAAAACTTTGGCATCCTCTGTCGGCGGCAGAGTGGCATAAATTTCATCGACAGGCGGCTCTGCGAAAATGGTTTTACAAGCGGCGGCATATTCCGCCTCTTCGATGCCCATGCAATCATAGCGATTCAACAGACGCAGATTTGTCAATGAGGTGATTTGCAGATTGGTGCGGATATCTTCCAGCAGATGCTTAGCTTCCACAGCAAAATCCGGTTTTTTTTCTACAAAAACACGATATACTTTCTTGTTCATATCAAATCTCCTTTTATTTTCCGACATGTTTCGCGTGGTCTTATCATCTCAGATAGTTCTATTATATAACAAGTTGCCTATGGCACACAAGATAAAAACAGGATTTATCCGGAGGAATCTCTCTTACTGATTTCAAACGGAAAAAACTTTAGAAAATTGGTTTTTTTTTACAACTTTGATAGGAATTTCCCTTGACATTCCCGAAATTTAAAGTATAATATAAATAAAGGTTATCGATAATCGTTATCAATAAGCGATTATGGATCATAAACACTCTCTAATAAGAAAAAATTCAAAAAGAAAAGAGGTAATGTAAAAATGGCTAAATTTGTATGTTCGATTTGCGGTTATGTTTATGAAGGCGATACTCCTCCGGAATTCTGTCCCCAATGCAAAGCTCCTGCTGATAAATTCACGAAAATGGAAGAAACCGGCGATGCTCCTTTCGCGGATGAACATCGGGTAGGTGTTGCGCAGGGCTTGGATGAAAGAGTCGTAGAAGGTCTGCGTGCGAATTTTACCGGCGAATGCACTGAAGTCGGCATGTATCTGGCTATGGCTCGTGTCGCTCATCGGGAAGGTTATCCGGAAATCGGTCTGTACTGGGAAAAAGCCGCTTATGAAGAAGCGGAACATGCCGCGAAATTTGCTGAGCTGCTGGGTGAAGTAGTAACAGACAGCACCTTGAAAAACCTGGAAATGCGCGCGGAAGCTGAACATGGCGCTTGCGCCGGCAAAAAAGAATTGGCGACTTTGGCCAAACAGTTGGGTTATGACGCCGTACATGACACCGTTCATGAAATGGCTAAAGATGAAGCGCGTCATGGCGCCGCTTTCCGTGGCTTGATTAAGAGATATTTCAATAAATAATTGATGCTGTTTTGAAAATTTTGATAAATGAAAAGTTATAAAAAGCCGAGCGTTTACGCTCGGCTTTTTTATTCCTCAACATATTCGGCAATTTCTTCTAATTTACAGTGGAGGATTTTGCAAAGTTGATTGAGGGTATGGGTACTGACATTTTCATTTTTGCGTAGGCGGTCTAATTGACCGCTGCTGATCTTGTATTCTTTAATCAGTCGGTATTGGGAAATTTGCTTTTTTTTCATGGTTTCCCACAGTCTGTCGTAGATGATCATTGTTTTCACCCCGATCTTTCTGAATTTATCATAAAACCTAATTCAAATATTGACAATTGTCCATATTCGGGCTATAATGAGATTGCATGCTTCTTTTGCCTGTTGTTTTTCATTTGAAAGAATCCTTTTCATAGCAGCTGTTGTTAAGAAAGTGGATGATAAGGTGAGGGTATTTGAAGCTTTTGTGAAATTTTTGGTTTTGGTGCATGAAATCACAACGGTTTTCTTGTATTTTTGTTAAGGAAAAGAAAGAGGATTATATTACAGATGGTGGTAGAAGCATGTTGAGCACTTAAAAAAATTGTGTGGTAGAGTATGCTTGCTGCTCTTCAGATAGGATATCCGGGGAAGTTTCTTTGATACGAAGAAACTTCCCGATCGGGAGAGAAGGATTCTGGGCAGAGTCATGGCAAAAGCATGCAAACAGCGAAACAGGATCGAAGGTTCGGTCCTGTTTTTTCATGGCTCGACGCTTTTTTCCCTTGTTAAAATATGATATAATTGGCTCAGAATGAATAAAAACAAAAAACCTGTATGATTAGGAGAGAAATCATGTTTGCAGCTGTTGTGGTGAATCAAAGAGCCGGTGCTTTAAATCGAATCTTTTATTATGAAATTCCCCGTGATTTGGATGTGCGCCAGGGTATGATTGTTAAGGTTTCTTTTGGGCATCAGCGATTGGAAGCCTTTGTGGTGGATGTTTTATCAGAGGTGGATTATGACCGAGAAAAAATCAAACCCATTGACGAGGTGGTTAGTTCCGGTGTCGTGCTGCGCCGTGATCTCATCGATTTAAGTCGTTTTATCACCGAATATTATTTGGACCAATGGGTCAGCGTATTGCAGGGAATGTTGCCGGCGGGAATGCGCCTGACCGGAAGAATGCCCAAGTCTTCCGTAATAAAACGAGCGTTTGTGCGGACATTGGTAATGCCGGAGCTGCGCGGCCCCAAACAAAAAATCGCTTTGGAATATATTTTTCACCATAATGGGGCTTCTTTTGCAGAAGTTCTGGAAAAAACCGGTGTTTCGGCGGCTGTAGTGCGAGAACTGGCGAAGAAAAATATTATAGAACTACGGGAGGATATTGTCTGGGGCGAGGAAGCGGTATATCAGGAAACGCCCCGTCCGGAACTGACTCCGGAACAACGGGAGGCAATTCACCGTTTGGATGAAAATCGAATGACAGCAGATAAGCCTGCTCTGTTATTCGGAGTGACGGGCAGCGGAAAGACAGAAATCTATCTGGATCAGGCGGAAAAAGTTTTACAACAGGGCAAGCAAGTGATTATTTTGGTACCGGAAATTGCGCTGACTCCTCAAACTGTCCGGATTTTCCAAGGGCGTTTAGGCGGTCGGGTTACAGTGCTCCATTCCAATTTGTCCGGTTCTGATCGGCGAAAAGCCTGGATGGGCATTGCGGAGGGCAAATTTGATGTGGTCATCGGCGCCCGTTCCGCTATTTTCGCACCGACGCCTAATTTAGGAATGGTGATTATTGATGAAGAACACGAAAGCAGTTATAAACAAGAAAACAGTCCCCGTTTTCATGCCGTTACGGTGGCGAAAGAACGCTGCCGCTTGACCGGCGCTTCTTTGTTGCTGGGCAGCGCTACGCCGGATGTAGGGGATTATTATCGAGCGCGGCAGGGAGAATACCTGCTGGTAAAATTGACCGGTCGTGTTCATAACCGTCAATTGGCGGAATTAACGGTGGTTGATATGCGTCAGGAACTGCGGGAAGGAAATAACCAAATGTTCTCTCGGTTGTTGCGGCGGAAATTGGAAGAAAATCTACGCGCCGGTTGTCAAAGTTTGCTTTTTTTAAATCGACGGGGATATGACTCTTTTGTCTCCTGCCGTTCTTGCGGTTATGTGGTGGAATGTCCTCATTGTTCCGTTGCCATGGCTTATCATGAGCGAGAAGGACTTTTAAAATGTCACTATTGCGGTGAGACCAAACGTCCTCCTCAAGTATGCCCTGTTTGCGGCTCCCATGCCATTCGTCATTTCGGCGCCGGCACCCAGAAGGTGGCGAATACGGCATATTCTTTGTTCCCGAAGGCACGGATTGTTCGTCTGGATCGAGATACAGTCGGGGATCGTACCATTTACGAACGGATTGATCGGGCTATGCGGAATAAAGAAATTGATATTTTGGTGGGGACGCAGATGATTGCTAAGGGGTTGGATTTTCCCGGCGTGACGTTGGTGGGAGTAGTAGCTGCGGATATTTCTTTGAATTTGCCTGATTTTCGCGCTGAAGAGCGCACTTTTCAGTTGATTACGCAGGTGGCGGGGCGTTCCGGTCGTCATCAGCAGGGTTCTGTCATTGTGCAAACGTATGATCCCTCTAATCGGGTGATGGAAGCAGTGCGTCGACAGGATTATGAAGCTTTTTATCAGCAGGAAATCCAAATGCGGGAGTTTGCGGAATATCCGCCCTTTGCCGCTATGGTTCGTCTGGTAGTCAGCAGCAGCGATGAAGCCGCGGCAGGAGAGACAGCTCGGTATCTCTCCTATTATATAGGAGAAGAAATGGGAGAACATGTTTATGAGCGGTTTGTGGTTTGTTGGGGACCCAAACCTTGTCCTCGGTATAAAATTAAAGATCGCTATCGAATGCAGATCTTGCTGAAATCGGCGGATTTATCTTTGATTCGAAATTTGACTCGTCGTGCTCTGGAACGATTAGAAAAAGAAAAACGCGTCCGCAAAGAAGTGAATGTGGCGGTGGATGTGGAACCGCTGCAAATTATGTGAAAGGTAAAAATTTTTGACTTTTCTTCTTCCCTTGCGAATTTCTGTAAAAAAATGCTGAAATGATATAAAAGGTATGATATAATAATAAGATAGATTGAGGCTTTTTCATTAGTGATGCTGGGAAAAAGAAAAAAAGAAGGTTTTTCCCGGCAAATACGAAAATGAAAAATCATAAGCAAAGCGTTTATAAAAGTGAAAAAATCAGAGGTGTGAAATGGCAATTTATGAAATTGTGCAAATGGGTGATGAAATTTTACGAGCGAAAGCTCAAGAAGTCAAACGCTTTGATCAGCGTTTAGGAAAACTCATTGATGATATGGCTGAGACCATGTATGATGCCGAAGGGGTCGGTTTGGCGGCTCCTCAGGTGGGAATCAGCAAATGTGTTGTGGTAATTGATGTGGGGGACGGTTTGTTGGAATTGGTTAATCCCAAAATTTTAGATTCCGCGGGAAAACAGCGGGGTGAAGAAGGCTGTCTTTCACTGCGCGGAAAATCCGGCATTGTTACGCGGGCACAATGGGTGAAAATTGAAGCCCAAGATCGTAACGGGAATGTGTTTCAGATGGAAGGAGACGGTTTTTTGGCACGAGCTATGCAGCATGAAATTGATCATCTTTCCGGCGTTCTCTACATTGATTTAGCGGAAAAAGGCTCGGTGCATGAAGACTAAGACTCTTGGATGGATCGAAAATAATATGGGAGGGAATGATTTGAACAGTGATTTTACCATTGTCTATATGGGTAGTCCCGCTTTCGCGGTGGGACCGTTGTCGGCTCTCATAGAGGAAGGTTATTCTGTTCCTCTGGTAGTCAGCCAGCCGGATAAACCAAAAGGCAGAAAAGGAGTGTTGACGCCCACCGCGGTAAAAAGTTGGGCTTTGGAACATCAGATTCCGGTTATCACCCCCGCCAATGTTAATGACGCGGCGGTGGTGGAACAGATTCGCGCTTGTCACCCTGATTTATTGGTAGTGACAGCGTTCGGTCAGATTTTGCGCAAGCCTTTATTGGAGTTGGCTCCCCACGGCGCGGTAAATATTCACGCATCGCTGTTGCCCAAATATCGCGGCGCCGCTCCCATTCATTTTGCCATTATGAACGGAGAGCGCGTGACGGGTGTAACCACGATGTTCATGGACGAAGGATTAGACACTGGGGATATGGTTTTGCAGGCGGCGGTGGAAATCAGTGAAAACGATAATCTGCAAACCCTTCAGGAAAAATTGATTCCTTTGGGCAGCGAACTGATTGTGGAAACGGTACAGTTGATTCAAGATCATCTTGAACCTCGCGAACCGCAACTGGAAGAGGAATCTTCCTATGCTCACAAGATTTTGCCGGAACAGGAAAAAATTTCTTTTAATCGATCGGCGACTGAGGTACACAATCAAATCCGCGCCCTCTCTCCGGAAATCGGCGCTTATGCTGGTTTTGAAAGGGGTACCAAAAAAATGAAATTTTGGAAGACCTCTTTAACGGAAGAGACGGCTTCCGAAGCTCCCGGCACGTTGGAAAAAGTGGATAAAAAAGCGATTTATGTCGCGACTGCAGACAATTTGCTTCGCGTTCTGGAGCTGCAGCCCGCAGGAAAAGGCAAAATGCGCGCCGTAGATTGGTGGCGGGGTCAGCAGAAAAATTACACTGATACCAAGTTGCGTTTTGAATGAAACCCGATGAAATGGTTCCATTCGCGCATAGGGAATGAAAATTTCGGAGAAATAAAGTTACCGAGTTTATACTCATTTCATTTAGCCCTGGTAAAATCAGAAATCATAGAAGGTGGAGAGCTGTCCCTCTCCACGGCAAAAAAACCATGGAATACAAGAATGGAGTGATTGCGATATGTTTTTTTATGACTGGACACTGATTATTTTGGTTCCCGGTCTGATTCTGGCGATTTGGGCGCAGAGTCGTGTTTCTCATAATTTTAATAAATATGCCAAAGTGTATTCCGCCAAAGGTTATACGGCGGCTCAGGTGGCTCGTATTTTGTTGGATTATAACGGTTTGGACGGAGTGCGCATTGAACATGTGCGCGGCAAATTGACCGATCATTATGATCCGAGAAGTAAAACATTGCGGCTTTCGGAAAGTGTATACGGCAGTAATTCCATTGCCGGTATCGCCGTTGCCGCCCATGAATGCGGGCACGCGATTCAGGATAAGGAAGATTATTCCCCTATGAGGATTCGCGGCGCCTTGGTTCCCGTAGCCAACCTCGGCAATTATGCTTCTTGGATTATTTTAATTATCGGTATTATTCTTGCCAATCCGAATATTGCCATGGCCGGTGTGGTTTTGTTCGGCGCGGTTGTGTTATTCCAGCTGGTAACTTTGCCGGTGGAATTCAACGCTTCCAGTCGGGCTTTGACGGCTTTGGAAACGGGTGGATTTTTTGATAGCAATGAAATGATAGGAGCCAAAAAAGTTTTGAACGCGGCTGCCTTGACCTATGTAGCCGCCATGATTACTGCTATTTTGACGATGGTTCGTTTACTGATTATTGCGTTAAGCGCTAATCGGGAATAAAAGATATCTTAGGAGAAAAAGATGTCGGAAACAAAGAAGAACACGAAAAATATGAAGAAAAAAACGCGGCGGGAAATGAACAATCCCCGTGAAGCAGCCTTGTTGGTTTTGCATCAGGTGGCTAAAGAAGGAGCCTATGCCAATCTGGCGCTGAATGCTTGTCTTCGTCGATTTGTTCTTAATCCTCTGGATAAAAGCTTGGTTACGGAATTGGTATACGGTACTTTGCGCCGACAAGGAACTTTGGATTATTGGCTGGATTCTTTTTTGAGCCGTCCGTTATCCAAGTTGCCTTTATGGATTTTGCTGATTTTGCGGCTGGGTCTCTACCAATTGCGCTATATGGATAAAATTCCGCCTGCCGCCGCGATCAATGAAAGCGTTTGTTTAGCGAAAAAATATGGGCATCAAGGAACGGCCGGTTTGGTAAACGGTGTATTGCGCAATGTTTTGCGTCATCCTGAAAAGCTGATTTTCCCGGACGCGGAAGAATTTCCG
This sequence comes from uncultured Peptococcaceae bacterium, assembly GCA_965149945.1. GTDB lineage: Bacteria > Bacillota > Dehalobacteriia > UBA4068 > UBA4997 > JAHZFN01. Next base: position 35,745 of record CBCTTQ010000013.1, on the reverse strand, counting down.
GCTCAGTTTATCAGTGTTTGTTATTCTCATCCGTTGTGGTTGGTACGACGCTGGTTGGAAGAATATGGCTTTGATGATACCGTGGCGTTGTGCGAATTTGATAACCGAAGCGCGGAATTTTCTCTGCGTGTCAATACATTAAAAAATAATCGAGAAACAGTTTTACGGCGCCTTGAAACTGCCGGTGTTGATGCTAGAGCCGGGCGTTACACACCGGAAGCCGTATTGGTGGGTCCGACGCATAACGACACAGTGCAGGCTCTTTTAGCGGAAGGCAGGGTATATTCGCAGCACCAGAGTTCTATGTTGGCTGCTTGGGCGTTGCGTCCCCAGCCCGGTAGTCGGGTAATCGACGCTTGCGCGGCGCCTGGCGGTAAGACGACCCATTTGGCGCAGCTGATGGAAAACCGCGGGGAAATTCGTGCTTTTGATTTGTTTGATCATAAAGTGAAGCTGATTCAAGAAAATTGCGCGCGGTTGGGGATTGATATTGTGCGAGCGGCTCGTTGTGACAGTCGTTGTCTGCCGGAAGAGTTGGATGATTGGGCGGACTATGTGTTGGTGGACGCGCCTTGTTCAGGCTTAGGTGTTTTGCGTATTCGTCCGGATGCTCGTTGGCAAAAAACAGAAGAGCAGATCCCTCAGTTGGCTGCTCTTACCGGTGAAATTTTAAACTGCGCGGCGCGAAAAGTGCGTGTGGGCGGGAAAATTTTGTTTTCCACTTGTACGGTGACCAAGGAAGAAAATCAAGATGCCGTTGCCCGTTTTTTGCGAGAGCATCAGAACTTTGAAGCAGTTGCCATCACCGGTATGCCGAAAATGATTTTTGCCGATACTGCCTGTTGGCAAATCCTTCCGCAAAAGCATGGTTTGGATGGTTTCTTTTTGGCAAAATTTCGAAGAAAGAGCTGAAGATGCGGCGTCCGTTTCAGTCGGGTTGCCCGGGGAGTTTGATAAAAAATTGATGAAATCAAACAGTGAAAATAAAACTGAAAAACAACAAACGAATGAGCAAATCAATTTGCTGGGGATGACGGAAACCGAGCTGAAGGCTTGGTGTGTTCAACAGGGGCTGCCCTCTTTTCGAGGGACGCAACTGTTTCAATGGATTCAGCAAAAACAAGTGACAGAATTTTCTCAAATGAGCAATCTCTCTAAAGAAATGCGGACGCTGTTGGCGAAATCTTCTGCCATTTGTTTTCCTCGAATCATCCGGGTGCAGAAAAGCCGGGACGGCCAAACGGCAAAATTGCTGTTGGCTTATGAAGATGGGGTGTTGATTGAAACAGTCGTCATGGTTTATGAGCGGGAAACGAGTAAAGACCGTCGCACCATTTGTATCAGTACCCAGGCGGGATGTGCTATGGGTTGTAAATTTTGCGCCACCGGGATCGGTGGTTTGGAGCGGAATTTGACCGCGGCGGAAATCGTCGCCCAAGTGCTTTTGGGTGATCGCTGGTGTCGAGAACAGGGTTTGGACGGCATTAGCAATGTGGTATATATGGGCATGGGAGAACCTTTGGCCAATTTGGCGCAGGTCTTGTCCAGTGTGGAAATCCTCAATAACGAACACGGATTGGGCATCGGTCAGCGCCGAATGACCATTTCAACTTGCGGATTGGCTCCGCAGATTCGAAAATTGGCAGCAAAAAAATTGCAAGTCGGGCTGGCGGTGTCTTTGCACGGCGCGGATAATGCTTCCCGAAGTCGTTTGATGCCCATTAATGATCGCTATCCGCTGGAGGAATTAATGGCGGCCTGTGACGCCTATACCCAAGAGACAGGACGGCGAATCAGTTATGAGTATGCTTTGCTGAAGGGGATTAATGATCGTGTGGAGGATGCGCGGTTGCTGGGTCAACTTTTGAAGGGGCGCTTGGCTCATGTGAATTTGATTCCGGTAAATTATGTGCCGGAAACAGGATTCTTTCCCACAGACAGCGAAACTATCAAACAGTTTTCGAGTATTGTCGAACAGTATCATGTGGAAGTAACCCTGAGAGAAAAAAAAGGAACGGACATCGATGCTGCCTGTGGTCAACTTCGGCAGAGGGAACAGGAAGCAGCGTCGCGGTAAGACCAAAAGAACAAGTTTGTTTGAGATGTATAGCATAGTAGAGAATACTGCATCGATAGTGTATGAAAGTGAATTTTCCGGAAGATATTTACGGGTATCCGGATTGGTTTTTTGGGTAAGTGGAGGTGTGTGATGAAAATCAAAACCGTTGCCGTTTCTCTGCAAGGCAGGGGCAGAAAAAACAATGAGGACAGTTATTATGCCGATCCGAATCTGGGTTTGATGATTGTTTCTGACGGCATGGGCGGGCATAAAGCCGGAGAGGTGGCCAGCGCCATGGCGGTGGAATTGATCGCGGAGCATATCGGTAACGCTATGGGAGAATATTTACGTCTGCTGGAAACCACACTGGATATGCCGGAGCCAAATCCTGAAAAAATGATCAAAGATGCCATTGATTATGCCAACGGGCAGATTTTTCAAAGCGCTCAAGAAAACAAAGACCGACGGAATATGGGCGCTACGGTGACTTTGGCATGGCTATTTCGGGATGAAGTATATATCGGTCATGTGGGTGACAGCCGCGCTTATTTCTTTGGAGAAGAAGTAAAATTGGTGACCAGAGATCACACTGTAGTGGGTGAATTATATCGCAGCGGCAGTATCAGCAAAGAGGAAGCTAAAAAACACCCCAACAAACATATGCTGCTGCGAGCGCTGGGTGTGGAAGAAACCGTGCGAGCGGATATTTTTGCCATGAAGTGGCAGCCTGTTGATTGCTTGCTGCTTTGTTCTGATGGACTTTACGGTGCGTTTGATATTGAAAATGTATTGGAAAAGATAGATGTAACGAAAGATAAAAACGAAATCTTAGAGGCTTTGGTTAAGCTGGCCGTTGACTATGGCAGTAAAGATGATATTACGGGGATTTTGGCCTGGCCGTCGAGCCTTGATTCCGCTAATTCGTAGGAGGTGCTGTTCATGAAAGGTGCTATTTTCCATGACAGATATGAGATTTTGGATGTGTTGGGCGCAGGCGGAACATCCATTGTCTATAAAGCGAGAGATATTGTTCTGAATCGGCTGGTGACATTGAAAATTCTGCGGGAGCAGTATGCCAATGATGATCAGTTTGTGCGCCGCTTCAAACATGAAGCGCAGGCAGTAGCTTGTTTGTCCCATCCCAATATTGTCAGTATTTATGATGTTGTGTTTGACAGCAACAGCCATTATTTGGTGATGGAATATGTGGAAGGGTGTACGCTGAAGCAATATTTGGAACAAAAAGGCGTGCTTCCTGTGAATGAAACGTTGTACATTATGTATCAGTTGCTGGACGCCTTGGATCATGCTCATAAACACAATGTGATTCATCGGGATATCAAACCCCACAATATTTTGTTGGACGCCCAGATGAATGTAAAGGTAACGGATTTCGGTATTGCTATTGCCATCAGCGATATTACCCAGACGTACACAAAAGATATTATGGGATCTGTTCATTATATGTCTCCGGAACAGGTAAAGGGTATTGCGGTGACAGAGGCTTCCGATCTGTATTCCGCCGGTGTGGTTATGTATGAGATGCTTACCGGCTCTTTGCCGTTCGGTGGCGAAAACGCCATCGGGGTGGCCATGCAACATGTGCAAAATGAAGTGGTGCCTCCTCATAAACTGAATCCGCAGGTGCCTGTGGAACTTTCCGCGGTAGTGATGAAAGCAATGCGCAAAGATCCCGCGATGCGGTTTCATTCCGCCAAAGAAATGCAGGCGGCGCTTTCCAATCCCTCTCTTTCTATGGATGGCGCTGCGACCGGTGCGGCAGCCGGCGCTTTCGGCGCTGCGGCTGATATGAATACCAAAACCATGGACCATGTGATGACCGAAGGGGAAAAACAGACGCAGGCAACATCCAACGAACCGAAGAAGCGGGGACTTTCTTCTCTGATTTTTGATGAGGTGGAAGTAGACGAGGACGGTAATGAAATCGGACCTTCCCGAGAAAAAAAAGCTGCCGTGTCGAACAGTCGTGCCCGCAAGAAATCCGGCAAAAACAAAAAAATCGTGTTGTTGGTGATTGCGCTGGTTTTGGTATTGGCGGGGGGCGCTTTCGCTCTCAATTCTTTGTTGGGAAGCAACGAAACGGTTGCTATGCCTAATGTGGTCGGGAAACAGTTGGAAGAAGCCACTACAGAGCTGGACGCGTTAGAAATTGATTATACCATCGAATATAAAACCAACGAAGAGTTGGGAGATGATGAAGAATATGAAGAAAACGAGGTTGTGGAACAAAGCGTAAATGCCGGAACAGAAATTGAAGTAGGCAAACAGGTGCGGTTAACCGTTTGCTCCGGCGACGGTCCCATTGAGGTACCTAATGTTCTCGGAGAAAGTAGCGCCACCGCCAAATCTGTTTTGGTTAACGCGGGATTGAATGTTATTGTTGAAGAACAAGAAAGCGATGAAACGGAAGATCGTGTTCTGGAGCAAAGTCTGGATCCCGGCTCCGAAGCCGAAAAAGGTGACACCATCACCATCGTAGTAAGTGTTGCCGCCAAAGTGACAGTGCCGAATCTGGATGGTTTGTCTTTGGATGACGCTCGATCAGAACTGGAAAAGAAAGGCTTGGCGCTGGGCAGTGTGAAACAGGAAAACAGTGATTCCTATTCGCCGGAGCAGGTAATGGAACAAAGTATAGATCCCGGTTCCGAAGTGGAAAAAGGAACCTCTGTTAATGTCGTAGTCAGCTCCGGACCTGCGGTGAAAACCACAACGGTAAACTTGAACTACACATTGCCCGCGGATGACGAAACCCACTCTGTGCAGATTGTGGTTACCGATGAAACAGGAACCAGAACGGTATCCAGCGGCAGCGGTTACCGAGGCGGCGACAGTATCAGCCAGGCTGTGACTATCACGGGCAGCGGTGTCGCGGAAATTGTCGTGGACGGAACCACTGTTTACAGCAGGGAGGTTTAGATGCGTCACGGGATTATTACCAAAGTTTTAGGTGGATTTTATTATGTCAGTGACGAAACGGGGACGGTGTTTACTTGCAAATTGCGGGGAAAATTGAAACGCCGTTCGGAAGGCGTTTTGGTGGGTGACCGTGTATCTTTTCAGATCATCAGCGGCGGGGAAGGTGTTGTGGAGGACATCCTGCCCCGCCGCAACAGTTTGTTTCGTCCCAAAATCGCCAATGTGGATCAAGGATTGATTATTATGGCGGCACAGGATCCGGATCCTGATTTTCTTCTGTTGGATCGTTTGTTGTTGCTGATGCAAAAAGCGGGGATCCGTCCAGCCATTTGTTTAAATAAGACGGATTTGCTGCCGGCGGGCAGTCCGATATATGAGCAATTTGCTTTTTATGAGCAAGCGGGATTTCCTTTGGTTTTCGCTTCTGCCGAGACGGGAAGGGGACGTGAAACTCTGAAAGAGTGGTTATGCGGAAAAATTACCGTGCTGGCGGGTCCTTCCGGTGCGGGCAAAAGCAGTACTTTGAATTTGCAGAACGCGGAGTTAGCGCTAGAAACCGGCAGCGTTAGCGAAAAACTCGGGCGGGGGAGGCATACGACCCGCTGTGTGGAATTACTGCAGCTGGACGGCGGCTGGGTTGCTGATACGCCGGGCTTTTCTCGCTTAGATTTGCCGACAGATTTACAGGCGGAAGAATTGGGACAGTGGTATCCTGAGTTTCGACCTTATGCCGCCGCCTGCTATTATGATGGGTGCCGCCACGATCGAGAGCCCGATTGTGGGGTCAAGGCGGCTTTGGCAGAAGGAAAAATCAGCGCCGTCCGTTATGAGCGCTATTTGATTTTGTTGCGAGAATTGATGGAATTGCGGGAAAAGGAATACAAATAAACGGAGGTTTTTTATGATTAAAATTGCTCCTTCTTTGTTGGCGGCGGATATGGGAAATCTGCGCGCCGCAGTGGCGGCAGCGGAATCTGCCGGTGTGGATTGGTTACATTTGGACATTATGGATGGGTGTTTTGTGCCTAATATTTCTTACGGCGCCGCGGTGGTCAAAGCGTTGCGGCCCGACAGCCGTCTTTTTTTTGATGTAGATTTGATGGTGCGGGAGGCGGATTATCTTTGCCCTGCTTTTGTGGAGGCCGGGGCGGATCTGCTTTGCGTTCATGCGGAGGCGGTTAAACATCTGCACCGCAGCCTGCAAAACATCCATGGTTTGGGGGTCAGGGCGGCGGTGGCGCTGAATCCCGCCACACCGTTGTCCGCGGTAGAAGAAGTGCTGGGGGATGTGGATATGATTCTGTTGATGAGTGTGAATCCCGGTTTTGGCGGTCAGGCTTTCATCGAAAGCACACTGGACAAGGTGCGGCGTCTGCGCCAGATGTTGACATCGAGAGGGCTTAACACGGATATCGAAGTGGACGGCGGGATCAGTTTAAAAAACATCGAACGGGTGGCGGCGGCCGGAGCGACAGTACTAGTGAGCGGTTCCGGAATTTTCGGTCAGAAAGATATTGCCGGAACAGTTTCCGCCATGCGTGAAAAATTGCTGGATCTGGAAAAATAAGGATTGAAAATAGCTAAAAAGAAAAAATGAATTTTACTAATCAGAGAGAAAAGAAATTCTTTTCTCTCTGATTTTTTTTGTTCAGCCAGGAAATAGAAAGTAAAAAAAACCAATGACAGCAGACTTTTTCATGATGAAACGAGATTTTGTTTGTGAAATTTGTTTGAGCACGATGCGAAAAAAAACAGTAAGATGAAAGCAATGTCTATGTACAGTGGGATACACTCAGCGATACCAAGGGCATCATTGCTTATCGGGCGACTGTAAACGGTCATGACTCCGATTTGGTAAGGGGTGCTACCTCGACCCAAATCGATGTGACGGATTTGGTGACGGCTGCCGATACTTACGAAGCGACCGTTTCTGTTTTCGCGAGCAGCACCAATAATCTGGTAGACGGCATTTATTATGTCAACAATACCAGCACAATCGCCACTGATTTTGTCAAAGAACAACTGGAAGTAGGGGATTTAACTGTAAACGTAAACGGTAAAAACCTGCAATTTTCCAGAGTAGAACATGCTGCTTCCTACACAGTATCGGTGCAGAAAGATAATGAAACAGCTAAAACATTGGAAGTTGTGCAACCGCAAGACGGTGATACTGTTATTGTCGATTTGACAACCATTGACGAAGATGTATTTACCAGCACCGGTCGTTGGACTGTCAGCGTTGTGGCTAATGCCGCCACCGCGCAGTATATTACCAGCGAAGTGAAAACTTCCAGTGAACAGGTGACCGTTTTGGATATTACCGATTTGACTGCGGTTGCCAATGATGATGGTACCGTGATTTTGAGTTGGACAAAACCAGCCGCGAATACCGAGTATACTGTTTCTATTGATGGTTTTGTAGTAGAAAATGTAGGGCAGGCGGTTGATACAACCGATGACACCAACGATACCCTGACCCTTGGTAAAACCAGATTCTCCACAGATAAGGAAACCTTGATTGCCATCCGTGCCAACAGCAACGGTTCCGCCTTTGCTGGCAACACCGTTTATCTGAAGGTACAACAATTGGCGGCGCCGGAATCGATTACGCTGGAAAACGGTCAGGCAAGCTGGACTGAGGTAACCAATGCGGATTCCTATGATGTTACACTATTATAGTTATATAATTTGATTCAGCAGAAAAATTTCTATTATCCAATAATCTATGGATCATTTTTTTGTTTCGTTAGGAAAAGCCTTTGCTTTCGCGCCTTGATGTTGGGATGCTGCTCCGTGTTCTTTTTCTGTTCTTATGCGCATATACTTTGGTGTATGAGTCAAATCCAGAAACAAAAGCAGGTGGTAGCATGAACAGAAACATTTTACTCATCGGATTGATGGGTGTGGGAAAAACTTCCGTCGCTCGCGGAGTGGCAAGAGAATTAGAAATGGATTTTTTTGATACGGACTTGGAAATGGAGGAGGTGACGGGTCTAAAGCTGAAAGAAATTTATCGTAAATACGGGGAAATTCGCTTTCGTTCTGAAGAAGCCCTGGTCATGAATAAATTGCGCCGAAAAGATAACTGCGTCATTTCTGTGGGCGCTGCCTTGCCCATGACAGCGGCAACCCGTGAACTTTTACCCCGGCTGGGTTATGTCATCTGGCTTTCCGGCAGTCTTTCTGTCATTAAAGACCGTCTGCGGCGTAAATATAATCGTGTCCTGCTACCCAAAGGCGTCACCATGAAAAATTTTGATAGCTGGGCATTGGAGCGTTGTGAAGAGTTTCGTTCTCTGGCGCAGTTTACCGTTCATGTGGAAAACAAAGATTTGGACGGTGTTATCCGCTGTATTGTGGAAAAGATGTCCGCGCCTTCTGGTTCCGCTCTTTAGAATGAATTTTTTGGTAATATTTCTAAAGCTTTCTGCTGAATTTTTTTGCATTATTTTCGGATTTATAGTATAATAAAAGCAAATACGGCAGAATTGAGGGACATAAATGATCATCCAATGGTATCCTGGGCATATGGCCAAGGCAAAAATGAACATGGAGCAGGACATTGTCACGGTGGATCTTTCCATTGTGGTGCTGGATGCTCGCATTCCGCGCAGCAGCTATAATCCCGATTTCGATCGAATCTTACGGAAAAAACCTGTTTTAGCGGTGTTAAACAAGGCCGATTTGGCAGATCCCGTCCAGACCAAGGCATGGATCCGTTATTACGAAAAAAATGACATTGCGGCAGTTGCCATGAACGCTCAAAAGAAACAGGGTATGCAAGAGCTGTTGAAAAAGGCGGTGCGAGCGGCGGAACCGGTGATGCAAAAGCTGGAAGCCAAAGGACGCCGTCGGAGACCGGTGCGTGCCATGGTGGTAGGTTCCCCCAATACGGGCAAAAGTACCCTCATCAACGCTGTTATGCCCAAAGCTACCAGCAAGACAGGAAACAAACCCGGTGTCACCCGCGGTAAACAATGGGTGCGTATCAATGATAAAATCGAGTTATTGGATACCCCCGGTGTGCTTTGGCCGAAGTTTGAAAACGATTGGATAGGCTTTGCTTTAGCGGCAACCGGCGCTGTCAGCAGTGATGTTTACGATCCTTACGAAGTGGCGTCACGGTTGGTGGATTGGCTGTCAGAAGTTCGTTCTGAGGCTCTCAAGGAACGCTATAAAATTGAGGCTGTCGGCAACGCTGAAGCCATCCTTGAGGAAGTCGGTCGAGCGAGGGGGATGTTGGCGGCAGGTGGTTTAGTGAAAACAGAAGATGCCGCTCGCGTCTTGCTGGCAGAGTTTCGTAATGGTAAATTGGGGCGTTTTACACTGGATTTACCGCCTGTTGAACCCGTGACGGAAAAGGAGGATTCGTGATGGAGCCATTGGACGATCCGCGCTGGGAAGGTATACAGTCTTCGGATTTGCGTATGTGGGGGAGCGGGGATGGAGCGGTCACATTTGAAGCGTCCCTTTCCGAAGAAGAACGCCTGCGCTTGAGGGAGATGACCCAATATGAGCAACCCCTTTGGCAACAGGGCATTTGTGATGTGGTCGGTATTGACGAAGTGGGGAGAGGACCCATTGCCGGACCGGTGGTAGCGGCCGCGGTTATCGTGCCGCCCAATGCTCTTTGGGCGGGAATCAATGATTCCAAAAAGCTTTCCGAGAAAAAGCGCCTGTTGTTAGAAAAGAAAATTAAAGCTCATTGTTTGGCTTGGGCTATCGGCGCTGTAGGACCGTCGGTAATCGATGAAATCAATATTTTGCAGGCGACGAAACTCGCGATGAAGCAGGCTGTCTCCAAATTACCTTTACCGCCGGAACATCTGCTTATCGATGCTGTCGCGCTGGATCTGCCATTGCCGCAAACCAACATCGTGAAAGGCGACGCTAAAAGTATTTCCATTGCCGCTGCCAGCATTATCGCCAAATGTCACCGCGACCGCATGATGGAGGTGTATGATCGAGTATATCCGGGCTATGGTTTGGCATCTCATGCGGGATATCCTACCAAAAGCCATAAAGAGGCGGTGTTTACTAAAGGGTATACCAGCATTCATCGGCGTAGCTATCATTTGAAACCTATTAAAAAATAAGCGATAAAATTTGTCGAGATCAGTATAGAAGCAATGAGGTGTATTGTGGGAAAATACAGTTATGAACAAGGACGGTTGGGTGAGCAAATCGCCGCTGATTATCTGAAAGCCACGGGTTATGAAATTTTGTTTCGCAATTTTCGCGGCGGCGGCGGTGAAATCGATATCATTGCCCGCAAAAAAGGAATAACCTATTTTGTTGAGGTCAAAGCCCGCAAAACGGGCAGTTTTGTCAAACCGGTGGAATCCGTTACCCCTACGAAAAAAAAGCGTCTGAAAGGCGCTGTGTTGGCATGGCTTTCCAAACATGGCCATCTGGATACACCGTGCAGTTTCCTGTTGATCCTCATCGATCTGCCGGAAGGAGAGGGCCGTCCGCAAATCAGTATCATCGAAGATTATTTGGATTGATAGGGAAAATACCCATTCTTCAAGAACATTTAATATTGAGTTCATCTTTTATAAATAAAATAATAATGGCGGTGTAGAAATACATCGTTCCTAATTAAAGGAGGAACACAAAGTTTGTTAATCTGTGACGCAGTATTCTAGTCAACGATTCCTGCTCGGAGGACGGGCCTAAAAATCCGTTAAAGGGCACATCGATGAAGTTCCTGGTGTTGGCTTCCGACGCCCAGTCGGGGGTTGATAGTGGGAGTTAAGGTTCTTGGGCGACCTCAACGGCATGAGGCAACCGACCCAATTTCCGTGGAGACCCAAGTGCGTGGGGAGATACCTCGGTCGGGTATGATAACTATGGCTTGGGATAGAACCTGTATTCGGCGCCAAGTTGGGTACAGTGTAGCCTGCCTTGAGTGGCGGTGGTGGATTCCGCTAAGGACACTATGCGGTCTCGACCGGACCAATGGTGCAACCTTGGGTGAAACCATATCTGCAAAAGAGGCTATGAACAGGGTATCGTTGTGGAGGAAAACTTCTAGACTGACATTGTCTTCAGGGATTAAAGTATGATCTAAGTGGCGATTTGGCGCTGTGGTCGGAAACACCACAGGCTGGTTCGTAAGCGGGAACCACCTTTTCGGCGACGAAAGGTGAGCCAGCGGGAAATCCTGCCAAACCTAAGTCATAAAGTTTACCTGGAGATAGTTCACAGATTAACATTTTTTATTATAAAGAAATCCGTTGCTTTATATACATGACGAGAAACGGATGAAGGAGAATTTGAAAAGAAAATGAGCAAGAATACGGGAAGTCTGAAAAGTGACCGAAAACTGAAACACAAGCATTATGTAATGATCATTTTTTTGTTTACATTGATTTCAGCTTCAGCAATTTATTTGATTTCTCAGTTGATTTTTGAAACGATTGAATCCCTAATCATTGCCTTCGTGCTTTTGTCTTTGGTGATTTTGGTGGGGATTTTGTTCGATGTGGTTGGCACGGCCATCGCTGTGGCCAATCCTGTTACTTTTCGCGCCAAAGCCAGTCGTAAGTTGCCAGGCGCCAAACAGTCTTTGAAATTAATCGGCAACGCGGACCGTGTAGCCAATATTTGCAACGACGTAGTTGGGGATATTTGCGGGACAGTCAGTGGTGGCATTGGGACCGCGCTGGTCTATATCATTGTCTCTTCCGGGGAGGAGAGCATTATGCTGGCTTCTGTTGCCATGACCGGCATTATCGCTGCCCTGACGGTAGGCGGCAAGGCGCTGGGCAAAAATTTTGCTATTCGTAATGCCGATTTGATCATCGGTTTAGTTGGGCGAATGCTGGACTTTCGTTCGTGGTTTCAACGGCGGGGCAGTATCCCCAAATAACATTTTTTGAGCAATATTATCGGAAATCGGGTTATGGAAATGAGTAATTTATTAGATCGGGTCTGTCAAACAAAGGATTTGTCAGGCCTTTCTCTTGAAGAAATGAATCAACTGGCGGCGGAACTGCGCCGCTACATCATTGAGGTTGTCAGCAAAAATGGAGGGCATTTGGCGCCCAGTTTAGGTGTGGTGGAACTGACCATTGCCTTACACCGCGCCTTGAATTTGCCCCATGACCAGATTGTTTGGGATGTGGGACACCAATGTTATGCCCATAAAATTCTTTCGGGGCGGAAAGAAGAGTTTCTGACGCTGCGTCAATTCGGCGGTTTGAGCGGTTTCCCGAAACCGTATGAGAGTCCTTATGACGCCTTTGTGGCAGGGCATAGCAGTACTTCTATTTCCGTGGCGACAGGGTTGTCGCAAGCCGCCAAGCTGCGCCATGAGGAAAAACGAGTGGTAGCGGTGATCGGAGACGGCGCTTTGACCGGCGGTATGGCCTATGAGGCTTTGAACCATGCCGGTGATTTGCGCACCCCGTTAACGGTGATTTTGAATGATAATGAGATGAGCATTTCCCTCAATGTGGGTTCCATGAGCAAATATTTGACCAGGATGCGCTCTAACAAACGCTATCAAAAACTGAAACAGAAGATTACTCATGAACTGTTAAAAAATAAACGCTACGGGAAGGAAATCTATTTGCATTTGGAACACCTGCGCAACAGTTTGAAGTATTTTCTGGTGCAGGGGATCCTTTTTGAGGAGATGGGGTTTGTTTATCTCGGTCCTGTGGATGGTCATGATATTGGAGAATTGCTGGATGTTTTAAGACGGGCGGCCGATATCAACAAACCAACTTTGATTCATATTATCACCAAAAAAGGCAAAGGATTTCAGCCGGCAGAAAACAATCCCACCGCTTTCCACGGTACCAAACCCTTTGATATCTTAACCGGAGCGGTGAAACCTTCTAAAGAGAAGCCCTTCACGGCTTATTTTACGGATGCTTTGCTGCGCCAAGCGGAAAAATATCCGGAACTGGTGGGTATCACTGCCGCTATGCCCGATGGTACGGGAATGAAAAAATTCGCTCTCGCTTATCCCGAGCGGTTTTATGATGTCGGTATTGCGGAAGGACATGCTGTGACTTTTGCCGGCGCGTTGGCGGCGGGCGGAATGAAGCCGGTGCTGGCGCTATATTCTACTTTTATGCAACGTGGTTTTGATCAGATTTTTCATGATATCTGTCTGCCGAATCTACCGGTGGTGCTGGCCATCGACCGGGCGGGAATTGTCGGTGATGACGGTGAAACTCATCAGGGCTTGTTTGATATGGCGCTTTTGCGAACATTACCTAATATGAATATCATGGCGCCGCGAGACGGACAGGAATTGATGGATATGCTGGATTTTGCCCTTGGTTTACAAGAACCGGTAGCCTTGCGTTATCCACGGGGCGGCGCTCCCCTTTTCAAGGAAGCTCATGAACCATTGGTTTACGGCAAAGGACAGATATTGCGAAAAACAGAAGAGGCGGAAATCGGCTTGCTGGCGGTGGGAGACATGGTGAAAAGAGCGTTAGCGATTGCCGACGGATTGGCCGCGGCGGGTGTACAGGCGGCAGTAGCGGATCTACGTTTTGTGAAACCCCTGGATCAAGCATTGATTGTGGATTTTGCTAAGCAATATAAAAGAATTGCCGTGTTGGAAGATGGTGTTGTCACAGGCGGTGTCGGGTACGGTGTTTTGGAAGTGCTGCGGGAACAGAATCTGGCACCGGAGGTGGCATTGTTTGCTTTTCCCGATCAGTTTATTCCTCAGGGCAAACCCAAAGAACTTTTTGCGCATTATGGATTGTCCGAAGAGAAAATCAAGGATTCTATATTAAGCAGGTGGTTTTCATGACGAAATGCCGTTTGGATGTTTTATTGGTAAATCGGGGACTGTATCCCAGCCGAGAAAAAGCAAAGGCGGCAATTATGGCGGGACGGATTCTGGTCAATCATAATAAGGTGGATAAGGCGGGTACGCAAGTTGCCCCGGATGTGGAAATTACTGTGACCGGAAAGGATCTTCCTTATGTCAGCCGCGGCGGTTATAAATTGGAAAAAGCCGTTCAAGTTTTTGATTTGCCTTTGGCGGGAGCGGTGATGGCGGATATCGGCGCTTCTACGGGCGGTTTTACCGATTGCGCGTTACAAAACGGCGTTGCCAAGGTCTATGCTGTGGATGTAGGTTACGGGCAGTTGGCATGGAGTCTGCGTACTGATGAACGGGTAGTGGTTTTGGAAAAAACCAACGCGCGTCACCTATCAAGAAACGAAATTCCCGAACCGCTGGATTTGATCACCATTGATGCTTCTTTTATTTCGCTGACGCTGTTGTTGCCGGCTTTGTTTCCCTTGTTAAAACAGGAAGGGCATCTGGTCGCTTTGATTAAACCGCAATTTGAAGCAGGCAAAGAAAAAGTAGGGAAAAAAGGCGTTGTGCGAGATCCTCTTGTTCACGAGGAAGTTATCCAAAAAGTGATTGCCTGCGCTCGTTCTTTGGGCTTTGGTGTTGTCGGATTGGATTATTCTCCCATCAAAGGTCCGGAAGGAAACATCGAATATTTGCTTTGGTTGAAAAAAAATGGCCCCGATCTGTCTATTTCCGAAGAGGATATTTCTTTGTTAACACGGCGAGCGGCGGAGGATTTGACAAAGTGAATGACGTGTGAATATAAAGTGAATATTCATTGAAACCACAAGGGAGAATATACTGTGTTTTTGCATAAAATACTGTATATTCTCCAATTTTATTCTAGAAATCTCTTGACATATTCATAAAAAATGAATATCATAATAATATGAATAGTTGTGAATTGTTGTGTTTTGAAAAATGGGGAGGAATACAATGCCGAAACTGAAAAGCGCGATGCTGATCATCAATTATCGAAAAGCGGAAAGCGTCAGCTATGCCAGGCAGGTGATTGAATATTTGACGACCAATCATATTGATATGGTATTCCCCAGTGAGGAAATCGGATATGAACTGGGATATGCGGCCAAAGATCTTAGCATTATGGTGAAGGATCTTCATAAAAAGGGATGGTTGGGGAAACCGGATTTCGCCATTGTTTTGGGTGGAGATGGCACTATTATCCATGCCGCCAGAATTTTGGCCGAATTTGAAATTCCCCTTTTTGGCATTAATCTGGGACAATTAGGTTTTTTAACTGCGGTGGAAAAGGAAAACCTCCATGAAAAACTGGAAAAATTTGTCGCCGGTAATTATATGATCGAAGAAAGAATGTTGCTCTATGCCGAAGTGTTGCGAGAAGGAAAAGTAGTGATTTCCGGTTCAGCACAAAATGATGTGGTGATTTGCAACGATGTTTCCCGTACTATTGAAGCTGTGCTTTCTGTGGACGGTCACCATGCCATGAGTTATGTGGGAGATGGGTTGATTTTGGCGACGCCCACCGGTTCTACGGCCTATTCTCTTTCGGCGGGCGGGCCGATTTTGTTGCCCAACGCGGAAAATATCATCATTACACCCATCTGTGCCCATAATTTATACGCCAGACCTATGATTACGGACAGCAACAGTCGGGTTTCTGTGACTTTTGGAGTAAAAAACGCCTGTGCAAAGATTACCTTTGACGGTCAGCGCAGTGAACAACTGGAACCGATGGATTGTGTGATGATTACCAAATGCCAATGTAAATCGCGATTTATTTGGATTGAGGAATCCACTTTTTTAGATAATCTGCATAAAAAATTAGGCAGTCATTAATCCTATCAAAGAGAAACAGATGTTTAAAGAGAAACAGATGTTTGAGGAGGTTTTTATGAAAGCAAGAAGACATAAAGTGATCAGAGAAATCATTGAAAATCAGAATATTGAGACGCAGTTTCAGTTAACCGATGAATTGAAAAAATACGGCTTTCAAGTAACTCAGGCTACCATTTCCCGTGATATTAAGGAGCTGGGTTTGATCAAGGTTGTTTCCGGAGAAAATTCTTTTCGTTACAGTTTACCCTCCGGTGTTGTAATCGGTAATAATTTTGATCGTTCTAAAAGAATGTTTCGGGATAATGTGACAAAAGTTTTGTATGCGGAAAATTTTGTAATTATCAAAACGCTGCCCGGAGTCGGCAGCGGTATCGCGTCTTGTTTAGATGGTTTGGGCTGGCCTGAAATTCTCGGGACCATTGCCGGGGACGACACGGTTTTTGCTATGGTAAAATATAAAGATGACGCTTCTGATATTGCCAACCGTTTGCAGAACCTGCTGAAATAGGTGTATTTTCGAGATAAGCAGGAAAATTTTGGGGAAACGATATGTTTGCTGAATTATATGTTGAAAATCTGGCTTTGATTGAACAAACCACATTGCGCTGGGGTGACGGACTGAATGTGCTTTCCGGTGAGACTGGCGCGGGAAAGTCTATGGTGATCGGGGCGGTTTCTCTCCTTTTGGGGGGGCGGGCCAGCCAAGACTATATTCGCAAAGATGCTGATTTTTGTTTCGTGCAGGGAACTTTCACAGCGCCTTTTCCCGATCGGGTTTTGGCTGATTTGGAGGAACATGGGTTGCCTCTGGCTGATGAATTGATTTTTTCTCGGCAATTGAATCGCGGCGGTAAAAGTGTGTGCCGCGTTAATTTGCGCCAAGTGCCTTTGACAGTGTTCAAAGATTTGAGTCGCCGACTGATCAATATTCACGGTCAGATGGAACATATGAGTCTGCTGGAAGCAGAAAATCAGCGACGCGTGTTGGATGATTTTGGTGATGAAATCCATCGACGGGCGCTGGAGGAGACTGCTCGCTGTTATGACCGGTGGCAACGAGCTTTGACAAAACTGCGAGCAGTGCGTCGTGATGCTGATCAATCCGATGAACGACGGGATTTTTTGCTGTTTCAACTGCGGGAAATTGAAGAGGCAAATTTGAAAATAGGCGAAGAAGAACAGCTGAAAGGGGAACGGGATCTGTTACGCAGTGCCGAATCCTTAATGGAGCATTCACGCAAAGCTGTTGCGGAAATGGAAGACGGACCTTTTCCTCCTCTTTCCGCTATTGCTTCCGGCAGAGAGGAACTGACAGCGCTGGCGGGATTGGATACTGCTGTTGAACCTTTGGCAGATCGTCTGACCAATGTTTACTATGAATTGGAAGATATTCTTTATGAAATTCGCGGTTATCGGGATCAAATTGTCAATGATCCGATGCGCTTGGAACAAATCGAAGATCGACTTCATAAAATTCGTAGTTTAACCAAAAAATACGGTGGCGATGTGGAAAGTGTGTTGGCAAAAGGCGCCGCTTGTCGAGAGGAGTTAGAACGCTGGGAAGCACGGACCGAGTTGCTGGAAGAATGGGAGAAAAAAGAAACTCTGGCGAAAGAGGCTTTTACTCAAGCAGCGGAGATTTTGCATCAATGCCGCGTCGCTACAGGAAAGCGTCTGGCAGTGGCCATTACAGAACAATTGCGCTATTTGCAGATGAGCGAAGCGGTGTTTGGAGTGGATTTACTGCCATCGACGCCGCAGGCCGACGGTGTGGATGAAGTAGTTTTTATGATTCGTCCCAATCCCGGTGAAGGGATGAAACCAGTAGCAAAAATTGCTTCCGGCGGGGAAATGAGTCGTATTATGCTGTCGATCAAAGTCATTTTGGCGAAGCTGGATGAAATTCCGACTTTAATTTTTGATGAGATTGATACCGGCTTGGGCGGCAAAGCATTGGTGAGCGTGGCGGAAAAATTGGTGGAAATCAGCAGGGAGACTCAGGCGATTTGTGTAACTCATGCGCCGGTCATTGCTGCTTTTGCAGATCATAATCTGTTGGTGACGAAAGGCCAGCGGGGTGACCGTACCGTTACGCAGGTAAAAATTCTCTCCGAAGCGGAAAAATCAAGAGAAATTTGCCGTATGTTAGCAGGAGAAAATATTACGGCGGTGACAAAAGCGCAGGCACAAGAGTTGATTGCTTTGGGACAACAACAAAAAATCGTTGAGAAATTGTGACCGCCGCGGTTTGATTTTAAAGAAGAAATTTGAAAGAAATCAATAATAATATAGAAAACAATTTCTTTCGATCTGTTTAAATAATACAATGGAAAGCAAGATGCGGAAAAAAATTCTCCGTGCGGTTTCGCGGAGAATTTTTCTTTGTAAATAAAGAGGAAATCGGACAAACAAACAGGAAAATAAAAAGAAGCAGGAAAATGATAATTAAAAAAACTCGATCAAAAAGGAAGCAAAATCAAGGAATAGGATGTGAAAATAATTGTTTATATGGTATCAGCTAATCTGGTTTTTCTTTTTGTATTCCTTTTTAGGATGGTGTGCAGAGGTGGCTTTTCAAGCTGTTGCCCATGGTAAAATTGTTAATCGCGGGTTTTTAAACGGTCCCCTTTGTCCCATTTATGGTGTAGGGGTAGTAGGTGTTTTACTGTTGTTAATGCCCGTTAGTGATCATCTTTTGTGGTTATTTCTGGGAGGAATGATTCTTACTACATTGATTGAATTGTTGGGCGGTTGGTTGCTGGATGAAGCCTTTCATTTGCGCTGGTGGGATTACAGAGAGGAACCGTACAATTTTCATGGTTATATTTGTCTGCGCTTTTCTTTTATTTGGGGCATCGCGGTGGTCGGTGTCATCAAGATTCTGCAACCTCTTTTGCAGGGATTGGTTAATCTTATTCCGCATACCGTCGGTTTGATTTTGCTGGCGATTATGGGTCTGTATTTTATTGCGGATCTATCTGTTACTTTGCGTTCAGTGATTGGTTTACGTAAGAGCCTTGGCGAAATGGAACGGTTGGCAAGCCGCGCGCGAATGATGAGCGACGGACTGACAGGAATTGTCTCCGGTTCAGCGTTGCGAGCTGACCGCGGTGTCAAAGAAATGCGGAGACGAGCCGATGAACAAAAGGAAAAAACCAAAGAAGCGTTGCAGGAAAAACAAAAAGCTTTGGATGAAAAAATCGCCTTAGCTAAACAGGACAGACAAACAAAAGAAGCAAAAAAAAGATTGCACAGAGCGGAAGTCAAAGGAGAATTGGCAAGGCGTTCTGCGGAAAAACGTTCTGAATTGGAATGGCAATATGAAGAATTGGAAAAGAAACTCAAGCGGACAGTTGGCGCTCGCCGCATGTTAAAAGCTTATCCACAGTTACATGCACGGGGCAAAGAGCGTACTGTTTTGCAGGAATTGGCTTGGTTGCGATTGGCAGTTTCGCGGGAAAAGAAAAATCAAAAGTAGGAAAAAGAATGTGTCACCGCGGAAAAAAGAATTGATATTGGTACGCAGTAATCAACGGAAACCCTGAAAATGCTTCAATCAGAGAGGAAATGGGAAAAATCTGAGATAACTCTTTACTTTGAGACGTTTTCGTATTACAATGGCAATAGAATTTATGGAGAACGGAGATGATAACATGCTTTTGGCAGTAGACATCGGCAACACGCATACAGTAATCGGACTGTTTCGGGATTGGGAAATGTGGAAGAGTTGGCGGATATCCAGTGATCCCATGAAAACAGAAGACGAGTACGCGATTTTGATCAGTGAGCTTTTAGCGACAGAGGGTCATGGGATGCGTGAGATCAAGGCGTTGGTTTTTTCTTCTACGGTACCGGCGCTTTCGGATATCTGGCAGCAGCTTTCTGAAAAATATTTTGACCGCAAAGCGTTGGTTATCAATGCGAAAACAGATACAGGAATGCCGTTACAGGTAGAAAATCCCAATATGGTGGGCGCCGACCGAATTGTGAACGGAGTCGCTGCCATTCATAAGTATGGCACCAATTTGATTGTGGTAGATTTGGGAACCGCTACCACTTTTGATTGTATCTCCGAGGAAGGGGCTTATATCGGCGGCGTCATTGCACCCGGGGTGGAAGTTTCCGCTGATGCAATGGCGAAAAAAGCCGCTAAATTGCCTAATGTACAATTTGTTGTTCCGGAAAAAGTACTTTCTCCCAATACTATCGGCGCACTGCAGTCTGGGATTGTCTATGGGTTTGCCGGACAGATCGACGGCTTGGTCAAACGGCTGAAAGTCGAAATGGGCGGTGATGTGAAAGTCATTGCCACCGGCGGTTTAGCAGAAAAGATTGCTCCCGTTTGTGAATCGGTGGATGTGGTGGATCCCATGTTGACATTACGGGGGTTGAACTTGATCTTTCGTCGCAGCATTGGCAAAGCATGATTACAGAAAGCCTTCAAAGAATGCTTTGGGGGCTTTTCTTTGATAGAAAAGACGGAGATGGAAAATGGGAAAACAGAGTGAGTTTATGGCGACCTTTTTGCGGGAGCATCCTGTGGTGACAGCGCCGATGGCAGGGTTGACGGATCGGGCATATCGAGAAATTTTGCATCAGATGGGCGCGGGGTTGTGTTTTTGTGAAATGGTCAGTGACAAAGGATTGAATTACAGAGACCGCAAGACTTGTTCTCTTTTGGATTTAAACGGCGAGGTTCCCTGGGTTGGTGCGCAATTGTGCGGTTCTGAACCGGAATCTATGGCAGAAGGGGCAAAGATTATTGAAAAAATGGGAGTGGATAGTCAAAATCTGGCTGTAATTGATATTAATATGGGATGTCCTGTGCGCAAAGTGGTAGCAAACGGCGAAGGTTCTCGTTTGATGCAACGGCCGGAAAGAGCGGTGGAAATTGTGCGCCGTGTATGCGCGGCGGTAAAACTGCCCGTGACAGCAAAATTGCGTTTGGGATGGAATGATCAACAGAAAAATGTGTTGGAAATAGCGGCTCTTTTAGAAGAGGCCGGCGTAGATGCTATTACCATTCACGGACGCACCAGGGAGCAGTTTTACAGCGGGACGGCAGATTGGACACTGATTCGCGCCGCCAAGGAACAACTCTCCATTCCGGTAATCGGGAATGGCGATATTTTTTCGGGAGAAGATGCTGTGCGCCGCTTGGCAGAAAGTGGATGCGATGGGGTAATGCTTGGTCGGGGAATGATCGGCAATCCTTGGTTGGTACGGGATGCTGTGCGAGCGGTGCAGGGACTGCCGCCTTTGCCATTGCCGGAAATCGAAGAAAAAGTTTCTCTGGCGATGGCGCATCTACGTCGAGAAACAGAACTCCGTGGGGAGTATTCCGCGGTACGGGTGATGCGCAGTCATTTGCCTTGGTATATCAAAGGACAAAGGGGTTCTGCCGCCATTCGCGGCAAACTGAACCAATTGGAGCGGGTTGAGGACATCGAAGCTCTTTTTCGGCAGTATGTTTGTGATTTGCGGGCCGGAAAATATTGAAATGTCCTCTTGTTAGGATGAGAAATTGAAATATTAGAAACATTGTGTTTGTTAAAAACAGACGCAATGTTTTTTTATTCGGCTGTCATAATTTCGGGCGCGTTCCATAAAAATGGAATAAGAAATGATTATTTTAAAACAGAGAATCGAGGGGAAGCCCATGACAGGAATTGATAAAACAGCGGCAAAGGTTGCATTAATAAGTTTTGCCGAAACAGAAAAAGGAACATTTTGGAAAAGAAAAATTTTTAGTCGATGGCAGAGCTGGCGGCTCGTTGGGCATGTTCGAGAGTATCAGGTATTATATTGCTGTCTGCCTTGGCAGGAAAAAGATTTTTTGCGTTTTCCGTTGGAAAAACAGCGACAGCTTTTGTTAAAAGCATTGCGTCATGGACGAAAATTGGGCTGTGTCATTGCCGGGGTACCGATGAAATGGCGGGCTTTATTGGCGGGAAACGGTTTGATGGAAATCCCTTCTGCTAAGGAATTGTCTTTGGAAAAAGCTATTGCCGGTTTGGGACGCATTACCAATGGCTTGAAGGGACGGGAAATTGCTGTGTTTGGTGTTAATGATCCTTTTGCAAAGACAGTAACCGATCGTTTGTTGGCAGACGGCGTTAAATTGATTTTAAACGGCAGTCGTGCCGCCGCCCTTTCAGAATGGTATTATCGCAATCAAGGATTGGCGGTTCCTGTTTTCCGCACCGAAAAAGCCGGTGAAGCAGCGGAGGGCATTTTATCTCTGAATGGAACGACATTACGTAAGTATGAGGATAAAACAATATGCTATCAGGAATTTCCTGTTTTTTTAGCCGGTGTTTGGCAAGTTCCCTTTGCCAAAGGGTGTTTTCCTGCCGGTTTGGCGGCAGCGCTTTTATCGGTCGGCGCGGAAGAAATCCCGAGTTCTGATCGTACTGTCACAGCTGTTGAGAAAAATCAGCAAGCTGTTTAAAAAGGATTTTTACGAATCCTCACGGATAAAGGCGAACCTCTTGACAAACACTGATTTGACAAAGTATAATAAAAAAAGATATCAGTATCTTTAGCCTGTTTTATAAGCACCTGCACGGAGGTGCTTATTCTGCTGTTTTTGACTGCGCATTCATAAACAGACGGGCTTGATGGAGTGACGGAGAGGAGTTATGGTAATGGCAGAAAAAGAAGTACTTGTCACAAAAGAAGGATTGGAACAGCTGGAAGCCGAGCTGGATCATTATAAAAATGTCAAACGTCGTGAGGTGGCGGAACGGATTAAAATCGCCATCAGTTACGGGGATTTAAGCGAAAACTCAGAATATGAAGAAGCGAAAAATGAACAGGCGATGATTGAAGGCAAAATTTTGGAATTAGAAGCCAAAATCAGAAATGCGTCTGTTATTGAGGTTTCTTCCTCCAGTAAACAGGTGGTAACAGTAGGCTCTACCGTTTCTTTGTTGAATATCAATCGCGGAATCGAAATGGAATATACGATTGTCGGTTCTACAGAAGCTAACCCCGATGAATTTCGTATTTCCAATGAATGCCCGGTGGGACAGGCCATTTTGGGTCATAAAAAAGGTGAGACCGTCGATGTGGAAGTGCCGAAGGGTATGATGCAATATAAAATTTTGGATATTAAATAATGAGTAAAAAAGAAAAAATTTACATGTGTGTTTGCAAAAACATCCATGAGTAGGGGTGGAAATTTTGGCTAAAATGAAAAAAACAGAACCGGTGGAGTTGACACCGGAACAAGAATTAGAGCATTTGAATGAACAATTGAAGTTCCGTCGGGAAAAAATGGAAGCATTGCGTGCCAAAGGAATTGATCCTTTTGGTCATGCTTTTCAAACAACCCATTTTTCTCAGGAAATTATCAATCGTTTCGAAGAGTTGGAAAATCAGCCTGTGGTAGTTGCCGGCCGTGTCATGAATATGCGTGGTCATGGTAAGGTATCTTTTCTTGATTTATATGATTTTCAGGGGAAAATCCAAATTTATGTTAAGATTGACGTGGTCGGAGAAGAAAACTTTGGCTTGCTGAAGCAAATGGATATCGGGGATATCATCGGCGTCAAAGGAGTGGTTTTCCGTACTCAGAGAGGAGAAATTTCTGTCAAGGCGGAAGAACTGATTTTCCTATCCAAGAGTTTGCATCCTCTGCCGGAAAAATTCCACGGCTTGAAAGATGTGGAGATGCGTTATCGGCAGCGTTATGTGGATTTGATCGTTAATCCGGAAGTGAAACAGACCTTCGTCAATCGCAGCAGAATTATTGCGGCGGTACGAGAATTTTTAAATAACAGAGGTTTTTTGGAAGTCGAAACACCCACCATGCATACCATTGCCGGAGGGGCGGCAGCCAGACCTTTTGTTACACATCATAATGCGCTGGATATCGATTTGTATCTGCGCATTGCTTTGGAATTGCATTTGAAACGACTGATTGTCGGCGGTATGGACAAGGTGTATGAAATCGGTCGTGTTTACCGCAACGAAGGAATTGATATGAAGCACAATCCGGAATTCACCCTGTTGGAATTGTACGAAGCCTATTCTGATTTTGAGGGAATGATGGAATTGACGGAGCGCTTGGTGGAATATGTTTGCAAAAAAATCCACGGCACGACCCAGATCGTTTATCAGGGAAAAGAAATTGAGTTGAAAGCGCCTTGGAAACGTATGACCATGATTGAAGCTGTCAAAGAATACAGTGGTGTAGATTTTTCGACGTTGGATGATGCCGCCGCCATGGCTGTTGCTAAAGAACGCGGTCTGGAGGTAGAAGAGTATTTTACCAAAGGGCAGATTTTGAACGTGTTCTTTGATGCTTACGTGGAAGAAAACTTGATTCAACCCACTTTTATCTATGATTATCCTATTGAGATTTCGCCTTTGGCAAAACGTCGTCCGGATAATCCCGCCATGACCTATCGTTTTGAGGCTTTTGTTAATGCCAGCGAATTGGCCAATGCGTTTTCCGAATTGAATGATCCCATCGACCAAAAAGGTCGGTTTTTGGATCAAATGAAACAGCGGGAACAGGGAGATGATGAAGCTCATATGATGGATGAAGATTATGTTCATGCTTTGGAATATGGTATGCCGCCTACCGGTGGTATGGGAATGGGCATGGATCGTTTGGTGATGCTGCTCACCGATTCTGCTTCTATTCGTGATGTTTTGCTCTTTCCGACCATGAAGCCGCTGGACAAGTAAGGAAGCGGAAATCCGTATAGTTGAGGTCAAATTTACATCCTTTGGCGCAGAAAAATATGCCGGGGTAAAATTTAGTAAAATGAATGGGCAATTCCAATTGGGATTGCCCATTTTTTAAATCAGATTCTCATATTCTGTCCTGTTCTTTTTTGCTGAAATTATGTAACATTAGAATAGGTGAAAGGAGTGTGTGTTGTATGAATCAGCAAGAAATAGGGATGTTTATAGCTGTTTGCAGAAAGGAAAAAGGATTAACTCAAGCACGATTGGCTGAAATATTAGGGGTCAGTGATAAGTCTATTTCCAGGTGGGAAAACGGAAAGACAATGCCGGACCTGTCATTATATGAACCTTTATGTAAAGCGCTTGATATTCAAATATCGGAGTTACTGTATGCAAAGAAGATGACCGGTTGTGAAAAGACTGCCCAAGGAGAAAAGTCCGCGTTGAATATTTTTAAAACAAAATCACAACTCCAAACATTCGGAATTTTAACTGAAATTTTAATTCTGGTTGGGATCATCATTACAATCACACTTACCAAGCTACTGGCTGATACTACCCCTCAAATGATTTTAACAATTCTATGTGGCTGTTTTGTATGGGGATTTGGTTTAATACTAAGAGTCAAAATCAGAAAAGTAATTACGGAAATAGATAATCGCTGATATTTAATTAATTAAGTTGCATTTTAGGGGAGGGTTCATCTTTTCTGAAAGGGTGATTTTTATCCGCGACGATAATTCATAAACCACGAAGGAGCTCTTTTCCCATTACATGCTTGGATATAAAGATATTTCCGCAACGTTGCATATCTATACTGATGTGAAAAAAGAATTGAAACATTCGGAATTTGAAGGTCTTGATTTGTATTTTAAAACAGTGTAAAATGATAAAGTTCTGATATTTTTCATAGAAGTATCAGGACTCTATTCATAATGATCGACTACGGTTAGGTCGCATATATCATTTACATCAAACCATACACATAACCGATCAAAGAAAATGTGATTTGATGAGTTGAACGTTATACGCTTGATCGTCCTGAAAACGGGGAATAGAAGAGGATGGAATTTTCTAGGTGGTTTTTATAAGTGGTTTTGAAAATACGGACAATTTCATTCTGATAAGGAAACCGTTGAAATAAATTTTTGTCAGGAAAAGACAATTAAAAATGCAATGTTGAAATGAACGATCCTGTCGAAGACAGCCCATTTTAACGGCAAAAAATTTGAGAAAAAATTTGCGGAGGAATTATGCGAAACGCCTATTTGAACTGGAGCAGCGGTAAAGATTCCGCGTTGGCTCTTTATAAAGCATTGCAATCCGGAAGCTATGATGTACAAACGTTATTTACCATCATCAAAAAGGAAAACTCACGAATTGCTATGCACGAGATTGGGATAGATCTGCTTAAGCGACAGGCAGAATCTATCGGAATCCCATTGACAGTTTTGGAATTTGATTGTGCGGCGCCAGCTGAGGAATATAAACAATCAATGGCTCTGCAGATGAAAAAATTCAAAGAAAAGATGATTGACACAGCTATTTTCGGTGATTTGTATTTACGGGATGTAAGAATGCAAAGAATTATAAATTGCGGTCGGCAAAATATGCAAGCGGTGTTTCCTTTGTGGAACAGCGATCCCAATGAATTATTAAAAGAGTTTATTTCGTTGGGGTTCAGAAGTATTGTTACCTGTGTGGATGGTTCTGTTCTCGATGAGTCGTTGGTCGGAAGGAACATTGATGAATCTTTTTTGCGTGATTTGCCAGATGGGGTAGATATTTGCGGGGAAAATGGCGAGTACCACTCCTTTGTATTTGATGGTCCTATATTTAAATGGCCGGTCGAGTTTAAAATAGGAAGACGTTACAGTATAGATTATTTCAACGAGACGTC
The DNA here is from genome assembly GCA_965149945.1 of uncultured Peptococcaceae bacterium. Classification (GTDB taxonomy): domain Bacteria; phylum Bacillota; class Dehalobacteriia; order UBA4068; family UBA4997; genus JAHZFN01. The sequence continues at coordinate 9,495 of CBCTTQ010000013.1, read as the reverse complement.
CAAACAAAAAAATCGGTATTGGTATCTGGAAATAGAGTGATGGTAAATGATCATTTGTGTCGTTGGGTTCTGTCATTCGACAGGTTCAAAACCTTAGGTATTTTCTGTTTGTCTCGGAGCGCTTGATTAAGAAAAAAAAGGATGCTATGGTTATTGTTATCGGAAGAATTTGATGAGAAACAAACACATATTATAAATAGTCCTGTTGCTGGTAAGACATATATTAAAATGCAGAATCAGGTATTGCGGGATAATGATTGTGCTTGTTTTTGGTGAAAGCTATTGCAAAGCGTTCTCAAAATGTGATTTGGAAAACGACTGTGGATAATCAGAGAGGTTCACATAATAGGATTAGAAAAGTCAGTATGAATAAATTCTATGAGATTGTTGCAGACGCCAAAGAAGCTTTCTTTAAAATTGGTATGGCATTATCTGATAGTTTTGAATGATGGTGATAAAGATGTTAAGGTTCCGCGTGATACGGTAGTTAATGAAATAGAAACGTGCGGCAGCAAAATTCAAGAGTATAGAAAAGACAGAGCGAGGATATTATCCATATATATGTTGGGATTCAATGCATATGCTGGATTTGAGAGGCTTCTCAACGGTGAATAGTTTTCAAATGGTAGTTGAAAATTGGCATATTTTTATGTTGATAGAACAGGATAAACAATAAAATATTATATTGTTCACAAACTGAAATCCAACAAACGTTTCGGGTGGTAGTAAACGGAAATCCTTGTGTAATATCGTTCTGAATCGATGTGGGCGCGACAAAAGAATACAGCTTATCAGACAGAAAGAAAAGCGGTGAACGGATGACGGAGATATGAAGTCTCCTGATTCTGTTTGCCGCTTTTTTTGCGGAGGCTTTGCTTCGAACAGCTGTGATGTTATGTAATAGACGATGGATATCGCTCAAAAGGCGCGGAGCGACAGAATTTATACGGGCGAAGGCAATCCCGAGGATTCTGTTTACCAGAGCGGAAGTTGAATATGACGAATTATTCGGTTGCGATGCCTGTAAAAAAAGAACACCGGACGGCAATTCCTCCGGTGTTCTTTCATGATAGCTATTTTTGCGATGATGCTTCTATGATTTATTCTTTGCTTTATAATCCATACCCCATTGCTCCATCGCTTTGATGATGGGACACATTGATTCGCCCAATTCGCTCAAAGAATATTCCACTCTTGGAGGAACTTTCGGGTAGACTGTTCATGTGATGATTCCATCTTCCTCCATAGAACGCAAACTATCAGTTAATACCTTTTGGCTGATCCCCTCTAAATTCTTTCTCAGTTCATTAAAACGCCACGGGCGGGCAAGAAGATTTCTTAAAATTAAAAGTTTCCATTTACTTCCTGCCATTTACACGGTTGTTGCAACAGGGCAAACAGGCAGTTCTTCTTTCTTCAGCATATTTTTGTCTCCCAATTTCTATTAGTTTATATTTGAATATTACAGTTAAATTATAGTGCCGTATGCTCATAAAATCAAGTTTGATTTATATGGGTGAAAATTTTTTAATTCCGCAATTCCAGTAATAGCGCAAATGTTACTAAAAGGTAACTGAGGCACAAAAAAGTGCGTACTTGTAGTACGAAAAGACAGCGGCTACAATTATATTAGAAGCAAGGAACGGAGGCTTTTATAATGAATCAGGCAAATTTTGTTGTTAATACAGAGAAATGTATAGGATGCGGAAGATGCGTAAAGGTTTGCCCCGGCGGTGTTCTTTCTTTGAATCAGGCAAAGAAACCTGAGATAGCGGATTTTAAAGAATTCGAGTGGAGTGGTTGTTGGAGGTGTGAGCATTGTCTTGCTGTCTGTCCGACAGGCGCGGTTTCTGTTTTCGGACATACGCCGGAAAACAGTCTGCCTCTTCCTGATTATGAAATCGCGGCGCGGGCGTTGGATTCTCTGATTGCGGGCAGGCATTCCTGTCGCAGATGTAAGAATAAAAATGTTGATCTTTCTCTGATAAACGATATGCTGGAGCGTCTCGCGAGCGCTCCAAACGGCGGCAATAAACAACAGGTAGAATTTACACTGATTGACGATCGGGAACAGATGAATCAATTTCGTCAGCTTGCTTATTCCCGAATGGAAAAACTTGCGGATCAAGGCATCTATCCAAAGGGATTCGGCAAAGAGGCGTATGAAGATATGAAACGCTGGAAAAAGACGGTTCGTCCCGATATGCTTTTCTGCGGGGCGCCGCATCTTTTAATTCCCCACGCGCCGTTAGGACACGGAGAACCTGTACAAGATGTGGTGATTGCCGGAACGTATTTTAAACTGCTTTGTGCTTCCCGTGGTCTTGGGGCTGTAATGCTGACGTTTCCTCTCGGTATGCTGGAGCAAATGCCGGATATTAAGGCAATGCTGCATATTCCGGATAACCATTATATCGGGATGATGATTGGTTTCGGCTATCCGGAAATCCAATATGCAAGAGGAATCCAAAGAAAAACGGAAGATAACCGTATTCATCGACTGAAGTTTTAGGAGGGATAAAATGAAAGCGCGGGATTGTTTGCAGATTTTGAGAGATGTGAAAGACGCGGCGTTTGCGACCGTTGATGAAAAAGGGGCGCCGCAGGTACGAATTATCGACGTTATGCTTGCGGAAGATGAAAAAATTTATTTTTGTACGGCACGCGGCAAAGATTTTTACGCACAGCTAACGCGTGATAATCATATCGCGGTTACTGCCGTGGATAAAGATTTTCGAATGGTCAGACTCTCGGGAACTGCTGAAAAACTGTCGGAACAAAAATATTGGATAGATCGCATTTTCAAAGAAAATCCAAGTATGAACAGTGTTTATCCGAAAGAAAGCCGCTACATATTGGAGCCGTTTTGTATCGCGAACGCGGATATCGAATTTTTTGATTTAAGCAGAGAGCCGATTAACCGTGAAAGTTTTGTAATCGGAGAGCATAAAAAACAAAAGAAGGGATTTGAAATCTCTGTTTCCTGCATAGAGTGCGGAAAATGCGCGAAAGTCTGCCCGCAGCAATGTATCCGCGCGGGAAAGCCGTATGAAATCAATCAAAATCACTGTTTGCACTGTGGTTTGTGTTTTGAAAGTTGTCCCGTAAAAGCAATTAAAAGAAGGAGCGTGTAAAAAATGCTAAAAGATATGTGGTCTGTTTTTACAGACAGAATGGATTTTTTTGGGGAATTATTATTGGAACATTTGGAAATATCGTTAGTTTCTATTTTAATTGCCATATTGCTTGGGGGATTTGCAGGTATTTTGATCAGTGAATTTCAAAAAGCGGCAAAGCCGACTTTAGGCGTTATCAATTTTTTGTATACAATACCGTCGATTTCTATGCTCGGTTTTTTGATTCCTTTTTCCGGGGTGGGCAATGCTACGGCGATCATCGCGCTGACCGTTTACGCGCTGCTGCCGATGGTGGGTAATACTCATACGGGTATCGCTAATGTGGATCCTGCGGTGTTGGAAGCGGCAAAAGGGATGGGAAGTACAAGAATTCAGATTTTATTTAAAATTAAGCTTCCGCTTGCTATGCCCGTGATTATGTCGGGAATTCGTAATATGGTGACGATGACGATTGCCCTTGCGGGGATCGCCTCTTTTATCGGCGCGGGCGGCTTAGGTGTCGCGATTTATCGAGGTATTACGACAAACAACGCGGCAATGACGATGGTCGGAAGTTTGCTGATCGCGCTTCTTGCCCTTGTGATGGATTTTATACTTGGATTTATTGAAAAACGAATGAGCAAACGCAGCGTGAAAGCTAAGAAAACCAATAAGATTATGGCTGTCGTCGCGGTTATTCTCTGTTTGAGCATTGCAGGAGGTGTCTTGATCAACACACAGCAAAAAGATACCATTCATATTGCCACAAAGCCGATGACTGAGCAATATGTTCTCGGTGAAATGCTGAATATTCTGATTGAGCAGGATACGGATCTGAATGTTGAGTTGACGCAGGGCGTTGGCGGCGGAACATCCAATATCCAGCCCGCGATGGAGAACGGAGAGTTTGATATGTATCCTGAGTACACGGGAACCGGATGGAATATGGTACTCAAGCACGATGGCTTATATACGGAAGATTTATTCGGTGAATTAGAAACTGAATACAGCAAACGTTTTAATATGGATTGGGTTGGTATGTATGGTTTTAATAATACTTATGGCTTAGTTGTCCGCCGTGAAATTGCGGAACAATATAATCTGAAAACCTATTCCGATCTAAAGGCGGTAGCAGGCGACCTTACTTTTGGCGCGGAATATGATTTCTTTGAGCGTGAGGATGGATACGACGCTCTCTGTGAAACGTATGGGCTTCATTTCGGTAAAACGATGGATTTGGACATCGGGCTTAAATACCAAGCAATCAATCAGGGAAAAATTGATGTGATGGTAATCTTCACGACAGACGGACAGTTATCCGCTTCTGATGTGGTGATTTTGGAAGATGACAAGCATTTTTATCCTTCTTATATTTGCGGGAATGTGATCCGCGCGGAGGTACTTGAGAAATATCCTGAGCTGGAGGCGGTGTTTGAAAAGTTGAACGGATTGATTACTGACAGCGATATGGCGGCGATGAACTACGCCGTCGAAACGGAAAACAAAGAACCCAGAGATGTAGCGGAAGAATATCTTGGCAGTCACAATCTTTTGCAGTGAGGTGTAACAAATGAAAACAGCGATTGAATTTAAAAATATCAAAAAAGCATACGGTGACAAGGTCGTAATGGAGGGATTTAACCTCTCCATAGAAAAAGGTGAATTTATCACAATCATCGGTTCATCAGGCTGCGGAAAAACGACTGTCCTCAAAATGGTGAACGGTTTGATTCAGCCGACTGAGGGGGATATCTTTGTTGACGGTGAAAATATCCGCAATAAAAATCAGACGCGGCTTCGCAGAAATATCGGTTATGCCATTCAGGGAAGCGTATTGTTTCCGCATATGACGGTAGAGCAAAATATCTCTTATGTTCCCAACTTGCTGAATAAGCGGGATAAAGAGAAGACAAAAAGCGCTGTGACCAAATGGATGAAGATTGTCGGTCTTTCGGAAGATTTGAAACATCGTTATCCGTCCGAGCTTTCAGGAGGGCAACAACAAAGAGTCGGTATTGCCCGTGCTTTAGCGGCTTCTCCCGATATTCTCCTGATGGATGAACCGTTCGGCGCAGTAGATGAGATTACGCGGGGACAGCTTCAGACAGAAATGAAACGGATCCACGATCAGACCGGTATTACTCTCTTATTTGTTACTCATGATATTTCTGAAGCCCTGAAGCTGGGCACAAAGGTGATTGTTATGAATAACGGTAAAATTGAGCAGTTCGCAAAACCGGAAGATCTACTCCGTATTCCCGCGACGGAATTTGTTAAAGAACTGGTAAAAAAGGAGCGTCGAACCTGTTATCTCCCCGAAGAACAGTTATCCTCCTGCGAATTCAGCGGCGCCGCCAATGAAATAAGCAACGGTGACCAAGAATAAGGATACACAGCAAAACAAAAGAGATTTTCAATGCGAGAAGAGGGCAGGGTAAAAACATATTTGGGTCGGATAAAACCAATGTATGAAATGCGAAAAAGGGATCAACACCTGTTCCTGTATGCTGAAAAATCGGATAACCGGCAATCAAAGAATTTGGACATTGGGGGTGCGCGGGTATTGAAAATATCATATTGTCTTGCCGGATGTCCACAGGGTACGATCTTTGTTTTTGATAAAAAACGGATGATTCTCTATATCGGTTCTTTCTGAAATGGAAACCCATATGGGGCGGTTTCTCGTAAGCTGTCGGTTCTGCCGAAGATACTTGGATAAAAATGTTGACCCACCGATCATAAGCAGGATAGTAAATATAATGCCGGTTACTTTGTTAGAAGGTAATTCCTGCAATGTAGAATATACCGTCATTGACGATGAAAATCAGGTAAAGCAAATTTGGCGGCTTGCCGATTCCATAATGGAATCGGACGCAAAGAGACTTATCTATACAAATAGCTTTAGCGGATTCCTATTATGGCAATCGGAAAACCGTGAGAAAAGGTAATCTGCTGTTTGTTGGGGCTTCTGATTGCCAATACTGTTATTTTCGGAACAGTGATTAGGAATTGTTCGGCAGAGGTATTACGGGAACTTGTGTTGAAATATTGAATTCGCGGGATCACTATATGTAGCTGATTGTCGGATTTGGTTATCCTGAGATTATAATTGCGAGAGGCGTGCAAAAAGACAGAGGACGAAAAATCCGCCGTTATTCAAAAATAAAACAGGAGACTTAGCAAAATGAAAGTAATAGGCATTAACGGAAGTGCGAGAAAAGACGGAAACACCGCCATTATCATACAAACAATTTTTGAAAAACTGCAAGAAAATGAAATCGAAACAGAATTGATTCAACTGCCCGATCTTCATATTGAGCCATGCAGACTATGCGACGGCGGAGAATGTTTGGCGTGCTTGAAAAAAGGTCGCTGCGTTTTTACAAATGATGACTTCCATATCGTTTATGAAAAAATCAAAGCGGCAGATGGGCTGGTTTTGGGTTCTCCCGTGTATGGTGCGGATGTGACCACAAAAATGAAAACCTTTCTTGACCGTCTGGGAATTTCAAGTCTGGGAGACCCGGATGTACTGCGGCGTAAGCCGGGCGTTGCGGTGACGGCTGTCCGCAGAGCGGGAGGAATGACGACTGTGGATACGCTCAATCATTTTATGTTATTCAGAGAAATGCTCGTTGTCGGCTCTACCTATTGGAATATGGTTTACGGTAAAGATGCGGGCGATGTTCGAGATGATGACGAAGGCATGGCAAACATGAGAAATATCGGAGAGAATATGGCATGGCTGCTGAAAAAACTTCACTCCGAACAGGAAAAGTAAAATTCGCTATACTGGTAATAGGAAAACGAGGGAAAGTTGCTTTATGGATTTTATGGAAATTTCTCAAAAGCGTGTTGCGGTACGCAAATTTGTACAGACACTTGTAGAAGATCATAAGATACAAAAATTTTGGAGGCAGATTGGGTTCTTGCAGCGGTCAAGGCGCGTCTGTAGAGGATTCTTCGGCTAATACGTCGGAAAGCTTGAACGGTAAGGGAATTCCACTCCTTGGGCTGCGATTAGAAATGTATGAATTGGGTTGAATAGTGTAAAGAACAACGGTAAGGAAAGCTGAATTTTACTATGAATCTTCGCTTGTTCTGTTTGTTGTCTATGATAAACTCTGAGATAAAGATTTTGAACTATAAGTTTGGCTATATGCCCATCGCCTATGATAATTGGCAAAGGCGTTAGGGATAGACGTGAGACTTCTCTTTGACGGTTATTGCCGATTTTTGAACGATCCCTTTCAGCTTCGATGTAAGAAATTTCGTTCAGAATTAGGATTGACGCGGTTTGAAATTGCAGATAAAGCAGGAATAGCCCATGGGGCGTATGGCACATGGGAATATGTCGCGGTCAGATCTGGCCGTGAGCCGTTTTAGAAATTTGCAATTTTTATTACTTTCCAAGGAAAAGAGGTAGTGTAGTTTGGACCAGAAACAGATAGAAAAATTATCCCGGCAGCTTATCGGTTCTGACGCGATTGTGATCGGAGCCGGGGCTGGCTTATCCACATCCGCGGGTTTCATCTATGCCGGGGAGCGGTTTGCGCATTACTTCTCGGACTTTATTGCCAAGTATCACTTTTCTGATATGTACTCCGGCGGCTTCTACCCTTTTGATACGCCGGAAGAACATTGGGCTTATTGGAGCCGGTACATTTTCTGCAACCGTTATTTAGATGCCCCGAAACCGGTTTATCAAGAACTCCTGTCCTTGGTGCAGGATAAAGACTATTTCGTACTGACTACCAATGTGGACCACCAGTTTCAGAAGGCGGGATTTGACAAACGCAGGTTGTTTTATACGCAAGGAGACTACGGCCTTTGGCAATGTATGGAACCTTGCCATCAGAAAACGTATGACAACGAAGAGGCAGTCCGACGGATGGTTGCCGAGCAGAAAGGCATGAAGATCCCCACGGAATTGATTCCCCGCTGTCCCGTCTGCGGGAAACCCATGACCATGAATTTGCGGAGCGATAATACTTTTGTCGAGGATGAAGGCTGGCACCGGGCGGCGGCGCGTTATAGTGAGTTCCTGCGCCGTCACGATGGACTGAAAGTGCTATATTTGGAGCTTGGCGTGGGAACGAATACCCCGGTCATTATCAAATATCCTTTCTGGCAAATGACCTATGCAAATCGAAACGCCGCCTATGCCTGTATCAATTTCGGAGAGGCATTTGCTCCGTCGGAGATCAGAGATCGATCCGTCTGTATCAACGCTGATATTGGTAATGTGCTTTCACGGTTAAAGGAGATGAAGGGATGAACCAGGAGGAAAGAAGAATCTATCTTATCAGGGAATTACAGCGCGAGATGCCTCAGTACGAGAACCTTGCCATCCCTGGCGGCGAGGACGAACAATGGCGGCTTTTGCGTTCTTTATTTAATGTTCGTCCTCCGTATCCGGTCTCAAAGGATTTTCTGAAGGTTCAGGATGAATACTTGTCGGAGATGATTCGGCAGAGAGGGATTGCCGTGGCTGATGATTTGCCGAGGATAAAGGACAATCCGAAAATAACGCTTTGGCAGGGAGATATTACGACATTGCGTTGCGACGCGATTGTGAATGCGGCCAATAGCGCCCTATTGGGGTGCTGGCAACCTTGCCACTCCTGCATTGACAACATTGTTCATTCGCTTTCCGGCGTCGAGCTTCGGATCAAGTGTAACGAGATTATGCAGGCGCAAGGGCATGAGGAAGAAACTGGAACTGCTAAAATGACACCTGCCTACAATCTCCCCTGTAAATATGTGCTGCATACGGTTGGGCCGATTATTTCAGGATCGCTTCGCGAAAGTGATTGCGATCTCTTGGCAAGCTGTTACCAATCTTGCTTGGAGCTTGCCGCGGCGAATGGGATTCAGTCCGTTGCCTTTTGCTGTATCTCGACCGGTGTTTTCCATTTCCCTCAGGAGCTGGCGGCTGAAATCGCAATCAAGACAGTCAAGAGTTTTCTTGAAACTGCCAGCTCCATTCAACAAGTAATTTTCAATGTCTTTACAGACAAAGATTTAGCAATCTATCAAAAGCTGCTTGACCACTGAATATAGCGATTTTGGTAAACCGACGGATGAACGGATGTTAGCGTTTCTGCTGATGTCCGTTTTTTATACCTAAAATCAGATACAATAATGTTCTTTTTTAATGTTCTTTTTTTGTCTTTTTTGAAATAAAATTTTTTCACCGTCTTTTTTGCCTGTTTTTCAATATTTCCCAATTTTTCAGCGGAAAAATCATAGAAAGAAACGGTTCCGAATTTGTCCGCCAGTTGAATCAAGGTTTTATCGCTCATTTTATCGTTGTAATTTTCGGTTCCTTCGGTTCTTTTGTAAATTTGGAATTGTTTGGTTGTGTTCATCATTTTTT
>CBCTTQ010000012.1:0-53054 GCA_965149945.1 uncultured Peptococcaceae bacterium | reverse complement strand
AAAATACAACAAAGAAAGGATCATCTTTATGAAAGAGTTATTGATGGGCAATGAAGCCATCGCCATGGGCGCTCTGGCGGCCGGTGTACAGGTGGTCGCGGGTTATCCCGGCACCCCTTCCACAGAAGTACTGGAAACCATTGCCAAACGTAACCCCGGCCATGTATATGTGGAGTGGTCTGTAAATGAAAAGGCCGCGTTGGAAGTGGCGGCGGGCGCCGCTTATGCCGGCGCCCGTTCTCTGGTCACCATGAAACAAATGGGCTTGAATGTAGCGTCCGACCCTTTGATGAGCCTTAATTATATCGGCGTTAAAGGCGGCATGGTGGTATTTGTGGCAGATGATCCCGGTCCTATTTCTTCCCAAACAGAGCAGGACACACGGCGCTATGCCCAATTCGCGAATATTCCCGTTTTTGACCCGGCCTCCCCGGAAGAAGCGTATACATTGATCCAGGAAGCCTTTGACTGGTCGGAACGCCGCGGAATGCCGGTGTTATTCCGCTCCACTACGCGAGTCTGTCACGCTTGTTCCTCTATTGAAATACAAAATCTGCCCACCCCTGCCAAACCGGAAGGGTTCGTCAAAGACAGTCGCTGGGTGATTTTTCCCAAACTGTCCTATGAAAATAAAATCAAGTTGCGCGCCAGAGAGCGAGAATTAGCAGAAGATTTCAGCCGTCTGCCCGCAAATCGAATCGAAGGCAACGGCACCGTCGGCATTGCCTGCGGCGGCATCAGCGCCGCTTATGTGCGAGAAGCATTGCGAGATATCGACGGCAATTTCAAAGTTTTTCAAGTCGCGACACCCTTCCCCTTCCCCGAAGCCAAAGCGCTAGAATTTCTGAAAGGGCTGGAACAAATCATTGTCTTTGAAGAATTGGATCCCGTTATTGAAGACGCTTTGGTCTTTCTCTGCGGCAAAGAACATCTGCCCCTGCAAATTTTAGGTAAAGGAACAGACACTGTTCCCAACGCGGGAGAACTTTCCGCCGCAGCAGTGGGTGAGATTCTTGCCAAAACCTTCGGCGTTACCTTCCGCCAAGAAGGGTTGGATTTGGTCGACGCCCCCGCCATTCCGGCCCGTCCGCCTATCCTCTGCGCCGGTTGTCCCCACCGCGCTTCTTTCTATGCTGTAAAAAAAGCGATGAAAGGGAAAAAAGCCGTGTTCTGCGGGGATATCGGCTGCTATACCCTGGGCAACGCCAAACCTTTGGATATGGTGGATACCTGCCTTTGCATGGGCGCAGGAATCAACATCGCCCAAGGTATTGAACACGCGCAAAATGACAGCGTCAACTTTGCTTTTGTGGGAGATTCCACCTTCTTTGCCTCCGGTATCACCGGCGCTGTCAATGCCGTCTATAACAAAACCAATCTGGTTTTAATCGTTCTGGATAATTCTACCACCGCCATGACCGGTCATCAGCCTCATCCCGGCATCGGCCGTACTGCCATGGGAGAAATCGCCCCGGTGGTCAACATGGCCGCTGTTTTAAAAGGCATCGGTGTCCAAACGGTGTTGGAAGTAAATCCCCTGGATTTGCCCGCAGCCATCCGTGCCGTCCAAAAAGCGGTCGCCGCCGAAGGCGTCAAAGCGATCATTTTTCGCTCTCCCTGCGTGGCGCTGATGAAAAAAACTCCCCCCCTCACTGTCGACCAAACACAATGCGTCGGCTGTCAAAAATGCATCGGCGAACTGGGTTGCCCGGCGTTGTTCCCGCGTGACGGTAAAGCGCAAATCGACGCCGATCTTTGCAACGGCTGCGGCCTTTGCCAGCAGGTTTGTCCCATCCATTGTATCAAAAAGGAGGCGGAATAAAATGAAAAGTTGTTTACTCTGCGGCGTCGGTGGTCAAGGAACCGTCTTGGCCTCTCGTATTTTGGCGCAAGCCGCCATGGATCAGGGCATGTTTGCTCGCACCGCCGAAACCATCGGTATGGCACAACGAGGCGGATGTGTCGTCAGCCATGTTCGTTTCGGAACAGAAGAAGAAATTCCCTCTCCCCTGATTCCCCTCGGCAAAGCCGATGTAATCATCGGATTTGAACCGGGGGAAGCTGTTCGCTGCCTGCCCTATCTAAAAAAGGACGGCGTGGTAGTAGTCTGCAAAAAAACCATCGCGCCCGTCACCGCCTCCCTCTCAGGAAAGAGTTATGAAGCGGAACCGCTGCTGGATTATCTGCGCGGCAAAGTTCATCGCTGCATTATCGTGGACGGAGAAGCCATCTGCCGAGCATGCGGTTCAGAAAAAGTCCTTAATGTCGCCTTGGTCGGCGCCGTCATCAAAAGCGGTGTTTTGGAGTTGGATCTCGCTCATGTAGAACAAGTCATCAAGGAACGGGTTAAAGCCCGATTTATAGAAATGAATCAAAAAGCCCTGAAAGCGGGCTATGAAGTGATTGCATAAAAAGGAGTTTTACCATGAAAATGAAACAGGAAACGCTGGATCAAATCAAAGTCCAGCTGAAAAGAGTCAAAAAAGCCGACGGGTTTTATGCCCATCGACTGGCAGGAATTGATATCGACGGCATCCGGTGCCAAGAAGATTTTGAACAACTGCCCTTCTCGGAAAAAGCAGATCTGAGGGAAGCCTATCCCTTGGGTCTGGCGGCCGTACCCGAAGAAAAAATTGTACGCATCCACTCCTCTTCCGGCACTACCGGAACCCCTATCATCATCCCCTATACCCAACAGGATGTAGACGACTGGGCGGAACTCTTTAAACGGTGCTATGAAATTGCCGGTATCACCAATCGAGACAGAATTCAAATTACCCCGGGCTACGGTCTGTGGACAGCGGGCATCGGTTTCCAACTGGGCGCGGAGCGACTGGGCGCTTTAGCCATCCCCATGGGCCCCGGCAACACGAACAAACAAATCAAATTCATGGAAGATATGAAGTCCACCGTCCTCTGTTCCACCTCTTCCTATGCTTTGTTGCTGGCGGAAGAAATCGAAAAACGCGGCGTTCGTGATAAAATATACTTAAAAAAAGGCGTCATTGGTTCTGAACGTTGGGGGGAAAAAATGCGCCATCGTATTGCCAATGAGCTGGGCGTAGACCTGTACGATATTTACGGACTGACGGAAGTATACGGCCCCGGCATCGCCATCAATTGTGAATACAATACCGGTATGCATTATTTTGACGACTATTTGTATTTTGAAGTCATCAATCCCAAAACGGGAGAACTGCTGCCTGACGGAGAACTGGGCGAACTGGTCATCACCACCCTTCGCAAAGAAGGCGCCCCTCTCATCCGTTATCGCACCCATGATTTAACCCGCATTATCCCCGGAAAATGCCCCTGCGGACGGGATTTACCCCGTATCGATGTGATTTTGGGAAGAACGGATGATATGGTCAAAATTAAAGGAGTCAACATTTTCCCCGGTCAAATCGAGGATATCTTGAAAGAACTGCCCGACGCCTCCAGTGAATACCAGGTGTTCATCGACCATTCCGAAGGACGGGATCACATGACAGTGTTTGTGGAAACCGCCGTTGAAGAGAATACCGCCCGAAAAGCCTTCGAAGCAGCATTAAAAGAAGCCTTCCATTCTAAAATCGGTGTGAAAATTATTCCCAAAGCCGTGGCAATCGGAGATTTGCCTCGCAGCGAAAAGAAAACCACACGCATTTTTGATTATCGCTATTAATTTCGCCGCGGCGGCAACTCGATTCAACCAAAAGCTACGGATGTCTCCCATGATATCCTGTTCAAAGAAAAATTTTCAAGCCAAAAGCAAAAAAAGCACAGGAGAAAAAACTCCTGTGCTTTTTGTTCCCCCGAAAACAACTGTTGAGCCAAATCCCCGCGCCGTTTTGGCAAAAAAAAAACAGCCAAACACAACAACAATCTGTCGTAAAAAACAAAAAAAACCGGCGACCGAAACCACCGATACCAAAATTAAATGACCAACTGATGAAACTCCCAGGGAAACACGGCAACCCCGAAATTCTTTTGAACAGAAGGAGAGGAAGAAAATAACATACCTATTGCAAATCATGCATTTTAGATTTTTAACAATATATCATGGTACGCCATTTTCCCCACCATAACCATCATTTTTAGATCACTGCCTATAACGGAACGACGTAACATTTCAAATAATTTTAAAATCGGCGTTGTCAATTTATCGCAAATAAACTGCCCACTGAGATTGTGATAACAATTTTTCCCAAAAGAGCAATGCCCCCAAAGGAGACTTCGCATTTTTCAACGTACTGATATCATCCGACTGCGCAAAGCATAACTGTCAGACATTGTACCTTGTTTCGATCAGTCCGCTAAACGCAAGGTGACGCTGAGCGTCTCGCTTCCCTGGACAGCTTCCCACGCAGACAGATCCTCGATCTTTCCCAATTCGGTATAGTTCCAAGAGTTACTGCCGTAAAAGAACACAATTTGATTCCCCTGGTACAACATAATATCTCCCGCGGCGGCGGTGATTTGGCGATCAGAGGCAGGCAGCTCCGTACCCAGTGATCCTACCTTTTCAAAACCACCGTAATCTCGCAGACGCAAGGTAAGTGGTTCCGTTTTTAACAGTTCCGCCAACGCTCGCGCCGCTTCTGTATCGGCCAAAGACGCCGTAAATTCCTGTTCGTCAATTTGTACCACCATTTTCATCGTTGTCTCCTCCTCTTCGGATATGGATGCGGTTTCCTCTGCAGTCGGCGTTTCCGTCGAGGGAACCGACTCCCCGCCGCAAGCCGTCAACAACAGCGAAATACCGATCAACCAAACACAAAAAAATACTATCGATTTTTTCTTGATCATCCTGTTCCTCCTTTGCGTTGTCTCATCGCTCTGCCATCGCCTTATGATTTTTCCTCCCAATGAGAAAAATCCGCTACTGTCAAGTCGTGATCCAATCGACAGTTTGCCGCCGGGGCATCTTCTTCTGTCTCAGGAAACGTCGATTCTTCCGCCGCTTCTCCTTCCACCCAGGGCAAATCCTCCACCGACCAATCCCGTTCTTCTGTTTCCGAAGCTGTTGTCGCGGATTCCGCTGCTTGAGACGGCGTCGCCGTCTCGAATGAAGGCCTCGGCAAAAGTTCCAATTCCCACAGCTTTTCCCGCAGTTTTTTCAAATCCTCCCAGGATTCCCGTTTTTTAGCAGGGTCTCGCAGCAAAGCCGCCGGGTGATACGTGGCGGATAACCAAAACCCTTTGCGTTCTTCCCAGATTCCGTGTTCCCGTGTAATGCGAAAATTTGGCCACATCACCATTTGGGCAGAAATTCTGCCCAGGCAGACGATCACTTTCGGTTTTACCAACGACACCTGCGCCCGCAACAAAGGCAGACAGGCGGCCTTCTCATCGGCTTCCGGATCTCGATTATGGGGCGGACGGCATTTCACCACATTACAAATATAGACTTTTTCTCGGCTGAGACCGATGGACGCCAGCATTTTATCAAACAATTGTCCCGCAGGGCCGACAAAAGGGCGACCCTGCAAATCTTCCTGGCGACCGGGCCCCTCACCGATGAACATAATCTCAGCGCCGCGATTGCCGTCCCCCACCACCACATGGGTGCGGCCGTCTGCCAGCTTGCAACGACGACAATTCTGGCACGTTTTTTCCAATTGTTCCCATGTTATCATTTTTTCAGCCCCTTTTGACATTTTTCTCAGAAAACCGCTTTCAAAAAAAGCGAAGGGCTAAACGCCCTTCGCCATTCCGTTTCTTTTTACTTCGTTTCCACAATCAGCACATAGGCGGCTTCTTTATATTGTTCCTCTTTCACATTATAGCGAACATACACACAGTCTCCCTTTCGAATCGTTTCTTCGTAGGAAACCTGTTCCACCTGCCCGTCTTGATCATAGACCACTTCCATCACCACAGTGTCCGGCGTAACGACAAACTGGGTGTCCGCGCCACCGCCGCTCACATTATACAAATCTTGGGAGAATTGTTCCACAATACCGCCCTGAATCTGTTCTTTGGCACGATCGACCGCGTACAGGCGAATTTCATTATCGCGTACCTGATACTGATACAAGGTGTTGTAATAGATGGTTTCATCTCCAAGGCTCGCTCGGTCGTAGAGGGTATCATCACCGAACAACCGCACCCCGTCTTCCGCATGGGAAGAATGGATGCCCATTTCTTCAATGAAACCAAAACGCCAAGCGCCGGAACCGGTATAGCCGCCGATGATCAGGGTATCCACTTGTTCCCCGCGCAGCGTATATTGAATATTCAGATTGAGCTTGCTGGTCTGCGCCCCGCTGATCCAGCTTTGTTTTTCCAAGGTACCGACGGATACTTTTGCCGAAGTCAAATTCCCGTTAACACCGTCGATGAGATATACCTGCGTGTCCGCTGTCAGTCGACAGTCATTGCCGTTCAATGTCAGGACACCGTCATTCACAGCGACACGATTGCTGTCCCCGGTAAAAACCCCCGTCTGAGAAAGAGTCGCGCGTTCCGCGCTGTCCAGCGTATAGGTAACAAGGTCGTTTTGCACCGCACTGTCAGCATCAGCCAATACATAAGTTTGGCTTCTGCCGTTTAAGGTCATCAGGCGGACACTGTTTTCCCCGATGGATTCCACCATGGCGAGTTCCCCTTCTGTGACCGGAGCCAAATCCAATGTCCGTGCCGTCAGCAGGCAAACATTCGCGCGGGAAAGAGCACTGTCAAAATTGATGTCTAATCCCGTCAGCAATCCCAAATTCTCTGCCTGAGCCAGATAATTATCGGGCCAGTCGCCGCTCAAATCCTCGTCTCCGTAACCCAACAGACGTACCAAAACGGTCACCACTTCATTGCCGGTGATTCCCGCGTTGGGGCGAAAAGTACCGTCATCATAACCTTCCAGCATCCCCGCATTGTAAGCGACAGAAATCCATGGTTCATACCAAGCGCCTTCTTTCAAGTCAGAAAAATCGGGCATTTCCTGATCAAAATCCATCTCCCCGGTCATCTCGGCATAAGCCAGCACCGCCACTTTGGCAAATTCTGCTCTGGTAATGGCGCTGTCAGGCAGAAAACTACCATCCGCGTAACCTTCCACAATCTCCAAAGAACTCAGCCGATCAATGGCAGCCTGCTGCTCCGCGTCGCAGTTGGCCGTATCCGTATAGGCAAAGGCAGGAAGCGCCATAGCCAGCATCAGCACCAATGACAGTAACACTATCAAAAACTTTTTCATTTTGCGAACCTCCTTTTCGTTCTGCTTTCATTATAAGCCCTTTGTGTTTTTTTTGCAATCTTTTCAAGAGGAATTCCGAAAATAAACAAAGCATAAAAAAATAGCCATCCGCGCAAACTAACAGCAGAAATCGAGAACCCACAAAAACAAAGGAGGCAGATCATGAATCATCAGCAACGATTTTATCACTGCGCACACTGCGGCAAAATCATCGGCGTCATCGAAGACACCGACGTCCCCGTTTTTTGCTGCGGTGAAGCCATGCAGCCCATGACCGCCAAAGACAGCAACAATTGCCCAGACAAAAAACTGCCTTATGTGAGGGCGCGGGATCATCACGTCTCCGTCTTTGTCGGTCCCGCCAAACACGAACCCCTGGAAGATTATGACCATGTGGGCTGGGTGTATGTGGAAACCAATCAAGGCGGGCATCGGAAAAACCTCTGCCCGGAAAATCGTCCGGAAGTTTCCTTCGTTCTTTCCGATGAGGAACGCGCCCGTCGAGTTTTTGCTTATTGCAATAAGCATGGACTTTGGAAGGCAGACCTCCATACGGAGTGTTAAAATTTTCAGCAGGCGACCCCTTCGCCTGCTTTTTTCATATAAGGAAGGACTTTCTTGACTCAAGCAGGAAAAATATGCTACAATTTTTTTAATAAGAAAAGCGGCGCGAAGCGCCACCGCCCGAAGGAGGATTTGATAATGGCAAACATTTACGATTCTGTCGACCAATTAATAGGCGGCACCCCTTTACTGGAATTAAAAAGATTGGAGGAAAAATACCAACTGCACGCCAGACTGCTGGCAAAAGTAGAATCTTTTAACGCCACCGGCTCAGTCAAAGACCGCGTCGCTAAAGCTATGCTGGATGACGCGGAAGCCAGAGGATTGATCCAACCCGGCGCCGTAATCATCGAACCTACCAGCGGCAACACCGGTATTGGACTGGCGGCTGTGGCCACTGCGCGCGGCTACCGCTGCCTCATCGTCATGCCGGAAACCATGTCGGAAGAACGGCGTAAAATGATGCGGGCTTACGGGGCGGAATTAGTTTTGACCGACGGGAAACTGGGTATGAGCGGCGCTATTGCGAAAGCAAAAAAATTGGCAAAAGAAATTCCCAACAGCTTTGTTCCGGGACAATTTGAAAATCCCGCCAATGCCCGAGCACATTTTTTGACCACCGGCCCGGAAATTTACGCGGATACCGACGGCAAGTTGGATTATTTTGTGGCCAGCGTAGGAACAGGAGGCACCATCACCGGCACAGGGCAATATCTAAAAAGCCAAAATCCCGCCATCCAAGTGATCGCTGTCGAGCCCGCCTCCTCCGCGGTGCTTTCCGGCGGACAGGCAGGCCCCCACAAAATCCAAGGCATCGGCGCCGGTTTTGTCCCCTCTGTGTTGGATACCACTATTTATGACCGGGTTATCGCCGTAACCGATGAAGACGCCTTTGCCACCGGTCGCCTGATCGGGCAGACAGAAGGATTCCTGGCGGGGATCTCCTCCGGGGCCGCGCTGTACGCGGCGCTGGAAATCGCCAAACAACCACAAAACGCAGGAAAAACCATTGTAGTGCTGCTGCCGGACGGCGGTGACCGCTATTTATCCACACCCTTGTTTACAGAATAGTCCATTGCCGCCGCGACGAAGACACTCTTTTCAAAAGAGTCACTCCCGCGGCGGCAATTTGTTTTTTCCTCCTTTCGAAAATTGTTTTTTCCGTCTCTCTATGATATAATAAAACCACTCGGAATTATACAAACAGCTTTTACACCAAAACACGGCGGAAAGCAAACGGAGGAACTTTTATGAAACTCATCGACATCATCAACGGCGAAAAACTCAGCCTTTCTTTTGAGGTATTTCCGCCGAAAACCAGCGATACTTTTGAAAGTGTGAAAGCGGCCACAGAAGAAATCGCCCAACTCTCCCCCTCATATATGAGTGTTACTTACGGGGCGGGAGGCGGCACCTCCGCTTACACATTAAAAATCGCCAACAATCTGAAAAACAAAGGCGTGCCTACGCTGGCGCATCTGACTTGCGTTTCTTCTACCAAAGCGGAAATCCAGCAGCATCTGCGAGAACTGCGAGAAGCGGGCATAGAAAATATTCTGGCGTTGCGAGGAGATATCCCCCAAGGCATGGATGCTCAACATCTGGAATACCGTTATGCCAGCCAGCTGATTCGGGAAATTATCAAATTCGGCGGATTCTGTATCGGCGGCGCCTGTTATCCCGAAAGCCATCCGGAAAGCGAATCCAGCTTCACAGACATCCAGCATCTGAAAGAGAAAGTAGAAGCAGGCTGTGAATTTCTGACGACTCAAATGTTTTTTGATAACAATGTCTATTATAACTTCCTGTATCGTCTGAGAGACGCCGGCGTAACAGTACCCGTCGTAGCGGGAATTATGCCCGTCACCAACCCTAAATCCATCAAAAGGATCTGCCGTATCGCCGAAGCGGCTCTGCCTCAGCGTTTCATCCGCATCGTAGATAAATTCGGCGACAATCCCGCCGCCATGAAACAAGCAGGCATTGCCTACGCCACCGAACAGATCATTGATTTGTTTGCCAACGGCGTGCGGGCAGTGCATGTTTACTCCATGAACAAACCGGAAGTCGCCGCCAAAATCAAAGAGAACCTTTCGGAGATTCTGCGATGACCATCATCTCCGCGACTGAACTACAATTGAACGAGCGAGAATTAAAAATGCGGCTGGGAGGAATGCCCGTAGCAGACGCCCAAGAATTGGTGGATGCCTGTCGGGCGGCGGTATTTCGGAAAATTCGAGCCAAATACGTTTATCGAGAAACAACCGTCCGTCTGACACCGACAGGTTGCGCGTTTGATTTCGGCTTTGTTGAAAGCCGTAATCTGAGTCAGGCTTTGAGCGGATGCTCAAAGGCCTATGTATTTGCCGCTACACTGGGACACGATGTGGATCGGCTGCTCCAATCCGAGGGATTGATTTCCCCATTGCGGCAATTTGTCACCGATGCTGTAGCAAGCGCCGCTATTGAAGCGCTCTGCGACCTGGCGCAGGCACGACTGCCGCGACCGACCAAAGCTCGTTTCAGCGCCGGGTACGGCGATTTTTCTCTGGATTACCAGCCGCGGCTGCTGGATTTTTTAAACGCGCAGAAGACCATCGGCCTGAGCCTGAGCGCCTCCTGCCTGATGAACCCGACCAAATCAGTAACAGCAATTATGGGGATAAAGAAATGACATTACGAAAAACCATCGCGAAACAGCGACTTTTTTTTGACGGAGCCATGGGTACCCAGCTCCAAGCACGAGGGTTGCAGGCCGGAGAACAACCGGAAACCTGGAATCTAACCCACCCTGCCGTCATCACGGAAATTCATCGTAAATATTTGGCTGCCGGCAGCAACATCATTACCAGCAACACCTTTGGGCTGAATCGTTATAAATTCGACCAATGTGAAGCCTACGCCAAGGGCGCGATGGACTGCGCGAAAAAAGCAGCGGCGGATTTTCCCGGCAGTTATATCGCTTATGATATCGGCCCTTTGGGCAAACTGCTGCAGCCTTTGGGAGATTTGCCTTTTGAAGATGCCGTAGCGGCTTTTCAAGAATGTGCCGGTTACGCGGAAAAATACGGCGCCGACTGCATTCTGATCGAAACCATGAATGACAGCTACGAAACCAAAGCGGCATTGCTGGCGGCCAAAGAAGTCAGCGACCTGCCGATTTTTGTTACCAATGTCTTTGATGAACAAGGGAAATTGATGACAGGGGCAGACGCCCGCGCGATGATCGCCCTGCTGGAATCCATGGGAGCGGACGCCATCGGCATGAACTGCTCGCTGGGACCGGAGCAAATGATTCCGGTAGTCAAAGAATACGCCTCTTACAGCTCTTTGCCCATTATTGTCACTCCCAACGCCGGTCTGCCCGTCATTGAAAACGGCGCCACACAGTACAATGTGGAGCCATCGGAATTTGGTCGAAGGAAGGCGGAAATCGCGCGTCTGGGCGCCACCCTGCTGGGAGGTTGCTGCGGTACCACGCCGGAGCATATCCGCAGCATGATCCGGGCAACACGAGAAATCTCCTTTGCTCTGCCGAAGCCGAAACCTCATACCGTGGTCAGCAGCTATACCCACGCCGTAGAATTCGGCAGAAAACCGATTCTGATCGGGGAGCGCATCAACCCCACCGGTAAGAAAAAAATCAAAGAAGCGCTGCGAAACAAAGATTATTCCTATATTTTAGCAGAAGGGCTGAAACAAGCGGAAGCCGGGGTGCAGATGCTGGATGTCAACGCGGGTCTGCCGGAAATCGACGAATCCGCCGCTCTGACGGAAATCGTCCGCCGTCTGCAAGCAATCACCGATTTGCCCCTGCAACTGGACACCACCAACCCAGCCGCGCTGGAACAAGCCATGCGTCTGTACAACGGAAAGCCGTTGATCAACTCTGTCAACGGCAAACAGGAAAGCATGGACGCTGTATTCCCGCTGGTACGTAAATACGGCGGCGCCGTCATCGCTCTCACCATGGACGAAACAGGTATCCCCCAAACAGCGGCGGAACGTCTGCGCATCGCCGCAAAAATCGTGGAGGAAGCGAAAAAATACGACATCTCCCCCAAGGACATCATCGTGGATCCGCTGGCGTTGACGGTTTCTTCGGACCCCAACAGCGCGCAAGTAACCTTAGACGCCTTATGCCTGATCAAAGACCATTTAGGCGTTTGTACCAGCTTAGGAGTATCCAATATTTCCTTCGGATTGCCCGCCCGTGACAAAGTAAACACTACTTTTTTCACATTGGCGCTGGAAAACGGATTGGATGCCGCCATCATGAACCCTTTTTCAGAAGGAATGATGAGCGCCTACTATGCCTATAATCTGCTCAATGCTAAAGACCGTAACTGTGAAGAATACATCGCGTATGCCACCGCGCGGCAGGAAGCCGTTTCCGAGCAGCCGACGACTGGCGCCGCCACCTTAGAACAGGCGGTGCTGAAGGGGCTGCGGGACACCGCAGAGGAACTGGCGCGTAACTTGATCAAAGATATTCCGCCCATGGAACTGATCAACGGACAAGTAATCCCGGCATTGAACCAAATCGGCACGGAATTTGAGCGAGGCAAAGCCTATCTGCCTCAGCTGCTGATGAGCGCCGACGCGGCCAGCGCCGCCTTTGAGATCATCAAAAGCGCCCTGCCCCCCGCCCAAGACAGAGGACGGGAAATTGTACTGGCCACTGTCCATGGAGACATCCACGATATCGGCAAAAACATCGTGCGGGTACTTTTGGAAAACTTCGGTTTCGCCGTACTGGACCTGGGACGGGATGTACCGCCGGAACAAGTGGTGCAGGCAGCGGCGGGACACCGCCTGGTGGGACTTTCCGCCCTTATGACTACCACCGTTCCCGCTATGGAAGAGACCATCCGTCTGCTGAAAGCCGCCGACCCGACCGTTCAGGTGGTAGTGGGAGGGGCCGTACTGACACCGGAATACGCGGAAATGATCCATGCCGACTATTACGCGGCAGACGCGATGGAAACAGTGCGTATCGCCCAGAAAATTTTCTCGAAAAAGGACTAATCCCGAAAACACAACACCCGAAAGCACGACGAATACGACACGGACAATCCATCAACAACCAACTGAAAAAGAGCCTTTTACAAAAGGCTCTTTTTTTCCGTTTCATGACAAAGCAAAGATTATGACAGTAAAAATTTCTATGTTACGGTTTGTTTGGCGGCAAACTCGCTGTTTTTTCAGTCCAAATAGCGATGGAAAAATTCCGTCATTTTATCAAAGGGGATGACATCCCTTTGGTCATAGAGATCTGTATGCACAGCGCCGGGGATCAGCATCAACTCTTTGTTTTCGGTATAGGCGTTGCCGTCCACCATATCGGCAAAGGCATCTTTACTGAAATAGCAGGAGTGGGCCTTATCCCCATGGATTACCAGGACAGCGCCGCGAATTTCATTGCTGTAGCAGAGGATGGGCTGATTCATGAAGGACATACAGCCAATCACATTCCACCCTCCGTTGGAATTCAAGGAGCGAGGATGATAGCCGCGTTCCGTTTTGTAGTAGGCATGGTAATCTTTCACAAAAAAAGGCGCGTCTTTCGGCAGAGGATCTACCACGCCGCCGCCCAAAGCGTAAGCGCCGTTTTTAAAGTCCTCTATCCGCCGCGCGTTCAGGGCGCGACGTTTTTCATAGCGCGCGTCGGCGGAATCTTCCGCGTCAAAATAACCTTTCGCATTCACCCGCGCCATGTCATACATAGTGGAAGCAACCGTGGCTTTGACACGAGTATCAATAGCGGCCGTATTCAGCGCCAATCCGCCCCAACCGCAAATCCCGATGATTCCGATTTTTTCGGGATCCGCGTTTTCCTGTACTGACAAAAAATCCACCGCCGCCTGAAAATCCTCAGTATTGATATCGGGAGAAGCCATGTAGCGAGGTTCGCCGCCGCTTTCTCCTGTGAAAGAGGGATCAAAGGCAATGGTGAGGAAGCCGCGTTCCGCCATGGTTTGAGCATAGAGTCCGGAAGCTTGTTCTTTGACAGCGCCGAAAGGACCGCAAACAGCAAGGGCGGGCAATTTGCCCGAGGCGTTTTTGGGCGTATAGAGATCCGCCGCCAAAGTGATCCCGTATCGATTGGGAAAAGTTACTTTTCGATGATCGACCAAATCGCTCAGAGGAAAGGTTTTATCCCACTCCTCGGTCAGCCGTAAAGTTTCAGTCATATTGATTCCTCCGTTTCTGCTCCGCTTTTTTAGAGCGGAATTTGTTTGTTTTTGTTTGAATCGTGCTTTTTATCCAAGCCCTGCCAAAATCTCCTAAGCACAAAACGGCAGGCGCTTTTTCCCGCGTTCTTGCTATCTTTATTGTACGGGATTTCGAAGCAAATAGCAAATACTTATTATTTAGTTCCGGACATGCTTTTAAGGCATCCCTAGCAAACTCTTTCTGTCCTACTACGCCTCCCTCCGTGCAATCAAACGCCCAAAAGAATTCCCCCCAAAAAAACCGCATACATGAAAAAAACACAGTAAAAACACAGCGAAACAAAGAAGAAAACAACGCGCGAAGGCAGGACACAAACCCTGCTGACCCATCAAACCGACAGAAGAACCCCAAAAAACGCAAGAGAAGGACAGACAGCCCTGCTCCCCGCGACAAAGGCAGCAGACCTCATACAACCCCAAATAGGAAGAAATTCCCAAAAGCGGCGCAAAAAAAAAGAATCGGAAAAACATCAAAAGAGAAACCGAGCAAAAAATTCCGAACAGAAAAACCGGATACGCGAAGAAACAAGAAAAAGACCGTGCAGGCGGGCAGGAAAATGAACAGAAAAATTTCAGCGCCCTCGGATAACCATCGACTTGTTTTTGGTTGCCGCGCCTTTCGAGGGATTGGCGCGGATTAAACATCATCATGAAAAGAGAAGGCGCTGTCGCAGCGAAACGAACATCCGCTCACTGTGAAATCAGGTTTTCCAAAAGCGAAATCAGGTTTCCCAAAAGCGGCGCAAAAAAAAGAATCGGAAAAACATCAAAGAAGAAACCGAGCAAAAAATTCCGAACAGAAAAACCGGATACGCGAAGAAACAAGAAAAAGACCGTGCAGGCGGGCAGGAAAATGAACAGAAAAATTTCAGCGCCCTCGGATAACCATCGACTTGTTTTTGGTTGCCGCGCCTTTCGAGGGATTGGCGCGGATTAAACATCATCATGAAAGGAGAAGGCATTGTCGCAGCGAAACGAACATCTGCTCACTGTGAAATCAGGTTTCCAAAAGCGGAATCAGGTTTTCCAAAAGCGGCGCAAAAAAAAGACACTCCCGTAGGAGTGTCTTTTTATCCTTATTTCACTAAGGCTGTGTTGCTGAGGTTTCTTTCAGCGATTGTATGAGTTGTACATTATTTTACCCAAACAACCAGTTCAGCTACATTATAACCATCAGCAAATTCGTCAGCATCCAAGATGTATTTTACATTGTTGCCGGCTTTGACAACTTTGGACTGCGTGCTGGCGGTGAATTCGCCGTCTTCAAGTGCGAAGAATACGCAATCGTCAGCCAAAGATACGGTGTTCGCTACACCATCGATGGTCATTACATCACCGGTTACTTTGGTGATCGCTTTCGCGGTATCGCTGTTTGCATAACCGGTAACAGCTTCTACTTTGCTTACTTCGCCGCCGGTCAGTTCGTAGGATACCAACTGATTTTCCAAAGTGTCAGAAACGGTAACGCCGTCTTTCAGGTTGTAAGTAGTGCCGTCCAAGGTGATCTTGGTACCGGTTACATTGTCAACAACAGCATATTCTGCAGAAGTAGTCGCGCCGAAGTTGGTCACAACCATGAATTCGATTTCGCCGTCTTCGTTAGTTTTATAGAAGATAGCGGCGTCGGTATCATAAGCGGTGTCTTCAGCGGTAGCGGCAGTGATTTCATCACCGGCCAATACGTCGTCAACATCAATCAAGGACATTTCGTAATCATCGCCCATGTTCATTACAACAGCGTTGGAAGCGAAGGGAACCTGATCGTTGTCAATCATCACATAGCGGTTT
The DNA here is from genome assembly GCA_965149945.1 of uncultured Peptococcaceae bacterium. GTDB lineage: Bacteria > Bacillota > Dehalobacteriia > UBA4068 > UBA4997 > JAHZFN01. The sequence goes on along the minus strand of CBCTTQ010000012.1, from coordinate 37,292 downwards.
CTGTATACTTCGTAATCAGTTTTACCGGTTTTGGTCAGAGCTTTAACAGAGGTAATTTCATCGTCGCTGTTGGTTTCGAAGGAGATAACCGCGCCTTCAGTCAAAGCATCAATAGCGGGTTGATCAGCGTCTTTCGCGTTTACGGTGTAGTTGATGGTTTTACCGGCAGTGGTGTAGATGCTGAGAGCGGTAGCTTCATTATTGTTCCAGCCGCCCAGTTCTCTGTCCAGTACAACGCCGTAGTTGTCAACAGTCGCTTCGTTGGCGTCGATTACAGCGAAGACGTTGTTGTCGGAACCAACGTATACGGTGATTTCAGCGGCGTCATCATACCAGTCTTCTACTTTCGTACCGTTTACAGTACCGGTCTTAGCGTATTCATCGTCATAGATGGTCGCGGAGGTGTAAGTATATTCTACATCGTCTACATATACGCTGCCGGTAGCGTAGTCGGTAACAGTACCGGTTACGGACGGATTGTCGATAACAGCGTACATACCGTCTACAGCGGTGTCAACCAATACGTCGCCGGCTTCGATGTCTTCAGCGGTAACGCGGTCGCCGTTCTGTACGAAGATAACGTCATCAGCGTTAGCGTCAATGTCTTCGTCGTCATTGATGGTTACAGTGTAAGCGTCTTCATCAGAAGTGTCAACATCAGTTACCAGGTCATAAGTACCCAAGTATTTGGGACCCATGGTAGCGGCGTCGCCCATTTCCACGATTTCATCATCGGAGTTGATCAAAGCGTAACCGGCTTCGTCCAAGTTAGTGATGGCACTGTCTTGGGCTACATAGTCATAAGTTTTGCCATCCAATTTGATGGTGTCGCGTTCGGCGTTTTTGTCGGTAGCTTCATCGAAAGCAACCAGTTCATCGTCAACCTGTACATACAGAGCCAGATCGTCTTTATCAGTGATGATGGTTACTTCGCGGCCTTCCAACTGGGAAGGTTCAACGCCTACTACTACGGTGTTCATATCCGCGTCAACGGAACCAATCTGGTATTCACCGTTTTCTTCGTCGGTTACGCTTACAGCACCGGCGGTTACAGAAGTGGTGTTACCTTTGAAGGAATCTTCAAGGAGAGTGGTAGCGGGATCAGTGGTTTCGATGAAATCATTGAAAGGATCGCCGATCCATTTAACCATGTCTTGGTCGAGAGCAGCGGAAAGCATAATCGCTACATTTTCACGAGTCGCGGCGGCATTAGCGGAGAAGCCCTGAACATCATCGAGGATATCGAGTTTGGTAGCCTGGTTGATGTAGTTGATGGGCCAAGGACCGGTGAGGTTATCGTTGTAGCCGAGGAGTCTCATGAGAACAGTGGTCACTTCAGCATAAGAGATGTCGTTGTTGGGGCCGTAGGTACCATTGGTATAACCAATGACATAACCCTGAGAAGCGGCCATGTTGATCCAACCGGTGTACCATTCGCTGACTTTTACGTCAGAGAAAGCGGGGCTAACGCCCGTCAGATCTTCAGCGGCGTCGCCCAAACCGGCGGCAATCACAGCCATTTTGGCGAATTCAGCCCGAGTGATGGCTTCATCGGGATGATATCCACCGTCATCGTAGCCTTCGACGATGCCCAAAGCGGTAACTTTGCTGATGGCATCCTGTCCGGCGGCGGAGCAGTCGTCAATATCATTGAACTGCGCCGCGAAAGCAGTAGCGGAGAAGCAGAACATCATAGCTACTGCCAGAAGGATAACTAGCGCTTTTTTCATTTTATTGCCTCCTTAAAAAAAAATTGAGTAAAATAATATGGGATTTTCCGACGGCATTCAAGCAACCTTTTGGGAAAATCGCTTCTACCTCAAATACAAACTCCCCTCGCTAAAACTTGCAGATTTTTTGCTTTTTTTTCAAGTTTTTTCAAGAAAAAAAAGCAAATCCGCGAAATCTCCCCAAAACACCTGCTATGTGCATGCATTCCACTTTGGAAATCATTCAAAAAAACTGTTCCGCCCTTTTGACCGTTTTCCAAAAGCAGGCGGTACGATCAGAGTTTGTGGGAATCTTTCTTTATCAAAGACTCAACCTTTCATTCGCGGCATGAATCATCCGCTGAAAACCCAATATTATTCTTTTATTTTATAGCATCCGGCATATCTTGTCAATAGAAATCGACAAGATTCCAGAATTCTCCTGTCGGTTTCTCCGGCGAAAATTTCGCCCGTCCCCAAGGCGCTCCCGCGAGCGTCTCCCGCGGAGATCTTTTCCCGTTCGAGTCTGTCTTTTTCCTTCTGTTGGGCGGTTTTCCGTTTCTATCCCTTTCCCGCGGACCCGCCTGTTTGGGGACGGATTTTTTCATCCTCTCTCACTCCTCGCGGGCGCCTGCCGCCCAAGTATACTCCCGCCCCATAGTATTTTCATCGGCAAACAATTTTTTCAAACCGAGACTCGGCGCCGCCGTCACATCGATTCAAAAAACCGCCTAAAAAAAATTCCCGCGGAAAGCGGGAATTCAGAGCGTTTATTTTGTTCCCGACGGGTCGCGTACGGGATCCTCCTTAAGGAGACTTGTCCAAACCGGCAAAAAAATATCGTCACGCCAGCTTTTTCTTCTTTGTTCGTTTCACCAGCAACATAAATTTAGGCAGCGCCAGCATACGCTTCCAGCGCCAGGGCTCTTTCAGCAGCCGCCAGAGCCATTCCAATCCCATTTTCTGAAACACCGCGGGCGCCCGTTCCACCTGACCGGAAATCACATCAAAACTGCCGCCGACGCCGATCGCCACAGGCACTTGCAGCAGATCGCGATATCGGTCGATCCAAAATTCCTGCTTCGGCGCGCCCAGCGCTACAAATAAAATATCCGCGCCGCTGTCGTTGATTCGTTCTACGATAGAGGTCTCATCTTCCGGTTGGAAATAACCGTTCAGCATCCCCACCACTTGTGTATTATCCCGGTCTTCCAAACGGCGGCCCGCCTCGTCGGCGATGCCGGGTTTCCCCCCCAGCAGAAATACTTTCCAACCGCATTGACCGCTTTGGCGGCAGAGTTCCGTCATCAGATCGATCCCCGTCACCCGTTCCACCTCGCGACCGGTCAGCTGTTTGACGCCCCAAACAGCGCCGCTGCCGTCGGGAGTCACCAAATCCGCCTTATTGATAATTTCCATCAATCGTGTGTCACTTTGCGCCCGATACAAAATTTCCGCGTTTAATGTAATGATATGGCGCAAAACCCGCCGCTGTTCGGCATCGGGATTTTTCTGATTCAAACGGCGGGCTTCCCGCCCCGCTTTCACAAAGTCATCCACACAGCAGACGGTTTCTACCATGTCCAAACCGTCAATTCTGGCTCCTAAAATTCGATATCCTCTCATTGCTTACGCTCACTCCGCTTCTGTCGTGCCTGTACCCGACTGGGCGCCTGTACCCGACTGGGTTTCCGGATAGGCCGCCGCCCGCTCTGTCGGAGACATTTCCATCCTTGCCACCAGAGACTCAATTTGCGACTCATCGGGAATCCAATAGCTGACACCATTGATATATTCTCCCGTGCCGGGTACCATTTCCGTATACAATTCCAAGCTGTTGGCGTTTTTAAAAGTATTAAACACGGACAACAACTCCCGTGTGGTGAAATCCGTCAGCATATTGTCACTGATGATATCCATCATCTGAGGCAGTTTGGCAATGGTCCCCAGATTCATCATCTGCTCCGCCACTGCTTTCAAAAATTCCTGCTGGCGTTCCACACGACCGATATCGCCGGTGCCGTCCCCGCGCCAACGACAATAAGCCAAGGCGTCTTCCCCGTCCAGATGCTGCAGGCCCGCCTGCAGATTAATACCTTCTTCCGGTTTATACATATCTTGTTCCACATTGATGTCCACGCCGCCGATGGCGTCCACCAACGCCGCGAATCCCTCAAAGTCTACTTCCAGATAGCGGTCGATTTCTATGCCTAAAAAATCTTCCGTTGTCCGCTTTGTCAGCGGCAACCCACCGTACGCGAAGGCATGATTGATTTTGGTCATGCCCGCGCCGTCAATTTCCACATAAGTGTCCCGCGGCACGGAAAGCAGCCCCACAGAAGGCGTCTCCATATCCACAAAAGCAATCATCAGCGTGTCCGAACGACTGGCGTCATCTCCCGCCCGCGCGTCGGAACCCATCAGCATCACTGTCAGCTGACCGTCTTCGCCGGTGATGTCGGCCGCCGCCGCCTCCATTTCCTCTTGGTTTTCATAATAATTATCCGCTGTCACATAGGGCACATCGATGGGATGCGCCATGACGTTGCAGGAAATCCACAGTCCGATATATATACCGCCGGCGCACATCAGCACCAACATCAAATAAAACCAGACCTTCCCCACGGGAGAAAGATCTCCCACAACGCGGCTCCAGAATCTTTGTCGTCCATTTGCCATATTCCCCAATTCCTTTCTGATCTCCGTTCCTATCCGCAACCACGGTCGATTCCGCGAAAACCAACCGTTTGGGCAGTCTCGCCGCCCGCTTTACAAAATCACAGTCGCTTTTTTCTCATTATTGTCCCATTCCACTTCCGCGCCCAGCGTCTCCATAACAAAGCGCATAGGCACCATCGTGCGGCTGTTTACAATCAAAGGCGGGGTATCGATATAACCCATGACGCCGTCCACCCGCACCGCCGTACGGCCGATCCACAGCTCAACCGTGGTACCGTCTTTTTCATAAGTAGCCTTTTTAGCAGTGTTGTCCCAACGGAATTCCGCTCCCACCGCCTCGCCTACATAACGCAAAGGCAGCATCGTTCGATTATTTTGCAGAGCGGGCGCTACATCCATTTCCTTAGGGATACCTCCGATGGTCATGGTCGTATTCCCAATCCAAAAACAAAGTTCCGTACCTAAATCCAGCCGCGCCCGCAGCGCGTTCACCCGATCTTCCAAAGGACCGATCTGATCTTCGGCATACTGATCCACCCAGCTTCTGGTCACCAGAGGATCCTCGCTGCCGCCGGGCGCGGCGCCCAGCAAAAAACCGCCCAACAACAGGAAAAACACCGCCGCCGGCACGATTTTCTGTTTTTGTTTCCGCAAAAGGTTCCTCATGTGCATACCCCTCCATTATCTGTATAGTATACCACATCTCTGTCCATTAAAAAAGGGGTTTTCCGCGGAATCCCCGAATCTTAAGATAAAATTTACAAAATTTCGCGGTTTTTCAAAAAAATTTTCTATTCTTTTTAGAATTTCCCGACCATGTTCTTTTTATGGAGAAATCACGGTATTTTCCGCTTTCCCGCGAATTTTCCCCGTTTTCCGAAAAACATCTCCCGTTCCTACTGTCCGTCCAGTTCCTCCAGCTCCAAAGAAAGCAGCGTCCAATCGTCCATAGCATGCTCCAGTTCCCGGCGGGTTTGTTCCAGTTGTCCGCTCAGCGTCGCCGCCTGCTCATAATCGGACGCCACATCCTCCCGGCAAAGTTCTTTTTCGATGCGGGCAATCTCTTTTTCCAGGGCTTCGATTTTCTGCTCCGTCTTGCTCAGACGGGTGTTGAGTTTGCGCAGTTTCGCCGCTTGTTCTTTGCGGGTTTGGTAATCCCGTTTGCTGTCGGAAGTTTTGTTCGTTGTGGTTTTCGCTGTTTCCGGCAGTTGCTCTTGCTCCAATTCCCGCCGCTTTTCGCAGTAGTAATCATAATTGCCCAGATAATTGATGAGGCGCCGATTTGCCATATGCACCACCCGATCCGCCAATTTGTTGATGAAAAAACGGTCATGGGAAATAGCCAGCACCGTACCGTCATATCGGAGTAATGCCTGCTCCAGCGCTTCTCTGGAAGGAATATCCAGATGGTTGGTGGGTTCGTCCAGCAGGAGCAGATTAGCCCCGGACAAAATCAATTTCAGCAATCCCAACCGCGCCTTTTCGCCGCCTGATAAAACAGAACAGGGCTTTTCCAAATCCCGTCCCACAAACAAAAACGCCGCCAAAGCGCCGCGGATTTCCGTTTCTGTCATATGAGGAAACGCCCGCCAAAGTTCTTCCAACACGGTGCCGTCGGTATAAAACAATTTTTGTATCTGGTCAAAATAGCCGATTTCCACATTGGCGCCCGGGCGACACTCGCCGGCATCCGGAGGCACTTCCCCCATGATGATCTTAAACAGGGTGGATTTACCGCAACCATTGTTACCCAGCAAAAAAACATGCTCCCCTTTGTGCAAATCGAAATCTACATTATTAAATAATTTTTTTTCTCCGAAGGCTTTGGTCAGCCCGCGCACGGTCAAGACCTCATTGCCGGCGCTGGCTTTGGACTGAAACCGCAGATGCAATTCCCGCGGGACGTCGTCCAGTTGAATCAATTCCCGCCGCATGCGGTCGATGGACTTTTGCTTACTGGCGGCAGTCACCAGATTTTTCTCCCGATTCCAGCGTTTTTGCTGTTCAATGATGCCTTCCACCCGCTGAATTTCCCGTCGGATGTTCTCGTTGTGACGCAGAGCGATTTCCCGTTCTTTTTCCTTTTTTGCCAAAAATTCGCTGTAACCGCCCCGATATACTTTCAGCTTATGGTTTTCCAAATCAAAAGTGGTCGTGGTGACCCGATCTAAAAAATAACGGTCATGGGAAATAACCAAAAAAGTACCTCGATAATCCCGCAAAAACTCTTCCAGCCATTCCACCGACTCAATATCCAGATGGTTAGTGGGTTCGTCCAGCAGCAACACATCCGCCGCCGAAAGAAGCAGTTTGGCAAGGGATAATTTACTGCGCTGGCCGCCGGAAAGCTGTTCCAAAGGCTGGTCAAACTCCTCCTCCCGAAAGCCCAATCCCAACAAAGCGGAACGCACACGGCCGCGATAAGTCAACCCGCCCTGTTCCAAATAATATTCCTGTAATTCCTGCTGGCGTTTCACCAAAGGAAGCGGATCCGATGGATTTTGGCTCAACTCATCGTTAATCCGATCCAATTCCTGTTCTGCCAGCGCCAGAGGCGCGAACACCCGCTCCAGCTCTTCCGCCACGCTGCAGCCGCCCCGCAGATGCTGCTCCATAATGCCGATTCGGCAATTTTTGGCAATATATAATTCGCCCTCAGAAGGTTTCAATTCTCCGGTCAACAGTCGAAAAAGACTGGTCTTACCGGCGCCGTTGCGACCCACCAGTCCGATGCGATCTTTTTCTTCCACCACAAACTGCACGCCTTGAAAAATTTCCTTTTCCAAAAAACGCAGTCCCAATTGGTTCGCTGTAATCAATGACATACCCTTTTCCGCCTTTCTGCAATCGCTATCTACTATATTACCCTAAAACCGTCGGAAAATCAAATAAGCGGTTGTATTCTATCTTTTTTTTCGCTATAATTTAACATAGATAAAAATGAAGCCGTATGAAAATTTACAAAAAATGAGGAGGATCCCATGTCCGCCGTCAAAAAAAAGAAAAAAGGACCGGCGCTGAAAAAAACCGCCGCCTATGCCAATTATAAAAAGAATCAGAAACAGCGGCAGCGCAAGCGCCCCCAAGTCGACACAGCGCAACCCCGCTCCCAAAGAGAAACGACACCGAAACGCGGCCGCCCCAAAACCGAAGAAGTCCGCCCCGGCGGCAAAACGCGACCCGTCCGCGGTACGCGGCGCCCCGGCAAGCGAGGACAGAGCGTTTCCCTTTCTCCCCAAAAAACAAGCAAAAAAAACCGCACACCTCGCCAAAAGCAAATTTCTTCTTCTCTGCCGGGGCGTCGTCGGCAAATGAATGCCGTCAAAAAGAAACAAAAAAAGCAACAACCCAAACGTCCCCTGCACCTTAGCCTGGATATCGGCATCGATCTGGGAACCTCCAGCATCGAAGTGTTTGTCAAAGACCGCGGTATTGTGTTCCATGAACCTTCCGTCGTGGCGTTGAACAAAGAAACAGGAGAAGTGGCGGCGGTTGGCAATGCGGCTCGCAGCATGCTGCAGGAAGCCCCCGACACCATCCGCGCCATTCGCCCCATTCAGAACGGCGTTATCGCCGATTATGATGTGACGGAAAAAATGCTGCAATATTTCATCGAACAAGCCTACGGACGCAGTTGGATCATCAAACCTCGCATCATGGTCTGCCTGCCCTACGGCGCCACCGCGATGGAAGAAAAATCCATCAAACAGGCAGCCTTGCAAAGCGGCGCCCGTCAGGCGTTTTTCCTTTCTCGCCCCATGGCGGCCGCTATGGGCGCCGGTCTGGATGTCCACGGAGTCAGCGGCAATCTTATTGTCGATATCGGCGGCGGCACCACAGAAATCGCCGTCATCGCTCTGGACGGCATTGTCATCGGGCAAACCATCCTCTGCGGCGGCAGCCAAATGAACAAAGCCATCATCGGAGACATTCGACGGGAGCATGGTCTTTTGATTGGGGAGCACTGTGCCGAAGACATCAAATGCAGCATCGGCACCGCGGTTATCACTGAGGATAACCGCAAAAACTCTGTCCAGGTTAAAGGCAAGGATATGAAAACCGGTGAAGCGAGAACCATCACTTACACGGCAAAAGAATGCAACCAGGCGTTGCTGGGGACCTTAAATACCATTGCCCGCACCGTTAACGATATGCTGGAAGAAATTTCTCCGGAGCTGATTTCCGATATCATCGCCAAAGGATTGGTGCTGACCGGCGGCGGCAGTCAATTGGACAACATCGCCCTGTTCCTGAGTCAAAAGACGTTCCTTCATGTCAGCACGGCGGAAGATCCCGCTTTCAGCGTGGCAAAAGGTACCGGAAAAGCCCTGGAAATGCTGGGGCGTATTTATAGCACCGGCTATTTTGCCCGAAAAAATCGAAAGAAATAAACGAAACAGGCGGTACCAAAACCGCCTGTTTCGTTTTCTTGGGTTCACCTTTTCGTTTTCTTTCTGCCTTTCTGAATTTTTTTCTTTCTGTCTCAGCCTCCTCCCGTTTTTCTGAAATTTGATCAAATTCGTTCCTTCAAACGATTTTCCTTTTCCGTTTTTTCTGTGTCCGGACTTCGCGGTTCTTGAATCCGCCTCGTCTCTTTCGCCCTTTTCTTGCCCGTTTCCGCATATTTTTCGTTTTTGCAGAAAAAATAAGATTGCAGTATTGACAAACGAGAAAAAACACGCTATGATAAACTCAGAAACAAACATTAGCAAATTACTAGGGATTAAAGGAGGCAATCGTCATGCGCGTTTACGCAGATAATGCCGCGACCACACAAATGAGTCAAGTGGCAAAGGAAGCCATGCTTCCCTACTTTGATAAAATCTACGGCAATCCGTCCAGCCTGCATTCCGTCGGACAGGAAGCCGCCGAAGCCATGAGCGCCGCCCGTACTACCATGGCGAAATATCTGGGCTGCGACAGCCGCGAAATTTACTTCACCAGCGGCGGCAGCGAAGCAGACAACCAAGCCATCCTTTCCGCGGCGGCTTACGGTGAGAAAAAAGGCAAAAAACACATCATCTCCAGTCGTTTTGAACACCATGCCGTGCTCCACACCCTGGATAAACTACAAAAGCAAGGGTTTGAAATTGAACTGCTGGATGTTCATCCAAACGGCAACATCACCCCACGGCAAGTGCGGGACGCCATTCGGGAAGACACCGCGCTGGTCACCTTGATGTATGCCAACAACGAAATCGGTTCTGTACTGCCCATCGCGGAAATCGGCGCTGTCTGTCAGGAAAAAGGGGTGCTTTTTCACACCGACGCGGTACAAGCCGCCGCTCATTTGCCCATCCATGTGAAAGACCAGCACATCGACCTGCTCTCTCTTTCCGCCCATAAATTTCACGGACCCAAAGGTATCGGACTGCTGTATGCCCGTCGCGGGGCGCCTTTGATTAATGTCATCGAAGGCGGCGCCCAGGAACGGGGCAAACGAGGCGGCACCGAAAATATTCCCGCCATTATGGGAATGGCCGCGGCATTTCAGGATGCCTGCGACCATATGGAAGAAAACATGACCAAAGTCAGCCGTCTGCGCGATAAGCTGATCGCGGCGCTTTCTCAAATTCCGTACTCCTGTGTTAACGGAGATTTGGAGCATCGTCTGCCCGGAAATGTAAACATGTGCTTTGAAGGAATCGAAGGGGAATCGTTGCTTTTGTGGCTGGATGATAAAGGCGTCTGCGCCTCTTCCGGCTCCGCCTGCACATCCGGATCCCTGGATCCCAGTCATGTGTTGTTGGCTTTGGGGCTGCCTCACGAAGTCGCCCATGGGTCTTTGCGTCTTTCCATCTCCGAATACAACACAGAAGAAGAAATCGACCATATCATTCAGGTGGTGCCGGAAGTAGTCGCCTATCTGCGCGACATCTCCCCCGTTTGGGAAGATCTGACTACCGGAAAACGTCCCCATTTCTTTCAAAAATAACCGTCAGAAAGGAGCGCTCTTTTATGGCATTATATACAGAAAAAGTAATGGATCATTTCAGAAACCCCCGCAATTTGGGAAAAATGGACGATGCGGACGGCATCGGTGAAGTAGGAAACGCCAAATGCGGCGATATCATGAAAATCTACATTAAAGTAAAAGACAACATCATCACTGATGTAAAATTCAACACCTTTGGCTGCGGATCTGCCATTGCCACCAGTTCCATGGCAACGGAAATGATCAAAGGCAAGCCCATCGAAGAAGCCTTGGAGCTTTCCAATCGGGCCGTGGTGGAAGCCTTAGACGGTCTGCCCACCAATAAAATTCACTGTTCTGTTTTGGCGGAAGAAGCCGTCAAAGCCGCCGTTAAAAATTATTATGACAAAAACGGCATTTCCTATGATCCCGCCCAATTCGGCAACTGTGATCATGATTGCGAAAGCTGCGGCATTTAAATTAAAAAAACGCCTTCCCGGCAGGGAGGCGTTTTTCTTTTTCCGCATCGTTTCCTTTTGACTTCTATTCTTTCTTTCCCGGAGTCTTACCGTCGGGAAGAAAGGCGATCTCCTCGTGTTTCTTTCTGCTGTTTTCCTTGTTCTCGCCACTTCCTTGGGAACAATCGCGGATACCGTTCTGTCCTGATTTTTACTCTCTGCCGTCCGCCACTCTTCCCAAACATCCTTTACGGATCTAAACGAACCGAAACAGGATCCGCCAACACCACCCGGTCAGGCATCACCCAAGAATCAAAAGCAAGTACCCGCACACCTGCCGCGGCCGCTGCCGCCAGCGTTTCGCCGAATGCTCGATGAGTCTCCCAGTTGGGACAAAATTCTGTTACGCCCTTCATTTGAATGACAAAAACGACATACGACCGCCAGCCTGCCGCCAGCGCCGCCGTCAATTCCCTCAAATGCTTTACGCCCCGCAAAGTCGGAGCATCGGGAAACAGCGCCCGTCCTTCCACCTCCAGCGTGCAACCTTTCACTTCCATCAGGCAGTGAGCGCCGTCCGGCGCCGTAAACATCAAATCCAGCCGAGAGTCCCCATAAGAATATTCTCGCCGCAGGAAAGACGGAACAAACCCCAGCAGCCGTCCCTCCGCCAATGCCTCCGCCGCCAACCGATTGGGATTTTGCGAGTCGATATTAACCAATCGCTGCCATCGATAAACACTGACCAAAGAATCGGGCAGTTTGCGTTTGGGATTTTCGGAATGACTGAGCACTACTTGAGCTCCGGGTACCAGCAATTCCCGACAACGACCCGTATTAGGGACATGCACCCGTTGCCTCCGACCGTCCGCCAACTGGACTTCCGCCACAAACCGATTGAGCCGACGGAGAAATTTCGCCTGCCTCACCTGCTCATAACGCAATGCTCCCCCTCCTCTCTCGTTCTCCGCGGTCTCAGCCGCTTCTTTTTTCTTCTCCGATTGCCGAAAAACAACCGAATCCATCCTATTCTTTTGTCGTCTGCCCTGTCTCGTCTCATTATAACACAGCGCTAAAAAAAACCACAACAACACGCCGCGAAAAAAAAATTCAGACAATCGTCACACAAGAAAAAAGCGCCTGCTAATTTATATTATTGCTCGTTTTTTTCTCACGGCGAAATCTTTTTCGCGGAAATACAGGTAGATTTTTTCTCTCAAAATGTTGTATAATGGGAAGTGTTTATCGGACAGGCGCGCGGCGCCCGCTCCAAATCAATAAAAAATATCCGGGAGGGATTTTATGACACTCACCAAAAGAAAGCTTCGCCATTTTCTTTTTTTGATATGTACGGTTTTGTTGTTGTTCTCGTTCAGCGCCACCGGCGCTTTGGCGGCGGAAATTCATATCTATGTTGATAACAAAGAAGTGCAATGTGATGTTTCGCCGTATCTGGAAAAAGGCAGAACCTACATCCCCATGCGTTTTGCCGCTGAACCTTTGGGCGCCAAAGTCACTTGGGACAACTCCACCAAAACAGCCACCTTCACAAAAGAAGATACTGTAGTGAAAGTCACTCAAAACGCCACCGTAGCTTATGTCAACGGCGAAGCCAAAACACTGGACGCGCCTGCCACCAATCGTTCAGGCCGCATCTTTGTGCCGATTCGATTCGTTTCGGAATCCCTGAATTGTTATTGTCAATGGCTCAATAACAACGTCTATATCTCCACCGACGGCAGTGTACCTGTTACTAATACGGATTTCAAATATTTGGGCTATTATTTCACCTACAATTCTCTGCCGGATTTGAAAACTTATCAAAACGAACTGACCGATGTCAGCCATTTTGCCTATGACTTAAAGGCGGACGGTTCCATTGAAGAAAAAACTTATTACCAAACGGATAAATTTGTCTCCGAGGGACAAGCTATTTCGGAAAGCGCCGGACATAATATCTATATGTTGGTAACCGGATTTACCCGCTCAGACTTGACCACGGTGCTTTCCGACAGTCAGTTGCGCGCCAAAGCCATTTCGGAAATTTCCGCAGAAATCGAACAGCGGGGACTGGACGGTGTGGACATCGATTTTGAAAGCGTCGCCACCAACCAACGAGAAAATTATGTCACGTTTATCAAAGAGCTGCGACAGGAACTGGGCGCTGAAAAACTCATCAATATTTCCATCATGCCCCGCTCCGGCGCCAATGAAACCTGGCTGGATGGTTATGATTATGCCGGTCTGGCGGAATATGCCGATACCCTTTCTTTGATGTGCTACAACGAACACTACAGCGGCGGCGACCCCGGTCCCGTAGCTTCTTATCCTTGGGTAAAAAATGTGGTGGAATACACCCTTTCCCAAGGAGTGGACAGCAAACAAATCATTCTGTCCCTGGGTTCTTACGGATATGACTGGCCCGAAGGCGGCAGCGCTTCATCTGTCTACAACTCTACCGCTATCACCAATGCTCAAAACCATAACGCTACCATCTATCGAGATACAGTCAGCGGCTGTCTCTATTACACCTACACAGAAAACAACACCCAGCATACCGTTTGGTTTGAAGATGCCGCCAGCCTGAGCCAAAAAGCTTCCCTGGCAGCAACCTACAATCTGGGCGGAGTCGGTTTCTGGAAACTGGGCAATATCACCGACAGTATTTGGGCAGCCGTACTGGACGCTACCAACCACCCCGACGCCGACGCTTGGCAGGACAAAGCCACCGAGACCCCCAATTACCCGGAACGCGCGCTATCCTAAATAACCCGACAACGCAAAAATAAAATGGGAGCCTACTATGAAAAAAATTGCCATCTTTTATAAAAGTAACTACGGTCATACACAACGTTACGCCCAATGGCTGACCGAAGCGCTCCAAGCGGATCTTTATGAAAGCAAGGAAATCAGCAGTCCTCTGCTGCAAAAATATGACATCATTATTTTCGGCGGCGGATTATATGCCGGCGGGTTCAATGGATTTTCCCTGTTGCAACCGCACATTCCCCATTTGCGGGATCAACTGCTGGTTTGCTTCACCTGCGGACTGGCAGACCCGAAAAATCCCACCAATCTCCAACATATTCGAGAGGGGCTGGAAAAAGCCATTCCGCCGGAAATCTTCCAAAAAATTCACTTTTTCCATCTGCGCGGCGGCATCGACTATGGACAGCTGGGGCTGGTACATAAATCCATGATGGCGATGCTGAATCATCAGCTGAAAAAAGCCGACCCCAAAACACTGAGTGAAGAGGATAAAGAAGTACTGGCAACCTACGGCAAACAAATCGATTTTACAGATCGAGAAACATTGCGCCCTCTCATTCAACATGTGCAAACTTTGCAAACAGAAGAATAAAAAAGGAGACTATTTTCCGCGTTTCCAATTTTTCGTTTTAGCAACGGACAGCGAGTTTTCGCTGTCCGTATTTTTAGCCTTCCCCGTTTTTTCTCCGTTTATTTTTTTCCTTCGATATTTTTTTTGACAAAGTAGTCTTTCCTTCGTTTTATTCCGGAAATAGTTTTCTGTTTGGAATATTCCCGTACTCTGCCGCCTATCCGCTCTTCTATCAAATAAATTTTATTTCCACTAAAAAAGCGGTTCTCATAAACCAAACCAGAGAACATATTTTTCAGGATAACAATGTATATTTATATTTTACCAATCAATACTGACAGAAAAAAAATTCATGCTAAAATAATAAAAAGGTGGTGTTTGCCCTTGAAAGAAATTTATGCCAAACAATATACGGAAATCGGATTGAAAATCGCCTATTATCGTAAGCTGAACGGTTTTACGCAAGAGCAATTGGCAGAAGCAATCAACAAAAGCTGGTCGTTCATCGCCCAGCTGGAAGGCGTCAAAACTATCACAGGTATTTCTTTAGACACTCTGTTCGATATCTCCGTCGCGTTGAATGTGCCTCCGTATAAGTTTCTTATCTTTGAAGAAACGCTGTAGTCAACGGAACACCATCACGGTTACAAACTCGGAACAAAGATTCCTCGTCAAACCAAAAACGCTTTAAGAAAACGCTCCTAAAGCAGTAACGCAATAAGTGCAGTTCTCTTTTTATTTGCCAAATTCCCGGCGGTTTTGCAGAACAAGCGATCCTCTCCAAAACAGCATATTCTCAGTTAAACCGCCAAAAAGTTTAGACCGTCCCGATAGGACGGTCTATTTTTTCTTTTATTTTTTCTTTTATTTTTTCTTTTATTTTTTCTTATTTCATTCATTTTTCTTGTTTTCGTCTTTATATTTTTCTTTCAGTTCTTGCAAAATCTGTCGCAGACGCCATTGCGCGAAAACACGACCGTCTTCCCAATCAGAATCTGTCGCCGTAGGCACGGGGGAATGCCTATCATTATACTGATTATGCTTATTGGCCAATAAATCTTCTAGCAAATCCCCTAAGACCGACAGCTGTTCCCGTTCCTTTTTTATCATGTCCCATCCCCTGTCGCACCGATTTATCTGTTCAAAAATTTCCTTTTCCCCTTGCTTGCCGCATTGGCAAAAAAGTAAACGTGTGTTCTCCTTCCTTCTTCTTATAATAACATTTTTAAAATGACAATTCAAGATTACGAACATTTTTGAAAAGAATAAATACCTCCCGCCTTTGTCTATAATAAAAACAGACCAGTGGAGGTGAACACAATGAACGAAGAGTTTATCCGCGAGCGAATCACCCAACTCCGCTTGGAAAAGGATGTATCGGAATATCGTATGAGTTATGATCTGGGACACAGTCGCGGCTATATCAACAACATTACATCAGGGAAAGTACTGCCCTCGATGGGAGAGTTTTTAGCTATTTGTGAGTATTTCAACATCACACCTCAAGAGTTTTTTGATCAGGAACAAACAACCCCCTTCCTGAACCGGGAACTATTGCAAGCGTTTCAAAGGCTATGCGACACGGATAAACAACTGGTTTGGCAGTTGGTTCGTCGTCTGTCCGATGAGGAATAGACTTTTTCAACGAGTATGATCTTTTTGCGGTAACATTCCAAATCAAAAGGCTGACCGAAACGGTCAGCCTTTTTTCATTTCCAATCAATATTATGAACTATTTTATTTCATCCGTTTCAGAAGAAAATAACTGGCAAATCCTACCGTCAGACAGAGCAGCAGGACACAAAATGTCATCCATGGGCTGTCGCTGAACGGCATGGGTACATTCATACCGAAAAAACCGGTCACAAAAGTAGGCGCCGCCACCACAATCGTAATAATCGTCAAAAAGTTCATGATACGGTTCAGGTTGTTGCTGCTGATGGAGGACAGCGTTTCCATAGTATTGCGGCAAATATTGCTGTATACATCTGCCATTTCAATGGCCTGACGATTTTCGATGATTACATCATCCAGCAAATCGCGGTCTTCTTCATACATTTTCAAAGTCTTGGTGCGCATTAATTTTTCCATCACTTTATCATTGGAGCGCAAAGCGGTGGTAAAATATACCAGACTCTTTTGCAACTGGGAAAGCACCGTCAGACCTTCGTTGCTCATACTTTTCCGAAGGGCGGCCTCCGTCATATCATGCCGCCGGTCAATATCGCGCAGGTAACGCAGATAACGATTGGTTTCTCGCTGCAACAACTGGAAAATAAACCGCGTCCGTTTAAAAGTCGCCATATCTTTGGTCTTAAACTTTGCCATATAAGAAGCAAAATCAAGCTCTTCCAAACAAACGGTGACAATATAGTCGTCATTTAAAATGATCCCCAAAGGCATCGTTTCATACAACACTTCTCCCTGACCGGTCACGGGAATATTGACGATAATCATAATTTGATCGTCTTCCGATTCCACACGGGGCAGCTCTTCATCGTCCAACGGATAACGCAAAAATTCTTCATAAATGCCCGTTTCTTTCGCGGTCAGGAGGATTTCTTCATTGCTCGGGTTGATCAGATCAAACCAGTCGCCTTTTTCCGCGTCTTCCGCGGATTCAATTTCCAGCAGACGGTCGTCCTCACTGCGATAAAGTGTAAGCATTTTTCCCTCCTTTGGGCAATGCTTACATCCCCGTCGCGTCAAAAAACAGCGGCGCGTATGCAGGCATTGCCCTGTTTTCTTTTTTCATATGATAATCTCCCGGGGTCCGCCTCCATACTGTTCACCTCCAAAATCCATTCACACACAAATTCGGACTGCGGCAGGCAGTTTCCGCGAAACAAGATTTTTATTTTTTCACGGAAAAAAATCTCTGCCGAAATCAACAGAGACTTACCGATGTCTCTTCATCGCTGCGGTTTCAGCTCCATACAACATAGGCAGAACACCAGCTACATTAGTCTGCGCCTTAATTCGATGCCGACTGCTCACCCTTTGGCATCTTTGGATGTTTCAGGGCAGTAGCTTTTCTTTGTATAGTAACCTCGCCTGGCGAGAGACTTCTGACAAATTTATTATACCTTTTTTTTTCCCACATTGCCACTGTTTTTCTGATTTTTTTGAAAAAATTTTTTGTACCGCGGGCGGTTTTTTTTTGTTCTATTCCCTCTTTTATGGTATAATGAAAAAAGATATAGGATTTTCCTATCGAATCTCAAAAAAATCGGAGGTTGTTTTATGAAAACAGGCGCGATTATTCTGGCAGCCGGGAAAGGCACCAGAATGCATTCTTCCCTGCCGAAAGTTTTGCATCAAGTTTGCGGCAAAGCCATGGTACAATTAATCATCGACAATATTCGAGCCGCCGAAATCGGCAAAAGTTATATCGTCATCGGTCACGGAGCCGAACAAGTAAAAGAGACATTGGGAGCAGACCATGCCTACGCGGTGCAGGAACCCCAGCTGGGTACGGGGCATTGCGTAATGCAGGCGTTGCCCATCATTCCCGAGGATACCGACGGGGTGCTGGTGGTTTGTGGAGATACCCCCCTGCTGCGCCAAGAAACATTGGCAAATCTAAAGGAACATTTTCTGCAAACAGGAGCCGCCTGCACCATTCTCACAGCCAAAATGGCAGATCCCGGCGGCTACGGACGCGTCCTTCGAAACGCCGACGATAAAATCATCGGCATTGTGGAAGAAAAAGACGCCACCCCGGAACAAAAACAAATTACCGAGGTCAATACCGGCACCTATTTCTTCTCCTACCCCTTGCTAAAAAAAGCGCTGGCTCAGCTCACCAATAACAACGCCCAAGGAGAATATTATCTCACCGACACACTGGCTTATCTTAACGCCAACGGCTATACCATTGACGGCATCCTCAGCCAAGACGCCGACGAAACCATGGGCGTCAATGACCGCGTACAGCTTGCAAAAGCCGACCGCCTGCTCCGCCAGCGCAAAAACCGGCAGCTGATGCAAGAAGGCGTCACCCTTATCGATCCATCAAACACTTACATCGATCTGGATGTGGAAATCGGTCAAGATACGATCATCTATCCCAACTGCCATCTGCGGGGCAACACCAAAATCGGCCAAAATTGTCTGGTGGACGCCGATTGCCAAATCACAGACAGCATCATCGGCGACCACTGTCACCTAACCAAAGCCATCATCAAAGAATCCACCATCGGTGATTACGGAGAAATCGGCCCCTTTGCCTACATTCGTCCCAAAACACAGGTGCGAGACCATGTAAAAATCGGTCATTTCGTGGAAGTAAAAAAATCCACCGTAGACGACGGTACCAAAATTCCCCACCTCTCTTACATCGGGGACGCGGTCATCGGTAAAGAAGTCAACATCGGCTGCGGCACCATCACTTGCAACTATGACGGCGCCAATAAATTCCAAACCCTCATCGGAGACCATGTTTTCATCGGCAGCAATAGCAATCTGGTGGCGCCGGTGGAAATTGAAGAAAACGCCTATGTGGCCGCAGGCTCCACCATCACCAAAAAAGTAAGCAAAGACGCCTTGGCCATTGCCAGAGCCCGTCAGCAGGAACTCAAAGGCTGGGTTCCCGCCAAAGCCCCGAAAAAAAATAAAAAATAACAGGAAAAGAACTACAAATCTTTGAAAAACTATGTTACAATGAATTGTGTGCCGCTGTCAAAAACCGTTTGCCTTTCTTCGGGAAAGCCGGTCAACGGTATACGATATAGCAGAATAACGGATATGATAACGGATTGGAGAGAAGAGGAATGCCTACTAAATTAAAAATCTTTACCGGCAACGCGAATCCCGCCTTGGCGCAGGAAATTGCCGAATATTTAGATGTCCCTTTGGGAAACGCCAAAGTCTCCCGTTTTGCCGATGGAGAAATCAAGCTGGAAATTAATGAAAGTGTCCGCGGCGCGGATATCTTCATCGTCCAGCCCACCTGTGCTCCCGTCAATGACAATCTGATGGAATTGCTCATCATCATTGACGCCATGCGCCGAGCATCCGCCAAACGGATCACCGCCATCATTCCTTACTATGGTTACGCCAGACAGGAACGAAAGCTGAAAGCACGGGATCCGATCTCAGCCAAACTGGTGGCCAATCTGCTGACCGCCGCCGGCGCGGACCGCATTGTCGCCATGGATTTACATGCCAATGCCATCCAGGGATTTTTTGATATTCCTGTTGATCATCTGCCCGGGGTGCCGTTGCTGGCAAATGAATACATCCAAAAAGGCATTCAAGATGTGGTGGTCGCCTCCCCTGACATCGGCGGCGTAACTCGCGCCCGCTCCCTCGCCTCTCGCCTCAACTGCGGCTTGGCCATCATTGATAAACGCCGCCCTGAGCCTAACAAATCCGAAATTATGAATATCATCGGCGACGTAAAAGACAAAACCGTCATTATGATTGATGATATGATTGATACGGCAGGCACCATTACCCAGGGCGCTCTGGCCTTGGTGGAACGCGCCGGCGCCAAAGAAGTATACGCCTGCTGTACGCACCCAATTCTGACACCTCCCGCCATGGAAAGAATCAACAACTCTGTCATCAAAGAGGTATTAATCACCAACACCCTGCCGCTGCGACCGGAAATCCAAGGTACCAGCGACAAGCTGCGGGTGGTTTCCATTGCCCCTCTGCTGGGAGAAGCCATTATACGCATTCATGAAAATCTCTCCGTCAGCAAGTTGTATGATGACGGCACTGTGGAATAATCTTCACGCCCGATTTTTCTTACCCAAACAACAAGACCTCGGACAATTGTCCGAGGTCTCTTTTTTATTTTTGTTTTATCGGTCATCGTCTTCCCGATAACAGGCGCGCAACAGAGTAATTTCCTCCCGATAACCGGGCAAAGTGTTGGGGGTTTCCAAATAGAAGGGGAGTCTCCGCAAAGCAGGATGGTTAATCACTCGAACCAACGCCTCCAAACCGATTGTTCCCGCGCCGATCTTTTCATGGCGGTCTTTATGGCTGCCCAAGGGATTTTTGCTGTCGTTCAGATGAATCGCTTTCAGACGCTCCAACCCGATGACCCTGTCAAACTCCGCCAAAACATCATCCAAATGCCGCGCTAAATCGTAGCCGCCGTCAAATACATGACAGGTATCCAGACAAACACCCAGCTTCTCCTTGCAGTGTACCCCATCCAGAATAGCGCGCAGTTCTTCAAAATTCCCGCCCACCTCGCTGCCCTTGCCGGCCATGGTTTCCAGCAGCACCACAGTCTGCTGTTCCGGACGCAGCACCGCGTTGAGCATTTCCGTAATATAACGAATCCCCGTCTCGACCCCTTGTTTCACATGGCTGCCGGGATGAAAATTATAATAATTCCCCGGCAGATAGTCCAAACGCCGCAAGTCTTCTGTCATCATTTCCCGGGCGAACTCCCGCAAACGCGCGTCGGCGGCACAGGCATTCATCGTATAGGGCGCGTGCGCCAAAATCACTTCAATTCCGTTTGCCGCCGCGAATTCCGAAAACCGCGCCATATCCTCCACATCCAATGCTTTGGCTTTGCCGCCGCGGGGATTACGGGTAAAAAACTGAAAAGTATTGGCGCCAAGGCGCAACGCGGTTCTTCCCATTTCCAAATAACCTTTTGCCGAAGAAAGATGACAGCCGATTTTCAGCACGGAACTCCTCCTTTTATGAAAAACACGATAGTTTATCTTGAATAGATCAATTTTCTTCTTTTTATTGTAACAAAGATTTTTCGCCTTTTCAACAATCCATAACAGAAATATTTACAATGCTTCCTTATCGGTGGTATACTATGATTAGTGAAAATTTATTTTTTTAGGAGGATGTTATGGACCTTTACACGGAACTTAAAAAAATTCAAGCCCCGGATCCTCTTTGGCGGCAACGCTGCGAAACCCATTGGGATAACATCGTCAAACCCCTGGACAGCCTCGGCCTGTTGGAGGAAACCATCAGCCAAATCGGCGCCATCACTCGGCGAGAAGATGTTCGGTTGGAACGCAAAATGATCATCGCCATGTGTGCCGATAACGGCATTGTCGAAGAAGGCGTCACCCAAACGGACAACAGCGTCACCGCCATCGTCACCGAAAATATGGCAAAGGGCATCGCCAATGTCAATGTTATGGGACGTTTTTCCGACACCACGGTCCTCCCGGTAGATATCGGAGTCGCTGTTGACTTGCGACATCCCGGCGTACGAAATCGCAAAATCGCCTACGGCACCAAAAACTTTACCAAAGAGCCCGCCATGACCCCCGCGCAAACAGAACAAGCCATCGCGGTGGGCATGGAACTGGCGGCAGAAGCAAAAGCCGACGGCTATGACCTGATCGGTCTGGGAGAAATGGGTATCGGCAACACCACCACCAGCAGCGCTCTGACCGCGGTCTTTTTGAACCGTTCTCCGAAAGAAGTCACCGGACACGGCGCCGGACTTTCCTCGGCGGGATTACAGAAAAAAATCCAAACCATTCAAAAAGGCATCGCCCTGCACCGTCCCGATCCCCAAAATCCTCTGGACGTATTGTCTTGTCTGGGCGGATTGGATATCGCGGGATTGGTAGGCGTCATTCTCGGCTGCGCCATTCACCATCTGCCGGTAGTACTGGACGGGTTTATCACCTACGCGGCCGCTCTGACGGCAGTTCGTTTGGCGCCGTCCGCCCGTTCCTATCTTGTGGCTTCCCATATCAGCAAAGAACCAGCCAGCCGTCTCCTCATCGATGAGCTGCAACTGCGCCCCATCATCCACGGCGAAATGTCGCTGGGAGAAGGCACAGGCGCCGCGGCTCTTTTCCCATTGCTGGAAATGGCTCTGGCCATCTATCGGCAAAACAATACTTTTGCCGACGCTAAAATAGAAGCCTATCAGCACTTCGCGGAAGCATAAAGGAGCCCTCTATGATCATCACGGTAACCGGCGGCAGCGGCAGCGGCAAGTCCGCCCTGGGAGAAGCTATCGCCCTGCGTTTACAGCCGGGTAAGAAATATTACATCGCCACTATGGAGACTTCCGGAGAAGAAGCGGCTTGCCGCATCCGCCGTCATCGGCAAATGCGGGCAGGCAAACAATTTATTACAGTGGAATGTCCGGTCAATCTGGCCGCTGTTAAGATTCCCGCTCATGCCACTGTCTTATTGGAATGCATTTCCAATCTGGCCGCCAACGAACTGTTCTCCCCACAAGGCTGCGGTTTGGAACAGGCAGAAAGAAAAATCATCACCGCTTTGGAACAGCTGGCGGCAACCTGCACCCATTTGGTCATCATTACCAATGAGATTTTTTCCGACGGTCTTCCCTATGAGAAGGCTACATTACCATACATCCGACTGATGGGGCGACTCAATCAGTATTTGGGACGGCGCTCCCAAATCTACCTGGAATCCGTTTATTCTCTGCCCCTTGTATACAAAGGAGAATTTCCATGGTCCTTCTGAAATCTTTGGTTATCGCCTTTTCCACTTATTCCAAAATCCCCATGCCCAAAATTGACTGGTCGGCAGAAAATCAACGCTACGCGGTTTGTTTTTTCCCCTGCATTGGAGTAATCATCGGCGCTCTTTGGCTGGGGTGGATGTATTTGGCGGGTACCGTCTGGCAGACAAGTGAACTGCTGCGCGGCGCCATTGCCACCGTCATCCCTATCCTCATCAGCGGCGGGATTCATTTGGATGGATTTTGCGACATTACCGACGCCTTTTCTTCCTGGCAGCCCCGCGAAAAGAAATTAGAAATCCTCAAAGACCCCCATGTGGGCGCCTTTGCTATCATCGGCTGCGGCTGTTATCTGTTGGCTTATTGCGGGATTATGGGAGAATTGCGAGGAGACGCTTTGCTCATCACTGCCTTCAGCTTTCTGCTGTCGCGCTCTCTGAGCGCCCTGGCGCTGGTAAACTTTCGCAGCGCTCGCCCCAACGGAATGTTAGACACCTTTTCCCGTTCCGCCCGTCAAAATGTTGTCACCATCACTTCCCTGCTTTATTTAATCGTCGCTTTGGCAGGTATGGCCTGCGTCAATTTACTTCTCTGTTTAGCGGCGGTACTGGCCTGTCTGTTTAGTTTTTGGATTTATCACTACCTGGCTTATCAAAAACTGGGAGGAACCACCGGCGATTTGGCAGGCTGGTTTTTACAAGTCTGCGAACTGGCCATTCCGTATTTTGTTTTCATTTGCGACTGCTTATTGTGATATCAAAGGAGGAACACGCAATGCGTTTAATCATCGGCGGCGCCCATCAGGGAAAAACCGCGTTTGTCAAAAAAACAATGGGGCTGACGCCGCAAACTTGTGACCAAACTACCGCTCTCACCGCTCCCGCCGTTAATGGATTCCATCAATTGGTACGGGAGATTCTGGCAGACGGCGGTGATCCTCAAGCTTTCACCAGAACCTTGACGCAAACCAACCCCGACGCGGTCATCCTCTGTGACGAAGTGGGACTGGGCATTGTTCCCCTGGACGCGGCCGATCGCCGCTGGCGCGAAGAAGTGGGTCGCTGTCTCTGCCTGTTGGCGGCTGAAGCAGAATCTGTCAGCCGCATCATCGCAGGGCTGGAACAAAAAATCAAATAACCAAATACCACTGCCCAAACACGGAAAGGAGGTATTGTCCCATGCCCCAAAATCCCAAACTGAATCAACAACTGGCACAACTGCCGGACAGCCCCGGCGTCTACATCATGCGAAACGCCAAAGGAGTCATCGTCTATGTGGGCAAAGCAACCTCCTTAAAAAACCGCGTTCGTTCTTATTTTCAGCCCGGCGGTAATAAAAGCCGCAAAACCATCGCCCAGATGAAAGTAGTGGACAGCCTGGAGTGGGTGGTCGTCTCTTCTCCCCAGGAAGCGCTGGTGCTGGAATGCAATCTGATCAAAGAACATAATCCTAAATACAACATTATGCTGCGAGATGACAAGCATTATCCCTATCTGATGCTCACCGTCAATGAACCGTACCCGCGGCTGGTGGTCGTGCGCCAAACCAAAAACGACGGAAATCGTTACTTCGGTCCTTATGTATCCTCTTCCGCCCTGAAGCTGACCCAGCAATTAATCAGCCGTTTATTTCCTCTGCGCAGCTGCACCAACCACACCTTCCGCAGCCGCAAACGCCCCTGCCTTAATGCCCAAATCGGCAAATGCCTGGCGCCTTGCTGCGGAAAGATAGACCTTGCTCGCTATCAAGAAATGGTTCAGCAGGTAATTTGGTTTCTGGAAGGGAAAACCAATCATATCCTGCGGGATCTGCGCCAAAAGATGGAAACGGCTTCCCAAGAACTGCGCTTTGAAGATGCCGCCCGTTACCGCGATCAAATCCGAGCCGTACAACAGGTACAAAGCAGCCAGCAAATGGACGTAGGTACCGAAAACCGCGACATGGCGGCGGTGTTGCGAACAAGTGAAGCAGCGGTAGCCATGGTCTTTTTTGTGCGGGAAGGCAAGGTGGTAGGCAAAGACCATTTCTTTTTGGAACATACGGCGGACAGCGCCCTGCCCCAACTGATGACGGCATTTCTTTCCGCTTATTACGGCGGTGTGGATTTTATGCCGCCGGAAATTTGTCTCAACACTGAACCGGAAGACAGGGAAGAGCTGGAAGAATATCTTTCCGCCAAACGCGGCGGCAAAGTACGTCTGAGTCTGCCGCAAATCGGTGACAAACGCAAGCTGCTGGATTTAGTAGAACAAAACGCTAAAATCATTTTGGAAAGAGAACTGGCAGAACAAGTATATAAAAAAGTCTCCCAAACAGAAGCGCTGGAAGAATTGAAGCAAGCCCTGCAATTGCCGAAAATCCCTTACCGTATTGAATGTTATGACAACAGCCACTGGCAGGGTACCTATACAGTCAATTCTATGGTGACCTTCTGCGGCGGACAGCCCAACAAAGCCCTCTATCGTCATATGCGCATCAAAAGCCCCGCCAACGGCGACGACTTCATGGCCATGCGGGAAGCCGTCAGCAGACGTTTGGCACGGGGGCTGCGAGAGCGAGAAATGCTGCGAAACGGGGAATTGAAGCCGGAAGAAGCGCCCATGGCGCAATGGCCGGACATGATTCTCATCGACGGCGGGAAAGGACAACTTTCCGCCGCCGTGGATATTTTAGAGACATTACAGATTGAGATTCCCATCTTTTCTCTGGCAAAACGAGAAGACGAGATTTTCCGTCCCCACGACAGCAATCCTATCCTCCTGGATAAACGCAGCGCCGCCCTTCATTTGCTGAAGCGTCTCAGCGACGAAGCCCACCGATTCGGCATCACTTATCAGCGAAAACTGCGGGTAAAAGGACAAAAAGAAAGCGCCCTGGACAACATTCCCGGTATCGGACCGACCCGAAAAACAGCCCTGCTCAGAGCTTTTGGTTCATTAAACGGCATCATGGAAGCCAGCGAAGAACAACTGCGCCTGACGCCCTCTATGAATCGCAAAGCGGCAGCCGATCTATATCGCTATCTTCATCAAGAGTCTCCGTCATCCCCGGAAAACGAATAAACAAAAATAAAACGGAAAGGAGTCCATTATGCAAGTCATTTTAATCCGTCACGGAAAAACCAAAGCCAATGAAGAACGACGCTATGTAGGGAAAACCGATCTGCCTCTTTCCCCTCTGGGCATAGCGGAAATCAAAGAGAACACCTATCCGCCGGCACAAATGGTCTTTGCCAGTCCTCGTCTCCGCTGCCAGGAAACTGCCCGACTGATCTATCCCGGACAGAAAATCATCACCGTGGAAGGACTGCGGGAAATGAACTTTGGAGATTTTGAAAACAAAAATCATGAGGAATTAAAAAACGACCCGGAATATCGACGTTGGCTGGAAAGCAACGGCGCCCTCCCCTGTCCCAACGGAGATTCCAGAGAAGCTTTCGCCGAGCGTTGCGTCAATGCGTTTCGGCAATTGATACAAACTGTTGACCCTGAAACAATCCAAACCATCGCGCTGGTGGTACACGGCGGCACCATCATGGCGCTGATGGATCAACTGACTGTACACAACGGACAATACTATGATTTTATGGTAGATAACGGCAAAGGTTATCTTTGTCAATTTGACGGCGAACATTTGATTCCGCGGCAAACACTGTAACAGAGGAGCATCATGAATATTCAGAAGAAGTTATATCTGGCAACCATCGCCGAAGACGCCCATTTACTGGCGAGCCATTATAATCTGGGCATTGAAGTGAATGAATTTTGCACCGCCGCCAATATGGATTTAGATTTTGCTCGGTGGGACGCCAAAACTCGCGCCAACATGGCGGGAATCAAACGTTTTGTTTTTCACGCCCCATTTAATGAGATCCATCCTTCCGCCATTGATCCCAAAGCCCGCCGGCTGGCAATGGATCGGCTGGAACAAGCCTACCAATTGGCAGCAACTTACGGTATTCGGCGCATGGTGGTACATTCCGGTTTTTTGCCCGATGTGTATTTTCCCCAATGGTTTTTCGATCGGTCGGTAGAATTTTGGCAGGAATTTATGGCAGACAAGCCGGCAGACTTTGAATTGCTCATTGAAAACCAACTGGAACCGGAAGCGGAACTGCTGCCCCGTCTTTGCGAACGTCTGCATCACCCGCGAATCCGTCTGTGTCTGGACACCGGCCATGCCCTCTACCGCTCGAAACAGGATATTTTTCACTGGGCGGATTGTTTCGCCCCGTACTGCGACCATCTGCATTTGCATAACAATGACCGTGTGTGGGATTGGCATTGGTGTCTGGATCGCGGCGCCATTCCCATGGCGAAATTCCTCCCCTATGTACTAAAAAAAATGCCCTCCGCCACGATCACTCTGGAACACCTAAAAGCGGCAGATTCCATCCAGTGGCTGGTTCAGCAGGGATATCTGACAGAACCCGACGTATCATCAAAGAACACCGAACCGCAAGTTCACTCCATTCCTCCGGTGTTTGACGCGCGGTCGGAAATCTTGATTCTGGGTTCTTTCCCCTCTGTCAAATCCAGAGAAGGACAGTTTTTCTATCATCATCCCCAAAATCGGTTTTGGCGGGTACTGGCTGCCGTTCTGAATGAACCGCTGCCCGAAACCATCGAGGAAAAACGCCGCCTGCTGCTAACTCATCACATTGCCCTGTGGGATGTCATTGCCAGTTGCCGCATCAGCGGTTCTTCGGACAGCTCCATTCGTGACGTACGTCCCAACTGTCTCAAACCCATTTTAGAAACTGCTCATCTCAAACAAGTCTTTTTAAACGGAGGAAAGGCATATACCCTCTACCACCGCTATCTCAGTGATAAAATTTCATTGCCCGCCGTCAAGCTGCCCTCCACCAGCCCCGCCAATGCGGCCTGGAGCATGGAACGACTGATTGACGCTTGGCGGCAGATCACCCTACCCCTCACTCGATAACGCTCTAACGACAATTGCCAAAACCTTGAGGAGATCTTATGGAACACATTCAATTTGAAAATCGCTATTCCCCCACAGAAGATATTCTGCGAATCTATTCCAAAGAAATTTTGACCAAACGCTTTCAAAAACAGTTCTGGGTATTGGTCATCATTTTTGCTCTGCTGATGATTCCCGGATTTTTGATCCCCGACTACATTATTTTAGCGCTGACCGGAAGTTGCTTAGTTCTCTCTTTGATACTGACACTGCTGCTGCCCCATTTGATGTTGCGGAGGATCCTGCGCACGCAAAAACAAGTGTACGGCAACAAGCTCCCCACCACTCTGGTTCAACTGGGCGATGCCATTCGCCTGCAAGAAGGTCCCTGCGACATTACCATAGCCTACAACCAAATTACCGAAATCTACCTGCTGCGGGAAATCATTGTGTTGATGTCCGGCAAAACCAACGGCATTTTGATGAAGCGCGGCGGCTTTACCCGCGGCGCGGAACAGGAGTTTCCCGCGTTTATCCGCCAACATTGTCCCGACGCCCGTCTCTATCAACGAAACACCGATTAATTTTTCGTCTTGATTGTCTCTCGAAAGCGGTACGCTTCCGAACAGTCTTATCATCAAGACACGGCGCTTTCATAAAACCGTAACAAACATGTATTTTTTCGCATCTTTTTCAATCTCTCATCCAAACAAAGTACCATGAATCCCCGCGAAATCTTAAATTCTTTTTCATTGCAAAAAAACCGAAGTCTCTGACTTCGATTTTTTTTGCAAATTTGTTTTCTCTGAATCAATCACTCTTCCTTGTTACCAAATCCCCATGAAATGCTGCATCACCAAAGAAGTCCCCGTAATGACAATCCAACAGCAAAGCCCTAAAAAGATCGGTTTACCGCCTGTTTTCACCAATTTAATGATATTGGTATTTAACCCAATCGCCGCCATCGCCATGACAATAAAAAATTTGCTCAATGTTTTCAATGGGTCAAAAATTTCCGCCGATACACCAAAATGAATCAACACCGTGGTCAGCACCGACGCCAGTAAAAACCAGAGAATAAACATGGGAAAAGATTTTTTCAAACTGATCTTCTGCCCCTCGGTCCTGGTTTTGCGAATAGTGTACAACGCCAATACCAAAGTGATGGGAATGATGGCTAACGTCCGTGTAAGCTTCACCGTCACCGCCTTATCCAGGGTGTCCGTACCCAATTGATAAAGACTGTCCCAAGTAGAAGCCGCCGCCGTCACCGAAGAAGTATCATTGACAGCCGTACCGGCAAAAATCCCAAAGGCGGTGCCGTCCGCCGTGGAAAATCCCAAAAAACCACCCAGCATGGGAAAAATCACCGCCGCCAACACATTAAACAGGAAAATAACGGAAATCGATTGGGCGATTTCCTCATCGCTGGCATGAATCACCGACGAAGTGGCGGCAATGGCAGAGCCGCCGCAAATGGAAGACCCCACTCCAATCAGGGTAGAAGTATTACCGGGAATCTTCAGCGCCTTTTGTAATAAGTACGCCGTAATCAGCGCCGCTCCAATAGTCACAATAATGATAGGCAGAGACTGTTTACCTGTGGCGATAATCATATTCAGGTTCAAACCGAACCCCAAAAAAATCACAGCCAACTGCAAAATTTTCTTAGATGTAAAAGTGATTCCTTCAGCAAATGGCTCTCTTTTTTTTAACAGCATCCCGATGATAATTCCGATAAAAATCGCAAAAACAGGACCGCCCACCACAGGCAACCAATTTCCCAGCAACCAGGCCGGAACCGAAATCAGGGCGCAGAGCAAAATGCCTTTATAGTTGCGTCGTAAAAACCAAGTCAATCTGTTGTCTCCTTTCAATCAAACGCGCTTTTTATCAAAACCTTTTGTGAAAAAATCGGTCTTCTTCGATGCAATACGAGTGTTCTGAAAAAGGGCTGATATATTCTTACACAATATATCAGCCCAGTCATTTTTAATACGAATATTTCGCTATTTGCCGACAGTCGCCACCATTACCGCTTTGATCGTATGCATTCTGTTTTCCGCTTCATCGAAGACAACAGAATGTTTGCTGCGGAAAACCTCATCGGTCACTTCACGGATATCATAGCCCTTTTCCTTCATTTCTTTCGCCATTTTGGTGTTGAAATCATGGAAAGAAGGCAGACAATGCATGAAAAGCACCCGGTTGTTACCGGTAGCTTTCAGCATATCCATGGTAATCTGGAAGGGACTGAGCAGTTTGACCCGTTCCGGAATTTTATCTTCTTCACCCATAGAAGCCCAAATATCGGAATAGAGAGCATCGGCGCCTTGCAGGCAATTTACGTCACAGGAAAGTTCGATTTTGGCGCCGGTTTCCGCCGCAACGGCGTTCGCTTTGGCCAATACTTCCCGATCGACGCCGTCAATCAATTCCTGGGGACCATAAGCCACAAAATGCATGCCCATTTTAGCCGCGCCGTACATCCAGGCATAGGCCATATTGTTGCGCACATCTCCCACAAAAACTACCTTCATACTCTGGAGGGGCTTTGCCACATGTTCTTCCAAAGTCAGCATATCCGCCAAAATCTGGGTAGGATGGTCCACATCAGTCAAGCCGTTAAACACGGGTACGCCGGCATATTTCGCCAAGTCTTCCACCACTTTTTGATTAAAGCCGCGGTATTCAATACCATCATAATAGCGACCCAATACTTTGGCGCTGTCTTCCAAAGATTCTTTTTTACCCATTTGTGAGCTGCCGGGATCCAAAAAGGTCACATTAGCGCCTTCTTCTCTGGCTGCCACTTCAAAAGAACAGCGGGTTCTGGTAGAAGTTTTTTCAAATAACAAAAGAATATTTTTGTTTTTCAGGGTATCTCCAATCAATCCCATTCTTTTTTTTGCTTTTAAATCATGGGACAAATCCAGCAGATAACGAATTTCCGCCGGTGTAAAGTCCATCAGCGTCAAAAAGCTTCTGCCTTTTAAATTCACTGCCATAACGATCAGCCTCCTCAATCAAAAAAATCAAACTATTGTCTACTTTTATCGTTGATCCTTTGGGATAAAAATAACCGTTCCAGATGTTTCCATATTTATTATTATACACAATTTCAGCAATTTTTCAAGAGAAGATTCTTTCTTTTCCTTGAAAACAGCAGAGAAAGGCTCTTTTTTTATGCAAAACTATTCTGAACAGACAGAACCACTCCTCACTGTCTCGATTCCATCAATTAGACAACAGCAAAAGCGCCGTCAATCCAACCAGCGCCACAGTGCAAAAGCAAGCGATTCCTGTCAGCACCGCCGTCGTCCGCTGTCCCAGCGCTCTGAAAAATAACCAATACAATCCGATGCCTGCCAGACCGCCCAGAGTATTGTTGATTACATCCGTCACATCACTGCTGCCTACAGCCAGCGCATATTGGAAAATTTCTAACAACAGGCTGAATGCCGCAATCAAAAGCGCCTTGCGCCCCCAAGACCAACGAGGACACAACAGGCTGAGATATAGCCCAAAGGGCAGAAAAATCAAAATGTTATTGCAGATCTCAGAGAGATCCACACTGCCGTTAACGACAGCAGAAGCGCCGTAAGGTACCAAGTTCAAACTGCGAGTACCGCTGAATACCGAAAAATCCGTCTGAAATTTGAACAAAATAATCCAAACCAACAAAAACAGATACACAGCAAACAATCCCCACAGCAAATACCGCTGTCCACGGCTGTTGGGTACTTTTGTATTCATTGTTAATCCTCCTATACACATCACAAAACAAGCGTTTTGATGCCATACACATCTATCGCCGCGTCATCTTCGGCACGGCAGACGTTCCGATACACTTTCACAAAGCAGACCTCGCGCTTTCTCAGGAGGTCTTGTCTTCCGACTGTTTCACATTCCTTTCTTGATTCCTTGTTTTTTAAGTTTGTCTTTTCCGCCTCACCATCCTCTGTTTTCGACTTTTTCTTTTCGTCTTCTGTTGTTTGCAGTCGGCGGTTTCACAGATTTTCGCTCAGGCAGTCATCTTTTTTAACCAATCAAAAAATCCAAAATGTTCATGCCTGTTTCTGTCTCTCCGCGATACAGCTCCGTATAACCGCATTGTTTACAGGAAACCGTGACGAACCGTTTGTTTTGAATATCCATCAGTTTGGCAAAACCGCCGCCCACCGCCTGAAAACGATCGGCGATATATTCCCGGCAGCCGCATTTGGGGCAGATATATTGTTGTTTTTCCATCTCTTCACCTCCCTTCCTGTTTATCATATCACAGACCTGTAAAAATGTAAACGAAATCGCGCTCATTGACAAAGATTGACCTTCATTATATAATAGATAGCAATCCGAACACCTTCAAATCAAAAAATATAATTTTCAAAGGAGGTTATCGAGGAATGAAAAAATTTCTGTTTCTGACCCTCGTCTGTCTCTGTTGCTTTGGACTTTTCAGCGGCAGCGCCTGGGCCGCTCCAACCATTCAAGTTATTGTGGACGGAGAACGCGTTTCTTTTCCGGATGCCCAGCCGTTTCTGGATTCAAGCAACAGAACCCAAGTACCTGCGCGCGCTTTGGGCGAGGCGTTGAGCTGTGCGGTACAATATACGCCGGAGCCCGCCGCCGTCACCTTATCGAAAGAAAATCCCAGTGGTATCCTTTGGAAATCATGGTTTCCGCTGGATCTGAGCAGACGGGTAGACAGTCTGAACACGCCCTGCGGCGCCATCCTTCATTATCATGCTCTGGAAATGGACACGCAACCTTATCTGCAAAAAGGTCGTACCTATCTCCCTGCCCGTTATGTAGCAGAAGCCTTTGGATATCAGGTAGGATGGGACACAATGAGCAAAACTGTCCGCATCAAAACAGACGCCGACTCTGCCTTTGCCCGGCAACAGGCAGCGTCCGGCATTACAGAATCTACCCTCCAGGGTACTTGGCGACTGCAAGCGGTAGAAGAGAACTCCTGGTTGAATCAGGCGGAACTCTCTTTGAATGGTAATCAAGTAACCTTGACTAATCTGACAGATCCTCAAAATCCCGAAACCCAAATTTTCTCTCCCGTTACCATTACCACCGATATCCCGACGGGCAGCGCCCATGTGGTGTTACAAACTTGGTCTACCATTCCCGGAGATACCCCTAACGAGTCGTGCCTGGATGTTCTTTTCCAAAACCAAAACCAGGCTCTTGCGGAAATCGGTTTCCAAGACAGCGTTCTCTTGCGGATGACCCGTATTTCCTGAAAACCTTTCCTTATGGATTTTGACGAAAAATAAAATCGCGAGGGCTTTCCCATCAAGCATAATGGTTTTCCGCCCTTATCTCAACAAAAAAAAGAAAGGCCTGCCCTAACCGGCAAGGCCTTTCTCTGATTATTCGCGACTCATAAACAAATTTCGATCGTCCTTAGTGAATACTCCAACCCGCGAAGAAACCGCCGCGAACGGCTTCCCCGATCTGAGCGACATGCGTACAGTCACCAATCATCGCGGTGATGGGCGCATATTTATCGTAAATCGCTTCCGCCACTTCATGATTGGGTGTCATGCCCAAAGCGTTGATGATCATGTCCCCTTTGATGACTTCTTCTTTGCCGTCTTTTTCAATCTTCACACCGTCATCCAAGATTTCTAAAATCTTACTGTTTACGGAAGATTTTACTTTGTAATCTTCCAGTTTAAACATCAAAGGATTGCGGTTATCCAAAATCATACCGGGAGCAAGACAGTCCGCCATCTCCACAATGGTTACATCTTTGCCTTGCATAGCCAATTCCAGCGCGCAGTCACAACCGGAAGCGCCCGCGCCGGCGATGATGATTTTATCACCTTTCAGCAAAGAGGGGTTCAGATGGAAATCAATGACACCAATCACATTCTGTTTATCGATGCCTTTGACAGGAATCTCTGCCGGTCTGGCGCCGGTGGCAACAATAATGCGATCCGCTTCAGCCAATTCGGGAGAATCCGCGTGAATGGTTTTGCCATAAACCACTTTGATCGGGAGCTTTTCCACCTGTGTAATCTGATATTTTACAAAGCGACGAATTCTCTGCTTGAATTCCGGTTCACCGGCAGCCAGCAACTGACCGCCCAAACGATCGGATTTTTCATAAAGGATAACCTCATGACCCTGCAAAGCGGCTACCCTCGCAGCTTCCAAACCTCCCGGACCACCGCCGACAATGACAACTTTTTTCGGATGTTCGGTCTTTACAATGGGATAGTCGTCTTCAAACAGAGCCTGCGGATTGATGGCGCAAGAGATGGTTCTGTTTTCATACAGACGACCGACGCAAATCTGATTGCAAGCTAAACAAGGACGAATATCTTCTTCTCGGTTTTCCAGCAGTTTGTTACAAAAGTCAGGATCCGCGATAGACTGACGACCGAACATGATGACATCGGCGTCACCGTTAGCCAAAGTTTGTTCACCCAATTCCGGAGTGTACGTACCGGCAGAGAAGATGGGCTTATCCGTTACTTCTTTGAACTGTTTTACCCAGTTGATCATGCAAGCGTCACCGGTATAAATGGAAGGAACGATCCACTGTTTGTCTTCATAGCAACCCATATCCAAATCGAAACCATCGATACCCAACTTATCCAGATAACGAACGATTTCTTTACTTTCTTCAATGGTTCTGCCGCCGTCAAAGTCATGGTCACAAGCCATACGGATGAAGATAGGGAAGTCTTCGCCTACTTCTTCACGAATCGCTTGATAAATTTCCGTGACCAGACGCATTCTGTTTTCAAAAGAACCGCCGTATTCATCGGTTCTCTTGTTCCAAGCCGGGGTCATAAATTGATCGATCAGATAGCCGCTGTGACCATGGATTTCCACACAGTCGGCTTCCGCAACAACCGCATGGCGGGCAGCCAAACGATAATGGAGAATGATGTCTTGGATTTCTTCAATGGTCAAAGCGCGGCAAAGTCTGTCCGGGAAATAAAAAGAAGGAACTTCGGACGCGGAAACCATCTGATCATCAGAGAAAGGAAACGCGTTACGACCCAGACCGCAACTGAGCTGGAGACAGATTTTTGAACCTTCGGCATGAACTGCTTCCGCCAACAGAGACCAACCTTTCATCTGTTCGTCCGTACCGGCAACCGTTACATAATCGATCCATGGGTCGGTTTTGTTGGTGGTGTACTGACCTTCCAAGAAAATCAAGCCGAATCCGCCTCTGGCTCTGGCACGATAGTAATTAATCTGTTTATTGTTGGGGAACCCGTTTCTTTCTTCGGAGAAAGTTCCCATCGGAGCCATTGCCATTCGATTCTTCAGATACATGTTTTTGATTTTCAAGCCTGAGAATAAATGTGGATACTTCTTGTTCATCAAAAATACCTCCTTTTCGTTATGCAAACGATTCATCTTTCAAAGCAGCCCAATGCCGCATTTCTGAATAAATTCCCCCAAAGGGGAATTTTTTTCGCCCTTGTCATCTCTTTATTTCCATTATATAATGAAATCAGAGAAATATCATTATCGAGAAAAACAAAAATTTTTCCCGCGTTTTGTGAATTTTCACAAAACACCTGTCCGCATCTATAAAGGAGACATCTATGAAGTCCATTTACCAAAAAGCCTTTGAAGCCGTGCAGGAAGGCACCATCAAAGCCGTTCAAAAATTCGCCTATGAGTTGTTTCACCGCCCCGTTGCCCTCAGCGACACTTCTTTTGAGATACTGGCGTTTGATTCTTTGCCCCATACCAAAGAGGACAAAATCTGGGACAGCCTTTCTTTCAACAGCAAAGTACCCTATAATATTATCGAACTGTTTCAAGAACACCATCTGATTGAAGAAGTCATCAGCCATCCGCACCAGACTATCTATTGCAATTGGGGATGGTTCGCGGAACATCCCCGCCTGACAACGGGTGTTTTCATCGAGGATGAACTGGTAGGCTATGTAGCGGTACTCATTGATGTCGGAGAATATCCCGAGGTTTTCAATGAATATTTACAAATTGTAGCAGACGCTTTTGCCATTGTGCTGAAACAAACGGATACAAGTATTTCTGTCTATTCCATTCGAGACCTTGTCGCCAGGGATTTATTCAGCCATACCTTGTCTCCGGAAGAAATTGAAAATATTTTAGTGCAGGGTTATCTGCCGAAGCGAGATGCCTTTCAGGTACTCGCAACCTCTTACTCGCCCTATCAAAAAGAATTTCGCTCCGTCATCAGCCGTATTCAAAACCCTAATATTCTGTATTTCGCGAAAGACCACGTTCTGTATATTCTGACCAGTATCTCGGACCAATACACCAATGATTATCTATTGAAAATTTTGCTGAGCCAACAATATAAATGCGGCATTTCCTCCACTTTTCAAGATCTCAGCTATCTGGAAAATTATGAGAAACAAGCCTGCTACGCTCTGGAAATAGGAAAATTAATCGATAAAGGAATTTCTGTCTACGAATTCAATAACTATGCCAATGACATTTTGCTTTCTCTCTGTCCCAATCCCTCTTTTTTGGTACACCCCCTTCTTTATCAGCTGCGCCGCTATGACCAAAAGCACGAAACAGACTATTTTCATACACTGGAGATTTATCTTCAACATTCCCGTAATCAAAACGAATGTCCGAAAATACTCCACATTCACCGCAACACCCTGAGTTATCGGCTGAAAAAAATCGAAGAATTGGGCGGCATTCATCTGGATGACCGGGATACATCCACGCATCTTTACCTCAGTTACAAAATATTCAACCGATACCAACCCATGAAGAAAAGAGGACTTTGAGCGCGGATTTTGAGCGCGGATTTTGAGCGCGGAGAGAAAAATTCCATCCCCTATCAACTCCCGCCAATCCCACACCCGCCTAAATCCCGAAAACAAACCCTCCTAAACGCTGCAATAAAACACGGTCGGCTCCATCCGACCGTGTTTAACTTCCTCGTCAACTTTCCCGTCATCCTTTCCCTCTCGTCTCTCCCTCTTCCAAACCCCTCCAGGGAAACCCGGATACAAAAAAAGACGGACAAAAAAAAACGCCAATTCAATATTCCAATTGAACCGCTCTTCCCCCTATGCTCCTTCAGCCACCTCACAACAGCTCCTCGGTCAATTCCTTCCCGCCGCAAACCAACTCAATCCATCACTTAACCCTCATCTCAACACCATCACCCGGCACCCCCCTAAAATTATCTCATAAAAGATAATTTTACATAAAAAAATCTGGCGACGTCCTTATCTCCCAGGTTTCCCAAGTACTTCAGGCGCTAAGGAGCTTAACTTCTGTGTTCGGAATGGGAACAGGTGGATCCTCCTCGCTATTGTCACCAGAAACTGTATTCTTCTTTCTGCCAGGTCTTCCACAGCTACATAGAGATTCTATCTACTCCTCGAAGCGCTCCTTCCCTTTCTTTAGGTCAAGCCCTCGACTAATTAGTATCGGTCCGCTTAAAACATTGCTGCTCTTACACTCCCGACCTATCTACCAAATCGTCTTTTTGGTGTCTTACTTCATTATCTGAATGGGAAATCTCATCTTGAGGCTGGCTTCGCACTTAGATGCTTTCAGCGCTTATCCGTTCCAGACGTAGCTACCCAGCCATACCGTTGGCACGATAACTGGTACACCATAGGTCTGTCCACCCCGGTCCTCTCGTACTAGGGGAAGATCCTCTCAAATTTCCTGCGCCTGCGGTGGATAGGGACCGAACTGTCTCACGACGTTCTGAACCCAGCTCACGTACCACTTTAATGGGCGAACAGCCCAACCCTTGGGACCTAATACAGCCCCAGGATGTGATGAGCCGACATCGAGGTGCCAAACCTCCCCGTCGATG
>CBCTTQ010000011.1:0-53294 GCA_965149945.1 uncultured Peptococcaceae bacterium | reverse complement strand
AAAAAGAAAGGGGGTTTTTGCATAAGCGGCGTTTTGACCGCGGAATTAATAGCTTTTTCGGCGCGGGGAGCCTTTGCTAAGCTTCCAGTTTTGACAGATTGCCCACGGCGTTGCCCAGGACAATCACTTCATGGAGCAGCGCCAGACGGTTATTTTTCACTGCTTCGTCTTTGTCCATAATCATGACGGTGTCAAAGAATTCATCGATAAGAGGGCGCAATGCTGTCATAGCGGCCAGCGCCTTTTGGTAATCCCGTTCCTGCATGGCTTTCGCGGTTTCTGCTTTGGCCGCGGAGAGAGCGGCGTAAAGGGCGATTTCCGCGTCTTCTCGGAAGAGATCTTTGTCTACCGCGCTGAATGTTTTTACTTTGGCCAACATGTTGTTGGCGCGGTTGTAGCCGGCTGTTAAATCATCATATTGGTTGCTGCTTTGGTAGGCGCTTAGCGCCCGCGCTTTTTGGAAGAGATCCCGCAGATTGTCTACAGGTTGATCCAGGACGGCGTTGACTACATCGTAGCGGATACCTTCTTCTTTCAATACGGTGTCCAGACGGGATTTAAAGAAGTCCAGCAAGGCGGCTTTGGTTTCTGCCAAATTGCTGACCATGGGGACATTGGCATATAGTTTATAGGCGGCTTCGATGAGATCCGCCAGAGAAAGATCCAGTTGATGACGGATGATGGTTTGGCAAACCCCGTTGGCCTGACGGCGCAGGGCGTAGGGATCTTGAGAGCCGGTGGGCAGCATCTTTTGACCAAAGAATCCCACTAACGAATCCAGACGGTCTGCCAGCGCCAGCGCGATGCCGGGTTTTGTTCGCGCCAGTTCATCCCCGGAGAAGCGGGGCATGTAATGTTCTTTGATGGCGGCGGCTACATCTGCCGGTTCGTGGTGTACTTCCGCGTAGTATTTGCCCATGATGCCTTGGAGTTCCGGGAATTCAAAGACCGCGGAGCTGACCAGGTCGCATTTCATCAGTTTGCCGGCGCGGGCGGTGTGCGCCAGCGCTTCTTCTTCATAACCCAGGGTTTTGCCAATCAACTCCGCCAAAGCGCAGACCCGATTAACTTTGGCGGCCAGGGTACCCAGTTTTTCATGGAAGACGATAGACGCCAGGCGGGGCAGGTTGTCTTCCAAGGGTACTTTGCAGTCTTCTTCCCAGAAGAATACGGCGTCCGCCAGACGGGCTACCAGCACTTTCTCATTACCCGCTTTAACAATGTCCAGATGGTCGGCGTTGCCGTTCCGGACGGCGATGAAATGATTCATCAAGGAGCCGTCTTTGGCGTATACGGGGAAGTAGCGTTGATGTTCCCGCATGGGGGTGACTACCAGCTCTACGGGCATGGACAGGTATTTTTCATCGAAATCTCCCAGCAGCGCGGTGGGATATTCCAGGATATACACCACTTCTTCCAGCAGCTCTTTGTCCTCTTTGACCATACCGCCCGCCTGTTCCGCCAAAGCTTGAACCTGGCGGCGGATTTCTTCCCGTCGCTTGTTTTGGTCGACGATGACAAAAGCCCCGCGCAGAGTTTCTTCATAGGAGGCGGCGTCTTTGATTTCCAGATGCTGGCTGCCCAGGAAACGGTGGCCGCGGCTGTAGCGGTCGGCTTGCACGCCGCCCAATTCCATGGGGATGACATCTTCTCCGAACAAAAGCACCACCCAGCGGATGGGACGGGCAAAACGCGTTTCTCCGTAGCCCCAGCGCATGGGTTTGGGGAAATAAAGTTTGGTCACCATGTCATAGAGCATAGCGGCGATGATATCGATGGTTTTTTGTCCTTTTACTTCTTTGACGGCATAGAGATAGGGAACATTTTTGATTTCCCTCTCTTCCAGATCGGCGATTTCCACGCCTTTGCTTTTACAGAAGCCCAGCAACGCTTTGGTGGGATTGCCGTCGGCGTCAAAGGCGGCTTTTTTGGCGGGACCTTTGTTTTCCACCAGCACATCCGCCTGGGTTTCCGCCAGCCCTTCCACGATCAGTGTGAAGCGGCGGGGTGTGCCGTAAGTTTTTATTCCTTGGTAGTCTAAACCGGCCTCCGCCAGTTTTTGGGTCATGATTTCTTCGATTTGTCGCAAAGCCGGGGCCATAAAGCGCGCCGGAATTTCCTCAATGCCGATTTCAAACAGCAAATCCTTTGCCATTATCGGTCGCCTCCTTCCTGATCCAAACCCAGTTCCGCGCGGATTTTTTCATCTTTCAACAGGGGGAAGCCCAGTTTTTTCCGCTGTTCCACATAGGCGGCGGCGCAGAGTTTTGCCAGCTCCCGTACGCGAGCGATGTAACTTTGGCGTTCGGTAACGCTGATGGCGCCGCGGGCGTCCAGCAGATTAAAGGTGTGGGAGCATTTGAGGGCATAGTCATAGGCCGGCTGTACCAGTCCTTCTTTGATAACATCCATGGTTTCCTGTTCATACATGTCAAACAGTTGGAACAGCATTTTTTTATTGGAAACCTTGAAGTTGTAGTAAGAATAATCCACTTCGTTTTGATGGTATACATCTCCGTAGGTGATACCGTCCACCCATTCGATGTCAAAGACGCTGTCCACTTCCTGAATGAACATGGCGATGCGTTCGATGCCGTACGTGATTTCACCGCAGACAGGGTGGCAGTCGATGCCCCCGCACTGCTGGAAATAAGTGAACTGGGTGATTTCCATGCCGTCCAGCCAAACTTCCCAGCCCAGTCCCCAGGCGCCAAGGGTGGGGGATTCCCAGTTGTCTTCTACAAAGCGGATGTCGTGTTCTTCCGGGTTGATACCCAGCGCCCGCAGACTGTCCAGGTACGTTTCCTGGATGTTGTCGGGAGAGGGTTTCAATATAACCTGATACTGGAAATAATGTTGCAGGCGATTGGGGTTTTCGCCGTAACGACCGTCGGTGGGACGGCGGCTGGGTTCTACATAGGCCACATTCCAGGGTTCCGGGCCCAGCGCCCGCAAAAAGGTGGCCGGGTTCATGGTGCCGGCGCCTTTTTCAATGTCGTAAGGCTGCAAAATGATACAGCCTTGATCTCCCCAAAATTTTTGCAGGGTCAGAATCAAATCTTGAAAATTCATCATATTCCTCCTTTTATATCATTAAATTAATATGATCAAACGAAAATCGGAAATTTTGGTTTATAAGAGTCAGGCGAGAGATAAGGAAGTCTTCCGCGTTTGGTCAGAGCAGCAGATTTCCTAAGGTCAGCACGCCGTACAGCAGCGGCTGATGGAGCAGATAAACAATGAGGGAATGCCGCCCGATCCAGGAAATCCCCGGTATCGCTCCTCCTTGGGGCAGGCGAACGCGCCATTTTTCTCGGTGCAGGAATTGCTGTCCCAGGAAATAACCGGTGAAAAACAAAAACACCCAAGGCAGCAACGGTACATAGTCAGCGCTGGAAAAGGTGGGGCCGGGGAATCCCAAAAAGGCGCCGGCCCAGGTGCTGTAAAGAGCCGCGGGCAGCTCCAGAAGGCGCGAATCGCCGAATCCCAAATAACCGCCCGGGACGCTTTTGGTCAATAAAAATAACACCAAAGCGCCTGCCGCCGCCGCGAGTGGCGGCAGCTTTTTCCAAAGAGACCGCCCCAGCGCCACCAGCCAATAAGCACAACCGATTAATGTCAGCACGCCAAACCAAATGGCTTCTTCAGGCAGAAAGAGGGCTGTGACTGCCGTGACTAAAAGACCTCCGCCGAAAATGATCCAGCCGCGGCGGGCGGGGCGATGGCTCAGCACGGCGGAAAATCCGGCAATCAGCAAAAACCCCATTAAGATGCTTTGTTGCCAGAGATAACCGCCGCTGCCGGTGTACCAGGGCAACGGCTGCTGAAACAAATAATGTAAATCATAACACAGGTGATAAGCGATCATGCTGATCAACCACAGTCCCCGGGCGCTGTCCAACCAGCCATAGCGGGGTTTGGATACGATGTTGTTTTCTGTCATAGATTCTGCCTCGATTGAGAAAATTGAAACGGGCGGCGGAAGAGAAAAAAAGCCCTGCCGGCTAAAAGCCGGCAGGGACGAGTAAACCCGCGGTTCCACCCTGCTTGACGGAAAAATTTCCGTCCACTTTTCAACATAACGGTTTCGCACCGTTTTTTTCGCTCCGAAGTGCCATTCTGCGTTGACCGGCTCTCACCATCCCGGCTCGCTGGGGGACGCATTGTTTTCTTCTTCTACGCGCTTTTTTCGGGCGTCGCCCGATCCATTACTCATTGTATCAGCCCTTCCTCCGTTTGTCAAGGGATTCTTGCGAGGGCGTTTATTCCTGTCCGGAATCTTTGCTTGGAGTTTGGGGATGAAAATGTTCATCTACGGGAATCACGAAACAATCCTGCGCGGCGGTGAGTCCGTTTAAGGAATCCGCCAGATTTTGGGTGAAATGATCCATACCGTTTTTGAGAGAGGTCTTCAACTTCTCATTATGAAGCTGTTTGTTGACGATCCATATGCCCACGGCGCCCGCTCCGAGAGCCGCCAGGGTTTTGCTTTTATGCAGGGGGTAGAGAAGGGGCAGAGCGCCTGCCGCCAATACGCCCACCGGCAATGTCCGCCCGCCTTTGGTGATTTTCACCGGGGTGGCGGCGGCGTCTTTGACTTTACCGCAGGCTTTTTTCACTTCGAGTTTGATTTGATTGGCGTGGAGTTTTTCTTGTAGATTGTCTCGGTTTTTTTGTCCGAAATCTTTGATTTTGTCATATTGTTCCTTGCCGAATTCTCTGGCTTGCTCGTAGTACTGACGGCGGCGGGCGCGGCTGTCGGCGGCCGCCTGTTGTTCTTCTTCATCGATAGCGGACAAGGTGTCTACCAAATCATACTCATATGCCTCCAGCCGCGCTTTGGCTTGGCTGAAAGAAAGACCGGTACGGTCGGCGACTTCGTCGATTTTGGCCAAACGGACAGTTTCTTCCGGCGGTTTGGCGGTGGTTTCTGTTGAGGCTGCCGCCACGGTTTCGTTGTTCGGGATTTGGAAATTTTTCCTTTCTTCTGTCATGGTTATCCTCCTTTACAGACGTATACACCTACCATTGATTTGCTTTTTGACTTTCTCTTTATGGATACCCCTTTGGGAATGATATCTCCATTGGGGAAATTTTCTTTTTGATATTTTTGCGGGGAATTTTTTTTCTATCCGTATTTTACGGGAAATTTTTTTACCCGTCTCGGTTTCCCATCAGGTGACGGTGTTTGTTTTCTCTTTTTACCGAATATCCGTTCGGGTCGGTGTTCTTTTTTTCGGCAGAGATTGTTTGTTTCGCTGCTTTCGCTTCGAAATCCTTTTGAAAGCAAGACGTTTTGGAAATGACTTCCTTTGTTTTCGGGAATTTTTTCATCGCTTCGGTCGAGCGCTGTTTGGCGCCGGCGGTTTCTGTTTGCTTTTTCTTTGGTGAAAAGCCGTCTTCTTTTTCAAAAAAACGAAACAGTACGGTTCTTTTTTGTGGAGATCGTTCACGAGTCCTCTGTTTCAAACTATGCGGCGGGAGCTGCCGCGGGAAGTTGTTTTTATAAATATTGCGCGAGGGCGTCTCGGGCTTTGGCGCTTTTTTCCAGATGATAGTCCATATAATGGAAGAGCGCCCGATCCAATTCTTCTCGCAGTTTTGGGTTGAGTTGCAGATGGAGCAATTGTCGAGGGTCCCAGGTGAGCAATTTTTCCATGACGGCAATGACCGCCCCGGAAACGGGCATACCGTTTTCTCTGGTTTGACAGCCTCGGCAGAGGATGCCGCCGCGATAAGGCGAGAGCAGAAAACTGCCTTCTTTGATGGATCTGCCGCAATGGACGCAGGCGTCCAGCCGCGGTCGATAGCCCAACACCGCCAACAGCCGCAAATCAAAAAAACGCAGGATAATATAAGGATCTTCCATTTTTTCCAAAGCCGCCAGCGCCGTCAGCACCAGCAGAAAAATTTGGTTGTTGGGTTTGTAGGCGGGGAGGT
The DNA here is from genome assembly GCA_965149945.1 of uncultured Peptococcaceae bacterium. Taxonomy (GTDB): domain Bacteria; phylum Bacillota; class Dehalobacteriia; order UBA4068; family UBA4997; genus JAHZFN01. Next base: position 47,354 of record CBCTTQ010000011.1, on the reverse strand, counting down.
TTAAATCCACCATCTCCCCGATGTAAGAAGCGGCGACGATTTTATTGAAATCTTGCCGCAGCCCCATCAGGCTGTTGATGGTTTCGCCCTGGGTGACGACGCCCAGTCCGCCGTTTTTGCCGCGGTTGATGTTGAGACGGCTGTAAGAAAACAGTTGCGTCGAGGCTTTCAGTTTGCTGTTTGGTTTGCGGACGCTTTTCGCGATGGCGGACAATTTGCCCGCTTCTTTGGTCAGTAAAACCAAAATACGGTCGGCTTCGCCGTAGTCCCGTCCGCGCAGTATCAGGGTTTCGCTGGTGATTGAACGCATGTCCATGGTGATCTCTCCGTGATGATTGCTGATGAGATTACAGTTCTTTTTTGTCGTAGCCGAAGTTTTTCAGCAGGTTTTCTTTATCCCGCCAGTCTTTTTTGACTTTGACGCGAATTTCCAAAAAGACGCGATTCCCGAACAGATTTTCGATTTCCGGGCGGGCGGCGGAACCGATTTTTTTCAGCATGGCGCCGCCTTTGCCGATGATGATGCCTTTTTGACTTTCCCGTTCCACATAGATGACGGCGCCGATGTACAGAGCGCCGTTGTCCCGCGCCGTGTAGTCGCTGATGACTACCGCTACCGAATGGGGAATTTCTTCACGGGTATTCAGAAATACCTTTTCGCGGATGATTTCTGCCATAATGGCGCGTTCCGGTTGATCGGTTACCTGATCCGGGTCATAATATTGAGGCCCTTTAGGCAGATATTTTCGCAGAGTGGTGAGGAGTTCCTCCACATTTTCTCCCGTGAGAGCAGAGACAGGCACCACTTCGGCAAAAGGAAGCAGGCGGCTGTAGTGTTGAATGACTTTGAGAATTTGCTCCGGTCGGAGCAAATCGATTTTGTTGATAACGAGGAAAACCGGCGCTGAGGCGGTTTTCAGTTGTTTGGCGATATATTCTTCCCCGCTGCCCGGGCGGGCTGTGGCGTCCACCAGATAAAAGAGGATATCCACGTCTTTTATAATGCTGTTGGCGGCTTTGTTCATATATTCGTCCAATTTGTGGTGGGGTTTATGAATGCCCGGTGTGTCCAAAAAGATGATTTGATATGCTTCATCAGTGTAAATACCTTGGATTTTGTTGCGGGTGGTTTGGGGTTTGTCCGACATGATAGCGATTTTCTGCCCCAAGATCTGATTCATCAGGGTGCTTTTTCCCACATTGGGGCGGCCGATAATACCGACAAAGCCGGAGCGATAATCGGCGGGTACTGCTTGGTGACCAAAATAGGCGTCTAAATCCATGTTTTTCCTCTTTTCTTGTTGCTTTATCGAGTGATACCCAGTCCGTTTAAGATGGTGTCCTGACGGGCAAACTGCCGTGCTTCTTCCGCTTTGCTTTTTTCGTGGTCATAGCCTAATAAGTGGAGCAGTCCATGGGCAAAAAGAAAACAAAACTCTCTTTTTTGGCTGTGCCCGTAGCGTCGCGCCTGCCGCCGCAGGGCGTCCACAGAAAGCACCAAGTCCCCCAGGGAGCCGCGTGTAGGCAAGGGCTCGTCCGCTTCATAAAGAGGAAAGGACAAAATGTCTGTGGGGCGGTCGATCTGTCGAAAACGGCTGTTTAACTTTTGGATTCCTCGGTCATCGGTGAGAATCAGGGTGACTTCCAGAGCGGCGGGACGAGGAATTTCCCGAGTTTCTGTCGCCAGGGTTCTTTTGGCGACACGGTAAAGGGCGCGGATTTCTTCCAGCGTGGGGACAAAGGTTTTTGCGCGATTATCGATGATCAGTTTCATGGTGGTTATCGCTCTCTTTCGATGTTACGGTTTCGGGGACGGTGTTTATCGGATCGGCGGCGGGAGCGTTTCGTCCTGTTTTTGGTTTTGCTTCCTTTTGTTCCGCTTCTTTCGGAGGTATTTGTTTTTCCGGTTTTGTTGTTTGAGAAGTGGCTGTCGCGGTCTGGGCGTCGGAGTTCGTCGTTTGTTTTTTCTGTTTTTTTACAGTGGGATCTTTGGTCTGGGCCGCCGGATAAGGCGCGTCTGTTGCCGCCGCTGGGTTGGGGGACAAAACGGCTTTGTCTTCTGTCTGTTCGTCGTTTGCCTTCGGCTGGGCGGTGCCTTTTTTAGTCAGATTCTTTTCCGCCAAGATGAGATCCACCGCTTTTTCCAATTCGACGGCGTCCGCTTCCACAAAATTGGCGTCGGGATGGGTTTCCGCCAAAATTTTCTTCACCGTTAACTTTTGCTGCACCGCTTTTTGTTTCTTTTCTTCTGCTTGGCGGTGGGCGTTTTCTTTTTTGATTTGGTCCGGATAGAGGATTCGTTTGTGGTTAACGCCGGCCAGCACCCGCACAAAAACGGAAGCGATGATTTCCAAATCGCGGAAAGTCAAGTCGCACTCATTAAGCTGTCCGTCATTGAATTTGCTTTTGATGACTTCTCTTACTCTTCCTTCGATTTGCCCTCGGGTGGGGTTGGACATGGCCATGATGGCGGCTTGGCAGCTGTCCGCCAGCATCACCAGCGCCGCCTCCTTGGTTTGGGGAACAGGACCGGGATAACGGAAATCCTCCTGCCGCACATCTTCGGCTTTACCGCCGCGGGCGACCGCCTGTTGCTGCGCCTTGTTATAAAATCCCACCAAAAGACCGGTGCCGTGGTGCTGCAGGATAATGTCGATGATTTCTTTAGGCAGTTTGTTTTTTCTTGCCAGTTCCGCCCCGTTTTTGGTGTGGGAGGTGATGACAAAGGTACTGAGGGAGGGCTGTAATTTGTCGTGAGGGTTGTCATTGCCCCGTTGGTTTTCGATGAAGAAGTAGGGGCGTTTGACTTTGCCGATATCGTGGAAATAGGACGCCACCCGTACCAGCAGACCGTTGGCGCCGATAGCGTCGGCGGCGGCTTCCGCCAGATTGCCCACCAAAACACTGTGGTTGTAGGTGCCGGGAGCTTCGATCATCAGCTGTTTCAGCAGGGGATGATTGGTGTTGGAAAGTTCCAGGAGGTGCAGACGGGTGGTGATGCCGAAGAGATTTTCCAGCAGGGGCAGGGTGCCGATGGCCAAAATTACCGATAAAACCCCGTTGAGGGCGCACATAATCAAGCCGATCGCGATGTAAGACAGGGAATAGCCCCAGATCAAACTCCAAGAAAGAAGAGATAGACAATAGGTACCGGAGATGAAGAGCATAATGAGCAGATATTTGTTGCGGCTGTCCATTTTGCTTGTTTCAATGATGCCCACCAGACCGCCCAGCAATGCCGCCATCACGTACAGCATATGACCGTTGCACATGATGCCGATGAAGATGGAAAGGATGACAGTGGCCAAAATAGAAGCCCGTTTGTTAACCAGAATAGCGGACATCAAGCTGAACGCCGGTACCGGCACCAGCAGCCCCAACATCAGGTCGGAAGAGAAAGTGGTGCTGACGGTGATTAACGTCAGCAGCCGCCCGATGAGCAGCGTCAACAATAACAACAATGTCAAAACCACAATGCTGCGTTCTTTTTTATCCTCGTTAAAGTTCAAAGTGGCGCAGTAAGCGCGAATAATCAAGAAACTCAGCAATACCAGCAGGAAAATGCCGGCGTATTTTTGGTAATGGCCGCTTTGAGAAATCAGTCCCACCGCCTGCAGGGTCTCCATGATGGTGGGGGTGACTTCTTCTCCGCGGCGCACAATTAACTGGCCGGGGTTGACAGTGATCTGGATGGGCTGCACGTTTTCCACGGCGGCGGTGACAGCCTGCTCGGTGGCGGCTTCATCTACCACCTTGTTGGGCGGGAAGTCCAGCGTGTTGATTACTGCTTCGAAAAAAGCCTTGGCGGCGGCGGATTCATCGGAAGCCATGATGGTTTCCAACAGTTCGCTTTTCATTTCTTCCGTTTGATCTTCAGTAATTTCCTGGGCGTAGGCATCGGTGATTTGATCTTTCAGGCTGGAGATGGTCTGATTGATCTGCCAATCACTGAGTCCCAAATAATAATCGATGGCGCTGTTGCTGATATTCTCGTCGAAAATTTGCCGGATTTCCGTTTCCAGCCGCGCGGTGTCCAGACCTTCATCACTGCGGACAGTGTACAACTGGTCAAACAGGTCGTCGATGGCTTTGTGTACATTGACGATAACCATATCGTCGATTTTGTAGACATCTTCCACTTCTTCTTCCGCCATTTCTTTCGCGGCGGCAGTTTGCTCCTGGCTGACATAGGTGACGGCGGTGCCGAAGTAATAGACGTTGCTTTTGGCGTATTCGCCTTCTTCCAGATCCACGTTGTTGTAGACCATGCCGACGGAGATGATGAGGAAGGCGGCGGCGATGACGACCAGCCACCAAAATCCCGCCAAAGCTCTGGGCAGGGGGAAAATACTCTTTTTCTCTTGTTCTTTGCTTTTGTTCATGATGATTTCCTCGTTTTCGCGCGGCGGCGCGCCGCGGATTTATTGTTGGAGCGGCAGGTTGTCCGCTGCTTTTTCTTGATGATGTTCTTTTCCGTTATTCACGGCTTGTCCCGGATGTTCGTGTTTTTCGTAAGCCTCGATGATTTTTTGTACCAGCGGATGCCGAACCACATCCAACTCTGTCAAATAACAAAAGGCGATTTCTTTGATAGGTTTTAAGATACGCTCCGCTTGTTTCAAACCGGAAAACTGTCCCGCGGGCAAGTCGAGTTGGGTGACATCGCCGGTGATTACCGTTTTGGAGCCGTTGCCCATTCGCGTCAGGAACATTTTCATCTGCTGGGGCGTCGTGTTTTGCGCCTCGTCCAGGATGATGAAAGCTTCTTCCAGGGTGCGTCCGCGCATATAAGCCAGAGGTACCACTTCGATCACATTGCGTTCCAGCAGCTTGGCGGCGGTGTCCGCTCCCAGCACATCATCTAGCGCGTCATAGACGGGGCGCAGATAGGGGTTGACTTTTTCCTGTAAATCACCGGGCAAAAAGCCCAGTTTTTCCCCCGCTTCCACCGCGGGCCGTACCAGCACGATCCGGCTGACCTCCCGCTTTTTCCAAGCCATGACAGCGCAAACCACGGCCAAATAGGTTTTTCCGGTGCCGGCGGGGCCGATGCCGAAGACGATATCATGGCGGTGGATTGCTTCCAGATATTGTTGCTGTCCTAAAGTCTTGGCTTTGATTTGCTTGCCTTTAGGGGTGGTGAAGATGGCTTTGGAGAGTGGGCCGAAGCTGATGTTCTGCCCGTCGGAAGCAGCGGCGGTTTTTTGTACCATGGCCAGGGCGTAATTGATGGAGGCGGGAGTGACGACGATTTCCGATTTTGCCAAAAGACGCAATTCCTTCAGGACTTTTTCGGCTCTGCGCACCTGCTCTTTGGAGCCGATGACGGTGGTTTCGTCTCCGCGTGCCACAATGCGCACTCCCAGTCCCTTTTCCAGCAGATTTAAATTCTCATCACTTTCCCCGAAAAGATAGAAGGCTTCCATATCATTGCCCAAATCAATTTTCAGTTCCGCTTGGTTGTTTTTGTCGATGGTTTCCGCCACTACATGATTGCTCAACTGCATCTTCCTTTCTTTTGGTTCTGCTTTACCGAACTCTTTCCCGCGGTGATTATGATTAAATCTTCGGGCGCCGACGGGCGACATTTTTTGGCGGGAAGGGTATACTTATTCATCATTATTGTACCACAATCTTTGCTTTTTTTGAAGGGAATTTTTGCCGGTTCTTTCCTTTTCTGTATGGATTTTGGCATTTTATGCCGCTCTTTTACGATTCGTCGGTTTTCGTTTCTTCTCCGATTGGGGTTTGGGTTTCTTCTTCTGTTGCCCGCGTTCCGATTTCTTCTCGGCACTCCCATTTGACGGTCATGGTGCAGATACCGTTTTTCAGATGATAATCCAGAGTTTCTTCTATTAATTGGTTTTCTTCGCCGATTTGTTGGCGTAAAGAGGCGCGGGCGGCTGCCAGCGCTTTGGCTTTGGCTTCTTTTTCGCTGTAGCGGATGGTTTCGGTTTTCAGCGGGGTGATGGTTTCGATCAAAAAGGTGAGGGGAAGTGTTCGGTCTCCCCAGAGACGCGGCTGTACGAGACGGCTGCTGACCGTTGTTTCTCCTGCCGCTGCCTTTTTCCCCCAGAGTTTCAGTCGGCTTTCTTCCACACCCGGGGCGTTGGGACGCAGCAGATACAGTTGGAGATAGCTGTCGCCGTCGGGTTTCTGCCGTGTTTGTTCCAGGGCGCATTCTCCGTAACCTTCGTACCATACACGACCGCGAATGATAGCGTCTGCCTTGCCGTCTGCCAGAGGCGCTACCAGCGTGTCTCCTTTTTGTACCAGTTGCCCCGCTTGCACCTGAGGTGTTCCGTGTTTGATCAGGACTTCTTCAATCAAAGCGGCGCGATTGGCCAGGATGGCGCCGCGGGTGGCGTTTTCTTCGGCTTCTGTCCAGAGATCCCGTTCCGCCACATGGATGCGGATCAAAATGCCTTGCCGCTGGATAGATACCCAAGAAAGCTCTCTGATATCGCGGAGCAGTTCTTTTTCAATCGTGTCGAAATCCAACCCTCTCCCCCAGGCGCCTCGACGGATACCGTATTCCTGGGCTTGCTCCAGTACTTCTTGTTGATCCAGAGCCTGAATTTTTTCCTGTGGGGTCACTCGGACGAACCAGACAAATCCCGAAAGGACATACAGACCCAGGCAAAAGAGCAAAAATCCTGACAGCAACATTTTTCGTTTTCGCAGATGGCGCCAGAAAAAGGGCCAGCCCTGTTTTCGTCCCAGACGAAAGCGGCAATGAGTGCGGCGGGCGATCTTTCGCAGAGCGCCGATGTGCCGTTGGTTGACTTTGGCGATCAGGACGGGATCGCCGCCTTCCCTCCATTCCACATCATAAAGATCCAGTTCCTGTTGCAGCGCCAAATTCAAAAATTGTTCTTTGTTGGGACCGAAAACCGTGATGATTACGTATCCTCGCAGCCAGCCCCAAAAGTATTGCAGCATGTCTCATTCCTCCCATCCGGCGGCCGGTGTTTCCCGCGGTTGATCCAGCAGGATGGCCATTTCGGTGATTTCTCCCTGCAGCAGCACTTCTTCGGCGCTGATGTTTTTTAAGACGAGATGATGCCCTTTGGCGGTCAAAAATCCGTCGTTGACCCGCAGACGGATTTCTTCTTCGCTGTAGTCTATAATGCCCTTGTGGTTTTCCACCGAAAGTTTGATGTTGCCGATTAAGGTAACACGGGGCAAATCCAACGCCAACTCTTCCGGCATTTCCAACACATCGGCGAAGAGGTTTCCCCATCGTCCGTTGCGTCGTCCCCGCGCGGGACGGGGTTTTTTTGTCTGCGGTTTTTCTTTCTTTTTCATTTTTGCACCTCGTTTTCGCCGTTTGCTTTATCTTTATGCGGCGATGTCCCGTTCCAGCACAGAAAATCTGTTTCTTTATGTGTTGGTTTTGCCGCCGAAGACCGGAGAAGGAAAGGCAAACAGTAAAAACGAGCGAAGAAAGCGGAAAGGGAGGATATGAATTTGACAGAGGCGCGGACGAAAGCAGGACCAAAGGGTAATCGGAGAATTTGGAATGGGCGAAAGAATCAAGAAAACAAGAAAAGAAAAATAAAGAATGAACAAGGAATCAAACGCGGTCAAAACCGCCTGACCGGTTGTGGCGAAGGCGGGAGGAATAAAAAAGCGACCGGATGAAAAAAACTCTATGTGAATGGGGATTCCTTCACATAGAGCTTTTTTATTCCTCGGTTTGTGTCTTGATAATACTGCCGAACGCTTTGGCTTTTTTTGTCGCTACCTCAGATCATAGGCATCCAGGAAATCTATGATGCCGTTGGTGACGCCGGTTGCGATTTTATTTTGATAGCTGCTGCTTGACAGCAAGTCTGATTCGTTAACATTGGAGATGAAGCCCATTTCTACCAGGGCGGCGGGAATTTTGGAATTGCGCAAAACGGAGAGATTGGCGCTTTTTACGTCGCGGTCTTTTGCGCCGGTAGCTTCGATGACCGCTTCTTGGATGTAGGTGGCGAGGTCTTTATCATAGGCATTCGTACTGTTGATATAGTAGTAAGTTTCGATACCGGTGGCGGAAGTGGTGGTGGCGCTGTTGCAGTGGAGACTGACAAAAATGGTCGCCTTGGATTCCGTGCCGATTTCCGCTCGTTCCACCAGTTCGATGAATTCATCTTCGGTACGGGTCATGATGACGGTAATGCCTTTTTTGGTCAATTTCTGGCTGACCCGTTCGGCAACTTCCAGATTGATGTCTTTTTCCTGTTTATCATTGGCGACGGCGCCGGGGTCGCTGCCGCCGTGTCCCGCGTCAATGACTGCCTGGATGCCGTACGTTTCTGTCCAGTCCTGCCAGTCGTCGGTGCTGCTGACTTTGGGGTTGACGGTCACTCGTTTGCTGGTGTTGTTCCAGACGATTTCCGCTCCCAGCTGCTCCGAAACGAAACGGAAGGGGATCATGGTGCGTCCCGCCCCCTGATAGGTGAGGAGTTCTGTGGAAATACCTCCGGGCAGGGAGACACTTTTGCCGTTGACAATGGCGGTGCTGCGGCCGATGGTCAGCACAATGGTATCGGAATCGGTGACAATGGTAGCTTGTTTTTTGGTGTTGTTCCAAGATACTTTCGCGTCCAAAATATCCGTGATCACCTTGACCGGTACCATGGTTCTGTTTTGAATGAGCACGGCGGGAACATCGGAGTTGATTTTGGTGTCGTTGTTATAAATATCCACTTCGGTGACTGTAATGGATTCATTTTTTCCGGTGTCTCGATTGTAGCGTTTGACGGAGATGGTATCTCCGGCCGCGGCAAAAGCCGTCAGTGTGGAGGACAGCAGAAAAGTTATCATCAGGATCAGACACAACAATGTTTTCCGGAGATTCTTTTTCGCGATAGGGTTCATTGGTTTCTTCCTTTCTTCTTCTCTTTAATTTTAAACAAATGATGCTGTTTCCCGTTGACAGGTATTGTCTCGGAGAATATTTATTTGAACAGCGTTGCCGTTATTTACTGATTTCATCCAGGGAAAGGCTGAAAGAGGGAAGGAATTCTTTCAGGAAATACTGAACTTCCGGGCGATCGCTGTAGGTTTGCAGTTTTTCGGCGGTGCTTTGGAACGCGATGTCGAATTCATGATTGCCTGCCGCTACTTCCTCGGCGCATTTGGTATACGCGCAGATTTTGTCCGCGATTTTGACCAATTCCAGCTCGGGGGAATTTTTCGGCAGCAGCAGCGGAGCATAATCCGCCTGCAAGGTTTCCGGCAGCATGCTGTGCAGCCGCCCCATGGCGTTTTCCTCTAAAGCGTGGAAGACCGCGGTGATTTCGGAATTGGCGTATTTGACAGGGGTGGGCAGGTCGCCGGTGATGGTTTCTCCCACATCATGAAAAAGCCCCAGCAGCGCCGCTTGCTCGGCATTGAGTTCGCCGTCGTACAGACGGTTTTTGATGACTGCCAGGCTGTGGGCGATAACCGCCACCTGCCAGCTGTGTTCTTGGGTATTTTCTTTGCTGGTGTTGCGCATTAAACTCCAGCGTTTGATCAGCTTCAGTCTGCTGATATAAGCAAAAAAATGACTCATGGCGCACCTCATTTTTTTTCTGGATTTTATGAGCGTTTGTTTTTTTTATGAAGGTTTGATAAAGGCGCGGTCACTTGCCGTTTCGGCGGTGATGATTTCTCCGTTCGGGCAAGTTCGCCGGTAAAGATAGTTCTATTATATCACACCCGTCAACCTCCGACTGTCAATCTCTCGTTTGGCTGTCTTTTTTCACTTACGCGAAAGATTGGCAAAGCGGGGAATTCGGTTAAGAAACAGACTTCGCCGCCTGTTGCGTTGGCGGAACTCTCATCGGATGAGAAATTTTTTTGTGTTTTCTGTCGAAATATGGTATAATAAAAAAAATATGCTGGTATACGGCGGACAAGTTGCCGCCGCGGTCGGCCGAAACATAGGGAGACGAGTATCAATGATGTTCTTAAAAAGGCATAAGCAGATGTTTTTGAATACGTTTTTCGGGGCGCTGTTTTTGGCGCTCCTCTGTGTCGGCGTTTACGCCCAGGCAGAACCGGCGGAGCGCTCCGTTGCGGCGGAACCTCCCGTGACGAATTCTGAGGGCGATGCGATTTTTGCCGCGGCAACCGCCGTTTCCGATGAGGAGGTTTATGCTCGTTGCTACGCGTTGCAAAATCTTGGTTTGGTGGATTGGGTGACAAACGGCATCGTGGAGCCGGATTATCTGGAAAATACCGCCGTCAACGCGGAAGGCATTGCCCTTGCCCTGCGTCTGGCGGGCGAGGAGGCGGAAGTGTTTGCTCATCCCGAGGAAACGGACTACCTGCCGCCTGTTTCCGCTCAGTATCCGGATTGGGCCAAAGCCTATCTGGGTTATGCCATCCATGAAAATTGGGTGGCGGCGGATTGTGACGGCAATGCGTCTCTGCGGGGAGCGTTTTATGCCCAGCTTCTAGAGAAAGCCTTGCTAAAACAGGGATTTTCGGTTTCGGCGTCGGATTTTTCTCTTTACGCGGAACAAACACTCACCTATGAGACGATGGGTGAGATGACTTACACGGCTCTTACTTGTACAAAAGAGGAAAACGGAGTGTCGGTTTCTCTGGCGGATGTGCTGATTGAAGAGGGGGTTTTGGCGGAAGACGCCGCTGTTTTGGCGGATTTGCCGGTAGAGGCGAATACCCCCGCCGCCTATAAAGCATTGTTTATCCGGTCTCTGGAAGAAGACTCTCAACCGTTTTTGGCGACGGATAAAAATAAAGCGTTAATGACCGAGTTGATGGAGGACAGCGCCTCTCATTTCGCGCTGATTAATCAAGAGCATCTGCTGGCGGAGGATTATGTACCTGAGTTGAGCGGTAGCGGCAATACCCGCATGGAACCCACCGCCTATACACAATTGCGGCAATTGCTGACCGATGCCGAAGAGGCGGGGTTGTCTATGCAGATGCGCTCCGGATACCGCAGTTATGAACGGCAAATTCAATTGTACGGCAAAGGGGAGAACGCCTATCGGTCCGCCCCCGGTACCAGTGAACACCAAAGCGGATTGGCTATGGATGTGGTCAATGCCGCCGGCATGCTGGACAGCAGTCTGGCCGATTCCGCAGAAGCCCGCTGGTTGGCGGAAAATTGCTGGAAATACGGCTTCATTATTCGCTATACGGAAGAAAAAGAAGCCGTCACCGGTTATCCGGCGGAATGGTGGCATGTGCGTTATGTGGGTAAAACGCTTGCCTGTGAGCTGTATCGCAGCGGTTTGGCATATGAAGAATTCTATGAGTTTTGCGCCGGCGCGGCAGTCGCGGCGCAGGCTGAAGAATCCGCCGCCGAGGAATCCGCCGCCGCGACAGAGTCTGTACAAACAACGATCGCGCGTTGAGAAACCGCCGCTTTTCGGTTCGCGAAATTTCTTTAACCGGCGGCAGTCAAAAAGTCCTAATATATCAATTACCAAAAAAAGAAGTCTTTTCTTGGCAAATTCCGAAAAAATTTTTTTGATTTTTGGGGAGCGTTCTTTTCGTTTTGCGGAAAAAGCAAATGGCGTGCGGAAAAAGACGGGTGTTGTCGATTTTTTTCTGTTTGTTTTCGCAGGAATGAAAGGGAAAATATTGAATTTTTCATGAAAAAGTGAAAGAATCCATTGACAATCAGGAAAATTATGCTATAATCTCCTTTGGCATACTAATTAGTTTTTTTAATTAGACGATTCGGTGTTTTGGCAGAATCTGTCGGGACGCCGCGGAAAGGAGACGGAAATGGATGCTTTTCAAGTGCAGCTCAACACTTTGCTGAAAGAAATTTATTGGAACATCCAAAAAGTCCAGGAGGATTTTGTCAGACGGGTGGGCTGTGCTGACATTACCATGAGTGAAATGCACATTCTGGAGGTGATCGGCGATGCTTCGGCGGAAACTCGTTCTGCTGATGAAACGCCCCACGGTCTCAGGATCAGCGATATCGCGGCGGCTCTCAATGTGACGCTGCCCACGGTGACGGTGGCGATTAAAAAGCTGGCTGAAAAACAATGTGTGAAAAAGGTTCGCTGCAAAGAAGACGGACGCCAGGTAGATGTGATTATGACCGAGCTGGGTGAAGAAATTTACCATCGGCATGAGCGTTTTCATCAGCGAATGGTGGGGGAAATTGCCCACTGCCTTTCTCCGGAGGAAACGGCGGTTATGCTGAAGGCTTTTGAAAATATTAATGTGTTTTTCCGCGCGAAATTAATGCAGGAAACGAAATAAACAGGAGGCTGAGTGAAGACGATGAATTTCTCCATAATCGGAACGGGCAGCGCGCTGCCCGGTACCTGCCAAAGCAATGAAGTACTGGCGAAATTGATGGATACCAGCGACCAGTGGATTCGGGAACGAACCGGCATCGAAGGCAGACATATTCTGAACAAAGCGAAGCTTTCGGATATTGCTAAGCGGGCGGCTTTGAAAGCTGTGAAAGACGCCGGTATCGACCCGAAAGAATTGGACCTGATTCTCTGCACCACGGTGCGGGGGGATTTTGCCACACCCGCCACGGCCTGTATTGTCCAAAAGGACATCGGCGCCGACTGCCCGGCTTTTGATATGAACGCCGGTTGCTGCGGTTTCATTGTGGCGTTGGATGTGGCGTCGGCTTATTTTGCCGCCGGTAAAGTGAAAAAAATGTTGATTGTCTCTGCGGAAGCTATGAGTCGCTGCATGGACTGGCATGACCGTTCTACCTGTGTGTTGTTTGGAGACGGCGCGGGCGCCGTAGTGCTGGAGCAGGGGGATTCTTTGCAGGCCATTAAACTGACCACCAAGGGCAACGCCGACTATCTGCGCATTGCCAACAGCTTCGGTAATTGCCCCATCGATGAACGATATCTGACGGAAAAAAATCCCGAAGCTGATGTGGTTTCGGAATTCTCACAGGAAATTGACTATAAGGAAGACGGAACTCCCTATGAATATTTGAAAATGGACGGTCAGGGAACATATAAATTCGCCATTTCTTCCATGTGCCGGGAGATTCCTCTGACGCTGGAAATGGCGGGAATCACGATGGAAGATGTGGATTATTTTCTGCCGCATCAGGCTAATCTGCGGATTATCGACGGCGCCAGAACCCGTCTGAAAATCCCTAAAGAAAAAACCCGCACCAATTTGCAGCACTGCGGTAACACCTCTTCCGCCAGTATTCCTTTACTGTTGGATGAAATGAACCGCAAAGGGGAGCTGCATCGTGACGATATCCTTTTGCTTTCGGCATTCGGCGCCGGTTTGACCACCGCCACCTGTGTGCTGAAATGGGCAAAATAAGATATAACAAAATTTAGAAAAGAAAAAGAAATCATGAAAAGTGAGGTAGAAAAAATGGTTTTTGAAAAATTGGCACAGCTTTTGGCGGACTACAAGGATTTGGATGTGAAAGACATCACCATGGAAACCACCTTTGAAGAAATGGAGTTTGATTCTTTGGACGTGGTGGATGTATTGATGCAGTTGGATGACGAATTCGGCGTTGAAGTGGAAATGAGCCCTGATTTGAAAACTGTAGGTGATTTGGTGAAAATCATTGAAGAAAAACAAAATGCCTAAAGGAACCGCTTTGATCTGTCCGCCGGCTGAAGAAATCGCGCGGCGGACAGACCGTTTCTCTGCGCCCGAAAACAATTGAGTGCAAACAGGGGAGGAGAAGGATGATCAAAACCAGAGTTTGTGAATTATTGAATATTACCTATCCTATTTTTCAGGGAGGCATGGCTTGGATTGCGGAAAGTACCTTGGCGGCGGCGGTTTCCAATGCCGGCGGTTTGGGTATTATTGCCGGCATGAACGGCGATCCTGATTATCTGCGGGGAGAAATTCGCCGCGCCAAAACTTTGACTGATCGACCGTTCGGTGTGAATATCATGTTGATGAGTCCTTATGCGGCGGATGCCGCTCAAGTAGTTATTGAAGAAGGCGTCCCCGTGGTGACCACCGGCGCTGGCAACCCCGGAAAATTTATGCCGGATTGGCTGGCCGCGGGCATTCGGGTGGTTCCGGTGGTGCCTTCAGTGGCCTTCGCCAAAATGGTGGCGAAACAAGGCGCCGCGGCGGTAATTGCCGAAGGTTGTGAATCGGGCGGTCATATAGGCGAACTGACCACCATGACTTTAGTGCCTCAGGTTTGCGATGTGGTGGATATTCCCGTGCTGGCGGCCGGCGGCATCGCGGACGGACGCGGTGTAGCGGCGGCTTTGATGCTGGGCGCGGAAGGGGTCCAACTGGGCACACGCTTTTTGGTGGCGGAAGAATGCACCGTCCATGAAAATTATAAAGAAAAAGTACTGAAAGCAAAGGATATCGACACCATCGCTACCGGCAAACGTCTGGGGCATCCGGTGCGCTCCTTAAAAACACCTTTTTCGCGGGAGTATTTCCGCCAAGAATATGATCCTTCCGTCAGCGCGGCGGATTTGGAAAAACTGGGCGCGGGCGCTTTGCGTCTGGCGGCCAAAGAAGGCGACTTGCGGCGGGGTTGTTTCATGGCGGGACAAAGCGCCGGTATGGTAAAGAAGAAACAAACCTGCTCGGAAATTATTACGGAAATCTTCACAGAAGCCGAAGAGGTTTTGGCAAGAGTGAAAGAAAAATATTGAGGCGTCGTCTCGTTAGGATTTATCAGGAACATAAGCCGTCGCGATGATGGCAGAGCATACACGGAGACGAAAGGAAAGCCTCGCTTAAAAAGGCGCTTTTCGTTATTTGAAATCAAAAAGAAAAACAGAGGAGAAAACGATGATCAAAAATCAGAAAATTGCCCTTTTGTTTTCAGGACAGGGGGCGCAGTATACAGGAATGGGTCAGGAGCTTTGTCAGGTCAGTCCCGCCGCGGCCGAAATTTTTCGGATGGCGGACGCGGTACGCCCGGGAACTTCTGAACAATGTTTTACCGGCAGCAAGGAATTGCTGGCGCAAACCATTAATACCCAGCCCTGTTTGTATTGTGTGGATTTGGCGGCGGCTGCCGCCGTGCGGGAAGCCGGTATCGAAGCGGACGCCGTGGCAGGGTTTTCCCTCGGTGAATTTTCCGCGCTGGCTTTTGCCGGAGCCATGACGGATGAAGACGCCTTTCGTTTGGTTTGCAAACGGGCGGAATACATGGATAAAGCTTCCAATGACAGCAACAGCACCATGATGGCGGTGGTGAAATTGACCACCGACCAGGTGGTGACGCTTTGCGAAAAATATCCCGATATCTATCCGGTAAATTTCAACTGCGGTCAGCAGGTAGTGGTTGCCGGTAAGGTGGGCGGTTTTGATGAATTTGCCCGGGAAGTAAAAGAGATGAAAGGTCGGGCGCTGCCTTTGGCGGTGAGCGGCGGTTTTCATTCTCCTTATATGCAGAGCGCGGCGGACGCCTTTGAAAAGGAACTGCTTAACTATGTGTACAAAGCGCCGGGACTGCCGGTTTATGCCAATTGTACGGCGGAACCGTATCCGATGACGGATCCGCAAAAAGAAGTACCCGCTTTACTGCACCGCCAAATCAATCACCCGGTGCAATGGGAAAAAACCATTCAGAACATGGTGCGAGACGGTATCTCTCTTTTTGTGGAAGTGGGCTGCGGCAAGACTTTGTCCAAACTGGTGGCAAAAATCGCGCCGGACGTTACCTGTTACAATGTGGACAATCAGGCTACCCTGGAAGCCACCCTGGAAGCCCTGCGCGGATAAGGCGGGGAGAATGGAGAAAGAACGATGACTGAAAAATTTTTACAGGACAAAAACGCCGTTATCACCGGCGGGGCTCGCGGCATCGGCAAAGCCATCGCTTTGGCTTTTGCCAAAGCGGGCGCTAATGTGGCTATTTTAGACATCGGCAGCCAAGAAGCCGCCGAAGAAACCGTGGCGGAACTGGAATCGCTGGGCGTGAAAGGAAAAGCGTTTCACTGTGATGTGACGGATTTCGCCGCCACCAAAGATGTCGTGACGCGGGTGAAAAAAGAGTTCGGTTCGGTGGATTTGTTGGTGAATAATGCCGGCATTCTGCGGGATGGGCTGTTGATTACCATGAAAGAGGAAGATTTTGACGCGGTCATCAACATCAATTTGAAGGGCGCGTTTAATATGATTCGTCATGTAGGACCTGTGATGCTGCGCCAGCGCGGCGGCAAAATCATCAACATGGCTTCCATCGCCGGATTGATGGGCAATGCCGGTCAGGCTAACTATTCTGCCGCTAAAGCGGGAATGATTGCCTTGACCAAAACCACCGCCAGGGAATTGGGTTCTCGCGGCATCACCTGTAATGCCATCGCGCCCGGTTTTGTGGAAACGGATATGACCGCTTCCATGAACGAACAGGTGTTGACGGAAGCGGCCAAAGCAATTCCTTTGGGGCGTTTGGCTCGTCCGGAAGAGATTGCTCAATTGGCGGTATTTTTAGCGTCTTCTGATTATATTACCGGCGAAGTGATTAAAATCGACGGTGGATTATATATTTGACGCTGTTTGAAAAACGCGGATGAAGAATTGATAACAAAAGCCGTCCTTGTCGGATGGCAAATAATAAACTGGAAAGGCTGATAAAGGTTGACTATGGAAAAAAGAGTTGTTGTGACGGGGATTGGCGGTGTTACGCCGGTGGGCAATGATGTTCCTACCACTTGGCAGAATCTGCTGGCGGGAAAAAGCGGCATCGACTATATCAAATCCTTTGATACAGAAGATTTTAAAGTGAAAATCGCGGCGGAGCTGAAGGACTTTGCGCCCACAGATTACATCGCGAAATCTGAGTTGAAAAGAACCGATATTGTGGTCATCTATGCTTTGGCGGCGGCGGCTCAGGCGATGGAAGACAGCGGCCTTACGAGTTATGAATATGACCCCGAACGGCTGGGGGTATACATCGGCAGCGGTATCGGCGGAATGCACACCATCTATGACAGTTCTGTCAAATTGGAAGCCAAAGGCCCCAGAAGAGCCTCGCCTTTTATGATTCCGATGATGATTTCCAATGTGGCGGCGGGAACTGTTGCCATCAAATATCACGCGCAGGGTCCTTGTTTGCCTGTGGTGACCGCCTGCGCCACCGGTACTCACTCGGTGGGTGAGGCGATGCACGCTATCAAACACGGCTATGCTGATATGATTATTGCCGGCGGTACCGAAGCCTGTGTTACCAAGCTGGCGCTGGCCGGATTTACCGCCTGTATGGCGCTGAGCGAAAACAATGACCCCAAAACCGCCTGTCGTCCCTTTGATAAAAACCGTGACGGATTCATTTTGGGCGAAGGCGCCGGCGCGTTGATTTTGGAAGAATACGAACACGCCAAAGCCCGCGGCGCCAAAATTTACGCGGAAGTGTTGGGTTACGGAAATACTTGTGACGCTTACCATGTGACGGCTCCGGAACCGGAAGGCAAAGGCGCCGCCAAAGCCATTTCTTTGGCAATGGAAGAAGCGGGCCTGGTGGGATTTGACGGTAAAAATACTTATCTCAACGCTCACGGCACCAGCACTCCGCTCAATGACAAAACGGAAACCATGGCTATCAAAGCCGCCATGGGAGAAGACGCCGCCCGCCGTCTGCTCATCAGCTCAACCAAGTCCATGACCGGACATTTGTTAGGCGCCGCCGGTGCGGTGGAAGCGCTGGTTTGTATCAAAGCCATTGAAGAAAATCAAGTTCCCCCCACCATCAATTATCAAGAACCCGATCCGGAATGTGATTTGGATTATGTACCCAATCAAAGCCGCGAAGCGCAGATTGACTACGCGTTTTCCACTTCTTTGGGATTCGGCGGTCATAACGCCTGCTTGATTTTTGGCAGAGTGAACGAATAAAAAACGGTCAAAACGCGCGGTATTCCCAAAGACCGACGCGTGGGAGGTGTTGAAATGGAAGAACGGTGGCTGGATCGCACTGCGATTAAAGAAATTATTCCCCATCGGGAACCGATGTTATTGGTGGATGAAGCACGGGTATGTACTGTTCAAGACGGCGAAAATACGGTGAAAACCGCCGTAGGCCGTTATACGGTGAAAGGGGACGAATGGTTTTTGCGGGGGCATTTCCCCGGCAATCCCGTGGTACCCGGTGTGGTTCTCTGTGAGATGATGGCACAGGCCTGTAGTGTTTTGCTGAGTGAATTGCCGGAATTTCAGGATGAACAGGGTAAAACGCCTTATTTTACCGGCCTGAACAAGGTGAAATTCCGCAACAAAGTGTTGCCCGGTGATACGTTGGAAACAGAATGTGAAATTACGCGCGTCAAAAAACCTTTTTGTTTTGCTGTAGGAAAAGGAAAAGTCAACGGCAAACTGGCGGTTTCCGCCGAGTTTTCCTTTGCTCTGATGTAGCGCGGCCGCGACTGCTTTTGAAAAAGAATTTTCTTCGGGCAGGAATGTTTGGCATGTTTTAAACGGGTAAAGAAACGATTTTTTTGAAGAAGAAACACAAGACGGGTCGTTTCCCTGATGGGAAACAGCCCGTCTTTTTTGTGAGTTTTAACCGGAAGGTTATGAAATAGTCGTAATATTATAATAATGTAGAAAAGAATAAAAAGCGCGGGGGAAGAACTGTTTTTTCGTGAGTTTACAACAGGCGTTCCGCGAAAAAGCGCGATGTCTTTTAAATAAGAAAGAATCCGCTTTTTGGGGTGTTGGCTGCCGAAGCGGGTTTATGAAAAGCGCCGCCGGCTTCGAGGGTCGCGCCGTCTGAAAATTGTTTCTTTTTGAAAATAAGGAAATGGCTTCGTGCTTTGGGCGGGACGGTTTTTTTATGGGATAATTTCTCTTTACAAATAATTATTTTCATGATAATATAAATATGTTGAAGACTCTCTTTTTATTCTTGCAAAGAGGAAGAGGTTAAAAATTGCGGATTTGTTGCGAATATGAAAAAAAGAATTTTTGACGAAGGAGCGGTATCGATGAAGAAATCCGGACGGAAAATTCCTTTATTGTTGGTGTTGGCGCTGACTTTTGTGTTGTTGGGCGGGACGTTGGCTTACGGCGCGCCTTCCGCGATTACCTTGTCTTGGACGGGAGACCCAGCCACCGATATTCATGTTTCCTGGCGGGACAGCGAAAACACCGACGCTTGTTTGCAATTGGTGACTCAAGAAGCTTATGACCGCGCTGCTTTTGAAGAAGCGGCAGAGTTTGCCGCCTCGGTGGAAGACGTCAGTCTGGACGGCAGCGGCGCTTGGAATTATCAGGCGGAAGCCGCTTCTTTGCAGCCTGATACCGCTTATGTGTATCGCGTAGGCAGTGAGGAAACAGGCTGGTCGGAACAGAAAATTTTCCGCACGCAAGCGACGGGCAGTGACGCGGTGACCTTTGCTTATTTGGGTGATGTACAGCCGGACAGCGACACAGAGGGTGATTATGCCCGTTGGGGAGAACTTTGCCGAACGGTGTATGAGCAAAATCCCGCGCTGGCTTTTGTGTTGTTGGGCGGCGATATGGTGAACAGCGGCATTTCTTTGGAGCAATTTGATTTGTTCCGCACTTGTGGGGAAGTGTTGTTTTCTCAGTTTCCTATGTTTGCCACTGCCGGCAACCACGAAAGTAACTTCCTGGGCGGTAAGCCGGAGTTGATGTTGAAATTGTTTGCTTGGCCTGAAAACGGCCCGGAAGGATTTGAAGAAGAATTTTAGTCCCTGCGGGTAGGCGATTGTCAGGTGCTGGTGCTGAATTCATGGATTTATTCCGGGGAGCAGAATTTGACAGAAGCCGATTACGCGCGGGTCAATGCCTGGATTGCCTCGGAGTTGGCGGGGAGCACCGCTCGCTGGCAGGTGGTGGTAACCCATGTACCGGTGCAGGCGGTACACAGTGATAATACGGCGGCGGCTCTGTTGGCCAATTGGGCGCCTATTTTTGAACAATACGGTGTGGATTTGGTGTTGGAAGGTCATCAGCATGTCTACAGCCGCAGTTATCCGTTGTTGAACGGACGGATTGATGAAGAAAACGGTATCCCGTATATCATGGGGGTTTCCGGCAGCAAATTTTATGATTCCGCCGATGAAAGCAAGGCGGCGTGTACCATTTACGGTACTTCCAATTATCAATTGGTGGAAGCAAACGCCGATTCTTTGACTGTCAGCACCAGAGACGCGGCGGGACAGGAAATGGATTTTGTCTCTGTGAATCAGCGAACCTTTACGCTGACGCGGGGAGAATATATTGAACTGCTGTGGCAAGCGGCAGGATCGCCCGCTCCTGCCGGCGCGTCTCCTTTCACGGATGATCGTTCCGACAGTGTGACTTGGGCTTATGAGGAAGGGTTGATTTTGGGCTATGGCAACGGTTCTTTCGGCGGTGGCGATTTGCTCAGCGACGCCCAGCGGGAATTGATCCAAGAGCGCCGTTAAGAAGCTCAAAAACAACAGTGTCTAAGGCGGTCAAATAGAAAGACGAAAGAATTTTGTGTACAGATTAGGGGAGGAACCGGTATGAGAAAAGGAATCATGAAACGCTGGCTTTGTTTGGGACTGGTTTTGGTATTTTTCGCAGCCTTGGCGGGGACGGCAACGGCCAAAACCGTATCATCCGGCCGAGCGGACAATGTGTTTTTCTACGTCAAAAATAATCAAAATGAGTCGGTTTTGCTGCGAGTGATGACGTTATCCGAGTTGAAAGAACTGGCGCACGGACAGGCCGACGGCGGCAATTACTCTTTTTCCGCGACGGATAATTATCCCACTACACAGTACGGAGCCGCCAGAGGTTTTACCATTTCGGAATTGCTGGAGTATGTCATTGACACCAGCGATGTGTCCGGCGTGAGCAAACTCACCTTTAACGGCAATGACACAATCCGTTTCATGGCGACGGACGGCTACGGAAGTTACAGCCGCGGCTGGAGCTATGAGGATTTGTACGGCGCCACCCGTTATTATTTCCCGGATCTCTATGATGATGACATCGGTTGGAAACTGGGCTGGGAGGTTGCCGGAGAAGATAATTCCAAATTCGGCTTAACGCTGGAAGAATATAACAGCCAGTATAAAGCGCAGGATGAGTATTATTCGGAAAAAAGACAGGTTTTCGCCTCCGGTGTGGAAACCCCGGCGATTTTGGCGACAGATTCTTTCTCCGGCCGCACCACGACAGACAACCTGACCAATTCCAGTGAACCGGGAATTTCTTCCTATATTGAGAAAAACGGCGGTCAGGTAACGGGTTGTTTGGATGATGTTTTGACGGATACTTACGCGTTGCGTTTGATGTTACCCATGACCGAGGCGGATTTGATGACGGCGCATCGCACCGCCTATGATAATTTCAAGTGGATTTATAATCTGCGGTTAGATATGTCCGACCTGCCCAGCTTGCGGGCGCAGGGAACCGTGGCGGCTCCCACTGTCAGCTTCAGCCGTGACGGCGATACTTTGACGGTCACCATGAAGAGCAGTACTTCCGGCGCGGAAATTTATTATGGTTATGACGGCGCCGCTCAGACACTGTATACCGAACCTATTCAGATTGATTTGAGCGAACGGGATGTGGACAGCAACCCCGTGACCATTTATGCTGCGGCGGTGCGGGAAGGCTGGAGCGATGAAGGGATTCAGACCTATAAATATCCCGGACAGGCGCCCAATTTCCAAACCATGTACAGCGGTATGACCGGACAGGATCTGGTGTTTACCGCGGCTT
The DNA here is from genome assembly GCA_965149945.1 of uncultured Peptococcaceae bacterium. GTDB lineage: Bacteria > Bacillota > Dehalobacteriia > UBA4068 > UBA4997 > JAHZFN01. Next base: position 25,733 of record CBCTTQ010000011.1, on the reverse strand, counting down.
CCGGTGTGACGGCGTCGGAGTGGTCGGCATGGACTGAGGCGCTGACTTTTGTGACCTTGAAAAGCCCCGGTGTCAATGGTTATGTGACGGTAGATTCTGATTTGTATACTGTTAATCATACGGCAAAAACCATTACCTTTGATCAGAGCTTGTTTACCAAGACGGGGTCGTACAGTTTTATTTTCCATGCTTCCCGTTATGCGAACAAAAATGTTTCTGTAAATTTGAAGCAGGGCGGCGGTACTTTATCTGTGCCGACCGATGTCAATTGGGGAGAGGCTTTGACCATCACTTCTTCGGACAATCAATACGCCGCGGCGGCGCAGGTGTATGTACTGTCTGAGGATGACAGCCGCAGCTTGATTCCTTCTTCTTATTTGGAACGCGACGGCGCTGTTTTGACCGTGAAGGCGTCTTATTTCCTGTCGGAGGGCAATGCTATGCCCAAAGCGGGTACCTATCGTCTGGAAGTGGTGAACAATCAATATCAACCTTCTTCTCAAGTTATTACGGTGACCTTGCAAAACAGTTTTAGTGATGTGACGGAAGGCAGCTGGTATTATTCTTACGTGATGGATTTGGCCAATGCCAATGTGGTAAACGGTGTGGGCGGCGGTCGTTTCGATCCCCAAGGAGAGCTGGAATGGGGGGCTGCTTTGAAATTGTTGATGCTGACCACCGGCTATGAAGAACAAGCGCCTACCGGCTCCAATTGGGCCAGCGGTTATATTGACCGGGCGGTAGCCGATGGTTTGATTCCCGCGGCGGTGGAATCGACGGCAATCGTTTCCCGTTTGGAATTCTGCCGGGCGGCCGCCGAGGCGCTGGAAGCGGAAACCACACTGACGACTTCGCCTTTCACGGATACTTCGGATCCCGCGGTGCTTGCGCTTTATGAATTGGGCATCATCAACGGGGTCGGCAACGATCGGTTTGATCCCGACGCGGGGCTGACACGCGCGGAAATCAGCAAAATTATTTGGGGGATTATGAATTTAGAGGAGGCGGAATAAATGAAAAAAACAAAGCGAATGCTTTGGTCCGTATTGGCGCTGGCGTTGATTTTTTGCGCGGCGGCGATGCCGGCTTGGGCCAAAACAGATCCGGGGAATCAGACGGTTTCTTCCGTACTGTTTTATGTGAACAATGAACAGGGAGATCAGGTTTTGGTTTCCCATATGACAGTGGAAGAAATGGCACGGGATCTGCGAGCAGGAACGTTCGGCGGCAACGCGCTGCATAACTATTCTTTCCTGGATCGCTATGTGACCACAGTACATCAGGAAGGCCGCGGTTTCACCATCGATGAGTTTTTGAACTATGCCCAAAGCAAATCGAATTCCGCCGCTTTGCGGGATCTTGATTTGCAATTCCGAGGGGATGACAAGATCTCGTTCTGGGAAATCGATCAAAACGGCTTTGATGAAATGGATAGCTATACCTATGAGGATTTATACGGTGTAACCCGCTACAATTATCCGCTGTTGTATGAGTATTGGAACTATCAAACCCAGGATTACGGGGATCCTAACGGTGTTTTGAATCGGGATCAGGTGTTGGATTTGATCCAAAGCCAAGGACAGCCGGAACAGAGTATTTTGGCGGTGGAGGCTTTTTCCCAGCGCTATATGGTTACCTCCGATAAATACGGCAGCGGCGATTATAATATGGAAAACGCCTGGGATAATCGGGGATTGTTGGATTCGCAGCGAGCGCTGCGCCTGATGATCCCCATGACGGAAGAGGATCTGCGGGACAAAAATTCCACCGCCGCCGATAGCCGCTATTGGATTGCCAATGTGTTGCTGGATATGGAAGAGGATCCCTCGATCGACTCTCTGGGTACGGTAGCGAAACCCACTGCCACCATGTATGAAGATGAAGAAAATTACTACATTTCCTTTGATTGCGCCACAGACGGCGCTACCATTCTCTTTAACAACAACTATGAAAACCCCGGCTATACGCCGTCCTGCGAATATACGGGCGGCTATGTAACCCTTCCCAAGAGTCAGTTTGCCGATGATGCCGTGAGCATCAACTGCCGCGCGGTGAAAGAAGGCTACACCGATGCCGGTGTGGTACAGCTGAAATTAGAATCTTCCGGCGAACTGCCGGCGGGCGCTCTTTTCCAGGATGTCAGCGCGACGGACTGGTTTGCCGGCGCGGTGGATTATGTGGCGGCGGCGGGGCTTTTTAACGGCACCACCCCCACAACTTTTGAACCCAATAGCACGATGACCCGCGCCATGTTCGCGACAGTGATGTATCGTTTGGCGGGAGAACCGGAGGTAAACCACAACAATGCTTTCAGCGATGTGAAAAACGACGTGTGGTATACCGACGCCATTCTTTGGGCAAATGCTCACGGTTTGGTAGAAGGTTACGGCGGCGGTGTCTACGGCGTCCATGACCCTGTCACCAGAGAGCAGGTTGCCACTGTGCTGTATCGTTACGCCGAGCGTTTGGGAGTGGCGACCGATGCTGACGATACGGTGTTCTTGACGTTCTCCGATCATGAAAAAACCGCCGCCTGGGCGGAAGACGCGGTTATCTGGGCGACGGAACATCAGATTTTGCAGGCTGTTCACGGCAGCGAAACCCTGCAGCCGCAAAAAGAAGCCAGCCGAGCGGAAGTTGCCTGGGCTTTTTATCAGGCGGTTGAAAACGCCCTTTCTTAAATAAAAACGGCGCCTTGCTTCGGGGAGAATCCTGACGGGAAAGATCTTCTTTCGAAAGAGACTACCCCGAAAAAAGAAAGCATGAAAACGTCGTACGGAGAAGGCGCATAGAAAGAAAAATTTCAGAAGAATCCTCGAAAACAAACCGAAAAACCAAAAAATAAAAGAATCGTTGTCCCGCCACTTTTGGGGCGGGACAATGTTCAAAAATAAAATATTCTCACGCGAGCATGTTTTAGGGAATGTTCTCTGTTCGCGCCAAATTTTGGCTGATCCGAAAAGGTTCTCCGCGTTTGGATGCGACGAGGGTGGACATTCCGTGATAAAAGTTCCCGAGGGGAAACCAATGAAATCCGAGCGACAACGGCTGCTTTGAAAAAGGGAGGTGAACAGCGGGCAGCCCCGGAGGGGAAAACGGATAACATGATTTTCATGATGGAATATTCGTAATCAGAAAAACGACTCACGACACCGTTCGGTTTCGCGGGGATTTGCTTTGTTTATTTTATTTGTTCGCGGATATAATATAGGCGGCGCGACAAAGGAGAGAAGATTTGTCTCGATGTGAGATTTGCCGCCGCCGTCACAAAGGATGTAATTTGGCTAATCAGAGCAGGAAGGAAGGAAAAAAGATGAACTTAGTAAGAAAAGGCCGCTGGCCCAAAGTGGTCGCTTTTTTGTTGATGTTCGCTATGGTGTTTACCATGAGCGGCGTTCTGCCCGCTTGGGCGGCGGATGATACTCAGAATACCGCGGCGGAAGAAATTTCCGGAATCGGCAATGAAGAGGATTCTCTGAAAACCATTACCGGGACCGCCACCATTTCCGAAGGCGGTGTCTATACGGTTCAGCCCGGGGCTACCGGTGTGATCACCGTCACGACGACCGAAAAAGTCACGCTGCAAAGTGGTTTCTCAGCAGACGAGGTGAAGGCGGGTACCGATATTTTTGAGAATTTGTCCATTGACTGTTCGGGTGTGACGGGCGGCGCTAATCTGGAACTGCGGGATATGAAGATTTCCAACAAAGCGCAGCAGCATATCGTGAATTTCAGCGGTACGAATAATGTGCTGACTGTCAGTGGTACGAATTTGATGGATCATATGCCGTCTGGGTACGGCGGTCAGTCTGCCGTTCATGTGGGCAAAGACGCCTCTTTGCTGCTGAACGGTGACGGTACGTTGTATCTGTATAAGAGCGCGGGAGGCGCCGGCATCGGCGGTGATTCCGGCGAGATGAACGGAGACATTACCTTCGGAGATGAAAATTCCGCCGCTTTGCGGATTTTCGCTAAAGGTACCAAACAGAGCGCTCTGATCGGTGCCGGCAGCAGCGCCAGCTCCGGCACGGAAGCACCCGGTAAAATCGTGTTTGATTACGGCACTTATAATTTGCTCTCTGTTTCCCGCGGAGCCGCCATCGGTGGTTCGGCGGGAGCGACCGGCGGTTCGGCCGGAACCTCCGTTTATCTGAACCATGCTTCTGTCAATGTCAATGTGGACTATACCGGCTCCGCGGTGGGCGGCGGCGGTTATGCTGTTGGCAATGACGCCTCCGGCGGCAACATCTATATTTCCGGCGGTTCTCTGCGTATTTTTGTGGACAAAAACGCCGCCGATGAAACGAAGACGAGTGGATATCAGAGCGCGCCTTATACCTATGGCGTCAATGACGCCGCCATGACGGCGGCCCGTTGGAATACGGACGGAGAAGGCAAAACGGCCGTTTATAAATGCATTGTGGACACGAAGGGCCTGGAGGGTGATACCTTCACGGTATCGGTGGACGGAGAACCGTTCTACACGGGCGGTTTGCATACCTATCACTATGTCAACGAGGCTTTGAGTAAAGAGGAACAGACTACCCCCGCGACCACTATGGATAACTGGGCGGCGAATGACGATACCAATTTGTATCTCTATTTGACCGGGGAAGATCATGAAATCACCGTAAACGGCGTAACGTACGAAGCCGTTTTTGATGGAAGCAAGGCGGCAGAGCCCGCGACAATGACCACGAGCGGTCCTTTCACGGTCGCTAAGCAAAAAGCTCCTGCCGATACTGCTTGGTATGACGCTGAAAAAGATACGTTTACGTTGAGCACCCCGGCGGAATTGGCGGGCTTGGCCGCCATTGTGAACGGCACCGCCGCCGAGATCGAGCAGGATACGTTCGCGGGCAAAACCATCCGCCTGGGCGCTGATCTCGATTTGAGCGCTTATGAATGGGTGCCCATCGGCGGCGCCGCGGAAAAAGTCTCCCTGACCGTTTCCTCGCAGGAGGATTTGGATGCGGCGATCACGGAGCATAAATTGGTTTATGATGATAAAGGAAATTCTTATACGGTTGGCGCGGCGAAAAATCCCTCTTATGCCGAAGGTATGACTTATTATTATCTGAACGGCGCTTATTTCGCGGGTGTCTTTGACGGCAACGGTCATACCATCACCAACCTGAAAGCAGAGACGGATGCGGGATACGCCGGTTTGTTCGGTAATGTCAGCGGCACTGTGGAAAACTTTGCTGTCAGCGGTTCTGTGACGGTTAACGGCGGCGGTGATTATGCGGGCGGGGTGGTCGGCATGTTGTCCGAAGGCGGACGGATTGCCGATGTGACCGCCGATGTGACGGTGCGGGCGGACGTGCTCTATAATGTCGGCGGTATCGTCGGCTTTGTGGGAACCCCGCTCTCCGACTCTTCCAAAGCAAATACCATTGTGGAACGCTGTGTCCATAGCGGCGCTGTTTTGGGTTATCAGAAAGTGGGCGGTGTCGCCGGGGAAAACGCCGGTGTGATCCGTCAATGCGTCAACATCGGTGATGTGGACGCGGCCAATACTGGCAGCAAAAACGGCGTCGGCGGCATTGTGGGCCGCAACGGCAATAATAATACCGCTTCCGAAACCGGTACGGTGGAGGATTGTTACAACACCGGCAGAATCGGCAACGATCAGTTGAAATGGGTCGGCGGCATCGTCGGTTTCCAGAACGCCCTCTCTTCTGTCAAGAATTGTTATAACCTCGGTCAGGTGAGCGGTATCGGTCAAACCAACGGATTGGTGGGCATCAATGAGGGCACCGTGTCCAACAGCTATTTCCTGAATACGGTATATTCTATTGACGCGAATGGCGTGTATGGCGGTACCGTGGATGAAATTACCGGCGCTAAAACCGAAGCGGAACTGAAAGCCGCCGCGATGGTCGAAACCTTGGGCGCAAACTGGGCGGCTGACAGCGATGTGAAACCCATCAATGGCGGCTATCCGTTGTTGCAATGGCAGTCGGCGCGAAACACCGTCAGCGTGACCTTCCAGCTGGAACCTTCTACCGCTGTTGTTAGCGTGACAGACAGTCAGGGAATGCCCGTCACCGCCGGTGAAGACGGCGCCTATCTGTTGGCTGTTGGAGAAACTTACTCCTATCAGGTGACGGCGGAAGGTTATACGACTCAAAAGGACACCTTCACCGCCACGGAAAACAAAACCATCGCGGTTTCCTTGAAGGCGCAAGGCGGCCAGGAACCCACCATTCCGGAAATGGATCTGAAATCCGCTGACTGGGACGGCAAAACCATTGACGTCAGCTGGTATTTCTCCAATCCCGACGCCAAACGGTATTATATCGGCACCGCGGCGGAATTCGCGGGTGTGGCGGCTCTTGTGAACGGTCTCGTCAATGAGTCGAAGACCTGGGTTTATGTAGGCCCCAATGACGAAGGATATCAGGAATATTACAGCGGCAAAGACTGGAACAGCAACAAGGAATTTGTGAAAACAAGCAGCGGTGAAAGCGGCGGCAATAATCAGAGCACCGATGATTACAGCTACGGCATCGAGGATTTCAGAAACGTGACCATTACCCTGATGGACGATTTGGATATGTCCGATGGCAACTATATGCCCATCGGCGGCCAATATCTGATGGAAAAGAATGATTCCTCCACCAAAATCGGTTCTTCTTTCTGCGGTTTTTTGGACGGTGACGGCTGCACCGTGAAAATCAAATGTGACCGCTACAGCAGCGGAAACTACGGCGACGGTCAGGCGGTCGGTTTGATCGGCCGTTTAGGTGTTCATGACGATGAGAAAGACAACGCGCCGTCCGATGTCGGTGTTGCCGATTTGGTTGTCAAAGGAAGTGTGAAGGGTAACCGTTCGGTCGGCGGCGTGGTCGGCAAAATCGGTAAAACCAAGGACGGCGCTACCATTGAATGTTGTGCCAATTTCGCCTCTGTAACAGGCACCGACGCCAAAGGCACCGGCGGGATTGTCGGAGCCGCTTGGAACGGCGGCACCGTTGAAAACTGCTACAACGCGGGACACGTGACCAATTCACATAATACGTACGGCGGCATCGCCGGCTCCAATGAAATTCAGTTGATCAATTGTTATAACAGCGGTACTGTGGACGGCGCGGGTACTTCCGCCGCGATTGCCACGGCGGCCGGCGGCACTTACAAAAATTGCTACTGGCTTACCGGTTCCGCGGACATGGGTGTATACAATGTCGCCGATCAGTCCGGTGTAACGGAAAAAACTTCCGAAGAAATGAAAACCGCGGACTTTGTGAATGATCTGAACGATGGCGGAGACGTCTTTGTTATGGATACCACCGGCCGCGTTAACAAAGGCTACCCCATCTTCTTCTGGCAGAGCAGCGGTACACCGACAAACCCAGGCGGCAATCCGGGATCGGGTGAAGAGGAAGATCAAACTGTTAACCTGACGCCGAAAGTAACCGCCAAAGACGGCACGGCGGCAGTGACTGTTTCCGCTTCCGATTTGAATAATGCCATTACAAGCGCGGCGAATACCGATGCCGCGGCTATTACCATTACGCCTCAAGTAAGAGGAGATGCGGACACCATTACCATCACGGTGCCCAAAGCCCGTATCGCGGATATGGCGAAGAAAACCACCGCGGATTTGCGGTTGTGTACCGATCTGGCGAATCTGACCGTGGAACACGATGACCTGGCGGCGCTGGGCGATTTGGCCGGCACCAACGTGGTATTCACCTTTGAACAGACCGCGGATAACGCTGTTATGTTCGATGTTCAGGTGGACACCGGTTCGGCGACAGCGCTTGCCGATCGATGCAAAGTACAGCTGCCCGCCGCTGACGGCGGTCAGACGGTGGTCGCTCTTCAAGAAGACGGCAGCCAACAATTGGTTCTGAAATCCATTGTAGAAGACGGCAAAGCTTACGCGATACTGCCGACTTTGCCCGCGACTTTAGCGGTAATCGACAACGCGCGGGAATTCGCTGATCTCAAAGCGGACGCCTGGTACGAAGAAGCCATTGATTTCGCCTCCGGTCGTGAATTGGTGAACGGCATCGGCAACAATCTCTTCGCTCCCAATGACAACATGACCCGCGGGATGTTGGTAACGGTTTTATATCGTTTGGAAGGGGAACCGGAAATCACAGCCGATCACTCTTTCACCGATGTGAAGAAGGGCGCTTGGTATGAAAAAGCTGTAGCCTGGGCGAACGCGGCGGGAATTGTTCAGGGTGTCGGCGACAACCGCTTTGCTCCCGATGACAACATTACCCGTGAGGAAATGGCGGTCATTTTCCAACGTTACGCCAAGACCATCGCGATGGACAGTGCCGCGGACGGCAGTCTGGACGCTTACACCGACGCGGCTCAGATTTCTGACTGGGCGACGGACGGCATGCGCTGGGCGGTCGGTCAGCAGATTATCACCGGAGATACCGCCACGACACTGAACCCCGGCGGTTCCGCTACCCGGGCGGAAGTTGTCACCATGTTGCAGCGTCTGGTGGAAAATATTGTCAAATAGGAGAAAACTTAAAAATTTTTAGTAGAAATTAGAGGAAATTGTTATCCTCATATAAAATTATATTAAGAAGCAGATATTTTCGCGGTGTGTTATGCCGACGCGCTTATAAGCGCGTCGGCGTCACCGTGAAGCCACCGGAAAATCAAGTGTGCTTTTGAGTCGCTTATCGGCGGCGGATTTTCAAAAGCGGAAGTCCTGCCTGCGGCGGCAGGAAAGAATTGTGGGGTGAAGAATCTATGGGAACGGCTCGGCTTCGCTGTCGGCAAATTTTTTTGTTGGCGTGGGCGCTTGCTTTGTTTTTTACATTTTTTGCCATATCTCCGGCTTGGGGGTTGGACGATGATGAGTATAACGGCTATTCCGCCGATACCCTCACGGTCAAGGTGGGTTATTACGGCGGACCCTATTATGAAAAGAAAGTGTTCACATTGGATGAGCTCTGGGGAATGAATGTGGTCAACGCGGATTATACTTTTGTGGATAATATGCCCTCAGTTATCATTGATCATGTGTCCGGCGTGCGCTTGAGCGATTTGATGGATGCCGCCGGTATCGATTTGAATTCCATTCGTACTTTTTATTTCTGGACAAGGGATAAAAGCAGCGATTATTATACCTCTTACAGCAAGGCGGATTTGATTGACACGCCTCGCTATTGTTTTTATAGTCTGCCGGACAATTTTGACAGTGAGACGGGGACGGCCAATGAGTATGCCGGTGAAAACAAAGAATATGTGGATACCGTGATCGCTTTGGCGGATGATTGGAATCGCGTGCAGGCAGGAGCCACTTTCGGCTCGGACTATTTGAATTTGAATACCAATACCCGTTTTCGTCTGATTTTCGGTCAGACCGACCCCAATGAGCAGACGGCGGAACGCAGCGCCAAATGGATTCACGAAATTGTGGTGGAACTGGGCGGAGCGCCCACGATTACGCTGAAAGACGCCAGTCTGGAAGGGGAAGTGGGCAGTGTTTTGCGGACAGAAGCGAATGTGCAGGCGGAAAGTACCGTCCTCGCTAATGAAAAGGTGACTTGGAGCAGCAGTGATGAATCTGTCGCCGTGGTAGACGAAGACGGTAACATCACCATCAAAAGCGAGGGCAGCGCTGTGATCACGGCCAGTTTCGGCGGGGTTTCCGCCAGCGTTACTGTGAACGGCAGCGGCAGTTCGGAACCGGAACCGGAAAACCCCGGCGGCACAAACGATGACTCGAACGGTGGAACCGGCGGCGGTACGGGCGGCGGCAACGACCCCGACGGAAATTCCGGCGGTACGGGCGGCGGTGTGTCGGAACAACCGACGGAAAATCAACAGAGCGCCGACAACCGCGCTGATGGAGAAACCCAATCTGTAAGTGGTGAGGCGGTAGAAATCGGCTCTGCCGCTGCCAGCGAGGGCGATGCCGGCGGTGTGCAGAACTGGCGCGTTTACGAAATGTCGGAAACTGCCACAGAACTGCCGGAAATAGACAGTGATAATCCGTTGCTTCCGGTGACGGGGGCTGCGGCGGCAGGTCTGTTCGGTTTGAGCGGCGTAGGGTACGCGGCGACTTTTTATCATAATTTGGGAAATGTAGGGAGAATGAGAAATGTTTACAAACGCAAATTTAACTGATGTTATGCATTCTATTTCGTCAGCGTTGCTGACACCGGTCATCATTGTACTTTTTATTTTGCTGGGACTGACCATCATCATGTTGGGTACGTTGGTGGCGGAGTTGATTACAGAGCGGCGGCACATGAAGGTGAATCTGCCTCGATTATTGAACCAATTGCAGGAACCCGGTGTTGATTTGGCGAAAGTTATTCGGGAATCCGCTTTGCTGAAACGACAAAAAACCGCTCTGCTGACAGTTTGCGCTCAGAAAAATCTTTCTCCGCTGAAACGGGAAAGTCTGGCGGCGGAGCTGTTGGAAGCAGAGCGCGCTCATTATGAACTGCGGACCAAAGTGACGGATCTGATCATGCGTCTGGGACCCATGTTCGGTTTGCTGGGTACGTTGATTCCGTTGGGACCGGGGATCATTGCTTTGGGACGAGGCGATACGTATACCTTGTCTACTTCTCTTTTGACGGCATTTGATACCACCATCAGCGGTCTGATTGCGGCGGCTCTTTCCACATTGATTTCCGCCATCAGAAAACGCTGGTATCATCGGTATATGGGTTATTTGGATTCTGTAATGGAATGTTTGCTGGAGGCGATGGAAGAACATGAAACGGCGTAGAGGAACAGGGCGTCTTCGGGATAGAAAAACCATCAATGAGGATATTAATCCCATGGACGGGCTGGCGAATCTGGCCGATGTAATGCTGGTATTCGCTTGCGGTTTGATGTTATCGTTGATTACTTATTGGAATGTGGATGTGGGCGGCATGGTCGATGTGCAGCAGGGGCAGGAGCTTACCGATGTGAGCGGTTTTGATGAAAATTCCGGCGAACCGCTGGAAAACGCTGATCTGCAGCAGTACGGTACGGTGTATATGGATCCGGACAGCGGCAAGTTGTACATGGTAACAGAGGAAGAATAAGGCCTGCCCCGATGAAGCGCGTCTCGTATTCGATGGTTGAGTCGGGACGGAGCGGGAGGAAAAAATGAAGAAATTTTTATGTGTGTTGGCGCTGTTGGTGTGTCTTTTTGCCTTGGGGGGCTGCGGCGGCATGGCGGATATCAGCGCTTACGGAGATACCCCCATTACTATTTCGGGTCTGACGGAGGAAGAATTTACCGTGACGCCCAATGAGCTGGCGGAGCTGGATTGTGTCAGCCGTACCGCCACCGGCGCTACGGAAAAAGCCGGTACGGTGCAGGTGGTCGGCCCTTTGCTGAACACATTTTTAGCGCAGTATGACTGCCAGGCGTCGGATTTTGAAAGGATTCGTTTCCTTTGCAAAGACGGCTATAAGGTGGTTTTGCGAGATGAGTATTTGTCTGATTATGAATTGGTGCTGGCTGTCTCCGGCAATAAAGAAGCGCTCAGCGAGGAAGTGCAGCCGCTGCGGCTTCTGATTCCGGAAGCGGAAAGCGGTAAATGGGCCTACGGCATTACCAGAATTGAATTTGTACGGGAGTAAACCAAAATGAAAAAAAGGAAACTGACAGCGTTTGTTTTGCTGTTATCATTGTGTTTGGCGGTGTTGACAGGTTGTAACGCCGCTTCAGAACAGGAAACCGCCTCCACCAGAACTTTTGTGGATTCTTGCGGGCGCACGGTGGAAATTCCGACGGAGCTGAATGAGATTATGCCTTCCGGCTCTTTGGCGCAGATTGTGCTGTATACCATTTGCCCCGATCGTCTGCAAAGTTTATCTACCCCTTTTACGCGGGTGCAGAAACAGTATATCCCGGAAGAGTATACGGAATTGCCTGTGACGGGACAGTTTTACGGCGGGGGCTCTACTGTAAATTATGAAGAAATTATCGCCGCTGATCCTGATATCATCATTGATATCGGGGAAGCCAAAGAGAATATCGCGACGGATATGGATGAACTGCAGGAAAAAACCGGTATCCCGGTCATCTTTATCGAAGCCAGCATTGCCACCATGGCGGATGCCTATGATACGCTGGGAGAGTTGACGGGAGATACGGAACAGGCGGCGGCCTGCGCGGCCTATATTCGAGAAACCTTGGATGACGCGGCGGCTTATTCCGCCCAGATTCCCGAAAATGAACGAAAACGCGTTCTTTATTCTCAAGGGGAATACGGTACGGAAGCGTTGGGCGTGGGCAGTGTCCACGCGGAAGTGTTAGACTATGTCGGGGTAGAAAATGTTGCCCAACTGTCCAGCGTCGCCGGAGAAGGCGGTAACGAGGTCTCCATGGATCAAATTCTGCTTTGGAATCCGGAGGTAGTAATTTTAGCGCCGGAATCCAATTTCTCCGATATTTATGAAGACAGCGCCTGGCAGCCGGTGCAAGCCGTGCAAAACCATCAGGCATATGAAGTTCCCATCGGTCCTTACAGCTGGCTGGATCGGCCGCCTTCTGTGCAGCGGATTTTGGGAATTCGTTGGCTGGGGAATTTGATTTATCCCGATGTGTTTGATTATGATATGATTGCGGAAGCGCGGGAATTTTATCAGCTATTTTTCCATTATGAATTGAGCGAGGCGGAAGCCCGCGAATTGATGGGGAATTCCACCTATCTGGACGCCGATAATACAGACGCGGCGGAAACCGCCGACGAAGCAGCGGCAACAGAAGAAAACGCGTCATGATTCCCAAACGGAATAAAACGAGAAGGAGCGAGAAACAGTGAGAAAAAAAGCCACCGCTAAACAACTGAAAGCGCGTCTGGTCATTTTGATTGTTCTGTTTTTGGTGGTGTTTTTCGGTTCTTTTCTTTTAGGACGCTATCCCGTGGATCCCATCACATTGATTAAGCTGCTGCTTTCTCGGGCGGTAGATATTTTGCCTACTTGGGATTCCGGCGCCGAGGCGGTTTTTTTCCAGATTCGTTTGCCTAGGGTTTTGGCGGCGGCGTTGATCGGCGCCGCTCTTTCGGTAGCGGGTGCGGCTTATCAAGGATTGTTTCGTAACCCTATGGTCTCGCCTGATATTTTGGGGGCATCCTCCGGCGCCGGGTTCGGCGCCGCTTTGGCCATTTGGCTTTCTGTTGGTTACGTGGGGATTTCCTTGTTTGCTTTTATCAGCGGTTTGATCGCGGTGATTTTTGCTTATGCGCTGGGCAGCGCCAGCCGAATCAATTCCACCCTTTCTATGGTGCTTTCGGGGATGATGGTATCCTCGCTGTTTACGGCGGCTACCTCTTTTATCAAGTTGATTGCCGATACTGACGAGGTGTTGCCCGCCATTACATATTGGTTGATGGGCAGTCTCTCTTCCATACGCCCCCAGGATGTGCTGTTTTTGGTGATTCCGGTGGCGCTCAGTATGGGGCTTTTGCTGGCTTTGCGCTGGCGCCTGAATTTGTTGACTATCAGCGATGAGGAAGCCGCGGGCATCGGCGTCAATGTCCGTCGTTTGCGGGCGGTGGTGATTTTATGCGCTACTTTAATGACGGCGGCCTGTGTTTCGGTCAGCGGTTTGATCGGTTGGATCGGTTTGGTGATCCCGCATTTTTGTCGCCTGCTTTTTGGGTATGATTATCGTTGGCTGTTGCCCACTTCCGCCTTGTTGGGGGCGACTTTCCTGATTGTGGTGGACGATGTGGCGCGGCTGTTGACTACCAGTGAAATTCCCATCGGAATTTTGACCGCCTTTGTGGGAGCGCCGGTCTTTGCCTGGTTGATTTTGACGGGAGGGTTGAAACATGGGCGTTGACATTGAAAATCTGCGGTTCTCCTATGGCGATCATACGGTATTGAAAGGAATTTCCTTTCAAGTGGAACCCGGGGAACTGGTAGCGTTGCTGGGACCCAACGGAGCCGGCAAAAGCACCCTGATGCGCTGTTTGTTGGGATTTTTGCGGGAATACAGCGGAAAAATCCGCGTCGGCGGCCGCGATACGCGGGAAATGACCCGAACAGAGCTGGCACAGGAAATTGCCTATATTCCTCAAAGTGTAGCCATGGTTTTCAATTATCAGGTATTGGATATGGTATTGATGGGGGTAACGGCCAGTCTCGGGGTGCTGTCCTCTCCCAAACGGACGCACCGGGAAAAGGCGCTGCGTCTTTTGGAAGAGTTGGGCATCGGTCATTTGGCGGAACGGGGCTATGAGGAACTGTCCGGTGGTGAACGGCAGCTGGTGCTTTTGGCGAGGGCATTGATTCAGGATGCCGGGATTTTGGTGATGGATGAACCCACCGCCAATCTGGATTACGGCAATCAAAATCGGGTGATGGCACGGGTTTCGCAATTGACTCGTGCCGGATACATTGTTTTTTTCTCCACCCATGACCCCAACCAGGCGCTCCTTTATGCCAGTCGGGCGCTGACCTTGTGGCGAGGGCGAATTTTGACGGATGGGGCTCCGTCGGAAGTGCTGACGGAAGACACTCTTTCCCGACTCTACGGTATCGATGTGGAGCGGACGGCCTTTGTGACAACAGACGGTCATCCCCGCACTGTTTGCATTCCTCGTGATTTGGGCAGTAAATGGGAATGACCCGGATTTTTGCGGCATAAAAGATTTTCATATGAAAATAAATTAATGGGGAAATAAAAATAGGAAAAATTAAAATCATAAAGAAAGGGAGATAGGACCATATGAAAGAGGCCAACAGCGGACTGCTGTTTCATACAGCATTGGATCTGCCGCGAACCCCCGGGGTGACAGCTTTGGTAGGGGGCGGCGGCAAAACTTCTCTGATGTATTGTCTCGGTGCGGAGCAGGCTTCTTTGGGACGAACTGCTATTGTGACCACTACCACTCGAATCGGCGATCCACCTCCCGGCGCGGCTTTGTTGTTGGAGACGGGCAACCGGGAGGCGGCCAGTGATTTGCGGGCGCCCGGGCAGGTGCTTTGTGTTTGTTCTCGGGGAAAAGACGGGAAACTGCATTATCCCGGCGATGCTTTTTGGCGCCAGTGTCGAGAGACGGCGGAGCGCCTGTTTGTAGAGGCGGACGGAGCGCGGATGCTGCCGGTGAAGGTTCCCGATGAAGGAGAGCCTTGTTTGCCTTCGGACACCGACACGGTGGTGGCGGTGGCAGGCTTGTCCGCGTTGGGAAAACCTTTGGCGCAAGTTGCCTTTCGTTTGGAATTACTTTGCCGCCGTTTTGGGGTTACTCCGCAGACGATGCTGACGCCGCCTTTGTTAGCGCGGATTTTGACCAGTCCGTTGGGACAATGGAAAGGCGTCGGTTCGGCAGAGCGGTTTCGGATTTTTTTGAATCAAGCGGATGACGAAGAGCGCTTGCGGTTGGGCGCGGAAACAGCAACTTGGATTCAGACGTTTTTGCCCGGTTGTCGGGTGGTGGCGGGTTGTTTGTTGCCCTGTCGTCAAATCAAAGCGGTCTTTCCGTCGAAGTAAGGAGAGAACCTATGTTTACCTGGACAGATGATGCCATCCGTTGGTATCGGACGGCGGCGGAAAAAACAGAATTTTTCAAACGGTTGACGGATAAATTGGCGCCTTTTTTGCCAAAGGAGGAAACGGTTTGTGATTTGGGCTGCGGACCGGGACATCTGGCTTTGGAATTGGCGGCACGCGGTTATCGGGTCACGGCTTTGGATGCCAGCCGAGAAGCGATTGCCTGGCTGCAGACAGAAAAAGACCGTCGCTGTTGGGAACAGCCTTTCATACGGTGCGAAGACTGGAATCAACTGGAAGGGTTGCCTTTGTGGGATAATGTGGTCATGGTCTGCGCCGGTCGTCGCACGGAGCTTTCCTTTTTACGAAAATTGTGTCGGAAACGGTTGATCATAGTGGATCGTGTCGCCTGCCGCAGCCATGTACGGACAGACGGCGGAAACTCTGCCCACTGCAGAAGTGTTTCGGTTCTGCGTCGATATGAAAAATTGGCAGTGGCGCGTCTGTCCGCCTTTCGGTTGGAATTCGGACAGCCGCTGCGTTCTTTGGCGGACGCGGAAGCTTATGTGCGCTTTTTCGGCGGACAATGCGGCGGCGCCGTTGCGCGGGGACTGATTGCTACCGATGATGAGGTCTATCCTTGGTATTTTCCCTATGCTAAAGAATTGGAAGCATTTGTTCTGCCCTCTTTTTGGGCGGAGAAAGAGGAGGAAATGACGGAATGCATACATTGATTGTGGGCAACCATCGTGTGCCGCGCGCTGCTTTTGTGGATCGGCTGTTGCGCGAACTGCACCCCTGTCCCCCGTTATATGGGTATCGAACGGTCAAAGAATCTGCCCCTGTCGGAGAGCGGGAGCCCATTTATTTATATCCCGCCGCGGGAGAGCGGCGGCGGAGCAAAGAAAATCTGTTGGGCTGGTGCCGCAATCAACAGTCGGAAGCTTATCCGGAGGTTTTTGAACAATGGGCGTTTTTAATTGAGGAGGCGCGGCCGGACGGTTTGTTGCTGTTGGATGAGATCGGTCCTATGGAAAGTCGTTCCCCGCGTTTTTCCGCCGCTGTTTTGCGGGCATTGGCAGGCGATGTGCCGGTGTTGGCGGTGGTGCGGGACAAAGACACGCCCTTTTTGAAGCGGGTACGGAACCATCCTCAAGCACGGGCTTTTGTGTTGACAGAAGAAAATGAGGAGGATTTGTTTCCGCGGGTGTTGGATTTTCTGCGGCGGCAGTTGGCGGCGAAAGATTTGGTTCCGTCTGCTGAAGCGGAAACGGTTGAGGACGTCCCCTGCTTTTGCCAAAACTCGAATGATGAATCTGAAAAGAAATTTTAAAATTCCGAACACAAGGGCAAAACAGAAACAAAAGTAAGCAGAAACAAGAAAGAATCTGTTAAAACAAAAAGAACCTCGCTCCGTCTTGCGGCAGAGCGGGGTTTTGTTACAGAATCGCTGATAAAGCCGAGAGACGACCTCCGTTTTCGGAGACGGCAAAACGGAACTGTCAAGGAAGCGGCGCTTCCGGTTCGGGAAAAAGAAAATCCCGTTCGGGAAGTTGAAGCCAATCTTCAGGAGGGCGAGAATAATCTTCGGAGCGTTGAAGCCGGTCTTCGGGAAAGCGGGAATTTCACGCCTCCCGTAACCACGCGGGCGCAGGCTTTGAGACGGGGAGCCGAGCAAAATTCCCAACACAACATATTGAGAAGCGGAGCGATTCGGGGCAATTTCCCGACCGCGAATCAAGATATGGCGGCGGCCGGACAAAACGCGCCTGTTGCGAGAAAGGGGGAAACATGGTATCATAATACCATTCCGAATACGCGAGATGTACCGGGAGGTGAAATTAATAATGAAACGCAAGGAAACATGGCGGGATATTCAGCTGTCCGACAAGCTGCTGGAAGCGGCGGGGAACGACGAGGATACCAAGGTGAATATCAATCAAATGCAACGTCTGAAAGAGGACAATCCCGACTGGACGGACGAGGAAATCATCGAGTGGATGGACGAGTTCGGGCTGCTGTAAGCCCGGAGGGAAGTCATACTCCCGAGGAGGAACGGGCGATTCGGGAATACTAAAACGCGCCCGTTGCGAGAAAGGGGGAAACATGGTATCATAATACCATTCCGAATACGCGAGATGTACCGGGAGGTGAAATTAATAATGAAACGCAAGGAAACATGGCGGGATATTCAGCTGTCCGACAAGCTGCTGGAAGCGGCGGGGAACGACGAGGATACCAAGGTGAATATCCGAACAATGAAGGACCTGAAGTATCGAAGTCCCGATTGGACGGACGAGGAAATCATCGAGTGGATGAACGAGTTCGGGCTGCTGTAAGCCCGGAGGAAAGCCATACTCCCGAGGAGGAACGGGCGATTCGGGAATACCAAAACGCCCCCGTGGACAAGGGCTTGGTAGAGTTCGCTCAAAAAGCGAAAAGCACGTCAAACGATGAAGCCAATCGAATGAACTATCTCCTGCGGGAGACGAGCGAGCGGGAAGTGGCGGACATAAAAAAGCCGTCGGCGTGGACAAACGGGTATACCCATCATATAAAAGGAAATACTTTCCGGCATGTTGAAAGACGGCACGGCGCGAGAGGCGAGCACGATATCAGCATGTCGGACTTAAAGGATATCGGCAAAATCGGCTGGGCGCTGGATAACTGCGACACTGTGGAGCAATTGCTTCATGAAAAAGGAAAACGCAAGGGACAGCCTGTGTTTAGCGGTGAATTCAGAAACGTCGACCACTCTCCCGCCCCGATGGTGAAGTATACCAAGCGGATTGACGGGACGATGTATGTGGTGGAGGCGGCGCCGGACACCAAACGCGAGACCTTGCAGATTGTGTCCGCCTATATAGACAGAAGCGCGAGTACGGACAAAAACAAAAACAGAAGTCCCGAAAGTGCTCAGATGGCATCTCTGCCCCCCAGCCACACGCCCGAAGCGGTGCTCTCGGCAACTTCTGTTCCTACTGCCAGAAGTCCCGAAAGTGCTCTGATGGCATCTCTGCCCCCCAGCGTCACGCCCGAAGCGTCCGTCTCGGCAACTTCTGTTCCTACTGATAGAAGTCCCGAAAGTGTTATCGATGGCAATACTACCACCCAACAATTGCTCTCGGCAACTTCTGTTTCTGCTGATAGTATAACAGAATCCGAGGAAAATATCAATGGAAATAACAGGAATTTCGAAAGAACCCCCGTGATTGGTAAAAAATCGGAAGAGGCGGGCGGGGAAAAAACCGCCGCTGTACGGGAAAAAGGACAGGAGACCGCCGAACAACTCCAAGGGGTCGCGGGGCAGCCCGAACGGAAGCAAAGACGGCTCGTAAAGCGGATGAAAAAGGACGAGGAGCTTTCCGAGCGGATTAAGGACTGGCTGGATGAAAATCCCGACGTCAGCAACTACGAGGTACGGCACAACGAGGAAGTCGCGAAAGAAGCGGAGCGCGGGGTGGAGGAAGGGTATTCCTCCGACCGCTTCATGACCGTAGACAGTAAGAGAGCGGACATGACGGACGTGGAAGGATACAGTTCCAAAAACATGCCGAGAAGTTGGTGGGAGTAACATTTTACACAACCGCGCGTACAAAAACTCGTATGAGAGAAATTATGTACAGAGATATACGGCAACAATTTCACGCGCAAGAAAAGCCCCTTTTGGGGGGCTTATTTTTTTTGCTTGTGTCGCTTAAGAGGTGTTGAGAGTGTGTCGGAAAAAGTTTAGGAAAAAGCGTGTCAAAACGTGTCATTTTTAGAAAAACGCCTGTTATATGACATGAAACAAGAGTTATTTTAATTTCATATACGAGAAAGTCCTTCAAAAGGGGCTTATATTTTTGTCTGTGTTCTCGAGAAAATTCTGAGAGAATACGTGTCAAGGCGTGTCGTTTTCAGCAAAACATCTGATAGGAAGTTTAGAAAATCAGATTGGGGGATCTTTGTCGGACAGGTCGGGCGGAATACTGGACAGAGGAGAGGGAATAAGGTACAATAAAAGAAAAGATGCCATGAAAAGCGGGGACGATCGTCTTTGTGAGACGGCATGAAGTCCGTCGTGTTGGTAAGCGGAGCGTGATTCCGTCAAAGAAAAGGAGAACAGTCATGGATACGGATGTATTAATCATCGGCGGGGGCGCGGCGGGAATGTTTTGTGCTGTTGCCCTGAAAAAACAATATCCTCAACTCGGCGTTTTGCTGTTGGAAGAGAAGGATCGGGTGGGGAAAAAATTGCTGGCCACTGGCAACGGCCGCTGTAATTTGGGCAATGAACGGGCTATAGCGGCTTCTTATCACAGTGTGGAAGGAGATGCTTCTGTTTTCGCCGCTCCCGCTTTGGAGCGGTTTTCTCCTGCCGCCAATTGGGCTTTCTGGGAGGAATTGGGGTTGTTGCTGACCCGGGATGAGGCGGGGCGGCAGTATCCCTATACCAATCAGGCTTCTTCTGTTTTGGATGTTTTACGGCTGCAGATGGCGGCGCGCGGGGTAGAAGTTCGTACCGAAACGCCGGTGATGGGTCTGCGGTTACGCGGTCTTTTTTTTGCGGAAACCCCCCGCGGGATCGTGCGGGCACGCAGAGTCGTGTTGGCGCAGGGCGGTTTGGCGACGCCGCGTCTGAGCGCCGCTCGAGAGAGTTTTCGTTGGCTCAGTCGTTTGGGATTAGAGTCCACCGTTCTTTTCCCGGCATTGACCCAGATCAAGACGGAGCCCTCTTTGCCTAAAGCCCTGAAGGGGCTGCGGATTCCCTGTGTGCTGACTTTGGAAACGAGCGGGTTGCCTCCTCGGAGGGAACGGGGCGAGGTGCAGTTCACCGATTACGGCCTTTCCGGTATTCCTGCTTTTCAACTCTCTCGCTGGGTCAGTCAGAACACGTCTTCTGCCCGACCCCGTTCGCAGCGGCTGGTGTTGGATGTGCTGCCGCAATTGCGGGAGGAGGCGTTGCGGGAATTGTTGGGAGCGAGGAGCTGTCGCTTTTCTTTGCCGCTGGAGCAGTTTTTAACAGGACTGGTGAATAAAAAATTGGGGCATCAGGTGCTGAAACGCTGTGGTTTGGGACCGTTGAGTCGAGATAGCCGTTCTTTGGACGAAGGGGATATCGCGGCGGTTGCCCAAGAACTGAAAGGGTTATCCCTTTCGGTGCGAGGTACTACCGGTTGGGAAAAAGCCCAAGTGACCGCCGGGGGATTGCGTACGGCTGATTTTGAGCCGCGAACATTGGAATGTCGTTTTTTGCCGGGGCTGTTTGCCGTTGGCGAGATGTTGGATATTGACGGCGATTGCGGCGGGTATAATTTAACTTGGGCCTGGTCATCGGCGCGCTTGGCGGCGGCGAGCGTCGGGGCATCGTTGGAATCCGCGGGAATCGGAAATCAAAAAAGGAGAAAAGAGCAAGATGCTGCGAATTAATGAATTAAAATTGCCGCTAACAGCTACTGCGGATGATCTGCGGCGAGCCGCGGCGCGGGAGCTGGGTGTTAAAGAATCTGCCATCAGCCGCCTGCGATTGCGAAAAAAAGCGGTGGATGCCAGAAAAAAGGAGCGGATTTGTTTTTCTTACAGTGTGGAAGTGACGCTGAGTCAGTCGGAAGAAAAGGTTTTGCGCCGTTGCCGCAGCAAAAAAATAAGTCGTGTCAAAGAATCTCCCTATGTGCTGCCGCCTTCGACGGTACGCCCGCCCTTGCGACCGGTGATTATCGGTATGGGACCGGCGGGGCTTCTTTGCGGTTTGATTTTGGCGGAGGCGGGATTTCGTCCCATTCTGCTGGAACGGGGAGAAGACATTACCAGCCGGCAGGCGACAGTGGCTGCTTTTTGGCGAGGGGGAGCGCTGAATCCGGAATCCAATGTGCAGTTTGGCCAGGGTGGAGCCGGCGCTTTTTCTGACGGAAAATTGACGACCAACACCAAAGATCCGAGAAATCGCAGAGTGTTGGAAGTTTTTGCGGCGGCAGGCGCGCCGTCGGAGATTTTGTATTTGGCGAAACCGCATATCGGCACCGATTTGCTGATGGATGTGGTGCGCCGCCTGGGCGAACAGATTGAGGCTTTGGGCGGGGAGCTGCGCTGTAATTGCCGAGTGGATGATTTTCGCCTGGAAACAACGGCGTCGGGCAGCCGTCTGCGGGGTGTGCGGGTACGGGACGCCGAGGGAACCTACTGGCTGGAAAGTGAGGATGTGGTGCTGGCTATCGGGCATTCCGCACGGGACACCTTTGAAAAACTGTATCAATTGAGCGTGCCTATGATTGCCAAACCTTTTTCGGTGGGGGCGCGGATTGAACACCGCCAGCAGGATATTGACCGCAGCCAATACGGCGCCTTTACGGGGCATTCGGCGCTGGGGGCGGCGGACTATCAATTAAGCTGTCATCTGCCTGACGGTCGTTCGGTCTATTCCTTTTGTATGTGTCCGGGTGGGGTGGTGGTCAACGCTTCCTCTGAACCGGGACGAGTGGTAACCAATGGTATGAGTTTACACGCCCGTAACGGGGAAAATGCTAACGCCGCCCTGCTGGTGGGAGTGACGCCGAAGGATTTCGGCAGCGACCACCCTTTAGCGGGGATGGCGTTGCAAAGAGCCATCGAAAAAGCCGCCTTTCAGGCGGCGGGAGAAAACTATCGGACTGTTTGCCAGCGGGTGGGAGATTTTTTGGCGGAACGGCCGACGCGGCAATGGGGCGGGGTGCGGCCCAGTTTTTTGCCGGGTGTTTGTCCGGGCGCGCTGGATACCTGTCTGCCGCCTTTTGTGACGGCGGCCTTGCGTCAGGCGTTACCCCTTTTTGCCGAAAAAGTCGCGGCTTTCGCGGATGCGGATGCGTTGCTGACCGCGCCGGAAACCAGAAGCTCCTCTCCGGTGCGGATTTTGCGGGATAAGAGCTTCCAGAGCTCCTGTCGTGGACTGTATCCCTGCGGCGAAGGGGCCGGATACGCCGGAGGAATCATGTCGGCGGCAGCCGACGGCATTCGCGTGGCGGAAGCTTTGATTCAAAAATATAATCCTCAAAAGCCCGCTCGGGATCAAAATCGGTAATCCCAAAAGCCGCCTTGTACGGGGCGGCTTTTTTTATGGATGATTTTTTTATTTACGGCAAAACGAAGCTCCTGACAGTCTTCAGCAGCTGGTAAAGGGGCTTGCTATGACCGTTTTTACGGAGGGGTTCTTTTCTTCGTTATTTGGATGCAGAATGAAAGCACGGCGTTTCTGCGAAACTTGCTTTACAGCTCGAAACAACTGCCTCCCAAAAATTCCTGCAACAGAGAGTAGGCAGGCACCAAGTTGGGCGCCGCCGGCCGAAAATGACGAATCAGATGGAGCAGACGGGAGGCTTCCGGATAGGCGGGAGAGTCGAGGGGAACTTCCATCAAATGTTCTTCCAAAGCCGGGCGCAGGATGTTAAATTCATAAATCAGGGAGCTGTTGAAATAATAGTCGGCGCTTTCCTGATAGGGGAAGATGTTCTTTTCTTCTCCCGCTCGCACCTTCGGCCAGCCGAGCAGTGTTTTTTCCGCCGGCGCGCTGCGGAATTGTACATCACGGATCATGCGGCGCAGTTCTCGGTTGTCACTGCTGAAGATGGGAGTGAGATTGTCCAGATTTAACTGTGTAAGGCAGGAAACATAGATTTTTCGTTTGTTGGCGGCGGGTATGCTCGCCGTCAGGGTTTCATTGATGCCGTGGATGCCCTCAATGAGCAGGATATGTTTTTCGCCCAAATCCACGGGGATGGTGCGCCGGGCGCGTTTTCCTGTCTGAAAATCATAGATGGGCATTTCCACGTGTTTTCCTTGAATCATCTGAAGCAATTGTTGGTTGAAGAGGGGCAGATCGATGGCTTCCACACATTCAAAATCCGGTTTGCCGTCATTGCCCGGGGGAGTTTTGTCCCGATCCACGAAGTAATTATCCATGGAAAGGACGATGGGCTTCAGTCCTAAAGAACGGAACTCAATGGCCATGCGATTGCAGAAAGAAGTTTTGCCGGAGGAGCTGGGTCCTGCCATCAGCACTACTCTCACCTGAGGAAAATCAGCATAGATGCTGTCGGCAATTTTTTGCATGGCACGCTGCTGCATGCTTTCCGCCATGATGACAAGATTTTTAAAGTCGTTGTTTTCAATGGCGCGGTTGATGTCCGCCACGTTTTGCACATTTAAAATTCGTCCCCATTCATCGTAGGTTTTCAAAGAGTCCTGCAACCGTCTGGGAAAAGCAAAACAATCGGGGTCGCAGGGTTCGGCGGAAATCGCCATGTTAAAGCTGTGGGGCTCCCGAATGATGAAGCCCTCGTCGAAGGGCTGAATTTGAAAATTATCCAGATATTTGGTGGAGGGAACAATTTTGCTGTACATGTATTGAATATGCCCCTGCAAAATGTGGATAGGGATGTTATGGGCGGTTTCCATTGCCAGATTTTCCGCCATCAGGGTGTAGCCGCGGGAGCGAAAATAGCGCAGGGCGTCCTGACGGTTCAGATAGCTTTTTTTTATGGGAAGGTCTGCCGCTACCATTTGACGCATGGTTTGCTCGATTTTCGCGAAATCCTCTTCTGTGAGCCGCGGTTTTCCCCGCAGCTCACAGTAACGCCCGTTGCGCAGGGAATGGAGCACTTTCAGTTCATATTGAGGATAAAGCTCCCTGCAAGCTACATATAACAGCAGGGAAAGGCTGTATTTGTAAATTTTGTTGCCGAAATGATGAGTATAGTCCAGCCATTGGATTTGACTGTCGCAGTAGACGGGATAGTTAAGATCTTTCAGCATATTATTGACAAGAGCCGCTACCACATGAGGATGGTTGGGATCCGGTTGGGGCGCGAAATATTTCAGCTTTGTGCCGATGGGAACTTGGATTTTGGGATTGGCGGCGGAGGGTGTCTGTCCCACCAGCTCTATTTCTACATAGTTTTTCTGCATAATGTCACCTCGGATGGTTTCTTTGTTGCCGGACGGATGTATTCCGTCAAAAATGTTTATGTGTTGCCGCGGCGGTTCATGCCTGTCAAGGACGCCTCAGTAGAGCTTTTTCAGGGTATCGTCATCGATGTTGGCGGCAAAGGCATACTCTTCGGAGGGGTAGGCGCCTTCCCGCACTTCTTTGGCATAGTCTTCATAGGCAGACTGAATCAAACGGCCGGCTTCAGCAAAGCGCTTAACAAATTTCGGTTTGAATCCGTCGTACATGTTGACCAGATCGTACCAAACCAGTACCTGACCGTCGCAGCCGGCGCCGGCGCCGATGCCGATGGTGGGGATGCTGATTTTTTTTGTGATGATGGCGGCAATTGCCGCGGGGACACATTCCAGCACTAACATTCTGGCGCCTGCCTGTTCCAGCGCTTGAGCGTCAGAGATGAGTTTCTCCGCGGCCTCTTTGGTTTTTCCCTGAATTTTAAAACCGCCGAACTGCATGACAAATTGCGGTGTCAGACCGATATGAGCGCAGACGGGAATGCCCGTTTCGGAAATGGCTTTGACCAGATGGGCGCGTTCGGCGCCTCCTTCGATTTTCACACCGTCGCAGTTGGTCTCTTTGATGACGCGAACGGCGCTTTGGATACATTGCTGGACGGATGCTTCAAAACTGCCGAAGGGCAGATCTGTGATGACGGTGGTGTGGGAGGCTCCTTTGACCACCGGTTTGGTGTGGTGAATCATATCTTCCAGGGTGACCGGCAGTGTGCTGTCATAGCCCAGCACCACATTGCCCAAGGAATCCCCCACCAGAATGATATCGATGCCGGCGCGTTCCGCGAGTAAAGCGGAGGCGTAGTCATAGGCGGTGAGCATGACGATTTTCTGCCCATCTTGTTTCATTTTTTGAAATTGTACAAAGGAAATTTTCTTTTCGCTCATTTCGAAGTAACCCTCTTTTCCTTATTATATAATCATTATTAAAGCAGCAACGGCGGGTTGACCGCCGCCTTCGTTTGTTCTGCGGTGATGATGGTACTCTTATTGTAACATTTTCCGTTCTGTTTTTAAATGATTTGGACGATTTTTATTTACTCGCGGGGTGTTTTTTTTCAAAAACGCGCGACGAGGATGTAAAGATTTGATACGCTTTCATAAAAATCCCGCCTTTGCGTATAAAAATTCTGATTAAGAAAAAAGAGAAAAAAACAGATTGTATACAGTATTTTTTGTCGTCGTCAACTTCTGTGATTTTTTCGTGATTTCTCTGTTTTTTTATCCGAATTTACTTGACAATTGCAATATTTTCGTGGTACTCTTAACAACGTGGAAAGCTGTTAAAAGGGCAAGGTATGCCTATTTTTCGGCAGATGATCAGTGTTCT
>CBCTTQ010000010.1:0-56961 GCA_965149945.1 uncultured Peptococcaceae bacterium | reverse complement strand
GGGACGCATTGCGGCAGACAATATCGCGGGGGGTGATTCCGTATACAACGGCACTCAGGGTTCCTCTGTCCTGAAATTGTTCGATATGACAGTAGCAGCCACCGGACTGAATGAGAAAAGTGCGCGTGCGGCCGGTATTGATTACGATAAAACTTATTTATACTCTCCGTCCCATGCGGAATATTATCCCGGCGGCACCAAAATGTCCATCAAAGCGCTTTGGGAAAAAAGCACCTTACGTTTACTGGGCGCGCAAATCGTTGGCTATGACGGCGTGGACAAGCGTATGGATGTATTGGCCACGGCAATTCGTTTCGGCGCCAAAGTTACCGATTTGGCAAAACTGGAACTCTGCTACGCGCCGCCTTTCGGCAGCGCCAAAGATCCCGTCAATATGCTGGGGTTTACAGCGGAAAATATCGTCACCGGAAAAATCAAACAATTTTTCTGGCATGATGTGGCGGCTTTGCCTCGTGACGGCAGCGTCACCTTGTTGGATGTCCGTACGGAAACGGAAGTCAGTCGAGGCAAAATTGAAGGATTCCGCCACATCCCCTTAGATTCTCTGCGGGAACATCTGAAAGAACTCCCTAAAGATCGTCCGATCTATGTCCATTGCCACAGTGGTCAGCGCAGCTATATCGCCTGCCGTATTCTCACCGGCAATGGGTATGATTGTTACAATTTAGCCGGCGGCTGGCGACTTTATGAGTCTGTCGCAAATCAGCGCGCCGTTCCTGAATATATATGCACACAATGCAAGTAATTTATCTATAATAAAAACACAAACAATCCCTCAAAACGCGCTTAATAAAAAAAATTAAGCGCGTTTTACACTAAATCTATTTTTAACAAATCCCTAAAATAATTTTAAAAACTCATTAAAAAACGGCGCCGTCTCAAGACAGCGCCGTTTTCCTCTATTCAAGCAGCAAAAAAATCGCCGATTGTTCGTCACTGTTTAATAATTTTCCGCTTTAATCTGAAAGAAGGACTGGGGATGAGCGCAAACAGGGCATATCTGCGGAGCTTTTTTACCGATGACAATATGACCACAGTTGGAGCATTGCCAAATCATTTCACCTTCTCTGGAAAATACCAGACCGTCTTTAACATTAGCCAAAAGTTTACGATAGCGTTCTTCATGTTCTTTTTCAATTTTTCCTACCATTTCAAACTTCAGGGCAATTTCTTCAAAACCTTCTTCTCTGGCTTCTTTGGCCATGCGGGCATACATATCTGTCCATTCGTAGTTTTCTCCTTCTGCCGCGGCAACCAGATTTTCTTCAGTGGAACCGATACCGTTCAAATATTTAAACCAAATTTTCGCGTGTTCTTTTTCATTAAAAGCAGTTTCTTCAAAAATTGCGGCAATCTGCTGATAACCGTCTTTTCGCGCCTGAGAAGCAAAATACGTATATTTGTTTCTGGCTTGGCTTTCACCGGCAAATGCTTCCATCAAGTTTTTTTCTGTTTTTGTACCTTTTAAATCCATTTTTTCCCCTCCTATTTTGGAATTTTTCTGTGTTCTTTACAATTTTTCTCTGTTTTGTTCGTCCTCTCGGGTATTTCCGTCTTATTCAAAGGAATCCCCTATAAAAATAGCATACCGATTTTCCAAAGAATTGTCAAGAAATTCCAATAAAAAACCTTTTCTCATACCCATTTTATACTTAAGAAAAACAGCGCTTTTTCCTCCCGCATAACCAATTTTACCGACAGCCCAGACGCATAACGAAAACAGCAAGTCGCTGAAATAGGATATCGCTCAGATAATACAAGCATTTTTTACAGATACCACCATGGTTCCGCAGAAAACCAAAACTTTCAATTCCGCAAATCCTTTTATATTTTAAATATAATTATTCATTTGAAATTCAGAAATAAGCTTTTAAAAAGCGCGTAACACCAATTCTGTTTGACCGGTATTATTTCCTGAAAGAATTTCTTTTACTTTGGGATGTGTCGCATATTCCTGCCAGATCATCTCTTTAATGGCAGTTCCCTGATGAAATCCATGAATAATCCGCAGGCGATACACGCCGCTGTCAGATCGCCGCAACAAACTGTCGATCTTTACTTTTGCCTGATAACAATTCATTCCGTGTACATCAACGGAGATAATTCCCGCGATCATTGTGTCACCCCTTTTTATTGCTCATTCAAAAAACACTGCACTAATTCATAACCAATACTGATAGCATGCATATCATGAGGAACTTCAGACCGCCGGAACCATTTGGCTGTCGCCAATTCTTTCCGCTCCAAAGTAATCTCATCAGAACCGTCCAATTCCGCGAAAAAACCAATCATCACCGTATCGGAAAAAGACCAAGGTTGACTACCGAAATCGCGGATATTTTTCACTCGCAATCCTACTTCTTCCCAAATTTCTCGCCGCACCGTTTCTTCAAAAGTTTCCCCGATTTCCACAAATCCGGCAACCAAGGCATAGCGGCGATAGGTTCCTCCAGCGTACTGCGTCATCAATAAACGATCACCATCCGTCACCGCGATAATTACCGCGGGGTTAATACGAGGATAAACAACTTTACCGCATCTGCTACAAATCAGCGCTCGTTCATCCTGACCGGAAGCCATCCGACTGCCACAAGCGCCGCAAAACTGATTATCCCGATACCAGCGATATAATTGGAATGCCGTAATTCCGCCAAAAGCCGCGGCGCCAGTGAAAGCGCTGCGAAAAATCGTCTGATCACACCATTGCCAAAAATTCGGATCAGGCTGCCAGTCTTTTGCCAACCAAAGCAAAAAAAATCTTGTTTCATCAATCGCAAACAAATATTGAATCCTTTCAGTTAAAAATTCTTTCTGGCGGGGTAAATCTGCCAATCGAGGCAGCGAAAAATTGTCTTCTGTTTTTCGCAGCAAGACCTTTTGATCGGAAAAAATCATCATAATATCTTGAGGGCGCGGTGTAAATTGCCCGTATCGATTATCGTATTTTTTAGGGAAAATATCTTGTATCATCAGTACCTTTGACCCTCTCTATCCCAGGAGCAAGTTATCAATAAGCCGTGTATTCCGCAAACGAACCGCTACTGCTACCATCACCGGATTATCCAATGTTGCTACCGGCTGCATGGTCAGCCGATCTACCACCTGTACATATTCGATATCCGCCAAAGGGGCTGTCTCAATATGTTCCCGCACCAATCGGCAAATCGTACGCGCGTCACGTTCACCGGCGATATAAGCCGTTTCTGCTTTTTTCAAACTCTGATTGAGCACCAATGCCTGCTGTCGACAGACTTCATCTAGATAACTGTTGCGCGAACTCATGGCTAAACCATCTGATTCTCTCACAATGGGACATCCATGGATTGTGACGGGAATATTCAAATCTGTTACAAAACGTTTGATTACCGCCAACTGTTGACCATCTTTCTGTCCAAAATAAGCATTGGTAGGCTGCACCAAATGAAACAGCTTGGAAACGACAACGGCCACGCCTTGAAAATGACCGGGACGGCTGGCTCCGCATAACGTATCTGTCACCCCCGCTACATCAATGGTTGTGGCAAATCCTGCCGGATACATATCAGCGGGTTCCGGAGAAAATATATAATCCACCCCTACTGAAGCAGCTTTTTTCATATCCCCCTCCAAATCCCTGGGGTAAGTGTCCAAATCCTCATTCACTCCAAATTGAATGGGATTTACAAAAACACTCATAACAGTAATCTCGTTTTCCGCAACAGACGCCTCCGCCAAAGATAAATGACCAGCATGTAAAAAGCCCATCGTGGGAACCAATCCCACTTTTTTTCCCGCTAAGCGCCATTGCCAGCCCAAATCACGCATTTCTGCTACGGTTTTGATTAATTGCATAATTGCCTCCTTGGATGATTTTCTGAATTTAATATTCTAAACGTTTTGTTTTGGGTTCTTTGGTACAGCTTTCTCGCATCGGACAAAGAAAACAGGGACGACTTAACTCGTTGGCACGACGCAAAATCGCACTCAATCCTTCGCCGTAACCGGTATCCAAATTACGAATCGCTTTGCGAATTTCCTCGATAACCGCAGGATGATACCCGGCATCCAACAAAATTTCTTCGGCGAGCACAGCGGCTACCTCAAAAGGTGTTTCCGGTTCTTCCAAACCTTCTTCATCTGTCTCCTCAAATTTTGACCAATAACCAATATCATGAAGCAAAGCCGCCGCATATACAATATCTTTCGCCACAGGGTTTCCCTCATGATCTAACCACAATTCATAGGCAATCCTGGCGACATCAAACCCATGCTCCAATCCGTGACGACAATATTCACTGCCGTATTCCGCCTGATTATTGGCAACAATCCAATCCTGAAATTCCGGATGATTGATAATGGCATTGACACGCGTCATCGGATCTCTGCTGGGTTTTTGAATTTTTCTCATTTCCGCCATGGCATCCTTCCTCCTAAATGCAAGCATTATTCTTTATAATTATAACATATCTTTTTGGCAAAGAAAATATTTTTACCCGAGTTCTCTCGAAATTCATCCCTACCCCTTTTCTCTTTATAAAATATCTGCACCGGACGTAAGTTTCGCATACTACTCACTTTTTAATGCACCTACATATTTTCCGTAACAAAAAGCAGCCGCTCCCGCGTCGGCGAGGAACGACTGCCGCTTACTTTTGCTATTCTTTTATAATCACATCAATTTTTTCCCGTCGCTGAAAGCATTGCCCACTTTAGCGCCCAGCTTCAAATAAGAGTTGCTAACAGCATCAAAGGTGATTGGATTGAATTTCGCGGGATCGATTTTTCCCGATTCATCCAAAATGCGTTCATCAGCATTGACATTCACAATTTTCCCGGTCATAATTCCTGTTTCCGGATTATAACTGAGCAATTCACAATCTAACGCCATCGGCAATTCTTCAATGAGAGGCGCGTCAACAAACTCCGATTTCACTGTATGCAAACCGGCTTTTTCCAATTTGTTTTCCACCGTATTACCGGAAGCAATTCCCAAATAATCGCATTCCACCATATGGGCTTCATCACCGACACTAACCGTAAATGCTTTTTTCTGCAAAATATTTTTGACGGTTTTATGACCGGCGCTCAGACACATGGAAATTTTATCCGCATCGGAAATACCACCCCAAGCCGCGTTCATCGCGTTGGCGACACCATTTTCGTCATAAGCCGCAATAATCAAAACAGGCATTGGATACAAATAAGTTTTCGCGCCAAAATTTTTTCTCATCATGAATTCCTCCTTTTCTTGATAACCACCGAATTAACGGTAACAGGAAAATTTATTTCAACTTCATTGTTATACTTCCACAAAAGGTAATAAATTCCTCTATTAATAAAATATTTCAACCAATAAAGAATTCTTTTCGCTTCATTTTTTTTGCTTAACCAATTTTTTCAAAAATTCTTTTATTAAAACAATTTTATCGAACAAAACCCTTTTTTTATCAATTTTTTCTGTCTTTATTTTTTCTATAATCAAAAAAAGATTTTTCATTTTTATAAAATAGAAAAAAATCATCATATTGCATCATTATAAATTTTTAACCGGTTCATTTTCCAGCCGAAATGACTCTTTGCAAATGGAGAATTTTGGCACCATGCCAACATTATTTTCTAAGGAAAACAAAAAATTCCGCCGAGCCCACTTTTCCGCAATCATTCGGAATAACCGCAAATAACTCGATCACAAAAACGATACCCTTGAAAAATTATAGAATGATCAATAGCGCAATCCTACAATTCCATGACATCTAAGCAATATAAGATCACATTTCCTCCAACAGATTGGTATAATAAACATACCCGCTCAATCCGCTCAAAAATATTACCAGTTCTAAACAATCATTGCAGTTAAAATCAACAAGAATGAAGAACAACCAACAGCTTATTCTCAATCAGCCAAAGAATAGAAAAAATAGTTACCTGTTTTCGTATAACTCAAAACGAACCAACAAAGAGAGTTTCCGGAAAACCTTTTAAATTGCTCGCAAGTATCATCATAATCATTAAAACATTTGATCACCAAACTGACGCCAGTCTTTCGGACAATATTTTATCTTTCTATTCCCTTATCCTCGTCAAATGCAGGAAGCTGACTCAAAATATTCGTGTACAAATAAACTTGAGCTTATTTGTAATAGGGATATACGAAATACAGCCGTCAATAATTGTAAGGCGTCCCTATCATTACTATACTTTCCTTTGTTTATGAGTTAAAATACCTACACCAACGAAAAATTTTAGAAATTCTAATATCCGGGGGCTTGACATATGACAAATAATAAAGTATATTATTAATATCTAAAATACTTTAAAATGGAGGTTGCTTCGTGAGATTAAAAAAACTGGCCAGTATTGGTAAGGATTGCGTGGCTTGCGGTTGTTGCGTCCGTATATGCCCAATGGAAGCAATTCAAATCGCATGGGGGATTTCGGCCCAGGTGGATCAGAAAAAATGCGTTGGCTGCGGAAAGTGCGCGGAAGCATGTCCGGCAGCAGTGATTGATATTGTGGAAAGGAGAGCGACAGAATGAAAAACCGGAAAAAAAAGAGATGGTCAAATTATCTCTGGATTGCTGAGTTATGCTATCTGTCTTTAGGCTTATTTAATATCCTGTTTGCCTGGCTGGGAATGTTGTTTTTCTGTATTCCATTGCTTGTGGCCATCTTCGGCGGCAGCAAAGCCTACTGCAACCGCTATTGCGGGCGTGGACAGCTATTGGGGTTACTGGGTGAAAAATTAAAATTATCCAGAAATGTACCGCCTCCCAAGTTTTTACGTAGTCGGTGGTTCCGCTACGGATTCCTGACGTTCTTCATGACTATGTTCTGCCTGATGTTGTTCAGTACCTATCGAGTATTTACCGGCGCCCCGCTTTCACAGACTGTGACGCTGTTATGGATGTTTAAGTTGCCTTGGCAGTGGGCGGATGTGAGTTTTGTAGCGCCATGGATTGGTCAGTTTGCATTCGGATTTTTCGGAGTCATGATGACATCCACCGTTTTGGGACTTATGACAATGGCGCTTTTTCGTCCAAGATCTTGGTGTGTATACTGCCCTATGGGAACAATGACTCAAGGAATCTGCAAACTAAGAAACGGAAAGAAGGTAAAAAGATATGGAAGCCAAAGCAAAGAAAATCGCCGAACTGCTGAAACTGTTAGCTAATGAACATCGGCTGTTGATTCTATGTGCACTTCTACAGGGGAAACTTACTGTTGGAGATATCCATCAATACACCCCAAACATTACAACTTCCGCACTCTCGCAGCATTTGAACCAAATGAAAATGGCTGGTATCCTTTCCTCTGAAAAACAGGGTATGAATGTGTTTTACCAGATTCAAGATGAGCGCGTTATTACTTTGATTGACGCAATCAAAAAATTGTATTGTTAAGACAGCATGAAGAAAATCGCCTGCATCATCGAAAGTGCGAATATACTAACTTGTTTCGATAAAGCGAACTCAAAATAGATAAAAATCTATGCCCGCAGACCACTAAACCTGTGAGTTTCATTCTATTTTTAGTTTAAACTATGATTTGGCAGTATCAACAGTTTTTCGCTCTCCGGGTTCCAGTCTCGGATTCGAACAAAGTTACCCGGCAATGAAAAAAGAACCGCAATGTTGATATCGATTCTATTAACATTGTGGTTCTTCTTTATTTTACAACGTCAGTCTGGAAGCCGGGAAATGGCGTCACGCCGAAGGTGGGCTCGAACGACCTTCGTTTCTATCGTCATGAAAGTTTGCCCTTCCTTTATGTTCGTTCTTCTAAAACGTCCTTCTCCAAGTTCTGGTAATCGGCTGACAATTAATACGACAATTCCGGTAATTACCGGACTATGCCGACTACTCAGACATCTACCGGTCGTCTGCGTCATATTCCGACTCTTCCCGCGCGTACCTCCCCACGTACGCTGCCCATCCAACGATTACGCCCGTCATTACAGTTTCTCAATCCGCCGCGTCGCCCATGCTCAGCTTCTCTTATTCCAATCACCTCATAATCGAAAGCATCCGCCAAGACGCTAATAATTACCAACACGACACACCTCATGATAGCCAATCTGTTAAACGGCAAATAATCTCATCCCAAATAAAACAGCGCCTTCTCATAATCCTTCACATAGTACTTCATATTCTTGCGTCCTTTAGGGATAATTGTGTGTCCTTCTGCTTCCAGTTTCTCTTTTTGCGCTTCTATGCCACCGGGGTATTTGGCGTTCAGTTCACCATTTGCTTTTAAAGTTCGCCAATATGGAGTTTCATCTTCAGAGCGCTGGAAACTTGCCCATGCCGCGATAGATACAAATATTCCGGCTGTAACAGGCTCTGTAAAATCAGCTCCATTCTGCTTGGCAAAATATTCGCGGATTTTCCCGACAGTAATCACTTTCCCATAAGGAATTTGTTTCATTACTTCGTCATAATCGATTGGCGGGGCAAAGTACATTTTGCTTCCGCCATATTTCTCAATGCTTTTCTGATCAGTAATTGTTTGAAATTTGGGCATATCCTTGCTATCGTGCAACATAGCGTTAAAATCTTTCTTATCTTCGTTCGCCATGTTTTAACACCTCCTACCGCGAGTATAAAGAAGTCAAATGTTTCATGCAATGAGACACTTTTAAATAGCCCATCTATACTTGTTTTTCCATAACATCATAGCATAAAAAATCGTTGTATCCTACGGCTATGATATTAAATTCAATGTTTTCATATCCCCTTTTGAGATAGAGCTTTTTAGCGGGCAGCGAAGCGTCCAGTATAACTTTTGAATGATGCCGCAAGATCATTTCTTCAGCAAAATCAAGCATTTTCGTGCCCAATCCCTTATTTTGATAGGAAGGCAGGACGAAGAGACGACATATTTCATTATTTTTAATTGTGATTGTTCCGACAGCGTCTAGCGATCCATCAAAGCAAAGATAGATAAGCCCTTTTTTAATGTCCTCCCGAATATTATCTTCACTGTGATGTTTAAGAAAAAAGTCCACTGCGCCTTTCGGATAATAATGTGGATAAATTTCAGATATCGTAACTTCTGAAATTCTTTTGATTTTACTTAGATCTGATAGTGTAGCTTGTCGTATATCCATTTCTTCATCTCCGTAAACCTGCGTTATCTCCCGTATTTCATAGGGGTATATCTTATACCATCAGATAACTGCTCAACATCCGTATCCATAAAGCCCAACTTGTGGTAAATTGGAACAGCGTATGGAGAAGAATTAACAGTAATAATTTCACTTCTGCTATTTGCCAAAAGATATTCCCATAATTTTCTGCCAATACCTTGTCGATGATATTGGGCTTTAACAAAAAAACAACAAATATGCCCGCGGTTCTCGTTTGTGGCAATAACGCCTTTTAATTCTTGATTGTCATATGCTCCCCAAAACTCCAATGTACTCATTATCTCTTTATCTTCAATAAACTCTCTAAACGATCGCACACCCTCTTCAGAATAATCAGGCGCTTCAAATTGTAAAAATGTTGCCCAAATAAGGTCAATAACCTCGGAGATTTGAGCATTCTCAATTTTTTTAATTTCCATGCGAAACGCCTCCTGAAACAAAAATCAATATTTCCGATTGGGCTTTCTTTTAATGGCCAACAGCTTCATATAGTCATCAAATTCAGAAGTATCAGTCGGTTCAAACATTATCCATTTTCCGTCGCGATACGTTTTTGCTTCTTCGTATTGTCCGCAAACAGAATCGGAAAGCGTATTTCGTATCTCTTCAAATTTAGCTCTTTCGCCCTTCCCGAAAATAACCATAAAACCAACGCGGTTCTTTTTTGCATATAGACCGCAAAGCGTTTTACCGCCTCTGCGGTATTTATACTCATACGTCCAATTCTTACCGCCGGTGCTCCACAGTCTTTCCATATCGTATTTTGCATCAATCGCCGAACATAATTCTTGCCAAACCTCAAACAAAGGTTGTCCGAGTAATTCTATCATCGCCGAGCGCGATGGTATATTTTCCAGCGCCATTTTCCCTCCATACATTGTCGTTCTACAATTTTTCTTCATACAAATGGAATCGGATATGTCTGTGTATGGGCTATAGTTTGGAATAATTTTATAGCCGATCTTTTTATATAATGACACGGCCGCCACAAGTGACTATCCGAATTCCAAAATCAAATAATGATATCTCTTTGCTTTTACGGCGTTCTCTGACTACGCCATAAATTTCTTTGCAATCTTTCTTCCTACAGTATTATGGATTGAAAAAAGCGCGTTTCGCTTCGGCACATTCCTAATCATACTTTTTAAAAGTAACGCATCCAACCGAAGCACTGTAATCATATGCCAGAAGGACACCGTGACTATCATCCGGTTGATTATATGAAATATATTCCGTCCGTTTTTTCTTTCCACCAACAAGATTCAACAAATTCAGAACTACACCTATCCTTTTGCGGAAATCTGATTTCATGATCTGCTTTTTCAAAATTTCGACTTCAATAAACAACCATCATATATTCCTCATCAAGAACGATTTATCTATGGATATACATTCTTGTCATATCAGGCTCATTGTCCCCTTGAACCATGCACAAAAATTCCCAGCCATACCTTTCATAAAAACTTGTATGATCGGTAATCAAATAGATAGGCGTAATTCCTTTAGACTTCATATCCTTTACAACAATATCAAGTAGTTGTCCCGCAATTCCTTGACAGCGATATTCCTGTTCAATATATACTGCACATACATTTGGAGCAAGGTCTTTTCTGTCATGAAAATCATTTTCAATCACGCCAAGACCGCCCACAATGCGCTCGCTGTCTAAGCAAAGATACCAACCATATTCTGTTTCATAGCCGAGATAGGCTTCCATACATTCAAGATAAGCTTCTTGCGGCACTTCCCATTTATCATGGAACCATGCAGCTGCCTTTTCTTTTAATTCAGGTTTTTGCCTTAAGGTAACATAAGTATATTCATTCATATTTATCTCCGTAAATCGTAATTTATTATTCTACGTATTCTATCCTTTCAAATTCTCCATAGCGGAGGGATTGTTTTCAAGGATTGCTCCAACTGTCGGGCAGGCTTTTAATTCCGGACAATCACCACAAGTGGAAACGTCTTTTTCCAAAGCGCATTTTCGGATTTCGCACAGCTGTTCGCAAAATACCGTTTTTACTCCGTTCGCGCGACAGCCCGCGCAGTTAATATGTTCCGGCAGAATCGGAGCATTATTTAGCTCTGCCCATAGTTTCGCTGTTTTCTCACGCAATGCCTGATCGTTATTGACAGTCGCAAGATAGGCGTCGCATTTTTCACAATCCAGTCCGCAGTATCCAATCATTTCTTTCATGAGTGATATTCCTCCCAGTGTTTTTCTCATGCCTGCAACAAACCTCGCCTGCTGTTTTTTTAGATACAACGTTGCCAATGGTTTTATAAATTTTTTTGCCTTCGCGCACTCCCTAAAATCCATCTCTGTTTCGTGCCTTTATCAGTAAAAACGCCGATCCAATGTCCTTTCATATTGCTGTTTTTCATATCAAATTCCCGCCGTCCGTACAGACTTACCTTTGTAACGGTAAATGTTGTACGGTGTATTCGCTCAATTGCTTTTCATTTACGATCTTTATTTTTCTTCAGGCCGCTTCTCCATGTGCCGTAATTCTTACTATTTAAAACCAAATCCACACCTTGCGAAGGGCGCCACGGATCATTGGTTTTATATTTGAGATCACCATCTGCACACTCCCTTTCCCCAAAGTCTTCTTCGCGGTGATGGGGAATCTATATCAGCACATTCATACTTACGCCAATATTAAAAAAGACGCGTGTTTTGGTATTAGCTTTCTTCCGATTAACCATTATGATAATTTAATAAGCGCTATTTATCATAACAAAATTGACGATGCCGATTTGTGGTCGGAAGTTTTACAATTCCCAAAGCCTAAACGACCAACGCACCCGTGATCAATGAGACGTTTTTTGATATGGAAGATACATTGAAAGAAATACGGGACTTAAGACGCCGGAATGATCGGGCAGGTGCAGCATATTCCTGTGGAAGAATCCTATGCGCAAGAATATCAAAACAGCAATATGATGAAGACAGCTTTATGATGCCGATCCCCGCGCCTCAAAACCCTGATATTGGAAAACAGAACAAACCGACAATTGCAACAATAGATATTAAAAAATACGGTTGTTTTATCCTCATGAAAGCAGACGTTCGGCTTTTCTGTTTTCTTTACATCCGGTGCGGCATCAAAAAAGGAATGACCCGCCGCCTGATTTATCGCTCGGAGAACCCAAACAAGAAAAAGCCGGAAATCGCGCCGGTGCCAAAATCTTTGGGAAACAATTCTCTTCTTGTTTCCGGGAAGAACCCTTCCGGTCAGTCTGCCGAGACCGTCTCGCGCGCCCGGGTTCACCCAGCCTGACTTAGAAGTCTGCCGCCCCGTCTGGATGAGCAGGAGGCGACAATTTTTGTCTCCATTCTCCCCAGATGTCTCACTAGCGATCGGATGTGCCGACTGCACTTCAACAATCGCATCAGTTAAAAAACGGCTAATCAAAACTTAAAAACTCCGGGGCGTCGGACATCGGTCGGAGCTAATCGCGACAGCCGCTCCTGAGTCTGATCCCGACATAAAACTAAAAAAGATGGTGAGCTTTCTCACCGATTTTGCCAATACGCCAATTCCCCTCAAAATCCTTGACTTATCGCTCAGCCAAAAATCGGTGCAAAAATGGGGCTAGTCTAGACTAACCCCCAAACGCATCAGATTCCTATTTTAAGCATAACCCCGCAAAGCTAAAATTGTACAAAAATCAAAGAAAACTCCGCTGACTCAGGAGTTTCCTTCACGTCATTTTGTCTCCAAACTGACGTCATTCTTTGGTGGGCCCTCAGGGATTCGAACCCTGGACCGTCCGGTTATGAGCCGGAGGCTCTGACCAACTGAGCTAAGGGCCCTCACTTATTAAAAAAATACTATCAATTGTCTTATCATATCATATTCTTTTTCCTCTGTCAACCTATCCTGCTCGTCCTATTTCAAAACGCTAACACTCATTACCCTATCAAAGCGACAGCACACTACCAAAACTATCGTTCGAAAAAAAGAAAAAACTTGCAGATGGGACATCTGCAAGTTTTCTGGCTCCCCGAATTGGACTCGAACCAACAACCCTTCGGTTAACAGCCGAATGCTCTACCATTGAGCTATCAGGGAATATTCTATAATTCAGTGCTTCCGTGGAAACACAAAATTAACTGGCTCCCCGAATTGGACTCGAACCAACAACCCTTCGGTTAACAGCCGAATGCTCTACCATTGAGCTATCAGGGAACATTATTCCAACGACATCACAATCGTCACAACCCATATTATAACCACTTTTGCTTCATTAGTCAAGGCTTTTCATATATTTTTTTATCTTTTATTGGAATTTCAATTTTAATCTGCTGAATTCAGTCCAAATAATCCTTCAGTTTTTTACTGCGGCTGGGATGACGCAGCTTTCGCAACGCTTTTGCTTCGATTTGACGGATCCGTTCCCGCGTAACACCAAACACATGACCGACTTCTTCCAAAGTCCGAGAACGACCGTCCTCCAAACCAAAACGCAACTGCAACACTTTTTTCTCTCTGGGGGTTAAAGTACCCAACACATCATCCAGTTGCTCTTTCAACAGAAAGAAAGATGCTGCTTCCGCCGGCGCCAGAGCGTCTTCATCTT
Organism: uncultured Peptococcaceae bacterium; assembly: GCA_965149945.1. Classification (GTDB taxonomy): domain Bacteria; phylum Bacillota; class Dehalobacteriia; order UBA4068; family UBA4997; genus JAHZFN01. Next base: position 43,226 of record CBCTTQ010000010.1, on the reverse strand, counting down.
CGATGAAATCACCCAAATGGCTGTCTTCCTCTTCTCCGATGGGTGTTTCCAAAGAAACCGGTTCCTGAGAAATTTTGGAAATTTCCCGTACCCGTTCCACAGAGATCTGCATTTCTTTGGCAATTTCTTCCGGCTGCGGGTCACGTCCCAGCTCCTGAATCAATTGTCTTTGGACACGGTTCAATTTATTGATAGTTTCCACCATATGGACAGGAATACGAATGGTCCTCGCCTGATCCGCAATAGCACGGGTGATCGCCTGCCGAATCCACCAAGTAGCGTAGGTACTGAATTTATATCCTTTTCGATAATCGAATTTTTCCACCGCTTTGATCAAACCCAGATTACCTTCCTGAATCAAGTCCAAAAAGAGCATCCCGCGACCCACATAGCGTTTAGCAATGCTGACCACAAGGCGCAAATTGGCTTCGGAAAGACGTTTTTTTGCTTCCTCATCCCCATTTTCCATCCGAATGGCCAATTCGACCTCTTCTTCGGCGGATAAAAGGGGGACTCTGCCGATTTCCTTCAGATACATTCTGACCGGATCATCTACAGAAATCCCTTCGGGAACAGAAAGATCGATTTCTACTTCTTCCGACTCTTGTTCCAGTTCTTTGATATCCGGTTCTTCCGGTTCTATTTCGTCAATATCCGCTTCATTGGCCAATTCAATGCCATTTTTCGCCAAGATATCATAAATAATTTCCATATCCTCGGCAGAAAGGTCTCGATCGCTGAATAATTGCAAAATATCACCAATGGAAATCTCTTTATTATTTTCAACCAGTTCACGAATTTTCTCATTCGCTTCCGTCGAAAAATTATTGGTGGTTTTTTGTTCTTCCGCTTTCACAAAAGCACCCTCTCTTCCCATAATACAATGATTCCCTATGTATTCCTGATCGTCATCTCAACTGGCTTCGCAGCTTTTGGATTTCTTTACGCAGTTCCATAATCTCCGCCAAAAGCGCTTTGCTGTCTTCCAATTTAGTTACATTCTTTAAAGCTGCCTCTTTTTCCTCTATTTCTTGGCGTTTTCTTTTAATAATTATTTGATTAATGATACCGTCCGCTATCTCCGTATAATTTTCCTTCGTGGTATCAAAATCTACAGAAAGCATCTTTAACAACAAATCTCTTGTTGCTCCCTCCCCTAAATACGAAAACAAAGTGGAGGGATCCCAAGAATAGCTATCTTTTAAGTTCTTGATTAATGTCAATAATTCCTGCAAACATTGATGATTGGTAAACTGAAAACCCAACAAAGTTTCGACTTTTTCATAAATCTCGCGGCTATGCAGCATCAACAGTACCAGACTCGCCTCATAACGATTCGGCAGCGGAACAGCCTCTTGTTTTTTTTCTTTCGATACAACAGGAGCAACCGTCTGCGGCGTCTCTTTTTTATTTCTATAACGGCGCAAATCACTGTAAATAGATTCTTCACCAATTCCTAAAGTCTTTGCCAAAAGATGGATAAAACTTTCCAACTCAACATGATTTTGGCAACCGCGCAGATAGGGCATCAAATCATCTACCAAAGAGCTTTTCCCGGAAATCGTACTGATATCATGTTCCGTCAGTCCCTGTTGCAACTTGTATCCCCAAAAATCCAGCGCGTTTTCTGAGACGTATTCTTCCCAGCCGATTTTTCCTTTTGCCCGAATGAATTCATCGGGATCTTGATTATCGGGAAAGTGAACCACTCGCAAGGAACAATCCAATTTTTTCAAAATATCCATACTTTTATTAGCCGCTTTTACGCCGGCGGCGTCTCCGTCAAAAGCCAACAACACACGATTGGTATAACGACGCAGTAACTTGGCGTGATCCGCTGTAAAAGCAGTGCCCAATGCCGCCACCGCGTTATCTATACCAAACTGATGGGCAGCAATGACATCCATATACCCTTCCATAATTACTGCCTCATCAGCCTGACGGATGGCATTGCCCGCTGTAAAAAGCCCGTATAGATTCTGCGACTTATGGAAAAAGGATGTTTCCGGTGAATTGAGATATTTTGCCTGAGTTTTATCGTTTGACAAAATTCTGCCGCCAAACCCCACAACTTGGCCGCGAAAATCCAAAATCGGATACATCACTCGATCCCGAAATCGATCATAGCCTTTTAATTGCCCATCGCGACCTTCTCGTAAAGTGATTAAACCGGCAGTTTCAATTTGTCTGTGGCTGTAACCTTTTTTCAGCAAATAATTCAGCAAATAATCCCAGCCTGCCGGCGCATACCCCAAAGCAAATTTTCTGACGACTTCCGCTGTCAACCCGCGTTTTTCCAAATAATCACGGGCTTGCTCAGCTTGTTTTGACCAAAGATATTCCTGAAAAAAATCCCTCGCTAACTGATTCAAAGCAAAATAAGTTTTGCGTTCCCGAATTCGAGCCTCCTCCTGAGGAGAAATTTTTTGTCTTGGAACTTCCAAACCAAATTTTTCCGCCAATTTTTCAATAGCTTCCGGAAAACTCAGATTTTCAATTTTCATCAGGAAATTGATTCCATTGCCTCCTTCATGGCAACCAAAACAGTGATAAATCTGCTTTTCCGGAGAAACAATAAAGGACGGGGTATTTTCCGAATGAAAAGGGCAAAGTCCCACAAAATTACGTCCTTGTTTCTTTAAAACCACATATTGACTGACCAGATCTACAATATCCAGTCTACGATTAATCTCCTCAATAAATTCCGGCGGAATTAACGGCAACGCAGTTCACTCCTTCCGCACAACCCAACCAGCATTTTGATTCTTTAACAAAATTATTCTACACATAATAAAAATATCCTTTTTTACCAAAGAACCAGCCTCAAATTCCCTGTTCAGCTTGTTGATTAAATAAAACGAAATTTCATTGAATAAAATTTGCCGATATCCGTATAAAAAGAGAACAAACGGGCATTGTAACAGTATCAGAATATTGTTCTGCTTATTACCGTCAATAATAAGATAGTCTGACCAACGAAAAAACAATACTCTGATTAAAAGAGAGCAGAAAATCTGCTCTCTTTTCGTATTTTCGATCCTAAATTTCAAACAAGCTTCAGCTGATCAAATTTTTTAAAAGCAAAATCATCGGACATCCCGGCAATATAATCGCAAACAGCCAATCGATCGTCCCCTCCGGACACACGGCGAATATCCGAAGGGACTTCCTCAATATGTGTCAAATAATAATCAAAGAGTTTTTCCATATGAAATGTTAATTCTACCTCTAACTCCTTGGCGTAATCCGTCCAATATACACGACAAAACAGAAAGTCTCTCAGCTCATTCATAGCGTTCCATACATCTTCCTCCATTCGGATATCCGCAAGAGAGGCAGATTGCTCAATAACCGATACCACCATGGTATCGATGCGTTCCCCACTGCTTTTACCCAAAAGAGTAACGGCAGATCGCGGCAAATCCTTTTGATGAATCAACTCTCCCCGCAAAGCATCATCAATATCGTGATTGACATAAGCAATGCGATCTGAAAGGCTGACCACCCGTCCTTCTAACGTGGCAGCCTGCAAATCTCCGCTGTGATTTAATATTCCGTCCCGTACTTCCTCGGTCAAATTCAACCCTTTGCCGTTTTTTTCCAATACATCCACAACACGCAAGCTTTGCTCATTATGGCGAAAATGACCGACAATACCGGCCAATGCCCGCTCTCCGGCATGACCGAAGGGAGTATGTCCCAAATCATGACCCAAGGCAATGGCTTCTGTCAAATCCTCATTTAAACGCAAAGCCCTGGCAATGCTGCGAGAAATCTGCATAACTTCCAAAGTATGGGTCAGGCGCGTACGAAAATGATCGCCATAGGGTTTAATAAATACCTGTGTTTTGGTCTTTAAACGACGAAAACTTTTGCTGTGGATGATGCGATCCCGATCCCGCTGAAAGCAAGTACGAAAACGGTCATCTTCCTCCGGCTGTCGTCTGCCACGCGAATAAGCGGCAAAAGTTGCCTGAGAAGTTAAAATTCTCTTTTCTACCTCATTCCAAAAAAAAGGTTCCATAGCGAGCCTCCTTACTATCTATTTTTTTATTCTCTTTATTGGCATAAGATTCCTCTCTATTTATCGCCGAGAACCGAAAAAATGCAATAAGAAAGAAAAAATCTTTCAGTATTCCTTTTTATCTCTGAAAGAATAACAAAAAAAACAGAAAGAGTCAGACAATACACAAAACACTTTGTTACGTTAAGTTGTTAAATTGGTCAAGAATTACCTTGATACTCAGACAACAATCTGTTATAATAAATGAGTGAATAAATCAAAGGAGTTTTTACCATGACCGATCCTAAATCATTGTTTCGAAATACAGTAGCGAATTTTCCTGAGGTTTCCGTACCCCCGATGAAAGAAGATCTGTTAACCGCTAAAGGACTTCAGCGGGCAGTCTCTCTGGACAGCAACGAAAATCCCTTTGGCAGTTCCCCCAAAGCGATACAAGCGCTGCAACAGGAAATCAACCGATTGAACCGCTATCCGGAAAGCGGCAGCACCTTACTGCGTAACGCTTTGGCAGAACATTATCAGCTGCATCCGGACAATGTCATTATCAGCAATGGCGGCGACAACATCATCACCACACTGATGAATGCTTTTATCAACGAAGGAGATGAAATCCTCGTCTGCAAACCCTATTTCTTTGTTTACGGTGTGGAAAGCGGTTTACTGGGTGGAAAAATTGTTGAAGTAGAACCAAATGCCGATCTCAGCTGTAACTTGAATGGTCTTTTGAATGCTATTACGGAAAAAACCAAGCTGATCATGATCACCAATCCCAACAATCCGACTGCGATGACCATCGGCCAAACAGCATTGTCCGACTTTATGAAAAAAGTGCCCGACCATGTTCTGGTGGTTTTAGACGAGGCCTATGCAGAATTCGCAGAAGGTATCGATTATGCTGACGGTCTGGAATGGGTACGCCAAAACAAAAATGTACTGATTATCCGAACCTTCTCAAAAATTTACGGTTTGGCCGGACTGCGTGTCGGCTATGCTTTAGCGCCGGAATTTTTAATCAGCAATATGAGAAAAGCCATCGAAACTTTTCCTGTTAATCGAATGGGGCAAGCGGCGGCGACGGCGGCGCTGACCGATCGTCAATTTATCCGAGACACCCTCTGGAATACAGACCGAAGCCGCGCTTATTTGAAAGAAGAATTTCAAAAACTGGGAATCGATATGATTGAAGGGCACGCCAATTTCTGTTTTGTAAATCTGCATACCGACAGCAAACCGGTTACGGAAGCTCTTGCCGACCGCGGTATCTTCATCAAAAACGGCTATGGTTGGGGATATCCTCAATACGCGCGAATCAGCTTTGGCACTGAAGAAGAAAACCAATGGTTGGTTCAAGAGTTGCGTAACATTTTGCAAAAATAAATCGTTTACATATCACATCATAGGAGAAGAAAAATGACCAAACAATTAATAAACGGTAATCAAGCAATCGCATTGGGGGCGTTGGCGGCAGGTGTAGATGTCATCTGCGGCTATCCCGGCACCCCCTCTTCAGAAGTCATCGGTAGTTTATATCAACGTACCGATTTGGAAGGAACCCATGTGGAATGGAGCACCAATGAAAAAGTAGCAGTAGAAGTCGCGGCCGGTACTTCCTGGGCAGGAAAACGCAGCCTGGTAACCATGAAAATGTCCGGGCTGAATGTAGCCTATGACTCTTTGATTGGCATCGCCTATTCCGGCGTCATCGGCGGGATGGTAGTTTATGTAGCCGATGATCCCGGGGTTACCACCGGCATGTGCGAACAGGATACCAGAACCTTTGCTCAAATGAGTGATATGGTTATTTTAGAACCGGCCAACGGTCAGCAATGTCATGACTTCACAAAACTGGCCTTTACCATTTCTGAACATATTCAAAAACCGGTTTTTGTACGCGGTGTCACCAATACCTCCCAGTCCTACAGCTATATTGAAGTGGAAGAACGAGTGAAACCGGCGGACAAAGCACCGATTTTACAAAAAGATATTAATAAATTTACCAAAGCGGGCGCGGCCATCTGTACCAAACAGCATCAAAGCCTCATCGACTCTCTGAACGAAGCAGAAAACTATCTTCGAGAATTGGGATTAAACAAACTAAATCTACAGGGAAAAATCGGCATTGTTACAGTGGGCGTCACCAATACCTACATCAGCGAGGCTGTTGAAATCTTGAATCAGGTCGGCGCCAATCTGCGCAAAGAAGATCTGAGTACCTTGCAATTGGCCGCTTCTCTGCCCTTCGCCAGGGAAGAAATGACAGCCATGTTACGTCATTGTGATACCATTGTTGTGGCGGAAGAGTTGGAACCCGTCATTGAACGGGAATTGTTCTGCCTAGGATACAATTTAGAAAAACGCCCCACAATTATCGGTAAAACCGACGGTACTTTCAGCCGTCTGGGAGAATACAACGGCGCCATTGTAGCTGCCGGATTGGCAAAAGCCATCAACTTTACACTGCCGCCCCAAGATTTCACGACAGCAGAAAAAGGTGAAGCCATGTGCGCCGCCCGACCCATCACCACTTGCAGCGGCTGTCCTCACAGAGGCACCTATGTTTCTTTGAATCAAGCTGTAAAAAATTTAGGCTACAAAAAAGATGAAGTTATGATTACAGGGGATATCGGATGCACTATTTTGGGTATGAATCCTCCCTACCATACTCTTTGGACAGAGCTTTCCATGGGCGCCAGCGTTCCGCTGGCCCAAGGATATTTGCACAGCGGCGTCAAAACACCGGTCATTGCCACCATCGGCGACTCTACTTTCTTCCACGCGGGAATTCCGGGACTCATTAATGCCGTTCAACAAAACTTGGATCTTACCGTCATCATCATGGATAACGGATGGACTGCCATGACAGGAATGCAAGTCAATCCCGGAACCGGCGTTGAATTTCAGCGTGACGGTTATCGTCAAATTGACATCCTCAATGCAGTTAAAGGATTGGGCATCGATTATGTTAAAGAAACAGACCCCTATGATCTGGCAGCCACCACCGCCATCATACAAGAAGCTATTCAAACACCGGGCACTTCGGTTGTTGTCTGTCGTCGGGAATGCGCGATTCAAGCCAATCGACGCAAAATCCGTTACAACAACATTCATGTAGATACCGATGCCTGCACCCTTTGTAAAGCTTGTATCAACATCAGCGGTTGCCCCGCTATCACGCTTGGCAATCAATCCATTCAAATTGATCCTAATCAATGCAACGGCTGCGGCATCTGTGCCCAACTCTGCAAATTCAATGCCATTCAGGCGCTTCCCGTTCAAAACGCATAAAAGGTCATCAAAAAAAACGATCGGAGGTTATCATGAAACAATCTTTAGATATTTACCTGGTTGGCGTAGGAGGTCAGGGGATTCTGACTATTGCGGATTTTATCTGTCAAGCCGCTATTGCCAAAGAAATCGCCGTTAACTATTTTCCTACCAAGGGAATGAGTCAACGAGGCGGCTTTGTAAAAGCACAAATTCGTCTGGGCAAACCTGACGCAGGACCTTCTATTCCTACCGGTTCTGCGGATATGGCCATTGCCATGGAGTGCTCCGAAGCCTTAAAAGCGTTGCGCTATCTGAAAAAGAACGGAGAATTTATCCTCTATGGCGGAATTTGGCAGCCAACAGATGTTATGTTGAAAAAAGCTCCCTATCCGGACAGCGCCGATGTCCGACAAGTAATTCGGGAAAGCGGCGCTAAACTAATCTATGGAGATTTATCCCAAGTTCCGGAATATAATGGTGCGAAAGTGCGGGAAAATATTTTCGCGCTGGGACTGGCTATGGGAAACAGTATCCTGAATAAATTGATTTCTGTTGACTTTGTCGCCGAGTTGATCGCGCAAAAATGGCCAAAAGTGAAAGAACAAAATTTAATGGCATTTCACGCAGGCGTAGAGTGCGCTCAGAACAAACAAAACTGATACTCCCAAAAAGCAATGAATATTTCCATAAAAAAGCGCTTTTAGCACAAATCGATCCCATTAAAATCAAATATTATTAAAAGAAATCAAGCAAATAAGAAATATCAGCCCAATCGATTTCTATTTCCAGACAGAAATCGATTGGCAATTTTCACAAAACAGAAAGAGGAAGGCACATGTTTGAATCATTATTTACACCCAAAGGCGTTGCTGTTGTCGGCTCCGCCAGTCCGGGAAAAATCGGAAATATCATCACTAATCGACTGTTGGACGGTGGTTACCGCAAAGTTTATCCGGTAAATCCCAAAGGAATGGGCGTCGGAGATCTGCCCGGCTATTCCAGTGTGACTCAAATACCGGAAGAAGTGGATATGGCGATTTTGGCCGTCCCGGTTTCAGTCGTGCCTTCCGCCATGGAAGACTGCGGCAAAGGCGGTATCAAAGCAGCTGTAGTCATCACTTCCGGTTTTCGAGAAGCGGGTAATACCAAAGCGGAAGAAGACACACTGGCCGTTGCCAGAAAATACGGCATTCGCTTTGTCGGGCCCAATTGTGCCGGTCTTATCAACACTCATTATAATCTTATCGGAACATTGGAAACCACACCAAAAAAAGGGAATGTAGCATTTATTTCTCAAAGCGGCTCCATTGGAGGTATTTTCATGAGCTGGGCCAAAGAACAAGGACTAGGTATCTCCAAATTTGTCAGCTTCGGCAACAGCCTAGATTTGAAAGTCAATGATTACTTGGCCTATTTGAAAGATGATCAAGAAACTGATGTTATTGCGCTGTATCTGGAAGAAATCAACAATGGCCCCCAATTCATGGAAATTATGCGGGAAGTAACCAAAGTCAAACCTGTTGTGGTAATCAAATCTGGTCGAACCCAGGCAGGCAGCCGCGCGACCATCAGCCATACCGGTTCCATGGCCGGAGAAGATAATATTAATGATATCGCGATGAAAGAATGCGGCGCTATCCGCGTTTATACTATCGCAGAAATGTTCAGTCTCTGCAAAGCACTCTCTACCATGAAACTGATAGAAGGCAAACGGATTATGCTGGTAACCAATTCCGGCGGTCCCGCCATTATGGCCTGTGACCGAGGAGAAGAACTGCATTTGAATATCGCGCCTTTATCCGAAGCAACCAAAGAAAAACTAAGAACTTATCTGCCGCCCCATGCCAGCCTCAATAACCCCATTGATATCACAGTAGAAGGTACTCCGGAATGGTATCAACGAGTGCTGGTTGATTGTCTGCCGGAATACGACGGCGCCGTCGTCATCTATGTAGGTACCAATTATATGAATGCGATGCCGGTGGCAAAAGCCGTGGTAGAAGCAGCCTCCGCCATTGATAAACCCGTTATCACCAATTTCACGGTAGGACCGGATATCCAAGAAGCGCTGGATTATTTGTACGAAAGCGGCATCCCTAATTTCACCACGGGAGAAGAATGTATGTGGGTGTTCCGAAAGTTTCTAAACTATTATAAGCACCTAGACAAAGAAGAACAACCAACAGAACACCCTGCCGCTATCGGCTCTCTGGGGAATCAAAAAATTCTGCCGGAAAACAAAGTGATGGAACTGCTGAAAAAATGCAGCTTGCCCGTCCCCACTAACGCCTTTGTTTCCGATCTGTCTCAGTTAAAGGAAACCTGTGATCGAATCGGCTATCCATTGGTTCTTAAAGTAGTTTCTCCTAAAATCATCCATAAAAGTGACGTAGGCGGCGTCAAACTCAATTTAAAAAACTACGAAAAGACAGTTGAGGCTTACAAAGATCTGGAAAGAATCGGCGGAGATGACTTTCAAGGAGTTATGGTATACCCGATGCTGCGTCAAGACGGCATTGAAGTAATTCTGGGGCTGAAACGGGATCCATCTTTCGGTCCGGTGTTGCTTTTCGGCTTAGGCGGCATTTACAGTGAAATTTTCCAAGATATTTCCCTGAAGATTGCTCCTGTTAATGAAGAAGAAGCCATGGAAATGATCCGCTCCATTACAGCTTATCCCTTATTGGCAGGTGCTCGCGGCAACAAGCCTAAAAATGTCCGCGCTCTCGCCAAAACCATGATGGAGTTTTCCAAACTTCCTTATCTTTATCCGGATATCAAAGAAGTCGATCTGAATCCGGTGATGGTTTACGAAAACGGTGTAACCATTGCGGACGCCCGTGTGGTACTGTAATGAATACTGAATCGTTCACCTGATGTTCAATCAAGCGGACGTAATTTAAAACACCATTACATCTCAACAAAACCCCTGCCAAATCATTCAATTTGAATGATTTGGCAGGGGTTTTGGATTGTTTATTCTGTCAAAGATTAACGCTTCTTCACACTTTTCCGCAACAAATCTGCAACATTTTTTATGTATGGTTATCTTCTGTTTTTGCGGGCGGCTCTTTGCATTCAGTAATGAAAGACTATCTTTGATAAGCCTTTTTTTAACCGCTCCGACAATATAAGCAGTGGCGAAAAAACTAAGTATTTTTGAGATTTCTTGATTATTTTAACTCCTTTTTTAAACCTTGCTGACACTCATAATCAGAGTGATTTTATTACCTTTCGGTTCTAAAATACTTCCTCGATGGCTTTCTGCCGAAATTTGAGCCAGTCAATAAGCTTCGTCATTTTTATTCGAAATAAAATTTGAATTTAAGCGTTCATTCTTCTTCACTGTTTATCGCTTTTTATTTGTTTTATCAAAAGTTTTTCAAATAAAAGTCTTTCCAAACAGAACAATCGAAAAAAATCCTCGCGAAATTTTTCTCAGCGACAAGCCAACCGATAAATTTCCGCGACGTCTTCTTCATAGAGAGGCACAAAATTACCGGTATGTTTGGGATGTTCTGCCTTTCTGCTTGTAATACCCATGGTAGAAATCAACTTTGGAATATCTTCTTCTTTGGCGCCAATATCTGAAAAGGATAACGGCAAATCTAAAGAACGCAAAAATTCTTCATAACGAGCAATTCCCTGCAATGCTGTCGCCTTGGGATTTTCCTCATCCATTTCACAACCCCAAACCCGCACTGCCAATTGAGCAAAACGCGTCACATCATGATCCAGCACATATTTCATCCAAGCAGGAAACATGATAGCCAAACCAGCCCCATGCGCGACCCCATAATGAGCGGAAAGCTGATGTTCCATGGCATGGGTACCCCAATCTTGTTGACGGCCGACACCGCACAGATTGTTATGAGCCACCATACCGGCCCACATAATATTGGCCTGGGCATGATAATCACGCGGATTCGCTTTAACCTTCGGCGCTTCTTTGATGATGGTCAGCAACACCGCTTCACAGAAGCGATCAGTAATTTCCACTTCCTGGGTATTAGTGAAATACCGCTCAAAAATATGCGCCATAATATCAGAACAACCACACATGCTTTGATAAGTGGGTAAAGTAAAACAAAGGGCAGGATTCATAATGGAGAAAACAGGACGCAACAAATCAGAAGCAGTTCCTCGTTTGATTAAATTTTGCTCATCTGTAATCACCGTATTGGGGGATCCCTCGCTGCCGGCAGCCGGAATGGTCAACACCGTGGCAACAGGCAGAGCCTTCGTGATTTTGGCTTTATCTCGATAAAAATCCAAAAAATCTCCTTCGTAGCAAACTCCGGCCGCGATGGCTTTGGCGGAATCAATTACAGACCCACCGCCAACAGCCAAAATAAAATCCACCTGTTCGGTACGGCAAAGGGCAATACCCTCATACACCTTGCTGCTGATAGGGTTGGGTTGCACACCGCTCAATTCTACCACATTCAAATTCTGTTCTCGCAAAGAAGTCAATACTTCCTCATAGACGCCGTTTCTTTTGATGGAACCACCGCCATAATGCAAAAGTACCTTTTTCCCGCCAAATCGCGCAACCAACTCACCGGCTTTTTTATGAGTATCTCTGCCGAAAACAAATTTAGTAGGACTGCAAAATGTAAAATTATCCATACCTTTCCCCCCTTCAATTTCTCTGTTGATTTCTTAAATTATTTTTTCATTTGCTATTCAACCAAAACCAATCCGAAATAATCAGCATGATCGCCTCGTTCCCGAACTGTATGAATGGTCAAACCGTTAGCGCGAACCGTCGCAAAAACATCAATGCCACACGCTTCCATAGCGGGAACTATTTGATACGGGAAATTACAATGGTCAGGATTGCAGGATTCGCATTTTTGACAAGGTCCACACCCAAAGGCCATCGCCTTATAATAACCATCCAAAAACAATTCACGAGCGATTGCCACCGCCAATGCCGTTATATTCGTATCATGTTCACTGCCGCTGCGAAACAAAATGCCCGTAGTAAAGCATTCCAGCATTTCTCGAGTTTCTTTCCAGCCGGGAGCTTTCGGCGGACAACAGTGGCGTTTCCCGTAAAAATCACAACCATAATGGCATCGATAAATGGTCCACGGCGCAGTCACCACCGTTTTGGTATCAATTACCATTGCCAAATCGGCTCCGTTATTCAGCAAAAAATCCAAATACTTTTGCTCATTTTCCATCTTCCTTTCCCCCCTCCGCAAAGAAGATTCGCAATCTATATCAGGTCAAATCCTCCCAAATCAAAATCGATCCGATGATATAACCACAGTTCCATTTTCGGTTCGGAGAACCCTCCTCCATCCGAAAAACAGGGTGCTTAAACACAATATTGAGGTTTTCCAGCTGAAAGAAAATTTGTCCGTCCTCCGAAAGATGACGAATTTCCAAATCTTTCGGCACACCATCCCCCAACACTTCATTATCGCGATAAATTTCCCATTGGAAATCAGGTAATGCCAAAAATTTTCCGCAAAGAATAAAATCCATAAACAACCGATACAAATTCACACCGAGGAGTTCCTTTTCTTCCGGAATATCATAGGTCTTTTCTTCCGCTTTTACTCGCGAAAGATCCACGCCCAAATCAGCGAAAAACATTTTTTGTTTGGGAGAAAGTCTTTGTATAAATTTCTGATTCACCACACGATCCACCGCGTGATCATGTTGTGCATAATATTCTTTGGTAGCTGAAATATCCACATCCAACAACCACGGGTACGCGTCTACACGCAAGAAGCATCGCTCCTTTTCTCATCCATGTTTTTTAAAAATAATCACTGTTTAGCCAACGGTTTACAAAAACAGCCGCCTCACCTCTGGTCAACTCTTTAGCAGGAGCAAAAACTGTTTCGGTAATACCTTTGGCCAAACCGGCATGATAAGCGTTTTCAATGGCAGATTTTGCCCAGCGATAGCCATTGATATCCAAATCCATAAAAGGACTGCCGCTTTCATTAGGCAAATGCGCAATATTATTTAAAATCGCTACCATTTCCGCCCGCGTGACCGCTTTACTCGGTTGGAAGGTACCATCATCAAACCCGACCACATAGCCCCGTGTGACCGCCTTTTGAATATCTTCATATGCCCAATGTTCCGTAGACAAATCCGGAAAATCAATTTCCCTCAACTGATCATCAGGCAGTGGATCTTCATAATCTAATACTCGATTCAAAAGAGTCACCAATTCCGCACGCGTCAAACTATCATTAACTCCATAATAAGAATCGGTTTTCCCAATTATAACCGGTACATGCCAATTACAAAGAGCGATGACATCTGCTTCTGCCCAATGTCCGATCAAATCTGAAAAAGGAGATACTGCCTCTGTTGTTGACAGTCGAGAGTCATAAGTAATCTCCGGAGCTGTGGAACCGGTATAGGTCACCGATCCCGAATCCTCACCTTGATATAAAGTGACCAATCGATTGTTGTTACTGATGGATGCGAAGCGAGTCCAATCGATGCTCTTGATATTTTCTCCATCCGCACCGACGGTATAATAAGTAAAGGTAGGATCCGCAACCACCCAACCCATACCGGATACATAAAATTCTACCCAGTTATGTTTCAACATAGTCAAATCGATGGTACCGTCACTGTTAAGATATTCCGATTCTAACAGACTGTCGGAATACCAATATCCGGTATAGATTCGCGCGGGAATCCCCATAGCACGCAAGCAGGCCGTATAAAGATAGGCATAATCCACACAATTGCCCTTCCCGGAAAGCAACGCCTGGCGCGCGGAATGTTCGGTCAAATCATTGTCATAAGTCAAATGTAAATTAACTTCCGAGAACAAAATACGCGCAATTTGATAAGGATTTGTGTTTCCCGCTGTTTTACTTTGAGCATAGGAAATAATATCTACATCATCGCATTCGATTCCCGGTTCCGGCTGTAAGTATTTTTTATCCAGTTTATTGACATCGGAAGCGTCATATTGATAATTCTGGAAATTGAAGGCGCTGGTCATCGCATAATTGCTCACATGAAAACGCTGTTCTAATTTCACGAAACCATGAGCCGGAATCCGCTCAATTGTATAAGTCGCATCTCGCCCATAATTCTCATTGGTCACAATGGTGTCCGGTGCGGGGCTTAATTCTTCCCCGATAAAAGTCTGCCATTTTCCCAAATCTGTTTCACTCATCAGCGGTACTGTTACTGACACATCCGTCATCACCCGATTGGTCGGATTAGTAACCGTAATCGTATGAATAATCGTAAATGTTTTCCCGTCATAATTGGTCGTGCTATAGCTGGCGCCGTAGGCCCCGGCGGCACTGAAAAAAAAGATCATTCCGCAAAGTAATAAAATCAGCAACCATAATCCGCAAACAGGTCTTCTTATCATACTCATAAAACAGCGATTCCTTTCTTCTTCCCTTCGGGTATTTTATCAAATTCCCGTTCAAATTTCAATCATATCAACACGCAAAAATCATCACGCTAAACGCGTAACCATAAAACGCATACCGCCGCCCGCGAAATCACATATTCCTCTTTTTATGCATTTTTTCTTCCGAAGCTTTTCTTCAGAAATTATATAATAATTTCTGGATAAAGGAAAGATTTCCTGCCTTTTTATGAAAAATGGGAGAGAACGGATCCCTCCCATTATGATGTTTTTGAGAAAAATTTTTACGGATTGCACACCTTACAAGGCGTGTAACCTACCGCCTCCTCTCTGCTCCGGAAATAAACGATGTTATTGTCGCTAATTTGCCCCGCATAGCGACAGGACAACAAATGAAATTTTTTTGTGTTTTGATTACCCACATATTGCGCCGATCCCGGTGGTGTGATCACAGGATTTTCTTCCAAAGCTCCCTGTCCTGCGCCGGCGTCTGTCAGAGTCAAATAATCAGCAGAATCAAAAGAATAATTTTTGCCGTCCGTGGTCATGATAATATCTCCGGAACGAAATGTGCCCAATACCTTAGCGCCAACGGAAAAATAATTGTTCAATGTTACTGCCGCGGGATGTCCATACGAATTATTTAACCCGGCGGATACTACCACATATTCCGGTTGAATTTTTTCCAAAAAAGCCATACAAGAAGAGGAGGCGGAACCGTGATGTCCGGATTTCAACACATCCACGTCAGAGA
The DNA here is from genome assembly GCA_965149945.1 of uncultured Peptococcaceae bacterium. Classification (GTDB taxonomy): domain Bacteria; phylum Bacillota; class Dehalobacteriia; order UBA4068; family UBA4997; genus JAHZFN01. The sequence goes on along the minus strand of CBCTTQ010000010.1, from coordinate 27,809 downwards.
ATTTGTTCAAATTTTCTCGTTCCACATCCGACTCCATGTCACCGGTAAACAAAACCTTTACTTCATCATAAACCAACAAGGAAACCACACTGTTATTGTTGCTGTCTTGATAATCATCACCGGTTTCGATGATTTGCAAATAAGCGTTATTTCCCAACATAATGGTACAATCAGAATCCTCCCGTACTAGGCAATTTGGCTCTTTCATTACCGCTGCCCAATAATCACGGAAAGTCTTTGTTTCCTTTTGCTCACCACTGTCAATCAACTGATTCACTTGATACGCCGCAAAAACATCATCCATCCCGCCGATATGATCGGCATCACCATGGGTGGCAATAACCAAATCCAAAGCATCATCGACATACGATCGCAAATATTCCGTAACAGTATCCCCGTCTTGATTATTGCCCGCGTCGATCAAGACTTCATAGTCCAAAACATCAATCAAAATAGAATCTGCTTGTCCCACATCAATGAAATGTACCTGCAAACATTCTCCGACAGAACCTGATCCGGGAGAAATTACAACCACAGTAGACGCGGCGGCATTCCAACCGACTTTTGCACCGAAAGATTCCAAAACAATCCGAATCGGTAAATAAACCCTGCCGTTTTTCATAATGGCTTCGGTATCGTTTTGTACCCGTGTACCGTCCACCTCAATATAATTAACGTTCAGTGGCACAAGAACGGTTTTCCCGGCTTTCCGCACCGAAGCAGTCTGCGCATCCTGATCCCAGTCAACAGTACAGCCATAACTTTCCATCGCACCACGCAAAGGCACCAACGTGCGACTGTTTTCATCCAAAAAAGGATAGCCGGAACTCTGGGTAAAATTGACGGGAAGCGAATCAATCGTCACTTGAATACCGGCAGCCAAGGCGCTGCCGCTGATTCCACAAAACAAAAAACAAGCAATCACAAATAAAAAAAACCGCTTTTTCATTCCACAAACCCCTTATTCTTGTTGCTTTCACGTCTGATTTGATTTTATCGCAATAGCAAAGAAATTTAAAGTGAATTGCTATTTCCAACAAAGCCCCTGCTAAACAGTTTAATTCGAACGATTTGACAGGGGTTTTTGATTGATCATTTTGCTATAAATTAACAATTTCTCACACTTTTACTGCAACAACTTTACTTTTCTTCTTTATTCGTGTTTTGTATTTTCTCCCAATCCTGAATAAATTGCCGGTCGACAAGCGGTCGTTGCTTAATCGCGCCGACAATGTAAGCAGTGAAGCTGATTCCGATTGTTTGAGCAGCCTTTTGGGTTTCTTACTTAAGACTTTCGGGAATCCTTATCGAAGGCGATATTTTTTTCTTTCATTTTTACCATCCTCACGCCATAACATTCGTCTCATTTTGTAAAAATGTCCATATCGTTTTGATAATTGATACCGTTATCCTGCTTCTAACACAAACCATGAAAGAAAGCTGTTTTATGCGGTTTCTTCAAGAAAGGGAGGACAACGCGTTTTTTATTTCTTAGCAATGGTTACCATCACTTTTTCCACAATATCATCTGCCGTTAAATGATATTTTTTCAATAATTCCGCAGGTTTTCCGCTTTCCCCAAAAGAATCTTGCACCCCGACTCTTCCCAAAGGAACCAAGGCCTGTTCCGCCAGCACTTCCGCTACAGCAGAACCCAATCCGCCCAAAACGGTGCCTTCTTCCGCAGTTACTACAGCGCCGCATTCTTGCGCCAATTTTACCACCAGTTCTTCATCGAGAGGCTTGATTGTGTGCATATCCACAACAGTAACAGATACATTTTTCGCCGCCAATTGTTCCGCGGCCGCCAATGCTTCCTGTACCATCAATCCGCAGGCGAAAACGACCGCGTCATTACCTTCCCTCAGGACCACGCCTTTACCGATCGCGAAAGGAGTTTCTTCTGTAGTCACTGTTTCCACGGACAAACGTCCGAGACGCAGATAAGCCGGATAAGAATAATGAGCCAGCGCAAAAACAGCTTTTTTCGCTTCCTCACCGTCACAAGGAACCACAACAGTCATACCGGGAATAGCGCGCATAATGGCCATATCCTCTACCGCCTGATGAGTAGCGCCGTCTTCTCCGACTGTGACGCCGCTGTGAGTCGCCGCCACAGTTACAGGCAATTGCGCATACGCGATAGAATTCCGTACCTGTTCAAAGGCCCTGCCAGCCGCGAACATCGCGAAAGAACTGCAAAAGACTGTTTTCCCTTCCGCGGCCAAACCGGCGGCAACGCAGACCATGTTTTGTTCCGCGATTCCCATATTGATAAACCGATCGGGAAAAGCTTTCGCGAATTCCGCGGTTTTGGTCGATTTAGAAAGGTCAGCATCCAGTACCACAAGATCTTGATTTTCTTTTCCCAACTCAGCCAAGGCTTTGCCATAAGCTTCTCTGGTCGCCATTTTCTTTGTCATCGCGTCCGCCTCCTATTCCAATTCTGCCAATGCCTGAGCAGCTTCTTCCGCGTTCGGGGCGGCGCCGTGCCAACCCGCCTGGTCTTCCATAAAGGATACCCCTTTACCTTTGATGGTATTCGCAATAATCACACTGGGTTTTCCTTTGCATTCTCTGGCTTTGTCAAAAGCAACCAGGATTTCCGCCATGGAATGACCGTCAATTTCCTGCACCGCGCAACCAAAAGCCGCGAACTTATCGATCAGCGGTTCAGGATTCAGCACGTCAGAAGTTCTCCCATCGATTTGCAGCCGATTACGGTCTACAATAACCAGCAGATTATCCAATTGATAGTGAGCGGCGAACATGGCGGCTTCCCAAACTTGTCCTTCTTCACATTCCCCATCGCCGACAATCGTATATACCCGATTGGGTTTGCCGTCAATTTTCAATCCCTTGGCGATTCCTGCCGCCACACTGATGCCCTGCCCCAGAGAGCCGGTACTGGCTTCCACGCCGGGAGTTTTCAGACGGCAGGGATGACCTTGCAAATGACTGCCCAACTTACGCAGTGTTTGTAAATCCTCCAACGGGAAATATCCTTTCATCGCCAAAACTCCATATAATGCCGGGGCGGCATGGCCTTTTGACAGCACAAAATAATCTCGTTCTTCCCAAGCAGGGTTTTGAGGATTCCCCTTCATTTCTTCATAATACAACGCCGTCATCAAATCCGCGGCGGAAAGCGAACCCCCGGGATGACCGGAGCCGGCTTCCGCCAGCATGCAGATAATGTGTCTTCTCAGTTCTTTGGCTTTGGCTTCCAAATTTGCGATTTCCACAGAATTCCCTCCCTCTCTATTTTCCGAATAATCTTTTTCCGCTTGCAGTTTCTAATTAATATTTATATTCTTTCAGATAAGCCATCATAAAGCCTAACAAATCACCGTCCATCACAGCGTCCACATCGCCCACTTCGTAATTAGTGCGATGATCCTTCACCATGCGGTACGGTTGGAAAACATAGGAACGAATTTGGCTGCCCCAACCGATTTCCTGATGATCCCCGCGCAATTCCCGCAATTCTTTTTCATGTTCCTGTACTTTCAATTCCAGTAATTTCGCCTGCAACAAACGCATCGCCTTGTCTTTGTTGTTGAACTGAGACCGCTCGTCCTGGCATTGCACCACAATGCCTGTCGGCAAATGGGTGATACGCACAGCGGAATCCGTTTTGTTCACGTGCTGACCGCCGGCGCCGCCGGAACGGTAGGTATCAATTTTCAAATCATCCGGATTGATTTCCACTTCCTGCGCTTCTTCCACCTGCGGTAGCAAATCCAAGCTGGCGAAGGAGGTATGCCGCCGACCGCTGGCGTCAAAAGGAGAAATCCGAACCAAACGATGTACTCCTTTCTCCGATCGGAAATGTCCATAAGCATTGGAACCGTTAATCGCTAAAGTGATACTTTTAATGCCGGCTTCATCTCCCTCCAGGTAATCCAGCACTTCTGTTTTGAAACCGTTCTGTTCACAAAAACGACTGTACATTCGATACAGCATTTCCGTCCAATCCTGGGCTTCGGTTCCTCCGGCCCCGGCATGGAGCGAAATGATGCAATCATGATCATCGTACTTACCGGAAAATAAAACGGCGATTTCCAATTTATCCAAAGATTTTTCCAGCGCTTTTACCATGGAAGAAATATCTCCTTCCAAAGATTCATCATTATCTTCCAGCGCCATCTCTAAAAGTGTTTCCGCTTCTTCACAATCTGTTTCCAGCTGACGGTAACAGTCAACGGAATGTTTCAAACCGGTGATTTTCTTTAGCGTTTTTTGCGCCTGTTCTTGGTCCTCCCAAAAACCGGGTTGAACAGTGATCGCCTCCAACTCCGCAATTTCGGTTTCTTTTCCGTCCATTTCCAATGCGTCTCCCAGCTCCGCCAATTTTTCCTTTGCTTTTTCAATGGGCGACTTCCAGTCGTTTAACATGCTAACACCTCGGTATTATTTTCTTCTGTCTGTATTTATGCCAAAAGCACTCATTAAACATTTTTTCCACAGCAGTTTTTATATTTTTTACCGCTGCCGCAGGGACACGGATCGTTTCGCCCTACTTTCTTTTCAGCGCGACGAATGGGTTTCTTTTTCTTAGGACCTTCATTATCACCCCGATTTTCCACCAAATCCGTGCGTTCTTCCTGCTTTTCCGCAACTTCCACACGTTGGATTAAGCGGGAAACATCCATTTGGATATCGGCAATCATTTCCTGGAACATCAGAAAGCCTTCATTTTTATAATCGTCTAACGGATTAACTTTTCCGTAGGCGCGATAGCTGACGCCGCGACGGAACTGATCCATCGCGTCAATATGATCCATCCATTTGCTGTCAACTACCTTCAGAATGACGCTGCGTTCAATGGCAGACATCATTTCTTTGCCGATGCGTTCGGTTTTCTCATCCAAATGCGCCACAGCCTTCTGATAGAACAACTCCGGCACATCATCCGCGTCATATTTCAGCAGTCCTTTTTCATCAATACCGTGTTCCGGCGCCACCACTTCAATCTCGTGCAGGAAAGCAGGCAAATCCCATTCTTCCAGATAACTGTTGATTCCTTTGTATTTGGCAATGATATTATTGATGGATTCCTGCATCATGTAAAGAATCTGCTCATGGACATCTTCTTCCCTCAGAATCTGCATTCTCTGACCGTAAATGATTTCCCGCTGCTGATTCATCACATTGTCATATTCCAGCACATTTTTACGAATTTCAAAGTTTCTGGCTTCGATTTTTTTCTGAGCGCTTTCAATAGAACGGGTAACCATTCCGTTTTCAATAGGCAAATCGTCATTCATGCCTACTTTATCCATCATATTTTTCAGATTATCGCCGCCAAACCGCCGTACCAAATCATCTTCTAAAGAAATAAAAAACTGCGAACAGCCCACATCTCCCTGACGACCTGCACGACCCCGCAACTGATTATCGATTCGACGGGATTCGTGGCGTTCTGTACCGATGATAGCCAAACCGCCTGCCGCCAACACTTTTTCATGTTCTTCTTTGACTTCCTCTTCATAGGCAGCCGACATCTCCGCTTTTTCTTCTTGGGTGTATTCTTTATCGGGATGTTTTCCCATTTCCTGCAACAATTTAAACTGCGCATTACCGCCCAACACAATGTCAGTACCACGACCCGCCATATTGGTAGCAATGGTGACAGCTCCCAAACGACCGGCTTGAGCAACAATTTCCGCTTCTTTTTCATGGAATTTGGCATTCAACACCTGGTGCGGAATGCCGCGCAATTTCAACAAATGACTGAGTAACTCGGATTTTTCGATAGAAACCGTACCCACCAATACCGGTTGTCCTGTTTCATGGCGGCGGATAATGTCTTCCACGACAGCGTTAAATTTGCCGTGCTCAGTGCTGTAAACGATGTCCTTCATGTCCACACGCCGCAGAGGTTTGTTAGTAGGAACAGCTACGACATCCAGTCCGTAAATAGCACGGAATTCATCTTCTTCCGTCATGGCGGTACCGGTCATACCGGCGATTTTCTGATACATTTTGAAATAATTCTGGAAGGTAATGGTAGCCAACGTTTGGCTTTCTCGTGCGATTTCCACTCCTTCTTTGGCTTCAATGGCCTGATGCAACCCTTCATTATAACGACGCCCGAACATCAAACGACCGGTAAATTCATCCACAATGATTACTTGACCGTCTTTCACCACATAATCCCGATCTTTTTTGAAAATATATTCGGCTTTCAACGCTTGCTGCACATAATGGTTTAATTCCGTATTGGCATTGTCGTAGAGGTTTTCCACTCCCAGGAATTGCTCCACTTTGGCGACACCGTTTTCTGTCAGCATAACCACACGCAGCTTTTCATCAATCGTATAATCCTCGTCTTTTCTCAGACGGGGTACAATTTTCGCCATTTGGTAATAGCGTTCTGTCGGTTTGGTAGAAGGACCGCTGATGATTAACGGCGTTCTGGCTTCATCGATCAAAATACTGTCCACTTCGTCGACGATAGCGTAATGCAGTTTACGCTGCACCAGATTTTCCGGACGCACAACCATGTTATCCCGCAGATAGTCAAACCCAAACTCATTATTCGTACCATAAGTAATATCCGCAGCATACTGTTGTTTCTTTACCGGCGGCAAAATACCGTGTACTACCAGTCCGACATCCATACCCAAAAAACGATAAACCTGCCCCATCCATTCACTGTCACGCTTAGCCAAATAATCATTGACCGTAATGACATGCACGCCTTTCCCGGTCAGAGCATTCAAATAAACCGGACAGGTAGCAACCAGGGTCTTCCCTTCCCCTGTTTTCATTTCCGCGATTCGACCGTCATGAAGAACCAAACCGCCCAACAACTGAACATCAAAATGACGCATTCCCAAGACACGCTTAGAAGCTTCTCGCACAACAGCAAAAGCTTCATTCATAAATTCGCTCAAGGTTCCGCCATTTGCCAAAATCTGTTTATATTCCTGCGTTTTAGCAGCCAACTCTTCATCAGAAAGCGCCGATACGGTGGGCTCTAACTCATTGATTCTGGCCACCAGTTTTTCGTATTTTTTTACTTCTTTGGCATTCCCGTCAAAGAAATTTTTTAAAAATCCCATGCTTCTTGATCCTCCTGCATTTTCTTGTATTGTTTGTATTTTCTTTTTTACACCAAACCGCAAAAATACACTTCAATTTACAATATATTCTACAGTCTCCCGCTTTTACCTGCATATTTTATCGGAATCCCCCAAAGAAATTCTCTTGCAAACTTTTTTACAGGGACTCTTTTAAAGCTTCTTTCGGAAGCTCGATTTCCGTCACACCGTCCTGTACATACAGTTCTTCCGCCTGAATCAACTCCGGATTGGCAATTTTTTCTTCCGGCACTTTGACATAGGTAATTTCCGCCGAAGCACAAACCCGACCGTCAGGCAAATAAATTTCTCCGGTACCGGTAAACACCCTCTCCCGATTTCGAATCACACGACCCACACATTTCAGCTCTGTATTGAGAGGAGTCGGGAGATGATACTGCACGCGCATGTCCACCGTTACGGCCCAGGCGTCCTTTTCATAACATTTGATGGCACGACCGACGGTTTCATCCAAAACACCGCTGATAATGCCGCCGTGGGCTCTTTGCGGATAGCTCTGATGTTCATCTCGAAATGTAAAAATCGAACAGCACATTCTCTGTTCTAATTCATAAAACCGCGTCCGAACCGAAAAAGGATTGTTTATCCCGCAGATCATACAGTGATGATAATTTTTGGCCTTTCTGATCACTCTGAATTTCAATGCCAACCCTCCAAAATTCCAAAAATATAAAATGTAACAATACACTTATTTCATTATATAATAAAACGTTGGCAAAAACAATTCCCATGACTCAAAAGACCGAAGAAACCCCGAAATTTCTTAAAAAAGCAAATGCTCTCATTTAAGAAAAAACTAAATGACGCTTTAGTAGGATTTTTCAGAACATTCTTCCGATGCTACCTGCACAGAAAAAATTTCGCTTGCAAAAGACAGCGTTTGATTATATAATATATTTTATATAGGGTCTTTGGGATTTTTTCGGATTTTTTTCAAAAACTTCCGATTACTATCATATTTTCAACAAGACTCTTCACTCACACGGAAAAACCCGGTACCCTTGTCGGGTACGACTGTTAAAATATAAAAAAGGAGAATAAACAATTATGTGTGGTATTGTCGGTTATGTGGGAAGCAATCCCGCAGCCCCCATCTTACTAGAAGGTCTGAAAAAACTAGAATATCGCGGATACGATTCCGCCGGTGTTGCTGTTTATCATGACCATCAAATCGAAATTGCCAAAGCTAAAGGAGAATTGAAAAACCTCTGCGCCTTGATTGACGACGGAAAATCTATTCCCGGTACCATGGGAATCGGTCATACCCGCTGGGCCACCCACGGCGCTCCTTCGGATGTCAATTCTCATCCCCATATCAGCAATTCAGGAAAATTCGCCGTTGTTCACAACGGTATCATCGAAAATTACGCCGAATTGAAAGAAAAACTGATAAAAAAAGGCTATCATTTTGTTTCAGAAACTGATACGGAAGTCATCGCCCATCTGGTGGAAGATTTGGATACAGGAGACCTGGTAGATACTTTGATTCAGGTGATTCATCATCTGGAAGGCTCTTATGCGCTGGGCATTCTCAGCGCAGAAAACCCCGATGCTTTTGTGGCTGTACGCAAAGACAGCCCTCTGATTGCCGGCATCGGCGAAGGAGAAAATTTCGTGGCTTCCGATGTTCCCTCTTTATTGAAGCATACCAGAAACATCTATTATCTGGAAGACAATGAGATCCTTTATCTGACCAAAGACGCTATCATGGTTTATGACATCGATCATAATCCTGTACAAAAAGAAGTTCATCAGGTACAATGGGATGCCAATGCCGCGGAAAAAGGCGGTTATGAACATTTTATGTTCAAAGAAATTATGGAGCAGCCGAAAGCCCTGACCAACACCATCAGCCCAAGAATCCAAAACGGTGAAATTGTGCTGGATGATTTCCATCTGACCAAAGAAAAATTGGAAAATTTCCAGAAAATCTACATCGTTGCCTGCGGCTCCTCCTATCATGTGGGTTGTGTCGGTAAATACATCATCGAAAAAATGACCAGAATTCCGGTGGAAGTAGATATTGCCTCCGAGTTTCAATATCGAGACCCCATCATCAATCAAAACACGTTGATGATTGTAATCTCTCAAAGCGGCACCACTGCCGATACCATTACCGCTATGCGAAAAGCCCAAAGACAAGGCGCTCATATTCTGGCCATCGTCAATGTAATCGGCAGCACCATTGCCCAAGAAGCCGACGATGTCCTCTATACCTGGGCCGGACCGGAAATCGCCGTAGCAACAACCAAAGCATATAGCACACAACTTTCTGTTATCTATCTGCTGGCCGTTAAAATGGCGGAACTAATGAACAAAATCAGCCAACAAGACAAAGCTGCCCTCATCACCGCTTTGCAAGAATTGCCGGAAAAAGTGCAAGCGTCTATGGAAGATTTGGAGAATATCAAAAAAGCCGCAGCACGATACTATAATCAAAAAAACATCTTCTTCATCGGACGAAACTTGGACTATGCGGTTTCCATGGAAGGCAGTCTGAAGTTAAAAGAAATTTCCTATATCCATTCCGAAGCGTATGCGGGCGGCGAGTTGAAACACGGTACAATCTCTCTCATTGAAGACGGAACCTTGGTAGTGGTTTTAGCAACCTACGCGCCGTTGATTGAAAAAATTATCAGCAATCTGGAAGAAGTAAAAGCCCGCGGCGCCGCCATCCTTTCTGTTACCACCGAAGGAGAAAGAAGACTGGAAGAACTTTCAGACCACATTTTTTATGTACCAAAAACACAAGAAATTCTGCAACCTTCTTTGGCGGTGATTCCTCTGCAACTATTTGCCTATTATGTAGCAGCTCTCAACGGTTGCAGCATCGACAAACCTCGGAACCTTGCCAAATCTGTCACAGTAGAATAATCTCACATCCTTATGCAAAGTATCCAAACAAAATTTTATTCAAATATAAACAGCGCTCAAACAAACGAGTGCTGTTTATATTTTTCTTTTGTTTTTTATTTGGCGACCTATTTATTGCCGCTATCTGTTCAAAATCTCTTTTCATAAAATCTTTACGAATCCATGGAAAAACCTGTTCATTTCCGTAGTGCAAGCAAAAAAATCAAACTATCAAAAAGGACGCGGAAAGAAGGAATCGTTTCAGTGTTTTCCTGTTTTTCGCTCATTCCAATCACTTTTTATGCGGGGAAAAGATGAAAATGAAGAAAAAGAAATTTCTGTTTTGGTTTTCAGCATCGTATTGGTTGTTGGATTGATAACCTACAGCGACACAATGGAGGAAAACCCACCGCTCATCCAATCTGGCAGGGAAATGGAAACAAACAGCGAAAATGCAGCCGTTTATCAAGGCAAAGCCCTTATCAAAAATACAATTGAAGTTTAGCGGATTGATAAAGAAAGTAAAACAAAATCTCTGTACTGAGCAGACATCTATATTCCGGCTACCCCCATGGAAGAACCCTACTCTTGCGAATCTCCCCAAGATAACGCCAAAACAGACGGCGGCCTGCCGGCGTCAATCATAGAAAAAATATGCAAAGCAGCGCAACCATTGAAACGGGGCGCGCCTTCCAATTGGGAGAACCACCTCGCCGGTGGAAGTAAACCCGACTGATTTGGCGGACTATCCAGATACTGAAGCGGTAACACAAACCTACGATTTGACAACCTGCAACGGTTCTCGTCCACAAGAACAATACACCTAATAAAATCAAAGAAGAAACCATTCTTACATACAGTGCAAAGGTATGTCTTAAGAAAACCGTGTTTTTTTTTAAAATTTTCAACAAACAGTATATAACACTTGACAACAGTTCTATACTGTTATATACTGTTATCAAGGAGGACGCCGGCAATGAATCTGATTATCAATACTTCCTCAATGATTCCCATTTATGAGCAAATTGCAGAACAGGTTAAAACGCTGATCCGTGACGGCAAACTAAAAGAAAACGACAACCTGCCGTCTGTTCGTACCCTGTCTAAAGAGCTGAAAATCAGCGCCCTAACCGTAAAAAAAGCTTACGACCACCTGGAACAAGAAGGATTTACCGTAACCATTCACGGTAAAGGCACCTATGTGGCCGCGACCAACCGTGAACTTTTATGGGAAGAGCAAATGAAAGAACTGGAAACAGAATTGGAACGGATCATTCAAAAAAGCAGACAATATGGAATCAGTGATGAAGAACTCAAAAAATTACTGGAATTACTTTTGGAGGAATAACCGATGCTGCATATCAAACACTTGACAAAACAATACGGAAGTTTTTCTTTAGATTGTTCTCTGGACATCCCGCCCGGCACCATCACCGGTCTGATCGGGCAAAACGGAGCCGGAAAAAGTACCGTTTTCAAGGCAGTACTGGGGCTGATTGCAGCAGATAGCGAGCAGATCACCCTATTGGGGAAAGATCTTGCCTCCTGCACTCCCCATGACAAAGAAGAGCTGGGGGTCGTATTGGCGGACTCCGGCTTCAGCGATTATTTACGAATCAAAGACCTCGTACCCATCTTGCAAAATTTCTATCCTCGGTTTGATAAAAAATTTTTTCTCGAAGAAACTCAACGCCTACAGTTACCTTTGAATAAAAAGATCGAATGCTTTTCTACGGGAATGAAAGCCAAACTCAAAGTTTTGACAGCCATTTCCCACCATGCGAAACTGCTTCTTTTAGATGAACCCACTGCGGGATTGGATGTCATCGCCAGAGAAGAATTGCTGGAAATGTTGCGAGATTTTATGGAAGAACAAGAAGAACACGCAATTTTGATCAGCTCTCATATTTCCAATGACTTGGAAACATTATGTGATGATCTTTACATGATTGACAACGGCAAAATCATCTTCCATGAGGACACCGATGTTTTGTTGAGTGATTACGCATTGCTGAAAGTTGATACCAATCAATATCAGATGCTGGATAAATCTTATCTTCTGCGTCAGAAAAAAGAACCTTACGGATACAGCTGCCTTACCAATCAAAAACAATTTTACATGGAAAATTATCCCCAAATCGCCATTGAAAAGGGGAATATCGACCGTGTAATTACGATGATGATCAAGGGGGAATAACGGATGAAAGGACTTTTAATAAAAGATTTCAAACTGCTGATTTCACAAAAAATTTTTTTTCTGCTGATTTTAGTCGTTTCCTTGGGATTGCTTTTGTTCACAAATGACATCACTTTTCCGTTAGGTTTTTTCTCTTTAATCCTTTCTATGTTTACTTTGAGTACTATCAGCTACGATCAGTTTGATAACGGCAATGCCTTTTTGTTCACATTACCCTTTTCGCGCGCAGGTTATGTCATTGAAAAATATTGTCTGGGGTTGATCTTGGGTGGCAGCAGCTGGCTTTTCATCACGCTGCTTTCTCTGCTTATTACATTTTTTCGAAATAACATGCCCTTTACGGGTGTACTCCTCAGCGCAGTGGCAATCCTCCCGTTTATTTTAATTTTTCAAGCCGTTATGCTGCCCATTCAAATAAAATTCGGCAGCGAAAAAGGGAGAATCGTTCTTATCGGCGTCCTCGGAGCAATTATTCTTTTGGGACTAATCTTGGAACAGCTTTTCCAAATTGATCTTACCGCATTGCTTGACTCCCTGCCGCTGATTCGATTAAGTTTGGTATTCGGTATCACTCTAATCGCGGCTGTTTTGCTTTGGTTAATTTCCTGCAAAATCAGCATCGACGTCTTACGAAAGATGGAATTTTAAAGGAGGACCCCATGTATAACATTCTTTGTGTCATTGGTTTGATTATCTTTGGCTATTGGTTTTTCATAAAACGCCATCGCCCGAAATAATTTCCGCGCGCTTGTCATTACAGCGTTTTCCCTTTCCCTGCAAAACTCTTTTTTAACAGAAGCCCTATATGTTCTCATTGCATTGCATTTCTTCCATAAAAGAATTTGATTGGACAGAAAGAAACGCGCATGATATAATAAATCTCATGTCAGATAGAATTTCAGAAAAGCCCTTGGGAGGAATGGAAATGTACAGTTTGGGAATCGATTCCGGATCTTCCGGAACCAAAGCAATTCTCTTTGATGGCAAGCAAATTGCCGAAAAAGCAGTTTTACCAACGGGAGCCAACCCACAACAAACGATGAAACAGCTTTATCAGACATTTTCCCAAAAAGAGATCGGTTATATCATCACCACCGGCTATGGCAGGAATCTGCTTGCACAGGCTGATAAACGCATCACAGAAATCACCTGTCATGCGCGGGGAGCGGCATTTTTACATCCGACTGCCAGAAAAATCATCGATGTGGGCGGGCAAGACTCCAAAGTGATCGCCTTAAACGCCCAAGGACAAGTGGAAGATTTTTTGATGAATGATAAATGCGCGGCCGGAACAGGTCGCTTCATTGAAATGATGATGCAAAAAATGGAACAACCGTTATCAGAAATCGATCAATTTACCGCCAACCATCATCCGGTAGAAATCAACAGCATGTGCGCTGTTTTTGCAGAAAGCGAAGTGATCGGGCTATTGGCGCAAGGAAAAGATCCCGGTGATATTTTATTAGGCGTTATTGAATCTATTTGTAAAAGAGTGGCTTCTTTTTCCGCTCAGTTAAAAAATATCCAGGGCGACATCTTTTTATCCGGCGGCTTGGCCAAATCGCAAATCGTCAAAACAACTTTAGAAAAGTATTTAAAAACTCCTATCTATACCCATCCCCTTTCGCAATATGCCGGCGCCATCGGAGCCGCTATTTTGGCTTATGAAAATATCAAAAAACAGTAAACCCTGCAAAATTTTCCAAACAAAGTCTGCTGACAATTGGCAGAGAAGCGTAAAGAAGTAGTACAAAAATACTGATCCATACCAAGTGAACGAAAAAAAAGAAAACTCTATGTGAATGGATAAATCATTTGCATAGAGCTTTTCTTTTTTTTATTTCAAACTTCCAACATCCGCAAACGCACGACCGTCACCGAAAGAAACGATTTTGGAGGCTTGAGAGTTAGCATTTTGGGTCGGCATAATCCGGAAAATCGCAAAACATGTACATATTGTATTGCTGTTAACTTGTTAAATGCGCCAGACACGCTTTTTCTCTTGACAAGAGATTTTTCACGAGCTATAATATAACAGTGATACATAACAATGTTATACAGTCAAAAAAGATAGACTGAAACCTGATAACCTTAGAAGACATCCACCGAGCCGCAAAGGCAGCGTTTTACAAAAACGCTTCTCTGAGGAATACCATAAAATCTGTGGATATGACAACCGGAGCCTTTTATGTTTTTTATAAAAGCAAAGAAAAATTGTTGAAGGATTTGGCGAGCGAACATTACGCGTATTTGCCGGACTGTTTTCAGAAGGCGCAGAAGAAATTCGCCGATCTTCCCCACGAACAACAGACGGAGGTTTTAAACAATATTTCCGGCGCCTATATGTTTGATTTGAGAGGTTTCATTCCGTCTATGAGCATCTGAAAAAATTTAAACTTATTCATTGTTGTACGAAAAGGACAACATTTTCTGGTCTCATCAATTAAATGGTAGAAATCGAAGCGGAAGCAACACCTCCTATCAAAAGGTTCCGTTGGAACCGGGATGCCTTCCCTGCAAATCGATTCTACACTGGAGCATATTCTGATTATCGTTATGTTTCATACCTTCTTTGAACCGGTAATCCATAAAATGCCGCAAAAAACTATGTAAAGGAAATGCGAATCTTTGATACAGCTGGATGGATGAAAATTATGGGGCAGTAATGCCTTGTAATTTTTGTCTGTGAGTTAGCAATAGCTAACTTATTTGGATATAAGACTCACGCGCCTGCGTTCTCTTTATCAATAAACAAAATAAAGAAAAGGAGGAAGCTTCTTTGAAAAAACAATCCAATCTGTCACGCCTGCTACAGATTGCAGGCAGCCACAAATACCTGATCTATGTTTCATGGGCGCTTTCGGCAATCAGCGCCCTCGTCGCATTAATGCCCTGCTACTATATCTGGAAAATCATCCAGGAGGTGCTGGAGATTGCGCCGGATTTCAGCCATGCGCAAAACCTGACCCATAACGGTTGGATGGCGGTGCTGTTTGCCGTCATCGCGGTACTAATCTACATAGGAGGTTTGATGTGTTCCCACAAGGGAGCGTTTCGTATCGCCACCAACCTGCGCTTGCAAACGATGGAGCATATCGTTCAGCTACCCCTTGGTTTTGTAGAACAGTTCGGCAGCGGCAGACTCCGCAAGATCGTCAACGAATCCAGCGCCGCCACCGAAACTTATCTGGCTCACCAGCTTCCAGACCGCGCCAATGCTATCGCGACGCCCTGCGGTCTTTTGGCGCTGTTGCTGATTTTTGACTGGAGACTGGGGCTTTTGAGCCTTGTTCCGGTCGTGCTGGGATTTCTGATTATGATGGCAATGACCGGAAAGCGGATGCAGGAAAAAATGAAAGAATACCAAAATGCCCTTGACGATATGTCCAATGAAGCGGTGGAGTATGTACGAGGGATTCCTGTTGTCAAAACTTTCGGGCAGACCATCTTCTCCTTCAAAAAGTTCAAAGATTCCATTGACCGGTATAAAGTATGGGTAATCGCCTATACCAAGGAGCTTCGGACACCCATGATGTTCTACACGACGGCCATCAACGGAGTCTTTGCCGCACTGATTGCCGGCGCACTGATTTTTACGGGTGATGGCGTTACAAAAGATTTCCTGCTGGATCTCATGTTCTATATTATCATTACACCCATTATCTCCGTCACCCTTACCCGCATCATGTTCCAGAGCGAAAACGCCATGATTGTGGATGATGCCTTGCGGAGAATCGACAGCGTGTTGAATCTTAAGCCGCTTGCAGAACCCAAACAGCCGGAACACCCGAACAACGCTTCGGTACAGCTTAATCACATTCATTTCAGCTATGACGGAAAAAACGAAGTTATCAAAGATATTTCCCTTTCGATTCCCACAGGGCAGAAAGTCGCCTTTGTGGGACCGTCCGGAGGAGGTAAAACCACTCTTGCCAACCTAATCTGCCGGTTCTTTGATCCGCAAAGCGGCAGTGTAAAAATAGGCGGCGTGAATGTAAAAAGCATACCGAAAGAAGAACTTATGAACACCGTTTCTTTTGTGTTCCAAAACAGTCGCCTAATCAAAGCCTCAATTTTGGAAAATGTGCGCATGGGCAAACCGGATGCGACCCGCAAAGAAATCATGACCGCGCTCCATAACGCACAGTGCGACGATATTCTTGAAAAGCTGCCCCAAGGCGCAGACACCGTAATCGGCACAAAGGGCGTATACCTTTCAGGAGGAGAACAACAGCGAATCGCCATCGCCCGTGTCATGTTGAAAGACGCGCCTGTTATAATTTTAGACGAGGCCACAGCCTTTGCCGACCCGGATAACGAAACTCGTGTGCAGGCGGCCTTCTCCAAACTATCTGAGGGGAAAACGGTAATTATGATCGCCCATCGGCTCTCCACGGTAGTCGGAGCGGATCAAATTTACGTCATCGAAAACGGCCGGATAGCGGAAAACGGCAACATCCAAGAGCTATTAGGGAAAGGCGACATATTCAGTCGGATGTGGCAGGATTATCAAACTTCTGTTCAGTGGAAGGTTGCAAAGGAGGTAAAATAACGTGATTAATTGGCTCAAAAAAAGATATGCCCTTTCCGAACAGGGGGCTAAAGATCTGGTGAAAGGCTGTATGGCCTGCGTACTTCAAAATCTTTCCTTTATGCTTCCTGTGGGGCTTTTGTATTTTTTAGTAGCTGATCTGATGAACGGCGGCGTTCCCGGTGAAAAAATCACCTTTTACATTATCGGCTGCGCGGTGTGCATCGGTCTAATTCTGCTTACCACTTACATTCAGTACAACGCTACTTATTTCGCCACCTATACGGAAAGCGGTATACGGAGGATTACGCTGGCTGAACGATTACGGAAAATACCGTTATCTTTCTTCGGGAAAAAGGATCTGGCAGACCTGACCAGTACCATCATGGCCGACTGCACCTTTTTGGAACAGAGCTTTTCCCATTTTATACCGGAACTGGCAGGTTCTGTTATTTCTACTGTTTTGATTTCTATCAGCCTTTTGGTGTTTGACTGGCGTATGGCGCTGGCGGCGCTGTGGGTATTACCGATTGCCTTTGCTATTGTAGGGTTCTCCGCAAAGGTACAGGAACGGCTCAATCAAAAAGCGATGGATGTGAAGATGGCCTGTGCAGACGGGATTCAGGAGTGTATCGAAACCGTACGCGACCTAAAAGCCAACAACGCTGAATCGGAATATCTAAAAGGATTAGAAAAAAAAATCCGCGCTGTAGAACACCGCTCTATCCTAAACGAATTTGGACTGGCCGCCTTTGTAGTTTCCGCCTCCCTGATATTAAAACTGGGAATTGCCACGGTTGCACTGGTAGGCTCAATCCTGCTGATAAGAGGCAGCCTTGATGTACTGACCTTCTTCATGTTCCTGCTCGTTGTATCAAGGCTTTACGACCCGCTGCAAGGAGCGCTGCAAAATCTGGCGGCAGTTATCAGCACCCGCACCAATATTGCCCGCATGAACGAAATCCTCGATCATCCGATTCAGCAGGGAGATACCACACTCTCTAACAAGGGATATGATATTGTCTTCGACCATGTAGGTTTTGCTTATAACACAGGGGAAACCGTACTGAAAGATGTTTCCTTTACCGCAAAACAGGGCGAAGTTACCGCTTTGGCGGGGCCGTCCGGCGGCGGGAAAACAACGGTTTCCCGGCTGGCGGCAAGGTTTTGGGATGTAAATCAGGGAAAAATCACTGTGGGCGGCATGGACATTTCGAAAATTGATCCGGAGGCGCTGCTTTCCCTATTCTCCATTGTCTTTCAGGACGTTACCCTGTTTAACAATACTATTCTAGAAAATATACGAATCGGGAATAAGGACGCAACCGACGAACAGGTATTAGAAGCGGCAAGACTTGCCAATGTGGATGAATTTGCCGAAAAGTTGCCGGATGGTTGGCATACCACTATTGGGGAAAACGGCTGTGAGCTTTCCGGCGGGGAGCGTCAGCGAATTTCCATCGCGCGAGCTTTCCTGAAAAACGCCCCGATTATTCTTTTGGATGAGGCCACCGCTTCGCTGGATGTCGAGAATGAAACCCTGATTCAGACCGCTCTTTCCCGTCTGATCGCAGATAAGACTGTGTTGATAATTGCTCACCGAATGCGCACCGTAGCCGGAGCGGATAAAATCGTGGCGCTCTCAGAAGGAACCGTAGTGGAAGAAGGCTCTCCGGAAAAGTTGATGAAGCAAAACGGGATGTATGCTTATATGGTGAAACTGCAAACAGAGAGCCAGAATTGGAAGCTGACGTAAAAATTTTTCCGCTGTTTCATTGTAGTCAGGAGTGGTGGTAAGATGGGGAATTAGCCGTACTGGACTTGGCGAAATCCAGCAGGCAGATTGGTGAAAAGCAATTTGTTCTGCTTGCCTCCACTCCAACAAAGGAGCCGGTTCAGTTTAGCCATGACTATGAGGCTGGTAATCTTTCGGCAGATATCTCATACACCACTCCTTTTCGAAATCAATATTTTATCCCTAAGCGGACAAATCAGCCGTTGACAGAAATCCAGGAAAGCGATTTGTGTTTTTGCATAAAGAGACGTTTCGTAACGGTGCGGAGCCGGATAATCCCGCTGACGGTTAAGGAATTTGACATGCTTTTTTTGCTCATCCTACACCCCGGACGCATGTACTCCTATGAAGTAATTCCGGACTTGGTCTGACAGAAGGATTCCACCTACTATTCCCGCAAGGCAGTCAACAACCATATCAGCAACCTGCGCCGGAAGAGGAAGGGCGCCTCGTATGTTCCGAAATTCTTTTTACTTCCTTATGGGACGCCGGCAATATCGCCGTGACGGCGCAAATTTATACACACGTCACAAAAAATGTCGGATTCTGCAAAAGAGAAAATCAACGCCGTTTGATTTTGCAACATCTCAGCAACAATAAATAAAAACACCTGTTACATAATTTAAAAGATTTAATGATGAATCAATTGTTCATTTTCTGCTTTTGGAGAACGAAAAAAGCAAGTAAAATTTTCCGTTTCAGCATCAATTAAACTCCAACAACCAATTCTTCACCGGTGGAAAAATAATGAATTTTGTCTCCCATTTTTTCTTTTAACCAATAATAGGGCTGCAAACCTGTACAATGTCCGGTATAAAAAATCGTCGGATACTCGGCGAGATGAACTCCTAAACAATCAATCCTCTCCCGCTCTTCTCGCGAATAACCCTGCCCATTCATCGTATGAAAACCGCTCACCGCTATATTCGGCGGCGCCCCAAACAGCGCTTCATAAGTTTCCACAATGTTGGAAAGTCCTCGATGGGCACAACCGGAAAGCAGTAATGTATGATTCGGTGTCCGCACCGCTAAATACTGTTCATGAGTCCACTCGTCCGCGATCAAACCGGAACCGGTTTTCTCCCACAGTTCACCGTTGGTAACAGGCAAAAAACGTCCGGAACCGCCACCCGTAAACAAAAACAGTTCTTCGTCAATTCGCCAGTTCCCGTCTAAAAGACGCAGATTCGGCAAGGTCTTAATTGCGGGGTCGATACCGATATACCGTTGTTCTGTCGCCGAACACAGCCAATAATCACCCAAAGCGCGACGCTGCAAATAAATAACGGCTTGGGGGTTCCTTTTCGCGAAAGCCATCACACCGCCGCAATGATCATAATGACCATGAGAAAGCACCAAACTGTCCACTTGAGACAAATCCACATTCAGCTGCTGAGCATTTTCCCAAAACGCATCCGAAGCGCCGGTATCAAACAATATCTTATGATTAGGTGTCTCCACATACAAACTCAAACCATGTTCCGTTTGCAAATTTCCTTGACGGCAAGTGTTTTCTATTAGATTAACAATCCGCATCTTTTGTCCCTCCTTCCGCATCGCCTATTTTTGACACTGATGAGATAGTCGAGGGCAAAGATCTCCCAGACAATGTGATGATTACAACGCCGGCAACGATCAACACCGCCCCGCAAAGCGCCGGTATCGTCAAAATTTCTCCCAACACAAAAAAAGCGATCCCCGCTGTAAAAACCGGCTCTGTGGCCAAAATCACGGACACATAATCCGCGTCAATATGATCAATGGAAACATTCTGCAAAATAGAGGTCAAAAAGGCTCCGAAAATTCCCAGATACAGGAGCATTCCCCAAACTTTCGTTGTTATTCCGGAAAAAGTACCGATTCCTTCCGCAAACAGAACCACAATCCAACTGAGCAAAGCAATCACGGCGGTCTGAACAGCCGCCACCGTAATGCTGTCCATTTTCGGCAAATACTGATTTTGCAACACCATAGCAATAGCAAAAGTCAGAGAACTGATCACACCCAAAAACTCTCCCCAGCCAAAATGAAAACCGGATTCCGTATTACAAAGGAGATACAGGCCAACCACCACCATAATCACAATCACAAAATGACTGCCTCGAAAAGGATAGCGAAACAACAGATATCCCACAAAAGGAGTAAAAATCGCGGGAATAGAAAAAAAGAAAGTAGCCGTTGTCGCACCTGTTAAACTCAGCGAGTAATGAACCGTTAAATTCATCACCCCCAGACAAAGACCGATCAATAAACAAGGACCCCACTGGATATCTACCCAGTTTTTCCGAATACGCCGATGAAAGATCAGCAAAAAACAAACAGCGGCAATGGTAAACCGCAATGTCATAATAGCAAGAGGGGACGCCGATTCCAGCACGACCTTAATGCAAACACTGGCCAACCCCCAAAGAAAACTGGCAAGCAACGCCAAAGAACCGTAGCTGAGATGATTCTTAACCGCAGCTCTCATCCAAATCCCTCCTGTGCAGCAAAATGAGACGAAACTTTTTCCTGATTTTTCTGCTTTTATCATAGCATACGGCAAAGAGAATGTCATTGACTTTCACAAAAATTTCCATATCCATAAGCATAAAAAAGCACCGCCTAAGCGGTGCTGTGTCTTCTATCTTATTTACATATCGGGCTCCAGCAAACCATAGTTGCCGTCATGCCGTACATAAACTACATTTACCTGTTCGGTATCTTCATTGATGAATGCAAAGAAATTATGTCCCAGCAAATCCATCTGCATAATGGCTTCATCTACAGAATAGGGTTTGGTGGTAAATTTTTTAATTTTTACCAGCTGAGCTTCCTCCATATTATCCGGCATTGCCGCAATGACCCTTTTATTTTCCGAGCCTTCCCGCATTTTTTTCGCCAGCCGAGTTTTATGTTTCCGAACCGGTCTTCCTAATTTTTCCGCCACATTATCCACGCAAGTATAGAAATCGGGATTGGTATCTTCACAGCGCAAAATGACATCATGCAAAGGAATGGTTACTTCCACTTTTTTTAAATTTTTCTGTTCGGAAACCAACACATTGATTTCGTCTACACCGCCCAACATCCTGTCATATTTGGCCATGCGTTTTTCAATATAGGCCTTCATTTCATCGGTAAGTTCAAATTTTCTCGATCTGATATTTGTCAACATAGTAATCACGCTCCTCAGTTTTTTCAAGGGATACCCTTGAGACTTGGTTTATGATTCCCTCCTTTACAATAATAATTGGTGTATCTTGGCGAAAGTCGCCTTTCATTTTTAATTCTTTAAATAATTATATTCTCGACCTGTACGCAGTTTCCTGCCGAAAAAATCTCTTTTTTAAAATTTTCTGACAATTATTTTCCATTTATTTTTCATATTTTTCTTTAAAAAAAGATATTTCAAATCTTGACAAACAGCAAAACCTCTGTTATGATAAATGCGTAGTGTGCATCAGCACAAGTATTTTGGTAGCCGCCCTTTACTGAGGTCGGAATAAAAACAAAAAACGGAAGAAACGGAATTACGGGAGGATCACAATGAATAGCTATATGCACTTTTTCAGGCGATATTGATCCTGTTCTTTTGGAGGATTATATTGTCTGTTTTTTTTACAGACAAAGTTTTTGCAAACCGAACAAACAAACGCTTCAAAAAAAATAATT
Source organism: uncultured Peptococcaceae bacterium (assembly GCA_965149945.1). Lineage (GTDB taxonomy): Bacteria > Bacillota > Dehalobacteriia > UBA4068 > UBA4997 > JAHZFN01. The sequence continues at coordinate 5,670 of CBCTTQ010000010.1, read as the reverse complement.
TCGGAGGAAAAAAAATGTTTGAAAAAACTTTGTTTTTGATTGTATTCTTTGTTGTGATGATTGCCGTCGGTATCGTCACCCGAAAAAAAGCCAACAATGTGGAAAATTTTGTCTTGGGAGGTCGTTCCATCGGTCCCTGGCTAACCGCCTTTGCTTACGGAACCTCTTATTTCTCCGCGGTGGTCTTTGTCGGCTACGCCGGCCAATTCGGTTGGAAATACGGTGTCGCATCCACCTGGATCGGCATCGGAAACGCCATCATCGGCAGTTTGCTGGCATGGATGGTTTTGGGTCGCAGAACCCGCGTCATGACCAACCATCTCAATTCCAAAACCATGCCGGACTTTTTCGGTAAGCGTTACGACAGCAATACCCTGAAACTGGTAGCTTCGGCTATTATCTTTATTTTCATGGTCCCTTACACGGCCTCTATCTATAATGGGCTTTCCCGTTTGTTTGCGATGGCTTTTGATGTTCCCTTCTCTGTTTGCGTCATTGTCATGGCGGCGCTAACCTGTCTATATGTAATTTTAGGCGGATATATGGCAACAGCCTGGAACGATTTCATCCAAGGGATCATCATGCTTTTCGGAATTTGTGCCGTCATTGCCGCTGTTTTAGCCGGAGAAGGCGGTTTTATGGAAGCTCTCAAGCAACTTTCCTTAGTAGAAAGCGACGCCGCTGCTACCATGGGTCAACAAGGCGCTTTCATCTCTTTCTTCGGAGCGGATCCCATGAGTCTGCTTTGGGTAATCATTCTCACTTCGCTGGGCACATGGGGATTACCGCAGATGATTCACAAATTTTATACCATCAAAGATGAAAAATCTATTAAAAGCGGAACTGTCATTTCCACCGTGTTCGCTTTGATTATCTCCGGCGGCTGTTATTTCCTGGGAGGTTTCAGCAGACTGTTCGACAATCCCGCCATTTACAGCGCCGATGGTTCGGTGGTTTATGACAGTATCATCCCTTATATGCTTTCCCGCACCCCTGATATCATCATTGGCATTGTCATTGTACTGGTGTTGTCCGCTTCTATGTCCACATTGGCATCGTTGGTTTTGACATCCAGCTCTACCCTGACACTGGATTTTATTTCCGGAACGGTGGTCAAAAAATTAAGCGAGACCAAAGAATTACTGATCATGCGAATTTTCATCGTATTCTTCATTGTTCTTTCTGTAGTGCTGGCGTTGAATCCCCCTACCTTCATCGCTCAGCTGATGGGAATTTCCTGGGGCGCCTTGGCGGGTGCCTTCCTGGCCCCCTTTCTCTATGGACTCTACTGGAAACGGGTTACTCGTCCCGCCGTTTGGGGAAGTTTCCTTTTTGGTGTAGGCATCACCGTTTTCAATATCTTTGTTCCTTTGTTTGAATCTTCCATCGTTGCGGGTTCTGTCGCTATGCTGGGCGGATTGATTATTGTCCCGTTAATCAGCATACTGACCCCCAAACCAAATACTGACCACATTCAGGATATTTTCGCCTGTTACGAAGAAAAGATTACCGTAACAAAGAAACGCTCCCTGAGCGAAAAAGCCACCGATTGACAAGCACAGAAAAAAACGGCAAACAAAAAACAGAAACCCTAAACCGCCACTGAGCACATTGCTTTTTGGGCGGTTTTCCTTTATAATATAAAAATAGCGAAAAAAATAATGAAAGGAGCCTGTTCTTCATGAAAGACGCAATTACCGTACTGAAATCCCGTCGTTCCTGTCGAAAATTTGACGGCAGATCAATTCCCGCAGACATTTTGGATGCCATTTTAGAAGCAGGTACCTACGCTCCCACCGGAATGGGCAAGCAATCCCCCATTATGGTAGTAGTGCAGGATCCGGAAACTGTAGCCCAGCTTTCCAAACTGAACGCCGCCGTATTAGGGACCGATATAGATCCTTTTTACGGAGCAACCACCGTGGTAATTGTATTAGCCGACCGGACTATGCCTACCTATCTCTATGACGGCGCTTTGGTGATGGGCAATCTGATGAATGCCGCAGAAGCGCTGGATGTGCAATCTTGTTGGATTCACCGAGCCAAAGAGATTTTTGCCGGAGAAGAAGGAAAAGCGTTGCTGAAAAAATGGGGGATCTCAGGAGACTACGAAGGCATCGGTCATTGTGTGCTGGGATATGGTGAAAAAGCCCCCGTCAAGCCTCGCAAAAAAAACTATATTTACAAGATTTGATCTTCGGCTTTTACCGATTAAAAATTCTATCAAACAAATCAAAGATAAAAAACGGCGATATCCAAAAGGATATCGCCGTTCAGTTTTTATTTGATTTTACTCAAATCGCCTAAGAAGGAAATTTCTTCCTTACCGTTCACAGAAACGCATCAGGATGGTAGCGACTTCCGCTCCGGTACATCTCCTTGGGGAATTAAGCAAGTTGCCCGAATGATCCAAAATAGCGCGTCAGGATGGTCGCTACTTCCGCTCTGGTGGCATCCCCTTGGGGATCTAACAAGTTGCCCGGCTGACCCAAAATCAAACCGGCGCCGTTAGCCCAAGCCATCGCTTCCCGCGCGTAAGCCTGAATCTGATCCGCATCAACAAAACCGCTCAGATCCGCCAATTTACTCATATCTTCACCTTTCATTTCCGCATAGCGATAAAGAATAGCAGAGAGTTCTTCTCGGCTGATGTCATTGTTCGGACGGAATTTGCCGTCTCCGTCTCCGGTCACAATGTTGTTTTCCGCCGCCCAGCCGATAGCGTCCGCGTAATAAGCGTCTTCCGCTACATCGGTAAATTGAGAAGACGTCGCGGTCGGTTCATCTTCCAACCGATAGAGAATCGTCACAATCATACCGCGGGTAGTGGCGGCGTTGGGGCTGAAGAGGGTCGCTTCCGTTCCGTTCATCATGCCGTTTTCATAAACATATTCGATGGCGTCATAGTACCAGGAGTTTACCGCCACATCGGTGAAGGGCAGTCCGCTTACCTCGGCGCTTTCCTTAAAGGCGGCTTTCACCGTCACTTCGCCTTTCGGCATCGTGAATACATATTTGGTTTCGCTGAGCCGTACTTCGATAGCATTACCGTTTTGATCCGTTACAGTGATTTCATCCAACACATAGCCGTTATCGGGCTGAACCGTAATGGTTACCGTCTGATCTTCTTTGGCTTTACCGGCGGGGCTGACGCTGATAGTGCCGTTAACAGACGGTACGGTGGTAATAGCGTAGGTAGGAGCGGCAGGTTTGTTACCGGAAGAAGGACGGGTATATGTGAACGAGTACCGACCATCCTCACCTTTACCGCCGGTGGTACCAGCGCCGGCAGTAATGGTCTCCGTATAACCCTTGCCGGCTTCACTCTGCACCGTGAAAGTTACTGTTCTGGTTACTGTCGCGTTTTGTTTATCTTTCAGCAATACAATGGTCTGACCGTTTTGTACCGCGTCTACGGCTTCCTGCAGGGTTGCGTAATAGGTGGTTTCCCCATTTTCATCGGTAATGGAAGCGCCTGTTTCCAGCGCGAAGTCAAAAATACTGAAACCATGAACATTAGTGAACGTAGCGGTATAAACACCTCCGTCCTCACTAAGGGCAGCCCGATAAACATAACGGTCTCCACTGTCTTTACCATCTTTGCTATGAGTTACATAAACCGGTACCGTTGTATCGTTTACAAAATTAGTAGGCAGAGGAACGCTGATGACAACCGCGCTGCCGGTGGTATCCAGAATGCCGGCATTTTTTTTCAGTGTAACGGTATTGACATCTTTATTTTCTACATCGCCCGCTTCTTTCATATTCTTCGCATCAGTAGTAGCTTTAATGTCATAAACCGCTTTGATATCCAGCGTCAAAGTTTGACCATCAGCCTGATAAGCTTTCACCGTTACTTCCAACCGAGGAACGACTACAGTGGTGACACTGTCTGTTGACGCCGCATCAGCGCCTTCAGGCAGTCCCTCTTTGAACTGACTGAGAGCCTCCTCTCCGGTCGGGAACGCTTCCGGGGTAGCGGCCACTTCATTGGCCTGAGCGGTCAAACCATCGCAGCTGATATCCTGAACCGCCGCATCCAGCGCCGCTTTTTCTTCTTCCGTAATACCCAATTCGTCCGCGGATGGAACATTCACTTCCGGTGCTCCGTTTACTACTTCTACATCAGCAGGCAAAGGTTCGTCCACCAGATATTGATAGGTGATTCCATCGATGACATAACTGCCGGGCAAAGCAGCAAAATCCGCTTTTACAAAATCACTGACATCAGCGGAAAAGTAACCGCCGGAAACAGTCTTCGTATCATAGCTTGCGTCACCGGCTATCGGCTGGGCCAGATATACGGCAGCTTTTTCACCGGAGAAATGACCGCCCGTAACATCCACCGTCACGGTGTGACCATAAGGTACCGATGCAGACGGCTCGCCCTGTGCGGAATGACCCAAATAGAGAGCGGTGCCATTCTGGCTGATTACCGTTCCCGCATCCACATTCACATCGAGCGGTCCGTATTTGCTGTAGGTGCTGGTGATAGAAAAAGCGGCTCCGGTTTGTTCCGTACCGTTATTATTGGCGGTGGCAGGATCCATCGCTGCCCCTACAGCCGTCAGTGTTCCTCCCAGTACGTTCAAAACCCCGCTCTTCACGCCTACCGCTTCTCTACCAGTAACGGCAGCGCCGTCATAGATATTAACAACGGCAAGACCGTTAAGAGCGATACCCTGATCAGTATCCGCACCGGAAATAACCGCCCCGTCATGAATATTGATTACGGGAATACGGTCGGGATAGTTCCGCATATCCGCGTTAACATCAGCGTTGCCGCCAATGTTGCCACTGACAAAAACGCCTCCCTGGGCACCTGTCAAATTTCCATAAACATCTACTTTGACATTGTATCCGTATTTATTGCTCGCACCGGCTTCAGGGAAAACGCAAAGGGCATAGTCAGCGTCAATCTTCACATTATCCGCGATGGTCAGCGTCGAATCTCCGCCGGTTGTTTCTTTAGCTCCGTATACATTGATAGGCTGCGTCGTCGTATCAGGCTTAATGTTTCCGTTTTCAATGGTCAGATTTCCCTGATACAGATTCAAACGGCCATCCGTAATGGTGTTGCCGCCCAAATCCAAAACAATAGATTTTGTTGTCTTTAAAGTGTACGAACCATCCAGCGCAGCGTTTTTCAAAAGGTTAACCGTCACATTGTCAGCGGTCTGTTCCGTAGCGGCGGTGACAGCGTCAGAAAGTGTTTTGTAATACACTCTGTTTACTTCCGCGACAGCGTTTTCCGCGTTCAGTTCAGAAACTTTCCAAGTATCGCCATTTTTCGCGCAGATATAATTTTTCGGAACATAGGCGCTCACATCATTAGCAAAAGTACCGCCGATGATGGAAACTTCCGCTGTATACTGATTGGTGCTGGTTCCTACATTTACGGAAACCGCGTTGCCGGCTGCCGTAAAATCACCGTCGCTGATGTCAACTTTTACATTATTGTAAAGACCTTTAGCGTTATCGCCGACATTGACAGCGGCATTACCCATACCACTGGTACCATCGTTCCATTCTCCGGTGTCCCCGGTTCCTTCACTGGCAATTCTTCCTCCTTGGATATTCAGAGTTCCGCTCCGTTGCGCAATTCCGCCTGCTTTACCGGTCACAATCCCATCTGTAATAGTAGTCACACAATTATGCGGTAAATATAAG
>CBCTTQ010000009.1:0-57616 GCA_965149945.1 uncultured Peptococcaceae bacterium | reverse complement strand
AAAAAATGATGAACACAACCAAACAATTCCAAATTTACAAAAGAACCGAAGGAACTGAAAATTATAACGATAAAATGAGCGATAAAATCTTGATTCAACTAGCGGACAAATTCGGAACCGTTTCTTTCTATGATTATTCCGATGAAGAATTGGAAGATATCGAAGAACAGGCGAAAAAAGACGGCGAACAATTATGAATTTTCACGCAAAGCGAAGAAAATGGCCGCTTGAATTTAGCTTTTATTTCGGAGAAAAACACGGCATCGCCGTCCTTGAAAAAGATGAATACAACTGGCTTGTTTGCCCGGATTGCGGCGAATTAATCAACCGCAAAGATATCAAAGAAAGCGGAGACTTTGACGAAAACGACGAAGAAATTCTTGTTTGCCCGAAGTGCGTCGGCAAAGCGATTGAAAAAGTTTTTTAAGCTTAAGAATGTGAAGAAAATGGGAGAAAAAAATAGCGGCTTCAATCAGGATTCCCGAAAGCCTTAAGGAAGATGCGCAAAATGCCGCCGAAGCAATCGGGGTCAGCTTCTCGGCTTACATCGTCGGAGCGATTAAGGAGCGGTTGCTTGCTGATCAGCAATTTATTCAAGATTGGAAAAAATACAAAATATGAATAAAGAAGAAAAATAAAGTTGTTGCGGATTTGTTGCGGTAAAAGCGCGAAAATTTGTTAATTTGCAGCAAAATAATCAATCAAAAACCCCTGTTAAATTGTTCAAATTGAACTGTTTAACAGGGGTTTTGTTGAAACTGATGATAAGGCTTGAATTTGCAACCATTTGTCTTCTCAACAGAGGGTACAGTGTTTTAATAAAATCCTCCAAAAGCCTTGAAAATAAAGGATTTATCGCAATGTGTTCGCTGAATTGCTTTATACGGTTTCACATCGCCGTACTCTTTTCCTCATTGCTCATAAGAAGAACTGTAAGGGGAAGAAAAATCGCAGAGACCAACCAAAATTTAGATAAGTTAACCAAGTGGTAAGAAGTAGGCTTTTCCTGTTGCTTTTCTTAAAAAAATGATTTTTCGATAAAAAAGCATATTGACAAATCTCTAAATTATGTTATTATTATGTAGTAAGTGGTAAGTGGTAAGTAATAAGTAGTAAGTGGTAAGTAGTAAGCGGTAAGCAGTGGCGGTTAATAAGTAATAAGGAGTACAATACTATGAAAGATTTATCAATTACACAAGAGTATATGATTTGCACAGTAAACGAAAAAGGCACGATATCAAGCTATAATGAAAAAGCAGTTGCGTGTCTGCTTGTTAGCGGACTGTTGGAAATGGAGCTGGCAAAATGCATTTCTATAGATGACAAAAGGGTTCGCGTCTGCGCCGAATTGCCAGAGGAAATGTCATATCTAAAGCCGCTTTACAATGCGATAAATCAGGATAAACCTGTAAAAATAGCAAAGCTAATAGAAGGCTATACGATTGCTTTTACAAATAAAAAATTGCGCGAACTTGAAGATTCGCTGATGGCAAGCTTGCGGGAAGCCGATGTTGTAGAACCTGTCAAAACCGGATTTTTAAGCAATAAAGACAGTTATGTTCCAAAAAAAGATGTTATTACAGGGATTATAGAAAAAATCCGCGCAGAATTATTAGAAGATGGTGAAATCTCAGAAGATGTTATCGTGCTGACAGCGCTCATGGATAAGGTAGGAAATTTAAAAGATTATTTTTCGAAGTATGAGCAGAAAGAATTAAAAAACAAGATAGAAGCAATCAAAAAGAGCGAAGCGGGAACACTTGCAAAAGAAATGATCCAACATATCGGAGCATTGGATATGGCTGCGATTATTCCTACAATGTTTCCTAATATGTAATGGAGTTGATTACTATGTCAAGGCAAAGAAGTATGGAGGTCATCGAAAATTCTGAGTATGTAACGATTGGTGAATTAGTCAGACTGACAGATGTGCGATACAGTACATTGAAATATTATACAGAAGAAGGAATGCTGCCCTTTGAGCAAGCAGAGGAAAATTTAACACGACACTATAAACGAGAGCAGAGCATAGCGCGAATCCAGAGAATTAAGAATTTGCGACAAGAGGGAAAATCGATACCAGAAATTAAAACAATCTTAGAAGAATAATTTTCTTTCAAAGACGTACTTAATTTATGTATGCCGCCGCATGGGTAATATCATAGCGGCGGTTTTTCGTGCCTATCGGCTGTCTCTGTCAAAGGATTTCTTTCTCTGTCTCGCTTGGTTTCTTTGCTTACCCTCCGCCTGAAGCTAGCGCAGGCGTTTCAGTACGTTCTCCCGTTTGGGCGGCTTTGCCTGCTCTTTTTTGGCGGTTTTTTGTTTTTCCTTGACCTGCCGCTCCCATGCGGCAAGGTCACGATTGTACTGCTCCACAACAGCCTCCGCCTCGCGGCAGGTTGTCGTGAATGCCTGCATATCGGGATAACCGTCCTCTTTCAGAACATCGGGCAGTTTATCCGGCTTTTCAGCGATTTCCTTTTCTGTCTGCCGTATTTGTTCCGTGAGCGCTTTGCGCTCCTTCACCTTGAGATTTCATTTTGTATTGGCGCGTTACTGTTTCAATTTCGGAAATATATCCTGTAAATGCCGGATTTCTTTCACTTTATTCTGCGATTTTTACATAGTGCGGGACTCTGTCATGTCTGTGTCAAAAAAAAGTTTCGGCGGCATAGCGTGTTCACGGATTAAGTTTTGCAGGAAGTCTTTTGCCTTGTTGACGATACTGCGGAACGGATTGGGGAGCTTATCTTTGCTTTTGATAGGCTGGTTTGTCTTTTTATGTGTCTCTGTTCGTTTGACTTCTAAAAAGGTTGTTTCGGAGATGCCGGATCATAACGTTATCTTCCTTGTTCTGTTCCATTTTTGCCTTATGGTATTGCCGGTTTTGATGAAGGATGGTTTTTACTGATTTTTTGCCGTTAAATGGACGTTGTTTTATTGTTACTCAGAATCGGCGGTTTTACGGTGATAAGTCTCGTATTTTATGTTTTGTAGAAAAATTTTGTCGGAAATCGTTCATTTTAAAAGTTCTGGAGAATACGGAGAATTTAAAAGAAAAGACCTCTTTCAAGAGGTCTTTTCTTTGATTATTGAGTGATTTCTTTTACCATCCATTCTGCGTAACAAGCATATCCGCGGGTTGGATCATCGACAAAAACATGGGTAACGGCGCCTGCCAGTTTTCCGTTTTGAATAATAGGGCTGCCGCTCATACCCTGGATGATTCCGCCGGTTTTTTCCAGCAATTCTTGATCGGTGATCTTGATAACCATGCCCTGACCGGATGCTTCGGCCAGAGGCATGATTTTCTCGATTTCGATTTCATAAGCGCCGATGGTTTCTCCTTCCAGCACTGTCAAAATTTGAGCATCGCCTTTCTTGACTTCGTCTACTTTGGCGATAGGCACTGCTTGGGGATAAAGCGCGTTGCTGACGCCTTCGGTCGCGGTTCCGAAAATACCTAGATGTGAGTTGGCATTGACGGTTCCCCGAATACCTTCTTCCACAAAGAAACCGATTTTTTCTCCCGGTACTCCGGCGGACCCTTTTTTGATTTCCTGGATATCCGCGGAGAGCAAGGTGCCGATTTCATTCGTGTGAACGGTTCGCTCCGCTAAATATTCGATTTTGTGTCCTAATGCTCCGAACACCTGACTTTTCGGTTCATAAAATGTCATAGTGCCGACGCCGGCAGTGTTATCTCGAATATACAGCCCGATACGATAGGTCTGAGTTTCATCACTGTATACGGGATCCACTTCCATTGTCATTTTTTGTTCGTTTCGCTCCACGGTGAGAATAGCTTTTTGTTTGCTTTGGCCGCAACGGTCGATGATAGTGGCAATTTCTTCATCAGTGTTGACCGATTGGTCATTGATGGCGGTGATGAAATCGCCTACACGAACGCCGCATTCCTTACCTGGAGAAATGCTTTTGCCGTTTGCTGTCTCAATGGGCGCGTATCCGACAACAGACGCGCCCGTTGTTTGCAGAAGAATGCCTACGGATTGCCCACCCAGCAGAACCTGCCGCTGCATAAAATCTTCGTAACTGACATTACAATGATATTCTGACGCCAGAGCGGTTTGACCGGGCAGCGTAGAAACGGTGAGCAGAAATGCCAGCAAGAAAACAGAAAGAAAAGATTTTTTTCTGTTTTTTAAAAATAAATTCACGCAAACACCTCCATTGTTCAATTTGGATTTGTTTTTGCCATTATTAAATTGGTCGAAAAGGTGTCGGATTATGTTGCTGAAAATCCGCCATTCCTCCAAAATTTTGCCAACATTTTTTTGTTTTTTGATGGAATCCAGAAAAAACAAAGCCAAATGTTTTGTAAAGAACATTTGGCTTTGTTATATTTCATGATTTGTGATTATTCAGTGTTTTCCTTTTCGGTTAGAGATTTGATGATCTTGGCGGGGATTCCCGCGGCCAGTGTATTGGGCGGTACATCGTGGGTTACGACAGCGCCTGCCGCTACGATGGATCCATCACCGATGGTAATGCCGGGCAGGATGGTGGCATGAGAGCCGATCCAAACATTATTTCCGATGTGAATAGGGGAGGGAATGTTGGTATGACGTTCTGTCGGAGTCAAACCATGATTAATGGTGGCCATTACGACATAGGAGCCGATCAAAGTACCGTCACCGATGAAGATACCGCCGTGATCCTGAAAATGGCAGCCGCAGTTGATAAATACATTTTTCCCCACACGGATATTTTTGCCGCACTCGGTATAAAAAGGCGGAAACATGCGGAAGGAAGGATCCACTGATTTCCCGATTAGTTTTGAAAAAATTTGGCAAATCTCTTCTTGTGTGTGATGAACATTATTTAATTGGGCGGTAATTTCCATGGCTTCTTCTGCCAGTTGATGCATCATTTGATGCATTTCGGAACCATCTCCGATGCGGTTGCCTTGTTGTAAATAGGTTAAAAATTCTTTCATCTCCATGGTAGTCTCTCCCGTTCAATAAAATTTATGATAATCTAATCTTTGTAACTATATTATATGAAAAAGCAGGAAGAAAAGCAAATACCTATATGATACTGGTTTCCATGCTTAATAGGTATGATATTATCGCAAAAGTCTTGCTCCCTATGTCGAATTCTGTCGGAAGTTGGTGAAGAAATCTAAAAAAACTTTACAGGAAAGAATTTCCAGTTGTCGAAAATGTTAGTATTGAATGTTTTTGAATTGAGTTTCGAAGAATTCGCGGGGAAAAGCAAAAAAAATGTGCCTTGCGCTTTTGATCCGAAAGTCTTGCGAAAAGTATACCGAAGAAGGAGGAGTAATGTCTCATGTCAAAAATCAGAGTTGTACTGGCCGATGATAACAGAAAATTCAGCCAGCCATTGGTGGATTATTTTGCAGATAATGAAAAAATCGAAGTAGTCGGAGTTGCTTCCAATGGCGCCGAAGCGTTGGAGCTTGTCCACAGTTTAATACCGGATATTCTGGTTTTGGATATTGCTATGCCGAAAATTGACGGAATCGGTGTTTTGGAAAAACTGAATACCAGTAATACCTTGCGTAAAAAGCCTTCGGTTATTGTACTTACTGCTTTGAATAAGGACGAGATGACACGGCAGGCTATGAGCAGCGGAGCCAATTATTTTATGGTGAAGCCGGTGGATATCAATATTTTGGAAGAACGGATTTTGCAATTATACAATATGCCCAATTCTTCTGCTTCTTATGCGCCGGAAAAAGTGCGGAATTTGGATCGGGAAGTGACACGGGTTATTCAGCAGATGGGGATGCCGGCTCATTTGAAAGGATATCAATATCTGCGGGATGCTATTATTATGGTGGTGGATGAAATGAATTTGATGGGCGCCGTTACCAAAGAGTTATATCCTTTGATTGCGGAAAAATACAATACAACCCCCAGCCGTGTGGAGCGTGCCATCCGTCATGCCATTGAATTAGCCTGGGATCGGGGCAATGTAGAAACGATCAATAAATTTTTCGGTTATACTATTAATATGGATCGTGGAAAGCCTACCAACAGTGAATTTATTGCGATGGTTGCCGATCGTTTAAGAATCGGAGAAAAGATCAGTTAACTCAAACCATTGTTGCCGATTTGAGAAATGCAAAAGAAAATAAAAAGCTCTGCCTTTCGGGGCAGAGCTTTTTGTTCTGTTTTCACGAAGGCAGCATATGAATTATTGTGTTTCCGTTAAGGGGGTATGAGGAAGGAGTTGGAAAAATGGTACAGCAAACCATATCTACTCTGAAAAACCATGAGACGTTTTTGTTAAAAGCGGTGCTTTGCTTCGCGATAGCGGTAGTCATTGGGGTCTTTTTGCCGACAGTGTTACCATTGGGCGCTGTGTCGGTTTTGCGGGATACTGCGGCACAATTACAAGAGGCGTTAAAGCAGCCGGAGCAATTGGTTCCGTTAGACTTCTTTTCTGTATTAATAGGATATGGTTGCGGTTTGCTTTTGTTATGGTTGAGCGGCGGCAGTCGTCTGGGAACATTGCCTGCTTTTTTCTTGTTGCTATGTTACGGCTGTTTGTTGGGAGTGGCGTTACGTATCGTTTTTTCTTTGGGTTTCGCTTATGGAGTTTTAATTTTTCTTTTATCTATGTTGCCGGGGAATTTTCTTATTTTACTTGCTGTTTTATTTGCCTTTTTGCCGATTTTACGTCAAGAAGAGGATTTCTTGCGTTATACCTGCGGTTTTTTACCTTCGTTGTTGTGTGTTTTTTTTGCGGGAATTTATTGGGCGTTTATCGGTCCGGTTTTGTTTCAGGGAATCATGAGACTAATTTAGAAAGGTGGTTGTGATAATGATGATTTTTTCTATTACCAAACCGAAAAAAAAACTGAAAGGAGCGGCAATCGGTCTTTGTTTGTTGTTGCTTTTGGGAGTGGGGGTTCCGGCTGCTTATCAATATTTGAGTGCGGAGGACGCGATGTCCGGTTTTGCGGAAGGCGATGATAAGGTGATTTATGTAACGGATCGTTTGGAACCATATACGGAAGAGCTTTCTGTAGCGGAAATCGGAGAGGAAAATGTTACGGGCGATCCTATTAAGGTGAATGCGACAGAAGAAAACGAAGCGCCGGCCGAAGAAACCGACGCTCAGACAAAAGGACAGATGTCATCCGCAGATGTCGCTTCACAAAACGCCTTTCAAAACATTTGGCAGAAGATTTTGGCTGTTATTTTCGGTTCTCAAGGAGAAGTCCTGTATTATTCCGATTAAGAAGGGTTCTTTTACAGAACCCTTCTTTTCTCGTTTTTGTCCGTAACGGTGAAAAAGAGGAATTGCTTGTCCTTTATCGAATTGAATAAATAAAATAATGTTATGTATATGGGAATTTATGGGAATTCGAAACCTGTTGAGGTGAAGGATGAAACCGGAAAAATTTTTTGAAAAAGATTCTGTTGTTGTGGGGGAAGAAACAGAGTTTTCTCGGGAATTTTGTGAACAATTGGAAAATTTCAAATTATATCTTACAGTAGAAAGAGGACTGTCGGAAAATACGGTGTTGAGCTATACCTTTGATCTGCGGGATTTAGAAGTCTATTTACGGAAGTTGGGTCTGACATCTTTAAAGGACTTGGAACCAAGCCATTTGCACGGCTATTTGGCGGAATTGTATGCGGGCAAAAAGGCAAAGACTACATTGGCGAGGCACCTTTCTTCCATACGCGCTTTTACCAAATATTTACATAAAGAGAAAATTTTGCCAAAAGATCCCGCTGCTAATTTGGATTCCCCCAAACAATCTAAGCTGTTGCCCAATGTGCTGACACCGGAACAGGTAGAACAACTGCTGCGGGAACCGGATTGTTCGACGCCCACGGGTCAGCGGGATCGGGCAATGTTGGAGCTGATGTATGCTACAGGACTGCGGGTCAGCGAGTTGTGCAATCTTCCCATCAATGATTATAACGGTTATGCGGGTTTTGTTCGTGTCATCGGGAAAGGCAATAAGGAACGTATTGTACCGGTAGGGAAAACCGCCGTATATTATGTAGATCAATATATTAACCACGGAAGACGGGTTCTTTTGAAGAGCGGTCATACCGCCGGACATAAAGTGGGCGTCAATCCGGTAAAAAAACGACCGGATATGCTTTTTTTAAATGCTCACGGCGGTGTCATCACTCGTCAGGGTTTTTGGCAGAAAATCAAACATTATGCGAAACAGGCCGGTTTTTCGGAAAATGTAAAACCGCACACCTTGCGTCATTCCGTCGCGACTCATTTGTTGGAAAACGGAGCGGATATTCGAATTGTTCAGGAAATTCTCGGTCATGAAAGCGTTGCGACAACACAGATTTACACCCATTTGACCAATCATCATTTGCGAAAGGTCTATGAGGAATTTCATCCGCGGGCGCATCTGGAGGAGGAAGATACGGAGTCATAACAGAAAAGCGCTATTTGTAAAGTGGGGGGTGAAAAGATGACGGAAAACAGAAGAGCGATTATTTTATTGTTGGACAGTGTGGGTTGCGGCGCCGCGCCTGATGCGGCACAGTTTGGAGATGAATGCAGCAATACACTGGGTCATATCTGCGAAAAATTTGAAAATATTCAGCTGCCTCATTTGGCAAAATTAGGATTGGGAAAAATTCTGCCGCTGTGTAATGTGGAAGCGCCTCCGCAAGCGATGGCTGCTTACGGGAAAATGCGGGAGATTTCTTTGGGAAAGGATACCACCTGCGGTCATTGGGAAATAGCGGGAACGCCGGTTTTGAAACAGCTCCCTACTTATCCGCAGGGATTTCCGCCGGAGGTAATGGATGCTTTTGTTAAGGCTGCTGGTTGCGGGTATCTGGGCAATGAGGTAGCCAGCGGAACAGAAATCATTCAGCGATTGGGCGACGAACATTGCCGCACGGGAAAAGTGATTGTTTACACATCAGCGGACAGTGTTTTTCAAATCGCGGCTCACGAAGAGGTGGTGCCTTTGCCGCGTTTATATGAGATTTGTCGTCAAGCGAGAAAAATTTTGGTGGGAAAACACGGTGTCGGTCGTGTAATCGCTCGTCCTTTTGTAGGGACTTCCGGTCAGTATGTACGCACTGCTAATCGCAGAGATTTTTCTTTGCCGCCGCCTCCCGGACAGCTTTATGCTAATTTACAGGCAGCCGGTGTGCCGACGGTGGCTGTAGGAAAAATTCACGATATCTTTGCGGAGGTGGGCATTGATTTCAGTTATCCTACCGAGGATAATGCGGACGGAATGAAGAAAACGCTGGCAGTGTTAGATCGTCATCCTGTCGGGTTTATTTGGACAAATTTTGTAGATTTTGACATGCAATTCGGCCATCGTAACAATTGGCAAGGCTACGGACAGGCCTTGGAGGCGTTGGATGCCTGGTTGCCTCGTTTGTTGGCGAAATTGCGGCCGGCGGATTTGCTGATTATTACGGCGGATCACGGCAACGATCCCACCACTCCCAGTACCGACCACAGTCGGGAATATGTGCCGTTGCTGGTTTACGGACCGAGGATGAAGGGAAATGTTAATTTGGGAATTCGCCGGACTTTTGCCGATGTGGGAGCGACGGTGGCAGATTATCTGGGTGTTGCTCCGGTTCCCGCTGGAGTCAGTTTCCTTTCCGATATAACGAAAAGATAGCGGCGCCGGAGTGTTATAAACGGGACAGGCGGTTTGTTGGTTGGACAGAGATTTTTGTTTGTGAGCATTATGCGGAAAACAAAAAGAGGTGAGAGAAATGTTGTGTAACGAACAAGGTATTTTGGCGGAAACCGCGGATGATTTATTGCGAAAAATGAAAAGAGCGCCCGACGCGTTGTTGATATTGGGTTCCGGTCTCGGTAATTTCGCGGAGCGAATCCAACAAGCAGTGGCGCTTCCTTACGGAGAAATTCCCCATTTCCCGGTTTCTACGGTTCCCGGTCATGCTGGACAATTGGTTGTGGGGGAACTGGAAGGAAAATTTTTAGCGGTGATGCAGGGAAGGTTTCATTATTATGAAGGATACTCTCTGGATGAAGTAACATATCCGATTAAGGTATTTGCCAAAATGGGTACTAAGGTATTGGTGGTGACCAATGCGGCGGGTATTCTTAATGCTGATTTCAAACCTGCGGATTTGATGTTGCTGACGGATCATCTTAATCTTTTGTCCGTCAACCCGTTGCGGGGACAAAACAATGAGGAATTAGGACCTCGTTTTCCCGATATGACGGAAGTGTATAGCAAAGAATTGCGGCAAAAAGCGTTGAACGCGGCGGCTGAACTGAACATCTCTTTGCGGGAAGGGGTCTATGCGGCTATGAGCGGACCCAGCTACGAGACGCCGGCGGAGGTTCGCATGCTGCGGATTTTGGGAGCGGACGCGGTAGGGATGTCAACGGTTCCCGAAGCCATCGTGGCGCATTATTGCGGAATGCGATGTCTGGGATTATCTTGTATGACCAATTATGCGGCGGGGATGACCGGGGAAACATTGAACCATCAGGAAGTATTGGACAATGCGCGGACCGCTAATGAAAAATTTTGCCGTTTATTGCATTATGTGATCAAGTTATTGTAAAAGATGGGGGACATGCCATGAACATGATTGAAATTATTACCAAAAAAAGAGATGGTTTTGCATTGAGCCGTGAAGAATTGCAATGGTGGATCAACGGATATTTGGCGGAAGAAATTCCGGATTACCAGAGCGCTGCTTTGTTGATGGCCATGTATTTGAACGGAATGAATGATGAGGAAACCTTCGATTTGACAGAAGTGATGCTTCATTCCGGTCGGATTATCGATTTGAAAGGAGTTTCCGGCAAAAAAGTGGACAAACACAGTACCGGCGGTGTCGGCGATAAAACCACTTTAGTGGTAGCGCCCGTTTTGGCAGCGGCGGGGCTGAAGGTAGCGAAAATGAGCGGCCGTGGGTTGGGACATACCGGCGGCACTTTGGATAAGTTAGAATCTATCCCCGAGTTCTCTTGTGAAGAAAGCATTGAAACCTTTATTCATCAGGTAAATCGAGAAGGCATCGCAGTCATCAGTCAGTCACCGGAATTGGTACCCGCTGATAAAAAACTCTATGCGTTGCGGGATGTGACGGGTACCGTCGGCAGTATCCCTTTGATCGCCGCCAGCATCATGAGCAAAAAACTGGCTGTGGGGGCGGATGTTATTGTGCTGGATGTGAAGTACGGTTCGGGTGCGTTTATGAAAACTCCGGAACGTGCCAGACAATTGGCGGAACAAATGATTCGTATCGGTACTCGACACGGTAAAATTGTCGCGGCGGTTATTACTTCCATGGAAAGTCCTTTGGGATTTGCGGTGGGCAACGCGTTGGAAGTGGATGAGGCAATGGATTCTCTGCAGGGTAAAGGACCCATGGATTTGTATTTGCTGGTGCAAGTGCTGGCGGGAGAAATCATTTATCAAAGCGGTGTGAAACATATGCGAATGGATGCCTATACTTTAGTGAATGAACTGCTGGAATCCAACCGCTCCTGGAAAAAATTTCTGGCGATGGTCAAAGCCCAGGGTGGTGATGTCGGAGTCTTAAAAGAAGGACATTTGACCAAAGCCGAATATCACATGGAGATTGCTTCCATTGCCGAAGGTTATATCCGTTGTGTGGATGCTTTGGGCATTGGCTGCGCGGCGCGGGATTTGGGCGCCGGACGACTGAAAAAAGATGATCCTATTGATCGAAATGCCGGTATTGTCGTACATAAAAAAGTGGGCAACTATGTGAAGATCGGAGAACCTTTAGCCACTGTGTATTGTCGCAGTGTGCATCAGGCGACGGAAGTGGCGGCGCGGGTGATGAGCGCTTTTGAGATTGTCCCCAATCCCGTACTTCCCGAACAATTGATTTACGGCATTGTGGATCGGGACGGTTTTTTGCCTTGGGGTGATATTGTCAATCAAAAGTAAATAAAAGCAGCCGTTTTTTAACGGCTGCTTTTATCAGATGGTTAATTTATGTTGTTGGAAAAATACGCTTGATCAAATACCTCAAAAAGTTCTACTTCGAGTACCCACAACAGTGTTTCCAGTTTATCGATCAAAGAGAGGATGATCAGATCGGTTTCTCCCGATACATCAGGGTTTAAGAGGGATTTTTCTTCAATGGCAATGATCAGTTGTTCCCGATACTCATCAATCTGCCGCATAATTTCTTCCTGGTTTTTCATCAGCCACCTCCGCAAGACATATATGTTATCTTATTAAAGAAAAACTCGGCAGGTTACGGAATTTTCAATGGTTTGCCCATCTTGCGTTTTCGGACAGCGAGAAAAAGGATTTGGGGCTGATAACAGTTGAAACCCGGAGTGGTGGGGAGGCAATTTGGCAGGGCAGGTTGTTTTTTCTATAAAAAAAACAGAGAGCAAATGCTCTCTGAATTTATCGGTTAATCGCTTCCTTTTAGTTGGCGCGTTGAACCTTACCGGAACGCAGGCATCTGGTGCAAACAGTAACTCTTTTGGGAGTGCCGTCTACAATCGCGCGTACTCTTTGAAGATTGGGTTTCCAAGTTCTTTTGGTACGGATATGAGAGTGACTGACTTTCATACCGGAACGCATTGTTTTGCCGCAGATTTCACATTTTGCCATGGGTTCCACCTCCTTAACAGCGAGCAATGATCATTACTCAAATGTATAATAAAAATTACCTTTAATATTCTATCAAATTTCATATGGTTTGGCAAGTGGTTTTTTCGATATTTTCGGAAAAAAACGCCATTAATGGTGAGTAAAAACACGATTCGACAGAAAATAGAAGATTTATGAATTGATTTTTTTTCAGGCATTCGGTATAATAGAAGAATAAGAACAATATGGGAGGTGTAGCTATGACGAGAGAAATTGTAAATGAAACTGGTAAAATTATCATTTCGAAAGATGTTCTCGCCACCATTGCCGGAATGGCCGCCACAGATTGCTTCGGGGTAGTCGGTATGACAGCCAAGAATATTAAAGACGGCATTGGCACCCTGCTGGGCAGAGATTCTCTCAGCAAAGGTGTGGAAATCATCGAAAAAGAAGATACCCTGACCATTAATGTTTATATTATTGTGGGCTTTGGCACAAAAATTTCCGCTGTAGCCGGCAATGTGATGCAAAATATCAAATACATGGTGGAAAGTACCACCGGATTGGAAATTGATCATGTATGTGTAATTGTTCAGGGCGTTCGCGTTTTGGACTAAGGGGGTACATTTGTGTGAATAAAGTCCGTTTAAGTGGGGCAGAACTGGCTGATTTTTTTATCGGAGGCAGCGCGTATCTTTCTGCCAATAAGGAACAAGTAAATGCCCTTAATGTTTTTCCTGTGCCTGACGGCGATACAGGGACCAATATGGGATTGACATTAAGTTCTGCCGTGAAAAATATTCGGGGGCTTAGCGTGGCCAGTGAGGTGGCGGCAGCCCTTGCCAAAGGCGCTTTGATGGGCGCCCGCGGGAATTCCGGCGTTATTACTTCGCAGATTTTACGAGGCTTTTCTACCGGATTAGAAGACCAAACAGAAGTGGATGCTCCTGCCTTTGCCAGGGCATTGCAAAACGGTGTGGATTTAGCATATAAATCGGTGATGCGTCCGGTGGAAGGCACTATCCTGACTGTTGCCAAAGCGATGGCGAAAAAAGCTTCCGAAGTGGTTCGTCAGGAAGACGATGTCTTGATTTTGATCGAAATGGTCATCACGGAAGGCAAGATCGCGTTAGAAAATACACCCAATCAATTACCTCAGCTGAAGGCGGCAGGTGTGGTAGACGCCGGTGGTCAAGGTTTGTTGTGCATTTTTGAGGGTGGTTTGAAAGCGCTGCGAGGCGAGGAATTTACCGCGCCCGATTTAGCGCCGGAAAAACCCGATTTTGTCTCTGATGAACAGGTGGACGATAAAAGTGATCTGAAATTCCACTATTGTACGGAATTTTTCATTCAGGGAAAAAATATTCCCGTTGAAGAAATCCGCCGATATTTGGCAGATATGGGCGATTCCCAGGTGATTGTAGGCAACGAAGAACTGCTAAAAACTCATATCCATACAGATAATCCGGGGAAGGTATTGGCCTATGCGATTCAATTCGGATCTCTTCATGATTTGAAAATTGACAACATGAAGGATCAGCATCGCGAAACATTGTTCAGTGATGAAGAAGTGGCTTCCGCGCAAGGCGAAGAACAAAAAACGCCGGAAGTCCACTATCATTGCGGAGTTGTCGCCGTTGCCGCCGGTGAAGGTCTGATTGAGATTTTTAAAGAAATGGGGGTTTCTCAAATCATTTCCGGAGGGCAGACCATGAATCCCAGCGCGGAAGATATTTTAAACGCCATTAACAAAACCCCTGCCGATGAAATTATCATTTTACCCAATAACAGTAATATTTTTTTAGCAGCTCAGCAAGCGCGGGATATGGTAGAAAAACCGGTATATATTGTGGAAACTAAATATATGTTGCAGGGTGTTTCCGCGTTGATGGGATATAATCCCGACGCCAGCGGTGAAGAAAATTTGGCGGAAATGACCGAGGCCTTTTGCCATACCAAAACTGCGGGTATCACCTATGCCGTACGTGACTCCCATTTTGGGGATCAAGAAATTCGAAAAGATGATATTCTTGGTTTGATTGGGAAAGATATTTCTGTTGTAACCAAAGAAATTCCCGATGCTGTGACGGCGGTGTTGGATCAATTAATTGATAAGGAAGTCAGTCTGATTACACTGCTCTACGGTGAAGCGGTCGATGAGGAAGACGCGGCAAAAATTGCTGATCTGGTGGAAAAACGTTATCCTGATGTCGAAGTGGAAATGCAATTTGGCGGTCAGGCCGTGTATTATTATTTAATCTCTGTGGAATAAAAAAGAAAATGCGAAAAGACACATTTCGTTTATAAAGGCAGACAGATTTTCTGTCTGCCTTTTTTGATAAAGTGTGGTGATTTGATGACGATACCAAAAGAATGGGAAACCAGTTTAAGATCGGAAGAAAAGCAAGGCTATTTAGACAGCGGGGTGGTAGGCGGATTTTCTCTTTGGCTGCAAAACGCCGTTCAGATGCTGGTTCTTTCTTCTGATGAGGAAGCGATTAAAAACAGATTATCTGCTTTGGCCGCGGAATATGCTAAAGCCAGCCTATTGGAACGCCCTTTGCTGCTTCAAAAGATACGGGAAGAGTCGGAACAGCTTACGTGGAATTCGCCATCAGCCGCTCCGCCGACGCAACGCTCACCGCAACTTCAGGATGCTGTTAGTGCATTGCGTACCTCGGTTCAATATTTGAAAGGAGTCGGCCCTAAAAAAGCAGTTCTTTTGCGAAAATTGGGAATTTATACCATTGACGATTTGTTTGCTTATTTCCCGCGGGATTATGAGTTCCGCGGCGCTCGTCGACGAATTTGTGATTTGGAAATTAATGAATCGGCTTCTATTCAAGGAAAAATTTTGGATAGTTCTGTGGTGTCGGCGGGCAAGCGGCTGACCATTTTGAAAGTTTTAATCAGTGACGGAACCGCTGCTTTGCAGGCAGTGTGGTTTAACCA
Source organism: uncultured Peptococcaceae bacterium (assembly GCA_965149945.1). Lineage (GTDB taxonomy): Bacteria > Bacillota > Dehalobacteriia > UBA4068 > UBA4997 > JAHZFN01. Next base: position 42,099 of record CBCTTQ010000009.1, on the reverse strand, counting down.
ACGTTATTTAAAAGAAAAAATGATTCCCGGTCGGGAGATTTCTCTTTACGGGAAAGCAGAACGCCGCTATCAACGAACGGAATTTTATGTGCAGGATTTTTCCTTTACCGATCAAGAAACGAAAATCGAGCCGCAGATTTTACCGATATATCCCACTACCAACGGTTTGAATCAAAAGGCGCTGCGGTCCGCGTTAAATCAGGCGTGGGAAAAATACGGCTCCTATTTGTCAGAGACATTGCCGAAATCATTGTTGCAAAAACATGGGTTTTGTTCTTTGAAGCAGGCGGTTTGTGATATCCATTTTCCTAGTTCCAAAGAATCGATCATTGTCGCCAGAAATCGCTTGGCTTATGAAGAGTTGTTAGTGCTGCAAATGACCGTATTGGCAAATCGTCTGCCCGATCACACACCGGGTATTGCGCGTCCTAAGGATGAAAATTGCCTATCGGAATTTCAGGCGAAACTGAAATTTCCCTTTACCAACGCGCAGAATCGTGTGATAGAAGAAATTTTTCAGGATATGGAACGCGGTCAGCCAATGACCAGATTGGTGCAAGGGGATGTGGGCAGCGGAAAAACCATTGTGGCCGCCGCCGCTCTTTACAAAAACGCGCGTGCTGGTTATCAGGGCGCCTTGATGGCGCCGACGGAAATTTTGGCGACACAGCATTATCAATCTTTGGCGCCGTTGTTTTCTGCTTTTGGTTACCGAACAGCACTTTTTACTGGAGATGTTACGGGTAAAGAGCGCAAGCAATTGCTGGCTCAAGTGCAAAACGGAGATATTGATTTGGTTATCGGTACTCATACGTTGTTTCAAAAAGAAGTGAAATTCAAACGGTTGGCATTGGCTGTTACTGATGAACAACATCGATTCGGAGTAGCGCAGCGTTCGATTTTTCAGGAAAAGGGAGCTTATGCCGATGTGTTGGTGATGACGGCGACGCCTATTCCTCGCACATTAGCCATGACACTGTACGGGGATTTGGATATTTCCGTCATTGACGAAATGCCCCCGGGGCGTAAAGCAGTGGAAACTTATGCTGTAGATTACGGCAAAGAAGCCCGGGCATTGAATTTCATCAAAAAAGAATTGGATCAGGGACGACAGGCCTATATTGTTTGCCCCTTAGTGGAAGAATCGGAAAAAATGGAAGGATTGGAAAGCGCTGTTCAATTGGCAAAACGTTTGTCAGAACAGGAATTCCGCCATTATGAAGTGGGATTGTTACACGGACAGATGAAACCGAAAGAAAAAGCGGCTTTGATGCGCGCTTTTGCCGATGGTGTCATTCAGGTTTTGGTTGCCACCACTGTTATCGAGGTGGGGATCAATGTACCCAACGCCACCGTGATGATGGTGCGGGACGCGGAACGGTTTGGGCTGGCACAACTGCATCAGCTGCGGGGGCGTGTGGGACGCGGCGCTGATAAATCTTATTGTATTTTGCTGCATAATGCCAAAACACCTGTGGCCAGAGAACGAATGAAGACGATGCAGGCAACTGCCGACGGGTTTAAAATCGCGGAAGCCGATTTGCGTTTACGCGGAGCGGGGGAATTGTTCGGCACTCGGCAAAGCGGTATTGCCGAAATGAAAATCGCCAATGTTGCCAGAGACGTGCAGTTGATGGCGGCTGCCAGAGAAGACGCGATAGAGCTTTTGCGTAATAAAGAATATGTCGGCTCTCTTTTGGAGGAACGGGTTCAAGAAAAATTACGTCTGCTTAATTCGTAAATATCTCGAAAAACTATGAAAAAAGCTCAACTCTTACGGAAATAAGGGTTGAGCCTTTTTTATATCTTGCAGTGACTGTGTCACAACAATTTGTTTCAAAGGGCAGCTATTGCGCAGACAGAGGGTGGTTATTTCATCTGCTGAGTTTGCGCAGCGTTGTTGATGGAGTTGGCTTGGCCGGAAGCAATCGCCTGTTCGGCAAAGGCAACCATTTTCTTGGTCATATTACCGCCAACATAACCGTTCTGACGGGAAGTCAACATCCCTTTGTCGATTTGGTCGTAGTTGTTCAGACCCAATTCGTTCGCTACTTCTGTTTTGAACTGTCTCAATACTTCTTTGTTTTCCATTTTTCTTTCACCTCCACGGTATTGGTTTTCGTTGTTGTTTCAGATTTTTTCTGTCAACATTCGTATTATGGTTAGCGCCTTTTAAGATTATACAAAAAATAAATGGCAGTTTTTGTATATGATTGTTTATTGCATGAGTTCTTGATAATTGTCGGAAGTTAACCCGGGATGAACCGTACGCACGATGGCTTTAGCCAATATTTTGGCGCAGACGGGGATCATGGTGTCGATTTCTTTGGGTGTGACCATTAAGTCGCCGGAATAAGGATGGAGCAGTGCTTCTATAGTGTCCGAGATAACTTGGTCATCAACCGCGGAGCCCTGAATGCTCGGATGGGAAAAACAACGGGAAAGAGCTTCTTCAATAATGACACCTGCGTGAACAATGGTAGGAATACCAATCGCAATAACCGGAATACCCAGATTGGCCGAATTGATTTCTTTATTGTTGCGGCTGATTCCTGAGCCGGGTCGGATACCCGTATCAGTCATTTGGATGGTGTTACAGATACGGGTAATGCTACAGGTTGCCAACGCGTCAATAATGAGGACGCCTGCCGGTTGAATTTTTTTGACGATGCCGTAAACTGTATCAAAGGTAGGGATGCCCGTATTACCCAAAACTCCCGGTGTAAACAGGCAGAGAGGACAGATTTTTTCCCGCGTTTCTTGGGGTAATTCCGGAAAAATGTGTGCGGTCGGTTGGATATGGGAAAGGACTTCCGGTCCCAGAGAATCAGGAATGGTAAACAGATTTCCCAGCCCGATGATGAGTGTGGGTTTGTCTTTGGGCGCGGTGTAAAGATGTCTCAACACACCGATTATTGTCCATACAATATCTTCCACAAAAGAAGCTTCATTATAACGAGTCAATTCCGGAATTTCGACGGTGATGTAATTTCCGATAGATCTGCCCATGCGTTGAGCGCCTTTCTCATTAAGGATTTCAATTTCCGTGATTTGGGTGTGCTCTGTTCGACGAATTGTTTCTCGTATACCTTCTATTTCTCGATTGCTTTTTCCGCGCAGGCAGCTGGTTGCTTCCATAGCCAAATCTAAATTTTTTGCTTGAAAAAAATGGTGGTTCATTGCCAAATCGTTCCTTTCAAAGATTTTCTGATTATATTTTAGGAAAAGGTTTTACTTTTTATTCAGTTTTTGTTATAATGAAATATATCTGAATAATCGCAGGTAAAATTTATGGGATCGATAGGTGGACACTTATGCGTGTGATCGCGGGCAGCGCGAAAGGTCTGAATCTTAAGGCTCCGAAAGGAATGAAAACTAGACCGACAACGGATAAAGTAAAAGGCGCCGTGTTTAATGTGTTGGCGGATTTAACCGTTGGTGCCAAGGTGCTGGACGCTTTTGCCGGCAGTGGCGCTTTGGGCATCGAAGCATTAAGCCGTGGCGCCGCTTTTGTGGATTTTATTGATCGTGATCGACAGGCCGTTACGGTGATTAAGGAAAATTTGCTGCGTGCTAAAATGGCCGAACGAAGCAGTGTCCATATGGGACAAACGGAAAAAATATTACCGAAACTTTCCGGTGGCTATCAGTTGGTTTTCTTAGATCCGCCTTATCACCGTGGCTTTATCGGTATGATGGAACCGATTTTGCTGGCTGAGGGCGTATTGTCTGAGGATGTGGTGGTTATCTTGGAAACCGGCAGCAAAGAAGAAGAACTGTTTCAGTCTGATTTGTGGGAGTGTTACAAAACCTCGGTTTACGGAGATACAAAAGTCGTTTATTATGGATTGAAATCCTTTACTGCGAATAAAGAAATAGAAAAATGTTAAACTATAGTTATGGAGGACTTGACGATGGAAAATATGATTGACAATATGGATATTAACGCTTTGCTGCAAGAGTTGGAAAATTACATTGATACTTCTTCTCGTGTTCCGTTGTCCGGGAAGGTAATCATTGATGGAGACTATGTATTGGAAATCATTGATAAAATCCATTCAATTTTGCCGGAAGAAATCAAACAATCCAAGCAAGTTTTGGAGCAAAGCGATAAATTATTGGAAAGCATCGAAAGCCAGGGACAAAAAATGCTGGAAGACGCCAAAAAACGGGCGGATGAAATGATTACCGAAAGCGAGATTTATCAGATTGCCCAAAAAGAAGCGGAAAAAATGTTGGCGGAAGCCCAGTCTTATGCGGAAAATGTAGTGGTACAAGCTAACGCCAATGCGCAAAAAGTAACAGATGATGCTAAGAGATATGTAGACAGTATGTTGAATCAAGTTATCGGTAATTTGAATAACGTCTTGGGCAATGTGACTACAACGCGCGATAATTTCCGCCGCCAGTAGTGTCCTTTTTATTTTTTAGAAATCAGCATTCCGATGCAGGCGATGAGCAAAATGGTGCCCAGACCGCACAACAGAAGGCTCATCGGAGAAAGAAAAGAATATGAGGAAACTGCACCTGTCTTAACCGCGGCAAAAACGGGTGCGGTTTTTTTATAGAGGAAAGAAATAGTGAGCGGCGCTAAAAAGCTATGAATGAGACGGCAGAGCCGGTATTTGGCCAAGGATAAATCAGTATCCGCTACCATGGCTGCTACTTGGGATTGGATAGAGATTCCTTGCCATGCTAAAATTGCCGAGGTCGCTAATAACATACTCAATAAATCAGCGTTTGCTTGAGGTAACACGGCGATACCAATGGTCATTTCCCAAAATCCCGCCGCTAAAGCGGATAGGCAAGCAGGGTCGATAGCAAAAAGAGCGGCAAAGGGACTCAGCAAATGGGCTAGTAGAGCAGTAATTCCCGCGATGTCAAAAGCAGCGGTTAAAATACCGAAGACCACCATAAATCCTCCCACCACCCCGATGTTGCGCAATGCCTTTTTTACAACTGATGCAAGCAAACTGCCAAAGGGAGGCAGGGGTTTGTTAAACAATTGCCGCAGCCCTGCGGTAAAAAGGTGCGGAGAAGGATCGGTTGGAGGACGGGAATCCTTTGCGAAAAAGCGCAGCAAAAAACCGAAGAGCAAATTGATGGGATAGTGACTGAGAAACAAGAGAATGCCCACCGCCGGATTTTGAAAGATTCCGACGGCGACAGCAGCCAAAATATAGAGAGGTCCGGCGTTATTGGTAAATGCCAGTAATCGCTCTGCTTCATCCTTGCTGCAAAGCTTTTGTTTATAGAGGATGGCTGTAATGTTTGCTGCGGTGGGGGTGCCGGAAACAAAGCCCATGACCATAGCTAAAGCGGAACCGCCGGAAAGACGAAATAACGGGCGCATTACCGGTTCCAGCCAAAGCGCCAAACAGTCCATGAGACCTACCGCCATCAAAAATTCCGAAACAATAAAAAAGGGCAGCAGGGCGGGCAGAACGCTGTTCCACCAAGTTTCCAAAGCAAACGCCGCCGCGTCATAAATCATTTGCGGTTCATGTAGCATTATCAGAAAGGTGAAAATTCCAAGGAAAATTTTGATTGCGGACATGACATACCCCGGTTGTTTGCAACATAGCGCTTACTTATCTTTATCTTAATGCTGAAGTTTTAGAACTTTTTTCGGCAGACGGTGATTTTCTTGGTTGAGAAGTCGATTGATTGAGAAGTGATTGAAAAGGATGGCTCAGCGAGTCGATGAAATTTTACAGAAAAGAGGAATGAAGATGAATATCAAACAAGTATATGCAGTATATTTCAGTTCCACCGGAGGAACCAGAGCTTATGTGGAAGGTATTGCCGGTCGTCTAGACAAATACTATCAAACTATTGATTTGACCAATCCGGAAACCAGAGCCCGAACCTATCATTTTTCCGCGGAGGATTTGGTGTTGCTGGGTGCGCCTGTTTACGGCGGACGCTTGCCCCAAGTGCAGGGTGGTATTTTCGATCGTCTGCAAGGAGATCATACACCTGCTGTTTGGATGGTTTCTTACGGGAATCGTGAATTTGATGACGCTCTTTTGGAAGAGCAGGAAATTTGTTCCAAAAAGGGGTTTGTCGGAATTGCGGCTGCCTCCTGGATCGCGCCCCATACTTTTTCCGCCCGTATTGCCGAAGGTCGTCCCGACGCCGCCGATACGGCGCGGATGGATGAATTCGCGGAAAAACTGCGGGAAAGACTGAAAGGAGAATTGCCTGTTGCTCCTTTGGCTCTGCCGGGAAATCATCCTTATAAAGTTTTTGCCGGTATGCCAATGCATCCTGTCGCCAATGAAGCTTGTACGGAATGCAGCAGCTGCGCCGCCGTCTGTCCGACTGCCGCTATTGACAGAAATCATCCCAAAGAGGTAGACGGAGACCGCTGTATTAATTGCTTTGCCTGTGTAAAACATTGCCCTGAACACGCGCGGGGTATCGATCACCCTATGTTTTTGCAAACAGTACAAAAACTAGAAGGGATGCTTTTAAATCGGCGTAAAGAACCGGAATTCTTTTTTGCGGAATGAAAGGATGATGATTCAAAAAAAAGAATATAAAATAAATGACTATATATAGTCATTTATTGTTGACAGGAGACTTTTCCCCCAGTATAATAGAGAAGGTTATTCAAAAAGCGGTGATTCTATTGAACATTAATGTAGGGAAACTGAAAAATGTAAAACACGCGGCAGAAGCAGTAAACGTAACAGAAACGGTGGATACCGCTGCTTATGATTACGGCGAATTGACTTTCCTGACCCCTGTTACTTTTCGGGGGAAAATGGAAAATATTGGTGATTTATTGGAATTGAGCGGAAGAGGAACAGGCGCTTTGCGGTTGATCTGCAGCCGTTGCCTGAAGCCTTACCGATGGGATTTCTCCGTTATTGTGGAAGAGTTCTATACCAATCAACAAGAGATTGTTGATGCCGACGAAGATGGAGAAATTAATTTCTTTTCCGGTGATGAAATTGACCTGATGCCGCAGATTTTAAAACAAATCTTTTTGGAAATACCGATGAAACTCCTTTGTGACCCGAATTGCAGGGGGCTTTGTCCCCATTGCGGCGCTGATCTGAATGAGGGCGATTGCGATTGTGACAAAGAAGATATTGACATTCGGCTCGCGGGGTTGAAAGATTTATTGAAGCAGATGGATAAGGAGGTGTAATCCATGGGTGTACCAAAGAACAAAACATCAAAGGCCAACCGTCGTATGAACCGCGCCGGCAGATATGCAGGTAAAGGCGCTCCGGCTTTGTCCCTTTGTCCGCAGTGCCATTCCTATAAGCAGGCGCATCATGCTTGCCCTGTTTGCGGATATTACAAAGGCCGTCCGGTCATCGTAAAAGACGAGGCGCCGACGCAGGAATAAATTGTATTAGGATGTTTCAGGGGTTCGCGTGCGAACCCCTATTAAATTTTCTCCGGGAATCTATTGAATTTTTTTCGGGAATATGGTAGTGTTTATAGTAGCGGAATATTTTTTTTGAGGTGAAATATGAGAAAGAAACGTAACCTTTTCCTTGTCTTGATTTTTAGTTTTTTGTTTTTATTTGGTATTTCCGGCAGCGCCTTTGCTGTTACGGCAAGCGGCAGCCTAAGTGACGCTTATACGGATACGCCGGTTTTAGATACTGTCGACGGCAACGGCAACGGCGTAGTTTTGATGTACCATCATTTAGTGCCGGATGATGTCTACGCGTCGGCAAATTATACCAAAAGCAACGCGGTGATTTCTGTCAGTCAATTTGAACAAGAAATGGCCTATTTGGCAAATAATGGCTATACTACATTGACTATGAGTGAGGTTAATACCTACCTGCGTAACCATTTGCCTTTGCCGGAAAAGACCGTAGTCATTACTTTCGATGATGGTTATGAAAGCAACTATGTTTATGCTTTCCCCATTTTGCAAAAATATCAGTTGAAAGCTACCATTGCGGTAATTGTCAAAAGTTCTTTGGACGAAGTATCCGGTTCTAACGGCGCTTATAACCCGTGGAAACAGTCGCATTTGACCTTTAATCAAATGCGGGAAATGCAAGAAAGCGGATTGGTGGAATTTGGCAGCCACAGTTACGACGGTCATGCGTATATTACCACAGAAACCAGCGCTTTCGGTAAGTTCTTTGTTCATCGCAAATATTTGAGCGATTTGGGACGCAGTGAAACGTATGATGAATATTTCACCCGTATTAATGATGATTTGCGGATGTCGAAATATATATTGGAAAAAGAGTTGAACACGGAAATTTGCTATTTTGCCTTCCCTTATGGCAATAACAGTGATGATGTTATTCAGGCGCTGCAATATAATGGTTTTGAAATTGCGACAACAGTTAAAACCGGCGGATTTCAAAACGGGACTAACGTTTATTTGCTGAATCGGAAAAATGTAGCTCCCGATATTAGCATTGCGCAGTTTGCTGATTTGGTATCTTTCAATAACTAGCAATTTGGAAAGAAACTGGAGATGAAGGAGGAACCTGCGATGTCGATCAGAATTGCCATAGACGCAATGGGCGGGGATTTTGCTCCCAGCGCCCTGGTAGATGGTACTGTCGCTGTTGCAAAAACCCATAAAGAGTTGGAGTTGATTTTGGTGGGAATTCCGGAACGAATTCCTCGCGCCAATGATTTGCCGGACAATGTCAGACTGGTAGAATGTGGATCTGTAATGGGCATGGATGAGCCGATTCAGAATTTGCGCCGCAAACAAGATTCGTCGATTTGGGTGGCCACTAAATTGGTTAAAGACGGTAAAGCGGACGCGGTCATTTCCTGCGGCAGCACCGGCGCGCAGATGTCATCCGCGCTGTTGCTTTTGAAACGTATTCCCCATATTCAGCGTCCTGCGATTTCCTTGACATTTCCCAATACGCGTGGCGGTTCGATTTTGTTGGATGCCGGCGCCAATATTGAGGTGACTCCGGCGCAGTATCAGCAATTCGGAATTATGGGTAGTGTGGCGGCGGAAATTCTTTTGGGTAGGAAAAATCCCAAAGTCGCTTTGCTTTCCAACGGAACAGAAGAACATAAAGGGACGGAAGAATTGCGCAAAGCCTACGCGCTTTTAAAGATGTCGGATATTAATTTTACTGGTTATATGGAGGCCCGCACTCTGATGAACGGCGATGTGGATGTCATTGTAACCGATGGCTTTACGGGAAATGTAGTCATTAAAGAGGCAGAAGGTCTTTCCAAAACATTGATGTCTATTTTGAAACAAGAATTGCAGACTTCGGTAACCAGCAAACTGGGAGCGGCTTTGGCGAAAAAAGCGTTCTCTAATTTGAAAGGTGTTTTAGATTATAAACGTGTCGGCGGCGCGCCTTTGTTGGGTGTGCAGGGGGTCAGTCTTGTCTGCCACGGAAGTTCCGATGCTCGCGCGGTACGCAGCGCCATATTGGCAGCCAAAAACTGCGTAGAATCTCAGTTTATTGAGAAAATGTCTGAAAAAATTCAAGTGGAAATGGAAAAAGTAAAATCTGCGAAGATTATTTCTGTTGAAACAGAGCGCGCAAAGAAAAGCCAGTTAGCTGCTCAATAAAGGAGGGGTTATCCATGTCTATTCTGGAAAAACTGAAAGAAATCATGCGTGACGAAATGGACAATGGATTGGAAGTCGCGGTTGAAACAGCCACAGAAAATACTACGTTTGCGGAATTGCAGATGGATTCTTTGGATGCGCTCAAGGTGATCATGGCTGTCGAAGAGGAATTCGGTATTGAGGTTAGTGGAGAGGCTGCTGATGAAATGCAGACAGTGGGCGATCTGATTGAATATATCGAAAGCAACGGCGAAGAAGACGTGCTTTCTTCTTACACTGAAGAATATGTGGGTACGGAGAATTAATATGGAACAAGATTTTATAAAGAAGCATAGTACCGAACGAAAAGATTTGACTGAGCTGGCGAAAACCATCGGTTGGCAGGGAAATCTGCAATTATTACAGCAGGCGATGACACATCCTACTTACTTTGAAGGAATCAAAGCGGCGGGTAATGTAGATAATCAGCGGTTGGAATTTCTCGGTGATGCGGTGCTTGGCATTTTGGTCGGAGAAGAGTTGTATCGCCGCTATCCGGAAGCTAATGAGGGGTTTTTGAGCAAAACCCGTTCTTCCATGGTTTGTGAGGGAGCGTTGGCGGATATAGCGCGAACGTTTCGTTTGTCTGATTATCTGCGAATGGGCAAAGGCAGCCTGAAGCGTGGAGAACAATATCGTGATTCTATTATTTCCGATGCTTTTGAGGCGATGATCGGCGCTATGTATTTGCAGATGGGGATGGAGACAACTCGCGCTTTTGTTCAACATCTTTTTACAAAAGCTTTTGAAAATGTCAGCACTGATAAATATGAAGATTTTAAAGGTTTGATGCAGCAATTGGTGCAGAGCATCGGCGAAGATCATCTTCATTATCGATTGCTGAAAACGGAAGGTCCCGATCATAACCGAACGTATACGACGGCTTTGTATTATCGTGGGGAAAAATTAGGAGAAGCTTCCGGCAGCAGTAAAAAGGAAGCGGAGCAAGGCGCCGCCTCTATGGCGTGGCACAATCGGGAAAAGTGGCAAAAAAAATATGATTGAAAGTGAAAGGAAACGGGGGGCAGAATATGACCAAAGCAAAAGGGCATATCCTGCCTTTTTTTATTCCTCATGCAGGATGCCCGCAGCGATGCGTTTTTTGCGATCAGAAAGTGATCAGCGGCAGAACTCGCCCGCCTCTGCGGGACGAAATTATGAAAGTTATGGCGGAAAACAGAGCGCATCCTTGTCAGTTGGCTTTTTACGGAGGAAGTTTTACGGCGATTCCCAAAGAAGAACAATTATTTTATTTAGAAATCGGAGCAGTCGGCATGGAACGAGGCTGGATCGACGGAATCCGTATTTCCACCCGACCGGACGCTGTTTGTGAAGAGGTTTTGCGCCGTTTAAGTGTCTTTGGGGTACAGACCGTGGAGCTGGGTGTGCAAAGCATGGATGATGATGTGCTAAAACGCTGTAAACGAGGACATTCCTCGAAAGATTCTTTGCGCGCCTTGCGGAGATTACAGGAGACAGGCTTTGAGACGGGCGTTCAATTGATGCCGGGATTGCCCGGAGAAACCGCGGCGGGCGCTTTACGGGGCGCGGCAGAGATCTTAGCGTTGCATCCGAAATTCTTGCGAATTTACCCCACCGTAGTGGTTGAAGGAACGGAACTTGCTCGTCTGTATCGCCAGAAGAAGTATCGTCCCCTTTCCTTAGAACAGGCTGTTTCTCTTTCTTTGGCTTTGTTGCTGTTGGCTGAGAAACACGATGTGCGGGTAATCCGGATGGGGTTGAATCCGGATCCGACATTGGAACAAAAAGTGTTGGCGGGACCTTATCATCCCGCCTTTGGTCATTTGGTAAAAAGTGATCTTTGGCGGCGGCGTTTTCTTTGGGCGCTGGATTATTTTTTAGAACGGCATTCGCGGAATGAGCTGGCGGCGGTATATGCGGATCGCAGTCGGATGCCTATGATTTTTGGACAAAACGGCAGTAACCGTGCCGCTTATGAAGAACGTCTGGGACGACGGCCGAAAGTGAAATCGTTTCCTCGGGAATTGGTGGTTTCAGATAAGGAAGCCATCCTTTTGCAAAGTATCGACGGTCATTGGACGAAAGTTTTGCCGACAATGACAGACCCGGACTGTTTGCGGGAGCTTTATCGCTTATTTAATGCTACTTGTTGCGAGGATAAATTTATGGTAAAATAAAAACGGATTATCTTATATTTTGTGAGATGAGGTTTCGAAAGTGCAGTTAAAAAGTATCGATTTGCAGGGGTTTAAATCTTTCACAGACCGTACAAGAATTCAGTTGGAAGGCGGTATTTCCTGTGTAGTAGGGCCAAACGGCAGCGGAAAATCCAATATCGCGGACGCGGTTCGCTGGGTATTGGGAGAACAAAGCGCTAAGATTTTGCGTGGACAAAAAATGGAAGATGTGATTTTTTCCGGTTCCGGCAAACGTAAACCGGTGGGTATGGCGGAAGTTATTTTGAATATTGATAACAGCGATGGCTCTCTGCCGGTGGAGTTTGCGGAAGTTTCTGTTTGTCGGCGTGCTTATCGTTCAGGAGAAAGTGAATACCGGATTAATGGCACTCGCTGTCGTCTCAAAGATGTACAGGAACTTTTTTTTGATAGCGGCATCAGCAATAATTCCCTCTGTATGATTGGTCAAGGCAGAGTTCAGCAAATTGTTGATATGAAACCGGATGAGCGACGTTCTCTGGTTGAGGAAGCGGCGGGAGTGATTAAATATCGAAACCGAAAAAAAACCGCCGTTCGCAAACTGACTGATACGGAAAAAAATCTGGATCGTCTTTGGGATATTATCAGTGAACTTTCGGATCGTTTGGAGCCTTTGACAGAACAGAAAGCAAAGGCTGAAACATATTTAGCTTTGAAAAAAGAGGCAGATCGGCAGGAAATCAATCTGCTGTTACAAATTTTGCGAGAAAATAAAGAAAAAATCGATGCGATTCAGATAGATTTAAATCAGCGACAACAGGAAGTTTTACATTCTCAGACTCGGTATACTGTACTTCGAGATGAACTGGAAGTGAAAAAAGTTTATCTGGCGGAAGAAGAAGAACAGCAAAATATCACTCGTCAACACTTATTTGCGCTTAAAACAGAAAAAGAAAAAAAAGAGTCTGATAAGCAATTATTGGAGGAACGAACGCATACCGCTAACGAAAATATCCAACGTCTGCAAAAGGAGTTGGATGCCGTTTTAAATCGGGACGATGGTTTTGTGTCGCGTGTAGAAGAACTGGAACAGCACCGAAAGGAAAAATCGGTAGAAAAAAAAGCCGCGGAAACGCAATTGGCGCAGCAAGAAGCGGCTCTGCGAAACCAACAGGCTTTGTTGGATGATTTGTCGGAAACGCTGGAAATGTCCAGGGATGAATTGTTTGATCTGGCTTCAGAACTGGCTAACAGCCGGAACGAATTAAATCGTCAAACGCAAGAATTGGAAAACAATCGTCAAAATGTGATTCAAATGCAAAAAAATAAAGAGGATTTGCATGCGGAAACCGCTTCTTTAGCAGAAAAACGAGCGGAATTGACGGCACGACTGTCGCAAAACGCTCATTTTACGGAAGAACAACAACAAAAACAGGAGCGGTTACACGCTCGTTTGGCGGCGGTAGAGCGGGAGCTTGCGGAAACGGCGGAGGCGGAAGTTAAATCCCGAATGAAATTAAACAGCGACCAGTCTCGTTTGAAAATGTTGCGAGAATTGGCAGAAAATCACGAGGGATTTTATCCTGGAGTGCGGGCGCTTTTGCATGCGAAAAAACGAAATCTTCCCATTGGAAAAGAAATTCTCGGCGCGGTAGCGGATTTAATTGATTTAGACGCTAAATACGCGGTAGCGGTAGAGGCTGCGCTGGCGTCCTCCATGCAAAATTTGGTGGTTCGGGATGATACGGCAGCCAAAGCGGCGGTGAATTATTTAAAAAAAGAACATTTAGGGCGCGCCACATTTTTGCCTTTGCGGAATCTGATGCCTCGTGTACATAAAGAATTGGATCAAGTACTCGGCAGAACCGGAGTGATCGGACGCGTATCAGAAGTTGTGGAATGTTCGGCAGAGGTACGTCCTGCCATTGATTTTTTATTAAAAAATATTTTGCTCACTGAAAATTTAGAAACCGCGACACAAATTGCCCGCGAAACTCGGCAACGGATGAAAATCATTACTTTGGAGGGAGATGTGATCAGTCCCGGCGGCGCTATTTCCGGCGGCAGCCGTCAAAAAAACGCCGGCGATTTGCTGAAAAAAAAGGCTCAGATGAAAGAACTGGAGAAAGCACTGGCAGAACAGGAAACCTTTCACGCCGCCTGCATCGCGAAACTACATAAGCAAAAAGCAGAGAGTGCGGCTCTGGCGAAAAAAATAAAAGAAAATGAAGCAGCTCTTCGGGAAACGGAAATTGCCAGAATTGCTTTGGAAAAAGATTTGCATCATGCGGAAGATTTCTCTCAAAACGCTCAAAAACGGGAACAATATTATGCCGAAATGTTGCAGGAGTTACAACGAGACGAACAGCGCTTGTTGGCACGCCGAAAAGAAATCCAACAAACCATTGTCAATTGGGAAGAAACCAACCGCGTTGCCAACGAAGACATTGTCCGATTACAGAAGCAACAAGAAACCGAAAAAACGGTGTTGGATGATTTACGGCAGTCCGCGGAAACCCTGCGCATGGAGTTGCTAAAAAGGGAGCAGGAATATCAAAACATTGACCGGGAAGTAGCACGCCTGCGGACGGAAAAATCCGATTTGTTTCGCCAGGAAGAAGAAAAACGTCGTGCTTTGGCTCAGTGGAAAAACCAACTGACAGAAATCATCTGTTTGACAGAGGAAAATCAAAGTATTCTTGAAGAACGAATCCGCCAAATCCACGATACGGAAATCCGCTTTCAGGAAATTTGCAATTTTACGGAAGGCGCCAAAGAAGAAATTCGCCTTCTGGAAAAGGAATCCGCTGATTTGAGCCGGGGATTGGCTGCTCATAGAGAAGAAATCCATCGCCAGGAAATTCGCATGACACGGCTGCAAACAGAATGGGATAATGAAAACAGAAAATTAGATGAAACTTTCGGTTTAACCTATGAAGAGGCGTTGTCTTATTGGGATCCGTCAATTTCCCGCGGGAAATTGAACCGTAATGTGCGAGAGTTGCGAAAACAAATTGTCGATCTGGGCAATGTAAATGTAGACGCTATCGCGGAATATGAAGAAGTCTTTACCCGTCATCAGTTTTTGACGGCGCAGCGGCAAGATCTTTTGGATGCGAAAGATTCCTTGGTGAAGGTAATCAAGGAAATGGATCAGATGGTAATCAAACGTTTTCGTTTGGCTTTTGACGCGGTAAACAAGGAATTTGCCGAAACATTTTATCAATTATTCGGCGGCGGTTCGGCGGCGTTGGTTATGACCGAACCGGAAAATATTTTGGAAACAGGGATTGATATGGTGGTACAGCCGCCGGGGAAAAAGCTGGTGAATTATAATTTGTTATCCGGCGGTGAAAAATCGCTCATCGGTATCGCCTTAATTTTGGCGATTTTCCATGTGAAACCAAGTCCCTTTTGCGTATTGGACGAAGTAGATGCTGCATTGGACGAGGCTAATGTAGTACGCTTCGCGCAATATTTGTTAAAATATACGAATCAAACACAGTTTTTGGTAGTAACTCATCGTCAGGGAACTATGGAAGTCGCATCCTCCCTGTGGGGAGTGACTATGGCAGCGGACGGCGTATCTAAAATCGTTTCCGTAAAATTGTCTGATGTGCAAATGAAACCTGCAGTAAGCGATAGTTGACGAAGGAAACAGAGGTGTATTATGGGATTTTTTGATCGATTTAAAAAGAAAAAACAAATACTGGAAGAAACCGTAACGGAGGAAGAAACAGCGGAAATTGCTATTGAAGACGAGTCTTCCGATGAGGAAAACAAGAATTTTGCCGCCGAGTCGGGGACAAATTCACAAGAAGCGTTCCCTCAAAAAGAAACGCGCCAAAGTAATGTCGCTCCTTTGCAAGAAGCAGTCTCAACGGAAGAAATCGTTATTTCGACAGCGGCGTCTGTTCCGGAAGAAAAAGCTGTAGAAGAATCCGTTAATATGGAATCGACGGAGGAACCGGCGAAAGCCGCCGCCGTGGTAGCGGACGCTGATATTTTGACGGAAGCCGAACTGAAAGAGGACGTTCCCGCAGAACCGGAAGAAAAGCTGAGTTTTTTCGGACGTTTAAAAAAAGGATTACAGAAAACACGGGAAGATTTTGGCGGCAAAATGGCCAGTGTCTTTACCTTCGGGCGCAAAATAGATGAAGAGTTTTATGAGGAGCTGGAAGAAATCTTGATTCAGTCCGATGTGGGCGTGCGGACGGCTATGGAATTGGTAGACAGACTGCGCGACCGTCAAAAAGCGGAAAAAATCAAAGATACGGAAACTTTACAAAAAGCTTTGGAAGAAGAAATCGAAAACATTCTGCTCGCCAAAGAAGAACAGAATAATCACATTCAAATTGAAGATGGTAAATTGAATATTATTTTGATTGTCGGCGTAAACGGCGCTGGTAAGACAACCACCATCGGAAAGATGGCGCATTACTATCGCGGTTTGGGGAAAAAAGTGCTTTTGGCGGCGGCGGATACTTTTCGCGCGGCGGCTATTGAGCAACTTTGTGTTTGGGGAGAACGGGTGCAGGTGCCCGTCATTCGTCAAAGCAACGGCTCTGATCCCGGCGCTGTGGTTTTTGATGCCTGCCAGGCAGCCAAATCTCGAAAAACCGATGTCTTGATTGTGGATACGGCAGGTCGCTTGCAGAATAAAAAGAATCTGATGGAAGAATTGAAGAAGATTGATAAAATTATCAGCAGAGAAGCGCCGGGCGCCAATGTGGAATGTTTGTTGGTGTTGGATGCCGGTACCGGTCAAAACGCCATCAGCCAGGCCAAACTTTTCGGAGAAGTGGTGCCCCTTACGGGAATCATTTTGACTAAATTGGATGGTACCGCCAAAGGCGGTGTGGTTATCGGTATCACCAATGAGCTGAACCTGCCCGTTAAATTGATTGGTGTCGGAGAAGGAATGGATGATTTGAGAGAGTTCGTTCCTGCGGATTTTGCTAAAGCATTATTCGCCAGCGGCAATGATTCCGCGAGTAACTATGATCCATTACGGGAAAATTAAAGGAGGCGCGCCATGTCTTTAGCACCGGTATTGGGAATTGTGATTGTGACAATTATCACAGTTCTCGGTTGTATTTGGATGATGAACAACAGAAAATAGCAAAGCAATAGGAGCAGAAAAATGTTAGCAATAATCGCCGGTTCAGGCTTTGAACAATGGGATTTGATGCGGGAAGTCAAAGAAGAGTGGGTCTCTACACCTTATGGTGACACTGTTTTTTATCGAGGAACGGTGTTGGATCGGGAGATTCTGTTTTTGCCTCGCCATCGTGTGGGACACAGTATTCCACCCCATCGAATTCCTTATCGCGCCAATCTCTGGGCTTTAAAAAAGAACGGTGTGAAACGAATTGCCGCTATCAACGCGGTGGGTTCGTTGGATCGTACCATTGAGCCGGGAGAATTGGTTTTGATCGATGATTTTTTGGATTTTACCCGTAGCAGGGAGCATACTTTTTATGACGGAGAAGACGGACGGGTCGGCCATGCGGATATGACCCGTTGCTATTGCCCTGATTGGCAGGAGACCATCCAAAAAGCAGCTGCTGTCGCGGAGATTCCCCTTCATACGGGTGGTGTTTATGTAGCGACGGAGGGTCCGCGTTTTGAGACCAGGGCGGAAATTTGCGCTTACGGCAGATTGGGCGGTACTGTTGTGGGGATGACCGGCGTTCCGGAATGTCCGTTGGCTGTTGAATTGGGAATTTGTTATGGCAGCATTGCTTATGTAACCAATTATGCCTGCGGAGTGGCGGGCAGTCTACATGCCGGGGAAATCAGTGCTGTGATGGAGCAGAGCCGGGAAAAACTGAGTTCGCTTTTGGCTGAGTTAGTCAAAATTTATCGCGATGATTTTCATTGCTCCTGTGATGCCGAAGGCTGTTTGTTATAATCCGGTGATTAATTGAAGGAAATAATGGGAAAAACGATTGACTTTCTTGTGGATAATTTGCTACAATGGAAAGGGTTTCCTGGATGGAATGATTGAAAACCTTTGAAACTCCTTGAGAGCGATCACGAAAAGGAAAACGGAAGGTGAATGGATATGATTAAGGCGATCGTGTACCAGACAAAGACCGGATTTACGGAAAAATACGCGAAGGTGCTGTCTGAAAAAATTGATCTTCCCTGTTATGCTATGGAACGTGCGTTAGGAGAATTAGGGAAGAACGATGAGATCATTTATATGGGAAATATTATGACCGGCGCGGTAAGAGGCTATAAAAAAGCCAGAAAACACTTTAAGCCCCGTTTTGTCATTGGGGTGGGGATTAGTTATCCCAGCAATGAAGTAAAGGAAGATGTTCAGGATAAGACAGAAGTTTTTGATGAACCGTTTTATTTGTTGCGCGGGGGGATCGACTATAGCAAAATCAATAAAGTAAAAGGTTTCTTCCTTCGCAAGATCGGTGAAATTTCTCATGCCGGTCGTGAAAAAGGGGAAGATACCACCCATGACCAAGAGACGATCAATGTGATTATGAACGGGGGAGATTTCTTTAATCCTGATCATTTACAGCCTGTAGTAGACTGGTATCAGAACTATTTGAAAGAACATGAAGCCAACCCCGCATAAAAAATAAAAAAACACAGCTGGCAAGGAAAAACACTTGACAGCTGTGTTTTTTTATTGTATAATCGAAGCAATGGTGTAAAGCTTTTCCCCTTTACACTCTAAATATCGGGTCTTTGCTGAAATGTTGGTGAAAACATGGACAAATTGGGCAGAATCTTGCTCTTGTATGATCTATACGGGACTTTGTTGACAGAAAACCAGCAACGTCTGCTGGAGATGTTTTACCATGAGGATTTATCCCTGGGGGAAATTTCTGAAATTAATAAAACCAGTCGGCAGGCGGTATTTGATACAATTAAACGCAGCGAAAAAGCATTGGAACATTATGAAGAAAAATTGGGGTTATTAACTCGCAATCATGATGAACAGCTGTTGCTAAAGAAATTGCAGACAGCTTACGATAATCAGGATTGGGCAATGATCCGATCCGTAATCGATTTGATGAGCGCCGAATTGTAGCGCGTGGATAAGGATGTGAAAAAATGGCGGTTTTTGGCAGTTTGGCAGATAAATTGCAGGAAACTTTTAAGAAACTGACGGGTAAAGGAAAATTGACCGAAGCGGATATTAAAGTTGCCATGCGGGAAGTCCGCCTTGCCCTTTTGGAAGCTGATGTCAGCTACAAAGTAGTCAAAGAGTTTGTGTCAAAAGTGACAGAACGAGCCATTGGGGCTGAAATTTTAGAAAGCCTTTCTCCCGGGCAGCAAGTAATTAAAATTGTAAACGAGGAATTGATTGCCCTGATGGGTTCTGAAAATGCTAAAATCAAAATCAATTCCAAGCCTCCCACCGTGGTAATGATGGCAGGTCTGCAGGGGACAGGGAAAACGACTTCTGTAGCTAAAATCGCGAATCTCTTTAAGAAAAAGGGAAAACGCCCGTTATTGGTGGCGGCGGATATCTATCGCCCCGCGGCGATCAAGCAATTGGAAGTGCTGGGGGAACAATTGGATATTCCCGTGTTCAGTCTGGGAAATCAGGTCAGTCCTGTAGAAATTGCTCACCAAGCCAAAGAGCATGCCGTAAAACACGGCAATGATTTGGTTTTAATTGATACTGCCGGTCGTTTGCATATCGACGAAGGTCTGATGCAAGAACTGAAGGATATCAAAGTTGCCGTGGAACCCGATGAAATCCTACTGGTTGTGGATGCCATGGCCGGTCAGGATGCTATCAAGGTCGCTGAAAGTTTCAATCAGGAATTGGAAATTGATGGTCTTGTCCTGACAAAAATGGATGGCGATACACGAGGCGGGGCGGCGCTTTCCGCCAAAGCCGTTACCGGAAAACCCATTAAATTTGTGGGGATGGGCGAAAAAATGGATGAAATGGAGCCCTTTTATCCGGAACGAATGGCTTCCCGCATTTTAGGCATGGGCGATGTGTTGACCCTGATTGAAAAAGCAGAGCAGGCCATTGATGAAGAAAAAGCCAGGGAAATGGAAGAACGGATGCGTGCAAAAGGTTTTACCTTTGACGATTTCCTGGATGCTATGGCCCAGTTGAAAAAGATGGGCAATATGAAAGACATTCTGGGAATGTTGCCCGGCGGCTTGGGCAGACAACTGCGGGATGTGGATATCGATGAACGAGAAATGGCCCGTACGGAAGCTATTGTAAAATCCATGACGGCGGAAGAACGGCAAAACCCTAAAATTATCAATGCCAGCCGCAAACAGCGTATTGCGAAAGGTAGCGGTGTGCAGGTACAAAATGTCAACAAACTCCTGAAACAGTTTGGAGACATGCAGAAGATGATGAAAAAAATGAAAGCCGTCCAGAGCGGCAAACAGGAGCGCGTTCATGCTCCGCGCAATAAAAAAGGCAAAAACGGCAAAAAGAAAAGAAAAAACACCCGCGGCGCTTTTCCCCATATGGGAAATATGAAAAATCTGCCGGGCGGATTCGGAGATTTCTTTAAATAACAGTCGATTTTTATTTCGTTTTATTTTTATAAAGAGAGTTTTTTTAGAGTAAGGAGGTGAATTCATTGGCTACAAAAATCAGACTTCGTCGTCAGGGCGCCAAAAAAGCTCCTTTTTATCGCGTAGTTGTTGCCGATTCCAGAAGTCCCCGTGACGGTCGCTGCATCGAAGAATTGGGTTATTACAATCCTGTCGCCGATCCCATCGAATTAAAAATCGATGAAGAAAAAGCGCTGAAATGGCTCAAAACCGGTGCTGAACCGTCCGAAACTGTTAAAGTTTTGCTCAAAAAAACCGGAATCTGGCAAAAACGCGGTGAGTAAAAAATAGTTCGGAAAATCCCGCCAAGGGAGGGAGAAGATTATGAAAGAATTAGTTGAACACATTGCCAAGGCGTTGGTAACCCAGCCGGATCAGGTTAGCGTAACGGTAACCAGTGATGATGGCAAAAATGTGAATCTGGAATTGCGCACTGCCCCGGAGGATATGGGGAAAGTAATCGGCAAACAGGGCAGAATTGCCAAAGCGATTCGGACTGTTTTGAAAGCAACTGCTACCAAAGAGGGTAAAAAAGCAAATCTGGATATTGTTTGATTAATGTGAGGCAATGGGGAGCAGCAGCTCCCCACTTGTTTTCTGTGTCAAAAAAGGAAACCCTTTTTGAGTGAAAGGAATTACCATGAAAAAAAAATCCGAAAAAACATATCATGACAACATGATTAACATTGGTGAGATAACGGGCGCTCATGGAGTAAAAGGGCAGATCAAGGTTGCTTCTTTAACCGATTTTGAAGATCTGCGTTTTGCCGTGGGTGAAACGGTGTATTTGGAGAAATTACAGACCAGTATGGTTATTACCCAAAGTTCCGTTCACAAAGGACTGTATTTGCTGAAGCTGGACGGAATCAACGATCGAGACGCGGCCCACGCGCTGTTACACAGCTATTTGCAGATTCACCAGGATGATTTGCAGGAATTGCCGGAAGGAGAATATTATTGCTTTCAACTGGAGGGGCTGAACGTTTATGAAGAT
Source organism: uncultured Peptococcaceae bacterium (assembly GCA_965149945.1). Lineage (GTDB taxonomy): Bacteria > Bacillota > Dehalobacteriia > UBA4068 > UBA4997 > JAHZFN01. The sequence goes on along the minus strand of CBCTTQ010000009.1, from coordinate 20,825 downwards.
GATCGACTGTTGGGAACTATCGTTGATGTGCAACAAACCGGGGCCAATGATGTTTATCATATTCAAACCGCGGACGGTAGCCAAAAAGGCTTGTTATTGTTGCCTGCCTTGAAATCTGTCGTGAAAGAAATTGATTTGAAAAATCGTCGGATGCAGGTAAGAGTGCCTGCGGGATTGTTGGATTGAATAAAAGAAGAACTGAGGATTGAGATGAAAATTGACATTTTGACCTTTTTCCCGGAAATGTTTGCGCCGCTGCGTTGCTCCATTGTGCAGCGTGCCTGCGATTGCGGTATTTTGGATTTAAACATCAAATATATTCGCGATTATACAGGACCGAAAAAAGGTCTGACAGACGATAAATTATACGGTGGCGGTGCCGGAATGGTTATGAAACCGGAACCCCTGTTTAAGGCGGTACGGGATCTACGTCAATGTGAAAATTGCCGTGTGGTTATTACCAGTCCGGCAGGAAAGGTCTTCAACCAAAAGATAGCGGAAGATTTATCTAAAGCGGAACAAATCATTTTTCTCTGCGGTCATTATGAAGGCATTGATCAGCGTGTAGAAGATGCTTTGGCGACAGATGTATTGTCTATCGGGGATTTTGTTTTGACAGGCGGTGAAATGCCGGCGATGATTATGACGGACAGCATCGTCCGTCTGTTGCCCGGCGCTTTGGGCAAAGAAGAAAGCGCTGAAGAGGAGAGTTTTTCTACAGATGGTCTGCTGGAATACCCGCAATATACCCGTCCGCCGGAATTTGAAGGCAGGGCGGTGCCGGAGGTGCTTTTAAACGGCAATCACGCCGAAATTCGACAATGGCGCCGGCGGCAAAGTTTGAAACGAACACTGGAACGGCGACCGGATCTGCTCAGTAAGGCAACACTCAGCGCTCGGGATCTGCAAATATTGGAAGAGTTGCGCGCGAAGAAAAAGCAAAAGTCCCATTTGTGGGTGGCGTTGATACATGCGCCTGTCTATAACAAAAAAAAGGAACTGGTCAACACCTCGCTGACCAATTTAGATTTACATGATATTGCCCGTGCCGCAAGAACCTACGATTTGTCCGGCTATTTCATCGTCCAGCCCGCTCCCGGTCAGCAGAAAATGGTTCGAATGTTATTGCAACACTGGGCACGGGGATTCGGCGCTCGTTATAATCCGGATCGCCATGAGGCGCTGTCTCGGGTACGTTTGGTGGATACTTTGGCAGATGTCGCGGAACAGATTCATTCCGAAACAGGGAAGTATCCCAAAACCATTGGTACTTCCGCCAATGCTTCCGTAGAGATGGTGAGTTATGAACAAATGCGCCGAATCATTCAGGAAGAAGAAAATGAGTATTTGTTGGTCTTGGGAACCGGTTGGGGATTGACATCGGAAATGATGAACTCTTTTGATTACATTTTGCGTCCCATCTACGGAGTGGGAGCTTATAATCATCTTTCGGTACGGTCGGCGGCTTCTATTATGATGGATCGGTTGCTGGGAGAACGTGAAGAAAAATTTTAATAAAATACTGTTTAGGTATTGAAATACAGATTATGTTATGATATACTATTTTAGTATGATAATACACGGGTGGTCCGCTGTCATCGTGCAGGTGGATGATAAGAACATTCGGGATTGACTTATAAGGAGGAAAAAAATGAACCTGATTGAAACATTGGAAAAAGAACAACTTCGCGATGATATTCCTCGCTTCCGTCCCGGTGACACACTGAGACTGGACGTGAAAGTTATCGAAGGCAGCAAAGAAAGAATCCAGCAGTTCGAAGGCGTCTGCATTAGAAGACAGAACAGCGGCATTCGGGAAACCTTTACGCTGCGCCGTACCAGCTATGGTGTGGGTGTGGAAAGAACTTTTCCCGTGCATTCTCCGAAGCTGGCAAAAATCCAGGTAGTTCGTCGCGGGAAAGTACGCAGAGCTAAATTGTATTATCTGCGGCAGAGAACCGGTAAAGCGGCCAGAATCAAAGAAATCAGATAGTTTGTTGCAGGTGGGTGTTTACCCACCTGTTTTCCTTTTGCGGGGAATCTTTCGCTCTCAATGGATAAAAATGGGGGATAGGCTTGCTAAACCCAAAGATATATGATAAAATAAGGTTTGTATGATTATGTTTATTTATATTTTTCAATAGTAGGAGGTATTTTCCTGTGATTTCCAGTAATGAATTTAAAACCGGCACAACCATTGAATTGGACGGCAACGCATTTACCGTTGTGGAATTTCAACATGTAAAACCCGGTAAAGGTTCCGCTTTTGTTCGTACAAAATTGAAAAATGTTCGCACCGGCGGTGTGATTGAAAGAACTTTTGCCGCCGGTGAAAAAGTTCCCAAAGCGTATTTGGAAAGAAAAATGATGCAGTTTTTGTATAAAGACGGCGAAGATTATAATTTTATGGACAATGAAACCTATGAACAGATGGCTTTAACTGCTGAGGATTTAGGAGAAAAAATTAAATATCTGCAGGAAAATATGGATCTGTATGTTGTATTCTTCCATGGTCAGGTGATCGGTGTAGACTTCCCCGCTCAGGTGGAATTGGAAGTTGTGGAAACCGAGCCCGGCATTAAAGGGGATACTGCCTCCGGTGGTACTAAACCTGCGGTGACCAATACCGGCGCTGTGGTAAAAGTTCCTTTCTTCATTAATGAAGGGGATCACATCAGAGTGAATACGGAAACGAATGAATATATTGAAAGACTGTAACAGAATTGAGAAAAGTTTTGCGTGGTTGTTTCAATGATTTAAGCAAAAAGGAGGGCATCTCATGAACATGAAAGAACGCGTTGTTTATCTGCAGGGACTGGCAGAAGGCATCAATTTCAAAGAAAGTTCCAAAGAAGGCAAAATTATCACAGAAATGCTGGATATTTTGGCTGATATGGCAGACATGATTGATGATATCGTGGCGGAACAGTTGGATATGCAAGAATTGGTTGATGAAATTGATGATGATCTGGCAGAACTGGAAGACAGCTTCTACGAAGAAGATGATGAAGAATGCTGTTGTTCTGACAGCGCTGCCGATGAAGACTATGATGAAGAGGATCTTGTGGAAATGACCTGCCCGGAATGCGGAGAGGTTGTTCTCTTCGATAAAGATATTTTAGAATCCGATGAGGCGATTGAAGTCATCTGCCCCGTTTGTGACGCGGTGGTATTCGATAATGAAAACATGGAATACACTGAACCTGTAGATGATAAAGAAGAAGATTGTGACTGCGGTTGTAAAAAAGAAGAGTAAGCATCCGGTTTCGGAGATGTAAAAACAGCAAAAAAACAGACAGAGAGGAGAGTTTTCTTCTCTCTGATGTTTTTATTGACTAAGAGAAGGAAAGATGAAAAAAGTATTGACACCTTTTGGGAAAAGTGATATACTAAATAAAGTTGAGTATAGAAAAGTAGAAGTCATCCGCTTCTCACCTGTATCCTGAAGGGTAGGGTTAATAGCATTGATTTAACAAAGGGTTAAGTCTGCAATGAGATAAGTGGGTGCGCTGTGTTCCCCGCTTTTTTTATTTTACGGAGGTGAAAATCATTTTTAGAGAATTGCGAATTAACGAGGAGATCCGAGCTAGAGAAGTCCGTTTGGTCTCCGAAAACAGCGAAGAACAATTCGGTGTTCTTGACACGAGAAAAGCTATGGATATCGCCCATGCCAGAGATTTGGATCTTGTGGAAATCGCGCCCAATGCCAAGCCACCGGTTTGCAAAATGATGAATTACGGTAAATATCGTTTTGATCAACTGAAACGAGAAAAAGAAGCCAAAAAGAATCAAAAAATCATTACCTTAAAAGAAGTAAAACTGCGCTTGAACATTGAGGATCATGATTTTGAAACAAAAGCCCGTAACGCGGAAAAATTTTTGCGTAACGGCAACAAGGTGAAAGTTACCATCATGTTCCGCGGACGCGAGATTACCCATCCGGATTTGGGTCTCGCTCTGTGCCAGAAAATGGCGGAACGTCTGCAAGATGTTAGCCAAATCGAAAAAGCTGCTAAGGTTGAAGGTCGCAATATGACAATGATTTTATCTCCAATCCATTCGTGATTTTGTGATAAAATGAAAAATACAGAATGAACAATCAAGAGGAGGAATCTCAATGCCTAAATTGAAAACGCATCGCGGCGCCGCAAAAAGATTCAAAGTAACCGGTACCGGCAAACTGAAAAGACATCATGCATATACCAGTCATATTCTGGAATCGAAATCTCCTAAGCAAAAACGGAATCTGAGAAAGTCCGCCATTGCGACTTCTGCTGATTTCAAAAGAATCAAAGCGATTCTGCCGTATAAGTAAAATTCAGTTATTATAAATAGGAGAAAGTGAGGAAGATTTATTATGACCAGAGTAAAAAAAGGCTATACAAAACATCGCCGTCATCATAAAGTGTTAAAATTTACCAAAGGCTATCGCGCTTCTAATTCTAAATTGTTCCGGGTAGCCAATGAGCAGATGTTGCATTCTTTGTACTATGCTTATGCGCATCGTCGTAAGAAAAAAGGCGATTTCCGCAAATTGTGGATCACCAGAATCAACGCTGCTGCCAGAATGAACGACCTTTCTTACAGCCGTATGATGAATGGTTTGAAAAAAGCCAATGTAACAATTAACCGCAAAGTATTGGCTGATTTGGCGGTAAACGACGCGGAAGCCTTTGCTGCATTATGCCAAACCGCAAAAGCAGCTTTACAGTAAGATTGACAATAGAAAACAGCCACCGTCAGGGGCTGTTTTCTTTTTGATACAGGGGGAAGCGTCGTGGAAGCAATTATTACTTCAAAAGACAATCAATACATCAAATTGGCCAGAGGATTGCAACGAAAGAAAATTCGTCTGCAGAAGGGATTGTTTTTGGCGGAAGGTATCCGAAATTGTCGAGAGGCCTTTCAAGCGGCAGTCTCCATTCCCTATCTGCTAATTGCGGAATCTCAATGGGAGTTTACGGAAATAAATGAACTTAAAGATCGAGGGGCGGAGCAGGGAACCAAAATTTTTCCTGTGGCGGATGCGCTTTTTTCCGGATTCAGCGCTACGGAAACACCTCAAGGGGTCGCGGCAATAGTTCGGCTGCCGCAGTTTGACGAAATGCGATTTGCCGCCGCGACGGCAGGCGCTCCCATTGTGCTGTTGGACGGCTTACAGGATATGGGAAATTTGGGGACGATTTTGCGCACCGCTTGGGCGGCTGCTTTGGGCGGCTTTATTTGTGTCAATCATACGGCGTATTGTTTCAGTCCGAAAACTGTGCGTTCCGCTATGGGCGCGGTGTATCATTTGCCTGTTTGGGCGCCGAGCAATGAAACAGCACTGAATTTTTTGCGGACGGAAGATTATCAGTTGGTGGTTGCTGATGCCAGCGGCATGGATTATAGAAGTTTTCAACCTGGAGATCGAAAGATTGCTTGGCTTTTGGGGAATGAAGGCAACGGCGTCAGCGATTTTTGGCGAGAACAAGCTGATAGGATTCTTTCTATTCCTATGGCGCCGCGGGTGGAAAGTTTGAATGTGGCAGTGGCGGCGGGGATTCTCTTTTTTAGCCAAATGCCCTCTTTGGCAAAGGAATAAGACTTCTTCTTTTTTCGGCAAAACTCCTGAAAAAGCGACCTGAAATTCTTTTGATATCCCTTGCATGGTTATTCCGGATATGCTATAATGAGAAATAAGAAGAAGTGAAAATTTTCTCGAAAGGGTGTGGCTTTATGCTGATGCCTGCCGAAGCTTTATGGAAACTGTTTGAAAATACCGGTTCTGTTTCCGCGTATGTTTGTTATCGAAATTATGTAAATCATCATATTCAATGATCGGGAGAGTAAGAAATCCTTTTTTGCTTACAGAGAGTGGTGGCGGCTGGAATCATCACAGCGGAGTGGTTTCTGAAGTTCACCCGGGAGAAGCTGTCTTGAACAGAATAGTAGGGACAGCCGGATTGCCCCGTTATCGGCTGATTGAGAACGCATCGGTCGCGACGCGTTGAATGAGGGTGGTACCACGGTCTTTCGTCCCTACGGATGAAAGACTTTTTTTCTGCGGTTTTCTCTTTCGACCGCGAAACCGCCAATTCTTAATCGGAACAAAATAAAGAATGATAAAAAGGAGAATTGAACCATGCTTGACAGATTGAAAGAAATCAAAGAGTCTATGGAAAAAGAAATTGCCTCGGCCAATACGGTGCAGCAAATTCAAGATTTGAAAGTAAAATACCTGGGGAAAAAGGGATCTCTGTCAGAAATTAATAAGTCGATGAAAAACCTTTCCAATGAGTTGAAGCCCAAAGTAGGGAAAATGGTGTCAGAAGTGCGAAAAGGTTTTGAAGAAGCTCTCTCCGGTAAACTGGACGAATTGAACAAGGCTGCTTTGGAAAAACAATTGGAAGAAGAAACTTTGGATGTCACCTTGCCGGGCAAACCTTTTCATTTAGGAAGTTGTCATCCTGTGACGCGGGTCATCAATGAAATCAAAGAAATTTTTTTAGGTATGGGATATTCTGTCGGCGAAGGTCCTCAGGTGGAATTGGATTATTACAATTTTGAACGGTTAAACTTGGCGAAAGACCATCCCGCTCGGGATATGCAAGACTCTTTTTATATCAGCCCCAGCGTGTTGCTGCGCACCCATACATCGCCGGTGCAGGCCAGAACTATGGACAAGCTGTATCCGCGGTTGCCCATTAAAGTTATCTGTCCCGGTGTGGTTTATCGTAGAGATGACGACGCGACGCATTCTCCTATGTTTCATCAGGTGGAAGGTCTGGTCATCGGCGAAAACATTTCGCTGGCGGATTTGAAAGGTACCTTGTTGCATTTCGCGAAACAAATGTTTGGGGAAGAACGAGAAATTCGCCTGCGCCCCAGTTATTTCCCTTTCACAGAACCCAGTTGCGAAGTGGATATTTCCTGTATGGTATGCGGCGGCAAAGGTTGTCGTCTTTGTAAAGATACCGGTTGGATTGAAATTCTGGGTTCCGGTGTGGTTCATCCCAATGTACTGCGTATGGGCGGTTACGATCCGGAAAAAGTAACCGGATTTGCCTTCGGTATGGGGGTAGAACGCATTGCCATGTTGAAATATGGTATTGATGATATGCGTGTCTTGTTTGAAAATGATATCCGTTTTCTGCAACAATTTAAATAAAAGACCGTTGCTCGGAAGAACGATGCTGAGAACAAAAATAAGTTCATAACTTTTGGAGGGAAGAAAGAGATGTTAGTTTCATATAAATGGCTGCAGGATTATGTAGATATCAATGTGGATCCCCAGACTTTAGGAGAAAAACTGACTATGGCGGGAATTTGTGTTGATCTTGTAACAGAGCCTTGGAAGGATATTCATGGCATTCTCTGTGGTAAAATTCGCGCTATTGAAAAACACCCCGATGCGGATAAACTGGTAATTTGTTATTTGGATATGGGATCTGATTATCAAGAATTTCTTAACGAAGAAGGACTTTTGCAAATTGTGACCGGCGCGAAAAATGTACGGGTTGGAGATACCGTCCCCGTGGCAATTCATGGTTCTGCGGTGGCAGGCGGCAAAATCAAAAAATCAAAATTGAGAGGAGTACCCTCTTACGGAATGCTTTGCTCTAAAGATGAGTTATTGGTGGAAAAAAATCCCGAAGATGTGGACGGTATTTGGATTTTGCCTGATGAAGTTCCCGCGGGTGCGGATATCAAAAAAGAATTTTTATTGGATGACGCGGTGCTGGATATCGATTTGACGCCCAATCGTTCCGACTGTCTTAGTGTGATTAATATTGCCAGGGAAGTCAGTGCGGTTCTGGGAACTGATCTGCATTTGCCCAAAGTAGAAATTCAGGAAACTGAGGAAAAAGTGGAAGATCTTGCAAAAATTACCGTGTTGGATCCGGATCTTTGTCCGCGCTATACTGGTCGTGTTATTCGGAATGTGCAGCGCGGACAGTCTCCTTATTGGATGCAGCACTATTTGCAAACCGCAGGCTTGCGTCCCATCAGCAATGTGGTGGATGTCAGTAATTTTGTCATGTTGGAAACGGGACAACCGCTCCATACCTTTGACTATGATCAGCTGGATCAGCACGAAATCATTGTACGGCGAGCCAAGGCAGGAGAAAAAATCGTTACCTTGGATGAGGTGGAAAGAGAATTGCCCGCCGATACCTTGTTGATTTGTGATGCTGATAAACCGGTTTGCGTGGCTGGGGTAATGGGGGGATTGAATTCAGAAATTACTTCCAAAACCAAAAATATTTTGTTGGAATCGGCGGCATTTGATCATGTTTCCATCCGTCATACGGGGAAAAAACTGGGTCTCCATTCCGAAGCGGCTTTGCGCTATGAAAAAGGCGTGGATATTACCCGGTGCGCGGAAGTATCCAAACGAGCCGTGCAGCTTTTGTGTGACCTCTGCGGCGGTGAAGCTGTTCGCGGCGTTATCGACACTTTGACAGAAGAAATTTCTCCGCGCGCGGTAATCATGCGGCCGGCACGGGTAAACCATATCCTGGGTACGGATTTCAAAGAAGAAGATATGGTACGTGTCTTGAAGGATTTGAAATTTGAATTACGTCGCGTCGCGGATGATCCTGTTTACGGTACAACCTATGAAATTCCGGTTCCTTCTTTTCGTGCCGATATTACAGAAGAAGTGGATATGGTAGAAGAAGTCGTTCGGATGCTGGGCTTTGATCATGTGCCTGTTCATCTGCCCTATGGAGAAATGACTGAAGGCAAACTGACGGCAGAACAGAAATTCAATGATGAGATCATTGCCGCCATGGTAGGTCTGGGCGCCAATCAGATTTTGACCTATAGCTTTATGAATCCCAAAGAATGGGATAAATTGGGATTGGCGGCGGAAGATCCCCTGCGGAAAAATGTAGAAATCCTTAACCCTTTGAATGAAGATCAAAAAGTGATGCGAACTACTTTGGTACCCGGTTTATTGAAAGTTGCCGCCAAAAACCACAGCCGTCGCAATAATGATTTGCTGCTTTTTGAAAAGGCGGCGGTTTATCTTCCGACAGAAGAAGAATTGCCTCGGGAAGATATGTGTCTGGGTGTTATTGCCACCGGCAAAGGGCCTGAAAGCTGGCTGCAGGAAGGAGAAGCCTATGATTTCTTCTATATGAAGGGACTTTGGGAAACTTTAGCAAAAAAATTTGGCGTAAAGTGGTCGGTGCGGACGGTACGGAATATTCCCTATTTGCATCCCGGGCGGGCGGCGATAATTTGTGTCGCTGATCAGGAAATCGGTTTCATCGGGGAAGTTCATCCTAACGTTGCGGAAGCCTACAATTTGAACAACAAAGCGACGGTTATTCAGATCAATTTGGATCGGCTTTTCCCGCAAATTGAAGTATTGCCTATTTATGAAAGTTTGACTAAATTTCCGGCTTCCATGCGTGACATGGCTATTACTGTCAAAAAGAATGTTCCCGTGGCGGAAATTGAGGCGGTTATTTGGGAACAGGGCGGCAATAATCTGACAGATGTGAATTTGTTTGATGTTTATGAAGGTATTCAAGTAGGGAAAGAAAACAAGAGTTTGGCGTACAGCATGACCTTTCTCTGCAAAGACAGAACCATCACTGATGAAGAAGTAAACGTGGCATTCCAAAATATTGTAGATCATTTGGCAAGCAAGTTTGACGCGAAATTGCGCTAGCGGAAGCTGAGGAACGGGTATGAATAAAAAAGTGTATCAGCAAGAAAGCCAACCTGCGGCCGTTGCTTCTGTTAAGCCGCGGCGTTTGGTAAAATGTACCATTGATATCGATAACCACAGTTATCGCTTGGCCAGTGATGGTTCCATCGGTGAGTTGAAAGCTATTGGAAACCTTGTGAACAGAAAAATTCAAAAGCTGAAAGCCGGACAGCATTTGATTGAAAAAGAAAAGTTATATTTGACTGCCGCTCTGGAATTGGCGGAAGATTATCTGCGTCTGTTGCAGGCTTATCAGGATTTACAGGCGGAAGTCCAGTCTGCCGCGACGGCTGATAATGGATCGAAAGAAAAAAAAGAATAATATCAGGGGTACCTGCAGCAATGCGGGTACCTTACTGATTTCAATGTAGATGATGGGATGGTGGATTATGGAAATTTTAGCGCCGGCAGGGAATTTTGAATCTTTTTTGGCGGCTGTTCACAACGGGGCAGATGCCGTGTATCTGGGAGGGAAAACCTTTGGCGCTCGTGCTTATGCCGGGAATTTTGCGATGGAGGAAATAGAAGAAGCGGTGCGCTATGCGCATCTGCGAAAAATTAAAGTCTATGTTACGGTTAACACTTTGATTCGTGAAGAAGAAATGCCGGCGGCGGTGGAGTTTGTGCTGCAATTGTATGAAATTGGCGTAGACGCTGTTATTGTGCAGGATTGGGGATTGGTGCATTTTCTCCGTCTTCACTATCCGGAAATCCCTTTAAATGCCAGTACACAAATGACCATTCATAACAGCGAAGGCTGTCTTTTTGCGGAAGAAGTAGGATTTCAGCGGGTGATTTTGGCCAGAGAAGTATCCCTTGCGGAAATGAAAACCATCAATCAAAAGGTACATGTTGAAACTGAAACTTTTGTCCACGGGGCGCTTTGCATTTGTTATTCCGGGCAATGTTTGTTCAGCAGCTTGGTGGGGGGGCGCAGCGGGAACCGCGGTCGCTGCGCGCAACCTTGCCGCCTGCGTTACAGCCTTTTCGATAGCAAGGGCAATCGCGTTTGTCAGGCGCACTTGCTTTCGCCCAAGGACTTAAATGGGATTTGGCAGCTGCGAGATTTGGCAAATGCCGGTATTGCTTCTGCCAAAATCGAAGGGAGAATGAAACGACCGGAATATGTGGCCGCTGTGGTCAATGCTTACGCGACAGTCAATCGCAGTGAAAATCCGGAGGAAGAAGCCGCTCGAGCGGAAAAAATTTTGGAACAGGCTTTTAATCGGGAGTTTACAAGCGGCTATCTGTTGCAAAACCAGGGCGCCGATTTGATGAGTTATCAGCGCCCCAATAATCGAGGTACCAAATTGGGCAGAATTGAGCAAGTGTCACGGGATGGTATTTTGGTGAAATTGGAAGCGGATTTAGCATTGCGGGACGGTGTGGAAATCTGGGTCAGCAAGGGCGGTCGACAGGGATTTACCGTAGGAGAATTGTTTATTCCCGAAGCGGATTTGGAAGTAGAAGAAGCCGAAACAGGCAGCCGAGTGTTGATTGGTACGAAAAACACCGGCTTGGATTTACGTTATATAAAAACGGGAGACCGTCTTTTTAAAACGCTGGATTATCGTCAAAATCAACAGGCTCGCGCGACCTTTGCCCAATATGACACCTTGCCTGTATCTATGAAACTCATCGCCCACGAAGGAGAATCGGTCACTCTGAAAGTGACCTATGATAAACGCCAGGCAGAATATACAGATCCTTCCTTTACGGTGCCCCTTGCAAAAAAACATCCCGCCACTTTAGATGGTGTTAATAAACAGCTGAGCCGTCTGGGCGGCAGCGGCTGGTATTTGCGTTATTTGGAAACCGAGATGGATGAGGGGATCATGTTACCTGCCAGTGTTTTGAATCATTGCCGCCGTAAAGCTATTGAAAAATTAGAGAATTTATTATTGGAAGACTATCAACGTACGCCTTTGACACGAATGCCGGTTCAGATAGCTTCTTTCTCATTGCCGCCGATGAAGCCGCGACTGGCAGTTTTGGCGGAAGATATTCGTTCCGCGCGCGCGGCACAGGAAGGAGGCGCTGATCTACTGTATTTGAGCGCCACAGTCTTTCGCGGAAAAAAAGAAGTGGAAATGGAAGCCCTGCATCGGCTGACGGCGACAGATACGCCTGTTTATATGGTGTTGCCCGTTATTGCCAAAGAAGAGGAATTGCCCCTTTGGGAAAAACGCTTGACAGCCTATATCGAAGCCGGTGCGCGGGGCGTTGTGGCGGGAAATCCATGGGCGGTGCGTTTGGCTGAAAAAATGGGCGGTATTGAAGAAATCATCGGAGATTTTTCCTTGCAATATACGAATGGGTATACGGCGGATTTTTGGCGGGAACAAGGGCTTTGCCGTTTGGGAATTTCACCGGAATTGAACTGGCAACAGCTGAGTGAGCTTTCCGCGAACATGGCGCGGGAGGCGCTGGTTTTCGGCAATTTGCAGATGATGCTCAGTGAGCACTGCCCGCTGGGCGCCTGCGTCGGCGGCAGAACGGCGGAAACGCCATGTCAAAAACCTTGTCTGCGGGATTCTCGTTATGAATTACGGGATGAAAAGGGATTCTCTTTTCCGTTGCGAACCGATGAATTTTGTCGCAGTCATATTTATAACGGTCATTTGTTGTGTCTGATTGAAGATATGCCGAAATTTATCGCGGCGGGGATTTCGGTATTGCGCTTGGATTTGCTCCATTTTCGAGAAGAAGAAATTCGGGAGATTACAAACATTTTTCATATGGCGCTGCAAATGGCGGTGAGCGGATTTTCATATGATTATACCGCTGCGAAAAAACGAATTATGGATATTGTCAAAAGACCATTGACCAAAGGACATTACTACAGGGGAGTAGAGTAGGTGAAATGATGAACGAAGAACGATGGATCGGTGTCGAATTGGGAGATGACCTCGTCGAAATTGATAAGTTTTGGCATAAGCTGGAATTTGAAAAGATTATGGTGCGTTTGGCAGAGGAATGTGGTTTTTCCATGTCTAAGGAATTGGCCTTTGCCCTGAGACCGCAGCCGACCATGGAAAAGGTACGAGAAAAACTGACGGAGACAGGTGAAGCAGCGGACATTCTCCGCTTATATCCCACTTATTCCTTGGGGCATGTAGTGGATATTCGAGAACCATTAAAGCGAGCGGAACTGGGCGGTGTTTTGAATTTGCGGGAGTTGGTAGATATTGCTGACACTTGCCGTGCCGCCCGTCATAACAAAGAGTTTTTTTCTCAGACGAAGGGGAGTTTTGCCGCTTTGCAGGCGTATATTCGCAACATCAATTTGTTCCGAACAGTGGAATCTGCGGTGGAACGAGTCGCGACGCCTGAAATGACCGTTGCCGATACGGCCAGCGAACGCTTATATAACATTCGTCGCAAAATGCACATACATCAAAATCGTATAAAAGAACGATTGGACAATTTTATCAAAAATCCCAATACAGCAAAATTCCTGCAGGATCCTATTGTAACTATTCGGGACGGACGGTTTGTAGTGCCGGTCAAACAAGAATATCGCGCCAGCGTGTCCGGGGTAGTTCATGATATGAGTTCCAGCGGCGCTACTTTGTTTGTGGAGCCGATGGCAGTCATGGAAGCCAATAATGAACTACAAAAGCTGAAAATTGAGGAACAAGATGAAATTACTGCTATTTTAAGAGCCTTGACCAATGTAGTCGCCGGATTTAAAGCGGAAATAGAGGCTACCTTATATGCGTTAGCAAAACTGGATTTTGTTTTTGCCCGTGCCCGTCTCGGCGAAAAAATGCGCGGGACCGCGCCGAAAATCAATGATCAAGGCGCTATTCGATTAAAAAAGGCGCGTCACCCTTTGATCGGCGCGGGAGTTGTGCCTATTGATGTGCATCTGGACAGCCAGTTGAAGGTGATGGTGATCACAGGTCCCAACACCGGTGGGAAAACAGTCACTTTGAAAACCATTGGATTGTTGACTTTGATGGGGCTTTCCGGGTTGCATATTCCGGCAGAAGAAGGATCGGAACTGGCCTTTTTTGATCAGGTTTTTGCCGATATCGGCGATGAACAAAGCATTGAGCAAAGCTTAAGTACTTTTTCTGCTCACATGACCAATATTGTTTACATTTTGAATCATGCGGATTTTCGCTCTCTGATTTTGCTGGATGAATTGGGCTCCGGTACTGACCCTACGGAAGGAGCGGCATTAGCCATGTCCATTTTGGAACATTTGTATCGAGTAGGGAGTAAAGTTTGTGCTACTACCCACTACAGCGAATTAAAGAGCTTTGCCTATAATAAAAACGGGTTCATCAATGCCAGTGTAGAATTTGATGTGGAAACTCTGCGCCCCACTTATCGGTTACAAATGGGTATTCCCGGTAAAAGCAACGCCTTTGAGATTTCCAAAAAGCTCGGATTGGATCATTCCATCATTAACCGCGCCAATTCTTTTTTGTCGGCGGATGAACAACAAGTGGCGGATCTGATTGCTAATTTGGAAGAAAATAATGTCAAGGCCGAAGCCAACCGCCGAGAAGCAGAAGCGCAATTGGCGGAAGTCAAGGCGCGGGAAGAGCGGTTGCGCATGAAAGAAATGGAACTCCACAACAAAGAAGTGTCCGTTATGCGCAAAGCCCATGAAGAAGCATTGGAAATTATCAAGGAGGTTCGCGCGGAAAGCGAAACCCTCTATCAATCCATGAAAGAACAGCTGAAACAATCCGGTTCTCTGGGCAAAGACGTACAGAAAACCAGACAAAAACTGAAACATTTGCAAGAACGGCATCACGAACAAATTCCGGAAGAACAATATCTCGGCACCGCTCCCAGCAAAGTTCAGTTGGGGCAGCGGGTAGAAATTCCCAAATACCATCAGCGAGGCGCTATTTTGACATTGCCTAATGAAAAGGGAGAATTACAAGTGCAGGTGGGCATTATGAAACTCAATGTGAATATCAAAGATTTGCGCATTGATAAAACACGAGATGATAAAGAGCGCACCTATGCCACCAATCGAGTGCGTACCGAAAAAGCGAAAGCAATTTCTCCGGAAGTGGATTTACGGGGGATGACTTTGGATGAAGCCATTGAAGCATTGGATAAATATTTGGATGATGCTTTTTTGACCAATGTGAAGCAGGTGCGGGTTATTCACGGTAAAGGTACCGGCGCTTTACGGGCGGGATTGAAACCTTATTTGCAAAAGCATCGTCTGGTGAATAAAATTCGTCCCGGAGATTATCATGAAGGAGGCATCGGCGTCACTGTTGTGGAATTAAAATAAAAAATGAATCCTGTACGGAAAACATCTGCGAAAATTTTTCGGAGCTTATGGGATGGGAACTTTCTATACTTTCAGGCGGAAATAATTCCGTTGTGTAGAAATTCCCATTGCTTCGGATAATCCATGGGAAATCCAATTTCCGCAAAACTAAAACAGTCTTTTATCATTTTGGTAAAAATAAAAAATTCTGTTTCGTATAAGAAATTAAAATTGCTTGCAGCGTTAAAGGGATCTTTATGAAAAAACAGCAGAAATTCTGGTAACGGTTGTCTTTTCCGTTGATTTTTCGCTTGCGTCACAACCGACTCCTTTCGCTGTTTGGAGCGTTGTCTTTGTTCTTTCCGTCACAGAGCGAGCAGTCGTGGTTGATCGGCAGGTTTTATTTCAAGACAGTAATTACGAAAAAGCGGTTATTCTTCCATTTTTTGGTTTTGGGTCGGAATGGATTTCATTTCGATGAATGACAGGATGACGGCGATTGTTAAAAATTCCTCAGAGAAATGGGTTAAGAAGAGACCGTAAACCCCCCAACTGCCAAACGGATCAATCGTAAGATTTTGATCCCGCCGACAATGGCTTGTTTTTAAGATAGCAATAATCTGCCACTGTCGCCGGTACTTTCTCTGTATTCAAGACAATTCCGGAACTTGCTTCACGGCAAACTTCGAAAAAATGATACGCAGAAAAATCAAGTATCCATGAGAAATTCTCATAGATAGGTTTCTCTGTTTTTACGCGCTTTGTTTAACAGGGATTTTATTGATTCTTGTTCTTTTTTATGTTTCCGGGAAAAAAAGAAGAGAAAAAGACAATATTGACTTATGGACGGTTTTGTGCCATAATAAAAGTACATATGAGGGAAGGAGAAAATCGTCATGTCTATGATGGATGCTAACATGATCGTCATTACACTGATTAGCATTATTAGTATTTTGGCTCTGGTCGTGAATACGAATAATGCTTTTTGTGATGCCATGACGCGTGTAAAATAGAGACTGAGATTTTCTTCCAGCTGTTCAGATTCCTTTTTATGCCGTGGTTTCACAACTACGGCGTTTTTTTTCATCTGCGGCAACAACAACTGAGGAAAGGACGATAAACCTATGTGTAAAATGACAGGCTCTGATCTTATCGTAGAGCTGTTGATTGAGCAGGGGACAGAGGTAGTCTTCGGTTACCCCGGCGGTCAGGTTTTGAATATTTATGATTCGCTTTATAAATATTCCGATCGAATCAAACATGTGATCACTGCTCACGAACAAGGCGCTTCTCACGCGGCTGACGGCTATGCTCGCAAAACGGGGAAAGTCGGTGTCGTCATCGCGACCAGCGGTCCCGGCGCCACCAATATTGTGACCGGCATTGCGACGGCTAATCTGGACTCTGTGCCGATGGTAGCTATCACCGGTAATGTTCCTTGCAATCTCTTAGGTAAGGACAGCTTCCAGGAAGTCGATATCGCCGGCATTACCATGCCTGTATCAAAACATAATTATATAGTAAAAGATGTCAATGATTTGGCGGATACCATTCGAGAAGCCTTTTTCCTGGCCAGTTCCGGTCGTCCGGGGCCGGTTTTGATTGATATTCCTAAAGATGTACAAATTGCGGAAATCGAATATCAAAAACCAACCAAACAGTTCCATACCAAACATTATCCGGTCAGTGAAGAAACTTATCAAAAAATTGCGCATTTAATTGAAGTTTCCGACCGCCCTTATATTTACTGCGGCGGCGGGGTGCTTTCTTCGGAAGCTTGTGAAGAGGTGAAAGCTCTTTCGGAATTGATCGATGCGCCGGTAGGCTGCAGCATGATGGGCTTGACTGCTATCCCTTATTCCCATCCTCACGCTTTGGGCATGGTGGGAATGCACGGACGCTACGCTTCCACCAAAAGTAAAAACGACGCGGATTTGATCATTGCGCTGGGGGTTCGTTTCAGCGACCGCGCCACCGGCAAAACCTCTGAGTATATGAAAGACGCCAACATCATTCATATTGATATCGATCCCGCGGAATTGAACAAAAATATTGATTCCGGTATCAGTATCAAAGGTGATGTCAAAGAAGTTTTAACAGAAATTCTGAAACGGGTTCAGCCGAAAAAAAATCCCAGATGGTGGCAGCATATCAACAAATACAGAGAACGGGAAAAAGAATGTATGGTGCAGACCGGTTTAGGACTGACCCCTTATGAAATCATTGATGAGTTGTGTAATTTTACCGATGAAGATACCACCATTACTACCGATGTGGGCCAGCATCAAATGTGGACGGCACAGCGCTATCAGTTTGAAAAACCGTATACTTTTTTGACCAGCGGCGGCTTGGGTACCATGGGATACGGTATGGGTGCCGCTATCGGTTCTTGTATTGCGGAAGCCGGACGGCGCACTGTTCTGATTACCGGTGACGGCAGCTTCGGCATGAATTTGAATGAAATGGCGACAGCGGTTTCCAATCAATTGCCGTTAGTGATCATCATTATGAACAACGGTGTACTGGGGATGGTGCGGCAGTGGCAGACTTTGTTCTATCATAAACATTATTCTCAGACTACACTGCATCGTAAAACCGATTTTGTGAAGTTGGCGGAGGCTTTCGGCGGCAAGGGCGCCAGAGCCTATAATCATCAAGAATTGCGTGACGCGCTGGAGGCTGCGTTCCATTATGACGGACCTTTTATCATTGACTGTGTGATCGACATGGACGAAATGGTATTGCCTATGATTCCGCCGGGTGGAACGATGAACGATGTTATTACAGAAGTGGAGGTTAAATAAAATGAGAAAAATTACCGTTGCCATGTTGGTTTCTCATCAATCCAGTGTGCTGACGAGAATTTCCGGTATGTTTGCCCGCCGCTGTTTTAATATTGAAACTATCGCCGCCGGTTTGACAGAAGATCCGAAAGTAAACCGTATTACCATTACCCTTTATGGAGATGATCATGTACGGGATCAGGTGATCAAACAGTTGGACAAGCTCCACGATGTGTATGAAGTGCGGGAGATGCTGCCGGAAGACAGTATCTGTCGAGAATTGGCAATTATGAAAGTTGCCACTACCGCGGAAAATCGTCGAGATGTCATGGACGCGGTGACGATTTTCCGGTATCGAATCATTGATTATTCTCCGGGTACTCTTTGTATTCAGATGACTGGCAGCACCAATAAAATCGATACCTTCATTGAAATGATGAAGCCTTATGGCATTTTGGAAATTTGTCGCACGGGTGTGCTGGCTATTAACAAAGGAATGACTTTGTTGAAAGTACATGAAGAAGAATAATTTCATACTTTTTGGATTTTGAATTCAAATTCCCATTGATATATAAACAAAAAATAGCAAAGGAGATTTTAAAAATGGCAAAAATGTATTATGAACAAGATTGTAACTTGAGTCTCTTGGATGGAAAAACTATCGCAATCATCGGTTACGGTAGCCAAGGTCATGCCCATGCTCTGAACCTGAAAGAATCCGGTTGTGATGTAATCGTCGGATTATATGTCGGCAGTAAATCTTGGAAAAAAGCGGAAGATCAGGGTTTTAAGGTATATACCGCCGCAGAAGCCGCGAAAAAAGCTGATATCATCATGATTCTCATCAATGATGAGAAACAGGCTGCTCTGTATGAAGAATCCATTAAACCCAATTTGGAAGCAGGTAATATGCTGATGTTTGCCCATGGTTTTGCGATTCATTTCGGCCAGATTGTGCCTCCGGCAGATGTGGATGTTACGATGATCGCTCCCAAGGGTCCCGGCCATACTGTAAGAAGCGAATATCAAGTGGGTAAAGGGGTTCCTTGCCTGGTTGCTGTTGAGCAGGATGCTACCGGCAAAGCCAAAGATCTTGCGTTGGCTTATGCGCTGGGAATCGGCGGCGCCAGAGCCGGTGTTTTGGAAACTACTTTCAAAACAGAAACCGAAACCGACCTCTTTGGGGAACAGGCTGTTCTTTGCGGTGGTGTCAGCGCTTTGATGAAAGCCGGTTTTGATACACTGGTAGAGGCCGGTTATGATCCTGAAAACGCTTATTTTGAATGTATCCACGAAATGAAATTGATCGTAGACCTGATCTATCAATCCGGTTTCGCCGGCATGAGATACTCCATCTCCAACACGGCGGAATACGGTGATTATATCACTGGTTCGAAAATTGTAACCGAAGAGACCAAGAAAGCCATGAAAGAAATTCTCCGTGACATTCAAGATGGTACCTTTGCTAAAAATTGGTTGCTGGAAAACCAGGCGGGATGCCCGCATTTCAGAGCGATGAGAAAAATGCAGGCCGCGCATCCTGCGGAAGAAGTCGGCGAAAAGTTGAGAAAACTCTATAGCTGGGAAGATGACGATAAATTAATTAACAATTAATTGAACCGAGGGATACGAAATGAGAAGTGAGATTATCAAAAAGGGCGCCGAAAAGGCGCCCCAAAGATCGTTATTAAAGGCTCTGGGATTAACGGACAGTCAAATTCAAAAGCCTTTTATCGGAATTGTCAATTCTTTTAATGAAGTGGTTCCGGGTCATGTTCATCTTCGTACCATCGCGCAGGCCGCAAAAGACGGTGTTTTGGCGGCAGGCGGTACGCCGATGGAATTCAATGTCATTGGGGTATGTGACGGCATTGCCATGGGGCATGAAGGAATGAAGTATTCGCTGGCCTCTCGTGAAATTATCGCTGACAGCATTGAGTGTATGGCCAAAGCCCATGGCTTTGATGGGTTGGTATTCATTCCCAACTGTGATAAAATCGTGCCCGCCATGTTGATGGCGGCAGTACGGCTGAATTTGCCGGCGATTTTTGTTTCCGGTGGCCCGATGCTTTCTCTTTATTCTGATGAAGGAAAACCGATGGATTTAAATTCGGTTTTTGAAGCGGTAGGCGCTTATAAAAACGGCTCGTTGGATGACGAGGGACTTCATTATGTGGAAGAAAATGCCTGTCCCGGTTGCGGCTCTTGCTCCGGGATGTTTACGGCAAACTCCATGAACTGTCTGACAGAAGTTTTGGGGATGGGATTGCGGGGCAATGGTACCATTCCCGCTGTACACGGGGCACGAATTCGTCTGGCGAAAACCGCTGGCGAACAGGTGATGACCTTGGTAGAAAAAAACATTCGGCCGCGCGATATCATCACTGAAAAGGCCTTTGCCAACGCTCTGACTGTTGATATGGCGCTGGGTTGTTCTACCAATTCTGTTTTGCATTTGTGTGCTATTGCCCATGAAGCGGGGATTCCTTTTCAATTGCAGATGATCAATGACATCAGCGAAAAAACGCCCAATCTCTGTCATTTGGCGCCGGCCGGTCACCATCATATGCAAGACTTGCAAGGAGACGGCGGTATTTACGCTGTCATGGGAGAATTGAACCGCGGCGGTTATCTTCATACGGATTTGATTACCGTAACAGGTAAAACCATTGCTGAAAACATCGCCGGTATTCTGCCGAAAGGCAAAGGGGTGATTCGCAGCATCGAGGATCCTTACAGCAAAACCGGCGGATTGGCTGTACTCTTCGGCTCCATGGCGCCGAACGGTGCCGTAGTGAAACGCAGCGCCGTTGCTCGGGAAATGTTGGTGCACAAAGGTCCCGCTCGTGTATTCGACAGTGAAGAAGAAGCCATCAAAGTCATCTACGCCGGTGGTATCAAAGCCGGAGATGTGGTGGTCATTCGTTACGAAGGACCTGCGGGCGGTCCCGGTATGCGAGAAATGCTTTCACCTACATCCGCCATTGCCGGCATGGGGTTGGATAAAGAGGTGGCGTTGATCACCGACGGTCGCTTTTCCGGCGCAACTCGCGGCGCCGCGATCGGGCATGTTTCTCCTGAAGCAGTAGACGGC
>CBCTTQ010000008.1:0-59624 GCA_965149945.1 uncultured Peptococcaceae bacterium | reverse complement strand
ACTTGTAAAAGAAAAGGAAAAATTAAATAGACTGTAAATAAAATCAGCCCGCCGGGGTTTCATTTTATTGTGTAGTAGGCCAGCGTTACACAAACGCTGGCCTTTTTTTATTTGTTAGGAGGATTGATTATCATGTATGAAGGCAAATCACACACTTTATTTGCCAAATATGCCGTACCGCAAATGATAGGGTTGCTGTTTAACTCGGTCTATATGATTGTTGACGGTGTATTCATTGGCAATCGACTTGGCCGCGACGCTATGGCCGCCGCTGCCGTTTCTGTTCCGCTTGTCGAGATACTAATTGCATTGTCTATGGCAGTTGCCACAGGCGCGGGCGTTTTGATTTCCTCACATCTCGGTCAAGGTGAGAAAGAAAAAGCACGCCACATTTTTAGCCTTGCCGCCCTATGTACGGCTGTTATGGGGCTGTTGATTAGCGTATTGGGAAATATTTTTATTCACCCGCTTGCTGAACTTTTAGGCTCAACTCCGGTTATCCATGATGAAGCAATCAGTTATATGTGGTACATCATTACCTTTTCCCCATTCCTGCTTTTCAGTTTCTTGTTAAGCGGTCTGGTGCGTAATGATAACCGTCCAAAACTTGCCATGTTTGCCCTCATGTTTGGCTCTGTATCAAATATTGTCTTGGACTATGTGTTTATGTACCCATTGAACATGGGGATTGCCGGTGCAGCATTGGCTACCGCACTTGGCCCCATTTTCAGCGTTTTAATTATGCTGCCCCATTTCATATTCAAGCGCGGGGATTTGTACTTAACGAAATTCAAACTGAAGTGGCGGAGCATTTGCTCGGTCTATGTACTTGGCTTCCCGTCCTTTATCATGGAGTTTACTATTGGCATTATTACCTTTGTATATAACTTTGCCATTGTGCATTATGGCTTTGGGGAAATCGGACTTGCAGCCTACCTTGTCATCGGCTACTTAATGTTGATTATTTTGACACTGTTTCTTGGTATGGCGCAGGGCTTGCAACCCGTATTTAGTTATTTTATGGGGACAGGGGAAGAAAAACGGAGCAAATCTCTACTTGGCTTTTCCATTAAAGCATTTTTAGCAATAGGCGTTTTGTGCTATGTCTTGATCGTGTTCTTCTCTCGCGGCTTTTTCACGATTTTCAATCCGGGAGATATTGAACTAATCAACTTTATGGAAAGTAAAAGCCTACCTTACTTTTCCGGTTTCTTCCTTGCAGGATTTAATATTTTAATGATTTCTTATTGGCAGGCAAATGGGCGCACAAGTAACGCCCTTACGGTATCTCTATGCCGTAGCGTCATATGGCCGCCAATTTTGGTTGCCGTTCTTCCGCTGATTTTTGGCAGCGAAGCCGTATGGCTTTGCCATTCTATCAGTGAAATCATGACGGCGATTATAGCAGTTGTTTTGATTGTTTTCATAAAGCGCAAGAAAGAAAATCAGAAAGTTGGATTTTAAGGAGGGACATGATATGAAGCGGATCATTACCATAGGCCGTGAATTTGGAAGCGGTGGAAGAGAAGTTGGCAGGCGTTTAGCCGAAAGACTGAATATTGCCTATTACGACCGAGAGATTATTGATGAATTGATGAAACGAACTCAATTAGCGGAAAGTTATGTGTTGCAAGTGGAGGAAAGCAGGCCCCTGCCGCTGTTACCAATAACAACTGCTCGCACTTTTGGTATTCCTACCAACTATACATTGGAAAATCGTCTGTCCATTTATAAGCAGGAAAGCGAAATAATCCGCGAAATGGCAGAGAAATCGGATTGTATCATTGTAGGACGATGTGCAGACTATGTTTTGCAAGATTTGAACCCTTTTCGCTTGTTTGTATATGCGGATATAAGTTCTAAAATTGCCCGTTGCAGGGAAAAGGGAGCCGACGCAGCGGCGATGACGGATAAAGAATTGCAGCAAAAAATTATATCTATTGATAAGAAAAGAGCACGTTACTACCAATTTTATACAGAACAAGATTGGGGCAATAAAGCAAACTACGATTTATGTATCAACACCACCAATACAGAAATCAAGAAAATCGTTGCTGCCATAGAGAAGTTTATCGTTTAGCAGTATTGGGGATGTGTCAATATGTCTGTATTTCATTATCTTTCTTCTCATAACCTGCGGTCAAAAAAAGCCCTTGCGCTTGCATGGGATTTTGCGCCTATGAGTATGAACACACAAGTCATATAGTTATCTCTTATAGTTCCTGTACCAAACGCCCATGCGGTTTTATGCTGCGTGGGCGTTTGGTATTTTGCCCCCTGCTTGGGAAGAAAGGGGGTGAGAAAAATGATGAATAGTGAGCAGTATCGGGAACATATCGAGCGCACTTTCAACGCCTTTTGCAAGATTGTCCTTTACCATGCGGCGCTGGGTATTTACAAGAAAATACGGCGGAAGCAACAGTTTGAGGTATCACTCGACTATCTTCGGGAGTTTGATTTTGAGCCGATTGCCACAACAGACGAGTATTTTGTGAAATACGATATGCCTACCACTTTTACCGTTCGTGGGGAAACGGTCATTGTAGAAAGCGAGCAGTTAGCGGCCGCGCTTTTGCGTCTGCCGGAAAAGCGGCGTGAAGTGCTGTTTTTGCGGTACTACCTCGGTTACAGCGATACGGAAATCGGAAGGCTATTCGGAGTTTGCAGAAGCACAATCTTTCGTAGACGAAAAAGGTCATTGCGCTTCATACGAAAAGAACTGGAGGCGTTAGAAGATGAAGAATAGGAAATACAATTTGCTGCCCTATGAAACGATTGTAAAGGCAACCGCCGGGGAGCCGGAAGCGGTGAACACCGTCATTCAAACCTATACCGGCTACATCAAATATCTGTCCTACTTTCAAGGGAGTATCAACGACGATATTCAAGATTATCTCAAAGCGTCCTTAATGGAAGCACTACCCAAGTTCCGCTTTGACAGATGACAAGTAGCAAAGGCAGAAAAAGCCGTCAAGGATAAACTTCGCGCTTCGCGTCCTTGACGGCTTTGCCCGTCTTTGCTGTCGGGTAATCAAGAGGGCGCAAACGGATAGACCGCTTGCGCCCTCAATCTATGATGATGTGTTACGCAATAGAGAGCGAGAGCGCCTTACACAACGCGGTTTTGCAGACTTGAAAACACAAGAGTTGAGTGTTTATATCCCCACCCTCAAAAATGGCGGTCTACTGCGTAACATTTTGCCATGCCAGCGTGGACATTTAGGCAGGCGAAAAGCCTTGATTTATGCGACTTGCAGAGAACGGAAACAGAACAAGTAGTATCGTATCCCTTGAAAGCGCAAAAATGCCTTTCTATCGTTCCACGCGGCACAGAAAAAGCGGGCAAGAAGTCTTTGACCTCTTACCCGCTTTTGTGGCAATCCGTATGGCAGCTACCCTGTTTCAGTTGATTGTTGATGCTGTTTTATGAGTAGCTACCATCGAGGCAGTCCTTTTTGTATCGCTAAGAAGATCCCAACGATGATGGATATTAGAATTTCATCGTGCCGGTTTTCAAGAAACGTTCATGCCAGCTCAAAGCTTCGGACAGAATATGAGGAGTCTGGGCTTTGCCGGCGGGGGTTTCTTTCAAAGCTCTCTGGTAGTAATCCATCAGCATCGGTTTGTAGTCGGGATGCGCGCAGTTGTTGATGATGGCCAGAGCTCTTTCTCTCGGACAGAGGTTTCGCAGGTCGGCAACACCCTGTTCGGTTACAAGAATCCGTACATCATGTTCTGTATGGTCCACATGAGAAACCATGGGTACGATGGAGGAAATGATACCGCCTTTAGCGGTGGAGCCGGTCATGAAAATACTCATATAAGCGCTGCGGGCGAAGTCGCCGGAACCACCGATCCCGTTCATCATTCTTGTACCCATGATATGGGTGGAGTTCACATTGCCGTAGATATCCGCTTCGATGGCGGTGTTCATCGCGATGATGCCAAGACGGCGGGAAATTTCAGGATTGTTGGAAATTTCCTGGGGCCGCAGGATGATGGTTTTTTTGTACATTTCAATGTTGTCCTGGAATTCTTTCAGACCTTCG
The DNA here is from genome assembly GCA_965149945.1 of uncultured Peptococcaceae bacterium. Lineage (GTDB taxonomy): Bacteria > Bacillota > Dehalobacteriia > UBA4068 > UBA4997 > JAHZFN01. The sequence goes on along the minus strand of CBCTTQ010000008.1, from coordinate 55,575 downwards.
GGAGAAGGAGTAACGGAAGTACCGGAGCAAACGTCCAAAATGCCTTTTTTCACCAGTTCCAGAGCGGAGTCCTGAATCACTTCGGAATAGAAACTCAAATGACTGAATCCGGAATCCGCCAGACCTGCCAATACGGCATTGGCCACGGAACCAACTCCGGATTGCAGCGGCAACAGATTTTTGGGGATCCGTCCGGATTCCACTTCTTTTTTCAGCACGCCGATGATGTTTTCCGCGATAGCTTTGGATGTATCGTCAATGGGTTTGAAAGGTTTTACGCCGTCTGGCACATCGGAGATGACGATGCCGACGATTTTATCAGGATCGCAGGGAATATACGTGGTGCCGATTCTTTGACCGGGTTTGGTCAGGGGAATCGGTTCTCTGTTGGGCGGATCCTGGGGGATGTAAATATCATGGAAGCCTTCCAATGCTTCCGGCTGTACCACATTCAGCTCAACGATGACTTTTTTGGCGATTTTGACGAAAGTAGGGGAGCTGCCGACAGACGTGGTCGGTACGATGCCGCCGTCTTCCGTGATAGCGCAAGCTTCCACAATGGCTAAATCTACATCGCCGTAGAAACCGTAACGGGTATCTTGGGGGGAAGCGCTTAGATGCTGATCAATGTAACGAACGCCTCCGTCTGTGTTTAGGCTGTTGCGAACATCTTTCCCGGATTGATAGGGCATTCTGGAACGAAGAGCGCCCGCGCGGCAAAGAGCGCCGTCGCAGTCGTCGCCGACAGAAGCGCCGGAGATCAAATTGATGCTGATTTTTTCGCCGGTTTCTTCCACTTTTCTGGCCAAAGTGGCGGGGACTTTTTTGGGATAGCCGGAAGGTGTAAAGCCGCTGATTCCCAGAGTCATGCCGTCTTTGATCATGTCAGCCGCCGCTTCGGGGGTGATGATTCTGTCCAGCAAAGATTTGCATCTGATTCTGTGTTCATAATCGTAACTCATTGTAGCAAAACCTCCAAATATTTTTCTTTCAAAACAAAAACATTGACCGGGGGGTTTCCGGTACCTGTTCGCCCTTTCCGGAAACTCGGCGCAACATTCATACTTCATTTATTATACTTCCATTTTTCTTAAAAATAAAGCGTTTCCGCTATTTTTTAACAATATCCGCAAATTGTTTAAATTGTCAAAATAATCTGCAAAATCTTTTGCGATATTCTTCTTCCATAGGGTGTATTTCCGCGGTTTATATCGGTGAAGCAATACCGAGAAAAATGAAAATTGTAAGAAAAATCCGCGCATTTCAGAAAACTACTTCCATTTATCCGCGTAAAGTAGTATAATTATAACAAAGGCTATGTTGTTACTTTTAGCAATTAGTTTTGATTTAAAATACAGGAAAGGACGGCTACAAAATGAAAAAAGTTCAACTTATTATTAAAAACGCCGAATATTATATGAATGACGCGTTTTTTAAAGGCAACATTATTGTAGATGACGGCAAAATTGTCGGCCTGACAGAATTGGAACCCACTGTGGAAGCGGAAAGAGTAATCGATGCGCAAGGCAAAAAAGTACTCCCCGGCATTGTGGATTCCCATGTTCATTTCAGAGATCCTGGCCGCGATGATCGTGAAACCTTCTTTACCGGTTCCCGTGCCGCTGTTGCCGGCGGGGTAACCACTATTTGCGAAATGCCCATCACTTGCCCGCCTGTTTATAATCTGGATATCCTGGATTCCAGAATCAAAAAAGCCAATGATCTGTGCATTATGGACTTTGCTTTTTACGGCGCTGCCGGCTACGGCAACAGAGACCAATTGCAAAAATTGGTAGACAACGGTGTTTGCGCGTTCAAAACCTTTTTACATCCTGCTCCGGAAGGCCGTGAAAAAGAATTTATCGGTTTGACTGCCGATGATGACGGTCAGCTGTATATGATGATGAAAGAAGCCGCCAAAACCGGGGCTCGTTATACCTTCCATTGTGAAAACTATAAATTGATCGAAGCTTTAGAAAAAGAACTCCATGAGCAAGGTGTGGAAGATTATTCTTTCCATTACAAATCCAGAGCGAAAATCGCGGAAACTGAATCTGTTTCTACCATTATTCAGTTTGCTAAAGATACCGGTTGCAAAGTAGGTATCGTTCATATCTCTGCTCCGGAAGCCTGTGAACTGGTGAAAAAAGCAAAACAAGAAGGTGTAGATATCATCGCGGAAACCTGCTTCCATTATCTGTCCTTTGATGATTCCGATATTGACAGAATGGGTCCCTACGCGAAATGCAATCCGCCGCTGCGCAGCAAAGAAGATGTGAAAAAACTCTGGGGTTATCTGTTGGACGGCACCATCTCCTATATCGGTTCCGACCATGCTCCTTTCATTAAATCCGAAAAAGAAATCGGCAAAACCCAGGGTATTTGGAAAGCTTATTCCGGTATGCCCGCTATCGAATGCTTCTTGCCCATGATGCTGACCCATGTAAACGAAGGTCATCTGACTTTGGTTGAATTGTGTCATTTGATGAGCGAAAATGTTTGCAAACAGTTCGAATTGTATCCGCAAAAAGGCTGCATCGGTTTGGGCGCTGACGCTGACTTTGCCATCGTAGATATGGACAAAGAATATGAACTGAAAATTGAAAACATGTTCTCCAAAGCCAGAGAATGCAACGAATTGTTCGACGGCATCAAATGCAAAGGCGGCGTAGATTACACCATCGTGCGCGGTCGTGTTGTATTTGAAGACGGCAAGGTGGACGATACCGCTAAAGGTTACGGTCAATATGTCGCTCGCCATGCGAAATAATCCATTTTAAAAAATGTACCGGTAGTGTACGATGAAAGAGCTTCCGCCTCAAGGCGGAGCTCTTTTTTGCTTATCCATAAAATAGTTCTATGAATAAGAGCCAACATATTAATTGATTTTATGGCAGCGGCGTGTTATGACATTTTTGTAAGAATATTTTTCAAGAATATTGAAAAGAATTTTTCTGCTGAAATATTGCAAGAAAGGTGGTGATCGCGGTGAAAGTCAGCGCGGGCAATCAGATAAAAGGAAAGGTAGTCAGAATTATCGAAGGTGAAGTGCACGCTTTGGTAACGATGGAAATGGCATGTGGTCAAAAAATCAGCGCTACCATTACCATGGATGCTTTGAAAGATTTGCAAGTGGAAGTCGGGAAAGAAATGGTGGCTTTGGTAAAATCTACGCAAGTGATGTTGGCGGTGGAAGAGTAATATTTTCTCCGGTGACTTTGCCCCCTCTCCGAAAGCGGAAGAGGGGGTTTTTGTTTAAGGAAGGGAAAGGCGGATATACTAAAAGAGGATTCCGCCAGAGAGATATCGGATGTGAGATATATTTTTCGGGCGCTTTCTCGGAAAAGGGTTTTACATCTGTGGAAAAATTTGTTAAAATAAAGGAAAGAGCAGAAAAGGAGATTATGTGATGCAGTGGTGGCTGATAGTGATTTTGGTCATCTTGGCGGTTTTGCTTTTGGCGAATTTGCACCCCATTCGTGTGCGGGTGGAAGGAAACGCTTCAGAGCGGTTGAATTTGTCGGTGATTTTACGGCCCTTCGGAATTTTCCCCGGCAAGATCAAAATTGTGGACATTCAGGATCGACCCTTTGGCAAAAAAAAAGATGCTGACCAAGAAGAGCAAAAAAGACAGCGCCGGTTTTTGCGATTCGGACGCCGCAAAACGGATAAGGAAGATGCTTCCCGGCGAAAAAATCCTTTTACCGGGGAGGATTTGCGTGTTTTGCTGGAAAGCGCATTGAGCAGAACCAGAGTGGAAGAATTGGAACTGAGGGCGAATTTGTCCGGGGATCCGTTTCATTCCGGTATTGCCTGCGGCGTGCTTTGGACATTGTTCGGCGGTGGGTTTGCTTTTCTCAGCCATCGAGTAAAGACGTTTACCCAAACACCGATAATGGATTTTGGCGTGGACTTGGAACATCCATGGTCGGCTCGGTGGACTTTACAGGTGATGTTGCGTGTAGGTGACTTGGTCTTGCTGGCGGCGCGGGTGTTGATGGTGTATCTTCAGCGCAGAAAAAAGAATCGACAGCTTTCTCCGGCTGCTGATCAATAGTCGGGCGGGATGCCGAAACATTTCGTCGCGGTTTGCGGCATATTATGAGCATAATCAATGAAAAAAACAATGAGAAAAAAACAAAATGAGGTGATCGGAATGACAGCGAATTCCCATATCGAAGGATTGCTGGGAACATCTATGGACAACTTACGAAAAATGATCAATGTTAATACTGTGGTGGGGGAAGCCATGCATTTGGGTAATGGTGTTTGTATTGTACCCATTTCTAAAGTTTCCATCGGTTTTGGCGCCGGCGGCGGCGAATATGCCATGAAAGCCGACAGTGAGGAATTGCCTTTCGGCGGTGGCGCCGGCGGCGGTATGGCTGTGAAACCCGTGGGTTTTTTGGTTGCTAACAACGGAGAAGTGAAGTTTATTCCCGTGGAAGGCGGCGGCGACGCGGTGGACGCTCTTCTGGACGCGATTCCCGGCTTGATTGAAAAGATTACTTCTCTTTTCGGTAAAAACAAAGAAAATGTATAAACTGTGCGGAAACAGCAAAAAACTCTCGATCCCTAACAGGGCGCGAGAGTTTTTGTTTTGAACAGGTTTGTTGTTTGTATAAAAAGATTGTTAGGAAAAACTTATTCGGCGGGAAAAAGATTGCTGTTGGCCATGGCTTTTCGAATTTCCGACGGGATTTCTTCCTTTGGCATACGGGACGGCGCTTCTGCGGAACCGGCCGCCACTGCCGTGTCATAAAATCAATATTTGTATTTGACGGAATTGAGTGTTTTTTCCAAATCGGCTATTTGTTGCTCGATGATGGCTTTACGTTGGTAAAACAGATTTCGCCGTTTTTCCAAAGTGCTGTCACCTTCCTGTTGCCAATCGAGGAATTGTTTGATTTCTTTAATGGGCATTCCGCTGGCTTTCAAACAGTGAATCAGTCGCAGCCATTCCAAATCTTCTTCTTTAAAAACACGGACACCGTTGTTACTCCGTTCGATCATGGGCAGCAGTCCTTCTTTGTCGTAATAGCGCAGAGTATAGGTGCTGAGGTTCATTTTTTTTGCGGCTTGACTGATGGAATAAACCATAATGTTTCCTCCTGTGTGGATTTTCAAAAGGTCGTTTTGTTCTCTTTTTATCATAGCGATAGTCTCTTTTTCTGTCAAGATGTGAGTTTGACGGATTGTTTTTTTGCATGAAATGCCGCGGCCTGTCATAGGATGTGTCAGAGAACAGACGAAAAGGGCGTGGAAAAATATGAGCGCGGAAAAAATGAAGGTGTGCTTTCTGAAAAGAAAATCAGTAGTGGTGGCGCTGTTTTTGGGGCTGCTGCTGCTCATCGGCGCGGTGGTGTATCCGCGGGTGACAGACTATGTCGCCGTGTTGACGGCAGGGGGGACTGATAATTGGGGGTTGAGTTTTCAACAAGAAGGAGAACCGCCCGTAGCCAATGCCACTCAGGAATTTCTTTCCGGCTTTGATGCGTATTATATCGGTGATACCTCTGAAAAAAATTTGTATTTGACCTTTGATGCCGGTTATGAAAACGGTCATACGGAACAGATTTTGTCGGTGCTGGAAAAACATGGGGTGCAGGCCACCTTCTTTTTGGTGGGTTCGTATATTCGTGAACATCCGGATTTGGTGCGAAAAATGGTAGAGACGGGACAATTGGTGGGCAATCATACCAATACGCACCCCGATATGGCGCAAATTGCCAATTCTGTTGATTTTGCGGCGGAATTGGACGCTACCGCGGAAGCTTATCGGGATGCGACCGGGGAAGAAATGCTGAAATTTTATCGCCCGCCCCAAGGCAAATATAATGAAGAAAATTTGGCTATGGCACAGGAATTGGGTTATCGTACCATTTTTTGGTCGTTGGCTTATGTGGATTGGTTGGAAGAGGAGCAACCCAGCCGGGAGGAAGCCTTTGCCAAGCTGATCCCGCGTGTTCATCCCGGCGCCATCGTTTTGCTGCACAGCACCTCTCAGACCAACGCCGATATTTTGGATGAACTGTTGACGCGCTGGGAAGAAATGGGTTATCAATTCCGTCCGCTGACGGAACTGCCGTCATAGACCGGGAGTATTTTTATACTGAAAAAAAGAAATATGATCCATATCTGCCGATTGCCCCTTGTTTCTTTACCTGGTTTATATTATAATGGAAAGCAGGAACTGGTTTATTCCAAATAAATTTATGAGGTGATAACAACATGACTTTGGCTGAAATGACAAAGGAACAATTGGTAGAGTATCAAAACAAATTAAATCAAGAATATGCCGACTATAAAGCAAAAGGTCTGGCGCTGAACATGGCTCGCGGTAAACCCGCCGTGGCGCAGCTGGATCTTTCTATGGATATGTTGGACATTAAACCCGTGAAATCCGCTAACGGCACCGATATCAGAAACTACGGTGTACTGGACGGTATTCAGGAAGCAAAGGAACTGTTGGGCGCGATGATGGGAATGGCTCCGGAAAATGTCATTGTGTTCGGCAATTCCAGCCTGAACATCATGTACGATACGGTAGTGCGGGCGCTGTTGTTCGGTGTTTCCGAAGAAGCGACTCCCTGGATTCAGCAGGGCAAATTGAAATTCCTTTGCCCTTCTCCCGGCTATGACCGCCATTTCGGTGTGACGGAACAGCTGGGCTTTGAGCTGATTACCGTGGCGATGACCGATGAAGGTCCCGATATGGATCAGGTAGAAAAACTGGTGGCTGATGACGCTTCCATCAAAGGGATTTGGTGTGTGCCCATGTATGCCAATCCCACCGGCATCACCTACAGTGACGAAGTGGTAAAAAGACTTGCCAATATGAAAACTGCCGCGCCCGATTTCCGTATTTTCTGGGATAACGCTTATTGCGTACATCATTTGGACTTCAATAACACTGACAAACTGCTGAATCTTTACGACGAATGTGTTAAAGCCGGCAACGAAGACAGAATGTATCAGTTTGCCTCTACTTCCAAAATTACCTTCCCCGGCGCGGGGATTGCGGGCTTTTCTTCTTCTCCCGCTAATATCGCCTATACCAAAAAATTGATGGGTGCGCAGACCATCGGTCATGATAAAATGAACCAACTTCGCCACACTACGTATTTTGGCGGTTATGAAGGTTTGCTGAATCATATGAAAAAACACGCGGAAATTATGAAACCGAAATTTGATGCGGTAATCGCTACTCTGACCAAAGAATTAGGCGACTTGGATATCTGCTCGTGGACCAATCCGAAAGGCGGGTACTTTATCTCCTTTGACACTATGCCCGGCTGTGCCAAACGTGTTGTCGCTTTGTGCAAAGAAGCCGGTGTAACTTTGACCGGCGCGGGCGCTACCTTCCCTTACAAAAAAGACCCCGAAGATAAAAATATCCGAATCGCTCCTTCTCTGCCTCCGGTAGAAGAACTGCAAGTTGCCGCAGATCTGTTCTGCTTGGCGGTAAAAATGGCCTCTGTGGAAAAACTTTTGGCGGAATAAAAGAGCGATCCAAAACAGAAATCAAAAGCCTTCTTTCTTACAGGAAAGAAGGCTTTTTTCTGTGAAAGAGCATCATGTGAAAACAAAATCCGCGGCGATATCGCTTTGCCAAAAAAGTTAAAAAAGAGCGGAAACCGTTAATAAAGCGCCGATGCAGAGGAAAATAACCAACACGAATTTCCAGATAAATTGAATCCAGCGGGGATAAGAAATTTTCCCGAAAGCCAGCGCTCCCATGACCACCGCCGAAGTGGGGGTAATCAGATTAATCAGTCCGCAGGAGCTTTGGAAAACGGTCACCATCAAAGCCCTGGAAACGCCGGCGAAATCCGCCATGGGAGCTAAAATAGGCATGGAAAGAGTGGCCAGACCGCTGGTGCTGGGAATCAGAAAACTAAGGGGTAGATAAAAAAGATAAGATAATCCGACAAAGAGATAAGATCCCGTCCCGGAAAGAAGCGTCTCGCCGTAATGGAGAATAGTATCGGTGATCATTCCGTCGTTCATGATAATGGTGATGCCTCGGGAAATCCCGATGATGAATACTACCCCCAGCATATCGGCGGCGCCGCGAATAAAAGATTCTCCGATTTCCAGTTCCTTCATGCGGTAAAGCACTCCGATCAATATGGCCATGAAAAGAAACCAGGCGGAAAGTTCGGCAAACCACCAGCCCCAAGTGGGCAGAAAGGTGATGCCCATTTCATCAAAGGGGATGACTGCATAGATCATCAGCAAAAAAGAAAAAGCAAATAACACCAACACAAGCCGATCCTTTTTTGTTAAGGGTTCCGGAGCCTTATTTTTTAAATTTGCGGCTTCTCGAGTGTGATCTCTGTTTTTTTCTGCATAACGCATCACAAAACGGATGCCTGCTCCCAGCAGCAGCAAAAAAATTATCAGCCGCAACAGAATGCCGTCTCCCAGAGAAATACCCGCGAATCCGGAGGCGATTCCGGTGGCAAAAGGATTGACGGTGGAGGCGATGACCCCTAAGCCCGCTCCCAGCAAGATTACCGCCACCGCGGTCAGGGCGGTATATCCGGCGGACAAAAAAGCGGGAATCAGCAGCGGGTAAAAAGGCAGGGTTTCTTCCGCCATACCATAGGTACTGCCGCCCAAGGCAAAAAACAGCATTAAAATGGGAATCATCCATTTTTCTTTGCCGTTTAATCGAAGAATCAGGTGAGCAATGCCTTTGTTGATAGCTCCCGTTTTCATTACAACACCTAAAAAACCGCCGATGATCAGAATGAAGGTGATGATTTCAATGCCGTCGATGAATCCGTTTACGGGCGCTAAAATGACATCGATGACTCCTTGCGGATTGGGCGTTACATAATGGAAGGTGCCGGCGATGGGCTTCATTACGCCGCCTTCTTCGATATAATCGTACTGACCTGCGGGGATGAGCCAAGTGAGGATTGCCAGCAGGACAATGATAGCGAGCAAGATGACAAAAGCGGAAGGCAGTCGGAAGGACCGTCGTTTTTTGTTGCTTGTTGTTTGATTCAGGGCTTTTTCCATGGAATCACCTCGATGTGTCTTGACGATAGATAGGCATGCTCATGCAGCGGGGACCGCCTCGTCCCCTCGCCAATTCAGAACTGGGAATTTGGTGGATTTTGACGCCGTTTTCTACCAAAAGTTGATTGGTAACATAATTGCGGTCATAAACAATGACCTCGCCGGGAGCAATGGCCAACGTGTTGGAGCCGTCGTTCCACTGCTCGCGCGGAGCGTCGATAATGTCTCCGCCGGCGCAGCGGATTAGCGTAACTTCATCCAATTTCAGGTATTTCTTTAAGATTTCGGACAGCGATAATTCTTCCAGCCGAATTTCCAGACCATGGTCGGGGTCTTGCAGGGCGCAGTTCGGATCGTCTGAATCGGCGCAGCCCGATTTGCTGAGGGCATAGACTTTCAGTGGTCCTTCAATTTCCGGATGGATGGTAAATTTATCATAATCAATCATGGTAAAAACGGTGTCCAAATGCATGAAGGCGCGACTGGATGGAATTTCAAAGGCCAATACCGTACGGAAGGTGCTGTTGGCAAGGAGACGCTGAGCCAGCATTTCCACCGCATACGCGTCGGTGCGTTGGGAGATGCCTACTGCCAAAATTTCTTTACTTAAAACAAGTTCGTCACCGCCTTCGATGGAAGCGATGCCGTTACGGTTGTACCAAATGGGAATGTTTTCCGCGGCGAATCGCGGATGATGTTTGAAAATATATTTGGCAAAGAGGGTTTCTTTGCGGCGGGTTTCAGTGCGCATGGCGTTAATGGTGACGCCGTTGCCGATGGTGGCAAAGGGGTCACGGGTAAAATAAAGATTGGGCAGGGGATCCAGCACAAAGGGATAGTGGCTGTAGACCAGCTCTTGCAGTCCACTGGGGGAGTAATGGGTCAAATCCCGCACGCGCACACCTGCCATCAAGCTGCTGATCAATTCTTGATTATTGAAATCTGCGAAATACGCGCGCAGTGTCTGACGGATTTTTTTGCTGTGAACACCGGACTCCCGCAAAAATTCCTCAATAAAGGCGGTTCGAATCTCTTCATCAATTAGGGATTCCGCCGCCAATTCTTCCAGATAAAGAATGGTGATGCCGTTGTTGCGCAGTGTTTCCGCAAAGGCATCATGCTCTTCTCTTGCTACTTTCAGGTAGGGAATGTCATCAAAGAGCAGCCTTTCCAACATGGCGGGAGTCAAATTTTCTAACTCTTTGCCCGGACGGTGCAAAAGAACTGTTTGCAGTTTTCCGATTTCAGAATAAACATTGATTATGCTCACGGGTAAACGCTCCTTTTCCGATTTTATTTTTAGTATGGGAAGAAAAAAAACGTTTATGCAAAAAAAAATGATGGATTCTATCGAATTTTGTCGAAATGGCAGAATAATTGTGATATGATAAAACAAAGAAACTGTACAGTCCGATTAATCGGACAAAAGAAAATGATTGACAGCGCACGAAAATGCCCAAGAGGGAGTTTGGTAAGAATGCTCAGAAAAGAAAAAAACGAAAATGAAGAATTACGAGAAGAATATTCCATCCGCGCTCGTCCCGCCGCCGGTAAGAAGGCTTATCGGCGAGCGTTAGTGGTATTGGCTGTGGTCGCATTACTGATGTTCGGCGCCGGTATGAAATACGCGCGGTATTTGGAGGGACAGCCCCTTTTGGATGTGACGGAAGCGGGCGATATTTTGCAGACGAGTGGGTTCGGTGATCCTGTTGCCAGCAGTGATGTAGTGGTAAAGGTGGAAGGCGCCGCCGGCAAGACGGGATATTTTAGTTTGAGCGGCAGCACTACCCTGCGGGAATTGGTTGAATATGTAGGTGTTGCCGCCGACGGCGATACGAGTGATTTTGATTTTACTCATAAACCTGAGACAGGAGAGACCTATTATATCAAAAGTCGTGATAACCCTGTGGACGCGACAGAGTGGCTGACAGCTTCCGCCGCGGCTTCGGATGAAACAGAAGATGAGACAGAAACGGCTGTATCTGCAGCGGATGAGGAAATGGTGAATTTGAACACGGCGACTTTAGAAGAGTTGAAAACATTGGACGGAATCGGGGATACGAAAGGACAGGCAATCATCGATTATCGAGAAAAGAACGGTGGATTTCAGCGGATTGAGGATATTTTGGCGGTAAAGGGTATTGGAGAAAAGACCTATGAGAAGCTCAAGGATCGAATCACGGTTTGAGTGGTGGCGGGGCTGGTTGGATCATTACTTATTAGCGGCGGTGGTTCTTTGTTTTCTGATGGGAGATACGCTGATCTGCGTGACAGGGTTTCTTCCTTGTTTGTTGCTGCCGGTTTTATTGGCGGCTTTGGTATTGTTGGTGGTGGCTTTGTTTCTGCGGCGTTTTCGTTTGCTGCTGGCGGTGGCGTTTTTGTTGGGTGTTTTTTGGAGCGGCGTTTATTTGGCGGAGTTGGCGTCTTTCCCCTATGCCGATGGACGGGCGGTGGAAATCAGCGGTCAGGTGACGGAAGTAGTGCCTGCCAAGGAGAATTATCTGACAGAAATTACGGCTGTAGAGAAAAGCGAGGAGCATACTACCTTTTTGTTAAAGGGAACGACCAGTGACGGCTGGCGGGGAACGGTGATGGCCGGTATTTCGGGGTGCGAGATCAAACAGGGAGATGAGCTGCGCCTGGTGGGCAATGTGCGGGAACAAAATCATTTGCAAAACCCGTATTTAAGCAGCGGAGAGTATTACCTGCGGAATTTGGGCGCCGCGGCGTATCTGCAGGTAATCCCGGGAGAATTGCGGATTACGTCGTTGCAAAAAGCGCATCCCATTCGGGCATGGGTGGAACAATGGAAAGAACATCTCTATCTTCAGATGGAGCAACTGCCGGAAAAACAGCAGCATTTGCTGAAGGGGCTGGCTTTCGGAGACAAGACTCTTTTTTCCTCTTATGATACCAATGTCCTTTCTCAGACCGGCGTTGCTCATGTTTTTGCGGTCAGCGGGATGCATATGGTTTTTGTCATTGGTTTTGTACTGGGCGCGCTGCGTTTGCTGGGACGGAAAATTCGTTTGCCGAAATGGTTGCAGTTTGGATTGGTCGCGTTGTTTACCTTGTTGTACGCGATGATGTGCGGATTTACTTTTTCGGTGACACGAGCGGTTATGATGGGGCTGGCTGCTGCTGCGGCGCTGATTTATCAAGAGCATTACAGCAGTCGTCTTACTCTTTTGTATGCTGCTTTTCTTTGCGTGTTGGCACAGCCTTTTGCCGTCTGCGATGTAGGATTTCAACTTTCTTTTCTGGCTACTTTTGCTTTGTTGTATACCTATTCACTGTGGCGGCGGTTGGTACGGTTCGCGCCTTTGGCCACTGTACTGGCGGCGCAGATGTTGACATTACCCATTGTTGTCTATCAGTTCAATGTGTTGACGGTGGTGGGGTTGTTGTTATCGCCGCTGGTATCTTTTATTTCCGGGTTTGTGGTGGTACTGGCTTTTTTGGCGATGTTGTTTGCGCCGTTGCAGCTCAGCTCTTTTTTCTTGATGATTGGCGGGGTTATTTCCAGGTTTATTTATGATCTTTGTGTTTGGGCGTCTACCTGGCCGGGCAGTTGGTTGGCAGTGATAAAACCTTCTGTTGTTTTGGTTTTGCTTTCCTATTTGTTGATGTTTGTCGCTTATGGGTTACTATGGCGGAGCGGACAAAGCGTCTCTTTGTCGGAGCGAGAAGGGGATAAAACGAAAATCGGAACGGAGGCAAGACATGATCAAAGGGCATAATGCAAAACGTTTGGGGGTTATGCTGCTGATTCTTTCTTTGGTGGTACTGTTGATTCCCACTTTTCATCGGGATTCGGCGTTTTTTGTGCAATACATTGACGTAGGGCAGGGAGAAAGTATTTTGATTGGGATGGACGGTCACTATGCTTTGATAGACGGCGGCGGCAGCACCATGAGTGTGACAGATACTGGGCAGTATGTGGTGGTTCCCTATTTGAAATCTTTGGGAATCAGCCGCCTGGACTATTGTTTCAATACGCATCCCGACGCGGATCATATCGGAGGTCTGTTCGCCGTGCTCGATCAAATCGAGGTAGACGAGGTGGTTTCGCACCGAGATTATGGGGAGAATCATTTGCAAAAGCAGTTTTTGGCGTTGGCGGAGAATCGCGAGACACAAGTGCATTTTGCCGAGGCGGGCGAAGTGTTCCCGCTGGGTGATCAGGTGACGATTACGGTGCTGGCGCCGGCGATGAACGCCGCTTTCACAGAGGAAACTCTGAATAATGGGTCTTTGGCGCTGCTGGTCAGTTATAAGGATTTTGATGTATTGCTGACCGGTGATGTGCAGGGCGAGGAACAAATGGCTTTGCTGGATACCATCAACGCGGCGGGGGATGTGGAAGTTCTCCATATCCCCCATCACGGCAGCAAAAACAGTTATCAAGAAACTTGGTATGACGCCTTTTCTCCGGAGGCGGTGATGATCAGCGTGGGTAAAGAGAATTCCTACGGTCACCCCTATCCGAAAATTACTGCTTATTGGCAGGGACGCGGAGTGAAAGTCTACCGAACGGATATGGATGGCTCTGTGCGTATTACCAGCGACGGCACGACGGGAAATTATGAGACTTTTCGTAAATAAGCAGGCTTTTTTCTTTTTGATGGAGAATATCTTTGTATTCATAAGGAAAAGCAAGACCGTAACGGCAGAGAAAAAGGAGGCAGGCGTCAATGGTCTATTGGCAGATAAAAAAAGAAATCGCGGCGGGACACATTGCTCCTGTGTATCTGTTTTACGGAGCGGAGCGGTATTTGTTGAACAAAGCTTTGGAAGAATTGACTGCCGTTATTGCGCCGGAGGGATCGGCTTCTTTTAATTTGGATCGGGTGGACGGCTGCCAGACTAATCTGCGGGAGATTGTAGGGCTTGCTAACACACTGCCTTTTTTTTCAGAGAAAAAATTGATTTTGGTGGAAAACGCCCTTTGGTTCGGAACCGCTAAAAAAAACAATGAAGAAACGGAAGAGGAAAACAAAGCCGATCAAACGCTGGCGGGGCAGGAGGAGATGCTTGCTTATTTGGCTGATCCCGCTCCTGCTACTTGTCTGGTTTTTGTGGCGGGCGAAAAAGTCAACAAAAACAAACGTTTGACCAAGGCGGCGGCTAAAAGCGGCGTTTTGGCGGAATTTAAACCGTTGAATGGTTCGGAGGCCATGCGCTGGCTGGACGGCGCTTTAGCGGAACATCATCTGCGGATGAGTCAGGAAATCAAGAAGCATTTTTTATTCAATTGCGGAAATAACTGCGCTTTTGCCATGCGAGAGTTGGAAAAATTGGAATGTTATAAAGGGGAAACTGCCCACGTGACAATGGAAGATATCGATTTGCTGACTTGCAAAAATACAACGGCGAATATTTTTCAGATGATCGATCGGGTGGCGGAGGGAAATCTGGAAAAAAGTCTGGAACTGCTGCGGCAGTTGTTACTGACAGAAAATGAATATGGTATCATTCCGTTGCTGACGACACATTTTCGGACGGTTCTGCTGGCAAAAAACTTGCACGAGCGAGGGTACAACATGAAGATGATTATGGATATGACAGGGCGGCACAGCCCTTTTGTCATAGAAAAAGCGCTGCGGCAGGGCAGGCGGTATACAGAGCGCCAATTGCAGCTGGCCTTGGAGATTTTGCTGCAAGCGGATAAAAAAAGCAAAACGGGGGTATCGACCGGCGCGCGAGATGTGTTGGAAACCGCTATGATTCAAATTTGCTATTTGACCAAGCGTTGAATAAGTGAGAAAATCGTTGAACGAAATTAGTACAACAAAAAATTAATACAACAAAAAGAAAATGCCAAAAATATTTTAAACAAAAATGAAAAGGGGTGCGATTATGTTAACATGTGCCAATTGCGGCGTGTACGCCTGCAGAACCAACGAACTGGAAAAGATGCCTAAAAACTGTCCCATGCGTCAGCGGGAAAAATACGCGGATTTAATTCCGGAATATCATCGGCCGGAATACGCTGAGTTTTTTAAGCAATGCGCGTTGATTGAAAAAGAAGGGTACTGCAATTGGAATCGAGTTCGGGAAATCATCGAATTGTGCAAACGGATGCATTATGAAAAAATCGGCCTGGCTTTTTGCGTCGGTTTAAAAAACGAGGCGAAGATTTTCGTGGATATTTTACGTTTTAATGATATTCATGTGGAGTCTATCTGTTGTAAAAACGGAGCCTATGATAAGACAGAATTCGGCGTGCCGGAAGAAAGCAAGCTGAAGCCCGGTAATTTTGAACCCTGCTGCAATCCCATCGCCCAAGCTAAATTCCTGGCGGATGAAGATGTGGATCTTTTTGTAGTATTGGGTCTTTGTGTGGGACATGATTCCATGTTCTTCCGTTATGCCGCCAAATATTCTGACGCGCCCGTAACGGTGCTGGCCGCGAAGGATCGGGTGACCGGTCACAATCCCTGCGCCGCTTTGTACGGAGCGGAAGGATATTTCCGCACCAAGTTTGATGATGAAAAAGTTTACAAAAAAGGGAAAAAGTAAGCGTTGTGGAAATTGTTAACATTCAGGTAAAATCAGGTGGTAAAATCATTTAAGAAAAAAGCGGCCGAACGATTCGTTCGGCCGCTTTTTATACCCATGTAATCGATGGGAGAAGTATTACAGATACGGGCAACTACCGGTCCCATAATAGAGACAATCGGGGTTGGCGCAGTAACCGTTATGCTGGGTGTGGTGGCTATAGCTTTGCCCATGGACAGATGCGCCGGTATTATAATGGTGCCCATAACCATGGCCTTGACGCGCTCCGAGACCGTCATGGTGAGTATATGCGCCGTTGTTTTGATATCCCAGCTGGCTGTAAGCGCTGTCGGCTGTCGCGGCGTCGGGGGCGAGATCATCGGTTACAGGGAGGACGGTTAATCCTGTCTGTACCATGGATTCGATCTGGGATGCCATTTGGTCATATTGTTGACCGGCGGCTTCGTCTTCCGGATAAAGGTACGTTTCCCCGGTCGCTTCATCGGTGTAGAAGGGGAACTGTAAGTCGGTGGGATAACCCAGAATCCAAGCGCCGTCCGCTGTTTTTTTTGCAACCTGGCGACCGCCTGCGGTGCCTTCGATTTGTTCGGGAGTAACGGTTCCGGGAATATATTCCAAATAGAAGAGCATTCCGTAATATTCTCCGTATTTTTCATAGATAGAAGTTTGGTAAAAAGTCACGGTGTTGTCGCTGCTGACGGCGGTGTATTGCTGATCCCAATCCGCGGGCATTTGCAGAGAAATCCCCAGCGCCTCGTTGGTATACAGTGTGTTGTCGGCAGTTGTGCCTGTGTCGGTGGCTGCGGTCGCGCCGTTCAGATTGTTCTGAATAGCGCTGGCGGCAAAAGCGGTGCTTGTTACCAGCACCAACGCCACTATCAGAGAAATCAGGAATAAGCCTTTGCGGCTTTTTTTATTGGATTGAATCATGGCGAACCTCCTACAAAGTAATTTCTTGCCGCCGGCCATATAGGTGGTCAGCGGGTATTGATTGGGTTGGGCATCGGTAATTAAACGCAGAATGGTCTGCATGTAATGGCGCTGTTCCTGGGGTGTTAGATTGCGTGTCGCCTGATAGTCACAGGAGATTTCGCATTCTTCCTCAATTTGTTTGGAGATTAGATACACCAGCGGATTGAACCAGTGCAGTGTGCGGACGATCATGACCAGCCATTTGTAAAGCAAATCTCTGCGTTTGCGATGGGTCATTTCATGGATGAGAATATCGTGTAATTCCGGTTCTGTCAGTTCGATGTTCGGCAGATATAAAATCGGCCGAAACAAACCGATGAGAATCGGTGAATCTAACAACGGTGTTTTCCGAACTTCGGTTCGCGGTTTGAGAAACTCACCGACAAAACCCGGTTCTGAATGACGCCGCAACTCTTTGCGTATTCGTATATAGGCGAGGAGTTTTTTCAGCAGAAGCAACAAAACTCCCGCCAGCCAGAAGACGGCGCCCATCGTCAGTAAAGACGGTAGAGAGATTGACGGAGCTGCGGCTGTTTCCGCCGGGACGGCGGTTGGATTTTCTGTTTGTGCGGGGGCGGCGTCATTGACCGCGTTGAGATTTTCCGTCGCTGTTTCAAAGTTCATTGTTTGACCGGTTTCCGGCAACGGCAGTGGAAAATCGGGCGCGGGCAACGCCGAAAAAGGAAGAGGTAACATCATCACCAGCAAAACAGGAAGCCAAATATAGTACTGCCAGTTGGGATGAAAGAGCCGCCTGGTCAGCGGTTTCAATGCCAAGAGCAGCAGCGCCGGCAGACTGCCGATGACCGACATGAACAGAACGCTTTTGAACAAAGTGGCAAGCATGGTGATCACCTCCTTACAGATGGAACATTTCTTTAATTTCCGCGATATCCTCCGCTGTCATGTCACCGCTGCGGAACAGGGAGACAGCCAGATTTTTGGCGGAACCGTGATACAACTTCGCGATCAAGTGCTTCGTTTGTTGTTGTTGATATACCTCTTCTTTTATAAGCGGTATATAATAATTGGCACGGTTTTGTTTTTTGGACTGGACGACGCCTTTTTCTTCCAAACGCAGCAGGAATGTGGCGACAGTGTTATACTTCCAATTTTCGTTTTGCAGTCTATCACAGATTTCCTGGATTTTCATCGGTCGGTTGCTTTTCCAGAGCACCTGCAAAACCGCCAATTCCGCTCCGCTGATGTTGGGTTGTTCCCGCATGGGGACACCTCCTTTCATTTCTTTTACTACAAGTGTAGTAGCTCTATCTATATATTACACTTGTAGGAGTTGTTTGTCAAGAGTTTCCGGGAAATTTTAGGCTACATTTTCATTTTTGGGTAAAAAAGAAAACGCGGTTTGCATGGGACGCTCTTTCGGTCAGGAAACAGACATCGCAAGAGAAGACAAAAAAATAGATCGACAAGAATAGATTAAGGAAAGCGTAATAGTGATAGGGATCTCCTATAATTATTGGCGGCTGTCATTTTATATATTATTCCTATTATAAATAAGCAAATTAATATATGTAAAAGAAAGATAAATCGAGAATGTTTATCAACTAATTGTCGTATTTTTCGGGGAAAACGATTTGGTTTTATCAATCGGAACAATTTTCCGTTAATTTGAACAGGTTTTCTGATTTTTTGAGAGTTTTTTGAAAAGAGAACGCTTTATCCTCTTTTTACATTGACAATAGAAGGGCGTTCGGTATATAATGAGTCCAGTATGGATAAATATGAGTTTTTATCTGATCATTAGCTTTATTATATTACCAGAAAGGAAGTTACTCATGGAAAAAGACATGCAAAAAACCAATGAAATTCCTGAAGTTGCATTTGACGAGTTTAAGATCCCGTCATATGAAGAATGGAAGGACGCTGCTGTTGCTCTTTTGAAGGGCGCTCCCTTTGACAAGAAGCTGAAAACCAAACTCTATGAAGGCATTACGCTGGAACCCATCTACAACGAATCTGATGTGGAAGAATTGGACAAGGTCTTTGAGTTCCCCGGATTCAGTGATTATCTGAGAGGTACTGATGTCGCCGGTTATATGGCGGAACCTTGGACCATCTCCCAGGGAGTAGATGCTGTTTTGGCCAAAGATGCCAATGCTATCATTAAGCATGACCTGGAAAAAGGCTCCACCGGATTTAATCTGGTGTTGGATGCCGGTTCCAGAAGATGCACCGGCTATGACAAGGACGCCGCCGGTCGTGGTGTTTCCGTGCTGTCCCTTGCCGATATGAAAGCGGTTTTGGACGGAGTGGACATCGCCGCCAATAAAGTAAACGTTTATGCGGGTTCCTCTGCTTTGCCGATGTTGGGTCTGTTGATGGCGGCGGATAAAGATGCCGCCAAAGCGTGTCGCGGTTGTGTCGGCGCTGATCCCATCGGGGTTTTGGCGGAAGACGGACAACTGCCCTGTTCTTTGGAAGAACTCTATGATGAAATGGCCTGCGCCATTCGGGTCGCCGCTGACAAAATGCCCGGTATGAAAACGATTTTGATCAATGCCTCTGTTTATCATAACGGCGGCGCCAATGCCATTCAGGAAGTAGCTTATGCGGTTTCCACCGCCATTGCTTATCTGGATGCTATGCAGGAACGCGGTCTGGATGTAAACACCGTTGCGAAACAGATCCGCTTCACTTTCTCCATCGGAGCGAACTTCTTTATGGAAATCGCGAAATTGCGCGCGGTAAAAATGATCTGGGCTCAGGTAATCAAAGCTTACGGCGGCGATGTTGACGCGCGGAAAATTGATATCTACGCGCGTACTTCCAAATTCACCTATACTGTAAACGATCCTTATGTTAATGTATTGCGTGCCGCTACCCAGGCGTTCTCCGCTGTTGTCGGCGGCATTGATGAAATGGAAGTCGCGCCCTTTGATGACGTGATCGGCGCTTCCTGTGAACATTCTCGCCGTATTGCCCGTAACCAGCAGATCATGCTGCAAAATGAATTCAATTTGTTGCAGCCGATCGATCCCGCGGGCGGTTCCTGGTATGTGGAAACCCTGACTAACAAGGTAGCCAACATGATTTGGGAAAAAATCCAGCAGATCGATGCCGCGGGCGGTATGGTAGAACTGCTGAAAAAAGGCGAAGTACAGAAAGCCGTTGACGAAATCATGCGGCAGAGATTGAAAAATCTGGCTACCAGAAAAGATCGCGCGGTCGGCACCAATATGTATGCCAACAAAGCGGAAAAACCCTATGAAACTCCTTGCCAAAAAGATGCCAAAGAAGCGCGCGCCCGGGAATGCGAAGCTGCTAAAGCTGCCGCTCCCGATTTGGATGTCGCCGCTGTCATTGCCGATGGCAACACCATGCTCTGCGGTGTAATCGATGCTCTGCAGAAAGGCGCTTGCGTGATTAAAGTGCGTGAAGCCCTGAACAAAGGCGAAGCGGTTACCGTAGAACCTGTTAAAGCGCATCGCTGGACAGAAGAATATGAAGCGTTGCGCGACAGAACCCTCAACGCCGCCAAAGAAGGCAAAACCATCAGCGTGTTCTCCGCCAACTACGGCAAAATTCCCAATCATAAACCGAGAGCTGACTTCTCCAGAGGCTTCTTTGAAGTTGGTTTCTTTGATGTAATCGGCAACGACGGCTTCCCCACCGCGGAAGAAGTGGCCCAAGCCGCTATCGATTCCAAAGCCGATGTGGTATGTATCTGCGGTAAAGATACGGACTATCCGGAAATCGTACCCGTAATCGCCAAAGCTGTTAAAGCCGCCAATCCGGACACCATTGTAATTTTGGCAGGCGCTCCTGCTGCGGAATATAAAGAAACTTATGATGCCGCAGGTGTTGACGAATACATCCATGTGAAAGCAAACTGCTTGGAAATCTTAACGAAAATTCAAAAAGCAAGGGGGATCTGCTAATGTCTAGACCGGATTTTAGTAAAATCGCGTTTGATGAAGCTCGCGGCGCTCAGAGCAAAGAAGAGTGGATTCAGCAAATTGAAAAAGAAACAGGAATGTCTTTTGAACAATTATATAATCATACCATGGAACAAGTGGATGTAAAACCGCTGTACACCAAAGAAGATATCGCCGACGCGCATCATGTTGGTTTCACAGCAGGGATTCCTCCGTTCCTGCGCGGTCCTTACGCCACGATGTACGTGTTCCGTCCTTGGACTGTGCGCCAGTATGCCGGATTTTCTACCGCGGAAGAATCCAATGCCTTTTATCGCCGCAATCTGGCCGCCGGTCAGAAAGGTCTGTCCATTGCTTTCGACTTGGCGACTCACCGCGGTTATGACTCCGACCATCCCAGAGTAGTGGGTGACGTTGGGAAAGCAGGGGTTGCGGTAGACTCCATCAAGGATATGGAAATCCTGTTCTCCGGTATTCCTTTGGATCAGATGTCGGTATCCATGACCATGAACGGCGCCGTTTTGCCGATTTTGGCTTTCTACATTGTGGCCGGGGAAGAACAAGGCGTAGACAAAAAAGTAATGGCCGGTACTATTCAGAACGATATTTTGAAAGAGTTCATGGTTCGTAATACTTATATTTACCCGCCTAAAACATCTATGAGAATTATCGGGGATATTTTTGCCTATACTTCTAAATATATGCCCAAGTTCAACAGTATTTCTATTTCCGGTTACCATATGCAGGAAGCCGGAGCCACTGCTGATATTGAATTGGGTTACACGTTGGCTGACGGTTTGGAATACATCCGTACCGGGGAAGCCGCCGGTCTGCAAATTGACCAGTTTGCTCCCCGCCTGTCTTTCTTCTGGGCAATTGGTAAAAACTACTTTATGGAAGTAGCGAAAATGCGCGCGGCTCGTGTTCTGTGGGCGAAGATCGTAAAACAATTTAATCCTCAGAATCCGAAATCCATGTCTTTGCGTACTCACTCTCAGACTTCCGGTTGGAGTTTGACCGCGCAGGATCCTTACAATAACTTAACCAGAACTTGCATGGAAGCTATGGGCGCTGCTTTGGGTCATACCCAGTCTATGCATACCAACGCGCTGGATGAAGCTATCGCTTTGCCGACTGATTTCTCCGCTCGTATTGCCCGTAACACGCAGCTGTACATCCAGGATGAAACCAAAGTGTGCAAGGTAATCGATCCGTGGGCAGGCTCCGATTATGTAGAAGCTTTGACCGATGAATTGATTCGCCGCTCTTGGGCGCACATTCAGGAAATCGAAGAATTGGGCGGTATGTCCAAAGCCATCGATACCGGTCTGCCGAAAATGCGTATTGAAGAAGCCGCTGCTCGCCGCCAGGCACGTATCGACTCCAACCAAGAAAAGATTCTCGGCTTGAACCAATATGTATTGGAAAAAGAAGATCCCATCGATATTCTCGATGTAGATAACACCGCGGTGCGTGAAGCGCAAATTCGCCGTCTGGAAGAACTGCGCGCCGAACGGAATCAAGACGATGTGGATCGTTGTCTGGAAGCTATCACCAAATCTGTGGAAACCGGCGAAGGCAACTTGCTGGAATTGGCGGTAGAAGCGGCGCGCGCCAGAGCTTCTCTGGGCGAAATCTCTGCCGCGGTTGAAAAAGTTTCCGGTCGTTATAAAGCGATCATCCGCACCATCAGCGGTGTTTATAAAGCGGAATTCAGTGATGAAGAAGTGATTGACGAAGTAAGAAAAATGACCGATGCCTTTGAACAGGAACATGGTCGTCGCCCGCGTATCATGATCGCCAAAATGGGTCAGGACGGTCACGACCGCGGCGCCAAAGTTTGTGCTACCGCTTATGCGGATATGGGCTTTGACGTTGACATGGGTCCCCTGTTCCAGACTCCGGAAGAAACCGCTCAAGACGCTGTGGACAATGATGTTCATATCGTCGGCATGAGTTCTTTGGCTGCCGGTCATAAGACTTTGCTGCCGAAACTGGTAGAAGAATTGAAAAAACGCGGTCGTGAAGATATTATGGTAATCGTAGGCGGCGTTATCCCTGCCCAGGATTACGAATATCTCTATGAACACGGCGCCGCCGCGATTTACGGACCCGGTTCTATTATTCCAAACTGTGCCAAAGACATGTTGGAAAAATTAAATGAAAGACTGAAAGACGCGGAATAATTTCGCCTCTTTCGGGAATTCCGCTCAACAACAAACAGGCTGTCGATTATCGACAGCCTGTTTTATCTTTCTTGGGAAAATTCATGAGAATCTACCTATTTAAATTGCAAAAAATCGGGTTCCATGGTATGATTAAGGAAGAAAATCCGATGGCGTTTTGCAAAGGAGCGCCATTGCTGGAAAGGGGTAATCATGATGGGATACGATAAGTATAAACCGGAATGGACACCGAAAGACGGAAATCCGGAACAGTTTCCCGGTTTTGTGATGACCGGTGTGGAAGGTGTGGGCGGCGCTCAGCCGAAGCCGATTTCTGTGAAAAAAAAGAAACTGACCGCGCAGGACTATATTGACGGTATTCTTGGCGGAGATCGGGTGATTTTGTCTCGCGCTATCACCGTAATTGAAAGCAACGCTTCCAAACATTTCGCTTTGGGACAGGAAATTATCCAGGGAATTTTGCCCTATACGGGTAACAGTGTCCGTGTGGGGATCACGGGGGTTCCCGGCGCCGGGAAAAGCACGTTGATCGAAGCGCTGGGTTGTGAACTTTGTAAAAAAGGACATAAAGTGGCGGTTTTGGCAGTGGACCCCAGCAGCTCTCTTTCCCATGGCAGCATTTTGGGAGATAAAACGCGGATGGAGAATCTTTCCAAAGAACCCAATGCCTTCATACGTCCGTCGCCTTCCGGCGGTACATTGGGCGGTGTGACCAGAAAAAGCCGCGAAACCATGCTCCTTTGTGAAGCCTTTGGTTATGATACCATTTTGGTGGAAACCGTGGGCGTCGGTCAAAGTGAAATCACTGTACGATCGATGGTGGACTTTTTCTTGATGGTGGCGCTGACGGGCGCCGGCGATGATTTACAAGGTATCAAAAAGGGGATTATGGAAATTGCCGATGCCATTGTGGTCAACAAAGCCGATGGGGATAATAAGCCTAAGGCGATGATGGCGCGAGCCGAATTTGAACAGATTCTGTATTATCTGCGTCCGTCCACCGAAGGTTGGAAAACCCATGCTTATACTTGTTCCGCCTATACGGGAGAAGGCGTCTCCGAACTTTGGGATGTGGTGGAAACTTTTATGCGTCAAGTGAATGAAAGCGGTATTTTGAAAGAACGCCGTCAGCAGCAAACTTTGGAATGGGTGCGGCATATGACGGATGAACATATTCACAATATGATTTATCAAGATCCGGCGGTCATCGAAGAAATGGAAAAGACCAAAGAGTTGATTCTCCATGAACAAATTTCTGCGACCATGGCGGCGCATAATTTGATTCAACGCATTGAGGAGCAATTGCGTAAACCGAAGGAAGAAACGAAAGCAGAAAAATAAATAAAACAGCCCCCGTTTTTACACGGGGGCTGTTTTATTGGAAACTGTCATCAATCGTCGCGAGTTAGTAGGAGTTCGAAGGCAGTCGTTGAATAGGATGGGCAGATTCTCTTTTTTGATTAAGATTGCCGCTGTCGAATCAAAAAGTTTTTTTCGGTAGTTCGTGCGATGATGCCGTTAAAATATCACAAAGAGAGCAGGATTTATCTCAGAAAAGGGGCGTGGAGAGCAAACATGCGGATAAGGAAAAAATGATTATGGACGACATGGTGTGTGAACATTGCGCTGCCGGCGTGGAAAAAAGGGATTGCATGTTATTGACGGTATAACGACCGAAGTGGACTTGATAAAAAATGGTTTATTGAGATGTGGCGGGGCACGGCTGAAGTATTGACAAAAGCCGTTATAGGCGTTGGTGGTCAGCATTCGTTAGCGATGATGATTGAAGAAGGACAGCGCTTGTGCTATAATAGCAGTAAAGAATAAGCTGAGAGGTGTTATTACTGAGCATAAACCAAAACCGCACCTTTTCGACGCGGTTTTTTTGGAGGGATGAAGATGAGTTTAAATGCGACGCCCAGCGCCAATCGGGTGCATATCGGATTTTTCGGCTGCCGTAATGCCGGAAAATCCAGTGTGGTCAATGCGGTTACAGGTCAAAATTTGTCCATCGTTTCCGATGTAAAAGGAACGACGACGGACCCTGTGAGTAAGGCAATGGAACTGTTGCCTATGGGTCCCGTGGTGATTATTGATACGCCGGGATTGGATGATGAAGGAGCCATCGGGCAGCTGCGGATTCAAAAGGCAAAGCAGGTTTTGCGTAAAACCGATGTGGCGGTTTTGGTGGTAGACAGTACCGTGGGGAAAAATGAGCTGGACGAAGAGCTGATTGCGCTGTTTCGGGAAAGAGAATTGCCCTATGTGGTCGTATATAATAAGGCGGATTTGCAGAAGCCCTCGCGGTTGGCGACGGAGGAAATTGCTGTCAGCGCCCTCACCGGCGACGGGATTGTAGATTTAAAAGAGAAAATTGCCGTTTTGGCTGTTAAAGGTGGAAATGAAAGGCGGGTAATCGGTCAATTGCTGCGGAAAAAAGACGTGGTGGTGTTGGTAACGCCCATTGATGAGTCTGCGCCGAAAGGTCGCATGATTTTGCCGCAAGTACAGACGATTCGAGATGTGCTGGATTCTCATGCCGTCGTTTTGGTGACGCAGGTGGAAGAGCTGGCGCAAACGCTGTCTTTGCTGAAAGAATCTCCTCGCTTGGTGGTAACAGACAGCCAAGCGTTCGGTAAGGTAAAAGAAATCGTGCCTCCGGATATTTTGTTGACTTCCTTCTCTATTTTGTTCGCTCGTTTCAAAGGAGTTTTGCAAACAGCGGTGGAAGGCGCGGTTTGTCTGGAACATTTGCGGGACGGTGATACGGTGCTGATTTCCGAGGGCTGTACCCATCATCGTCAGTGCAATGACATCGGTACCGTAAAAATGCCCAAATGGATTACTGAACATACCGGCAAAAAACTGAATTTCGCCTTTACCTCGGGGACAGAGTTTCGGGAAGATTTGACCAAATACGGATTGGTTGTTCATTGCGGCGGTTGTATGTTAAACGAAAAAGAAATGCAATACCGCCAGCATCAGGCGGAAGAGCAGGGAGTGCCGTACACCAATTACGGAATCATAATCGCTTATATGAACGGTATTTTGGATCGTAGTTTAGAGGTGTTCCCGGAGTTGCGGGCAAAACTTCATCCGAAAAAATAAGAATATCCCTTCCGATGAGGAGGTTTTTTAGACAAACAAACAGTCGGGTGATTTCCCCGACTGTTTGTTTTTATTGTTCCGGAACTACGGCAAAAAAGATTAAGTCTTCTTTGCCTTGGTTTTGGAGGCTGTGGGAGTGTCCTTTGGGACAGTAATGGCAGCTGCCGGCGGGCAGCTGCTCCTCCGTTTCATCAAAAAGCATGGTACCGATGCCGGACAGGATGTAGATAATTTCGCTGTTGGTTTGGTGAGTATGGCGGCCGATAGAAGCCCCCGGGATCAAGCAGCCGCGGAGAATTTTTACTTGTTCATTTTGATAAATATGGGCGATAAACTCTTTCTCACCGCCTTGAAAATGAGGGCTGACGGTACGGGGAATGGTTTCAAATTCAATTTTCATGGTGTCCTCCTTTGATTTTCGGTCGATTTTGAAGTCCCCATTCGCACATCGCGTCCAAAATAGGGATTAATGTTTTTCCTCTGGGGGTTAGGCTGTACTCTACTTTGGGCGGGATTTGGGGATACTCTTTTCGATGCACCAGTTGATCCTTTTCCAGTTCTTTGAAGTTTTGGCTCAGCGTTTTGTAAGAAATGGTACCGATGTATTTTTTCATTTCATTGAAGCGAACAACCTCATATTTCATCAAGATGTATAGAATAATCATTTTATATTTGCCGTTGATCAGAGAAAGGGTGTAGTTGAAACCGGTGTCTTCCAGGGGGCTTTCCGTAATGCAATTCATTTTTTTCACTCCTTTGGTAGGAAATAGACGCGCGGGAAAACCTCGCGCGTCTGTACCTTTATTATAAAACCATCGGTGGAAAAAGTCAAGAATCGGGTAGTTCGGTCGGAGTCCGATTTTGCGGGGCATGTTCTCCCTTTTTTCCGCGCGGTATTTTTGGCTAATTTATAAAGTCGCTGAGTGAGCGGAAAACAAGGGCTCGCTTGTTTGATGAAAAATCGTATGATTGTTCGCTAATAGGGAAGATAAGAAAACAACCTGTTATCCAAGGGATAACAGGTTGTTGTTGGTGCGGATGACAGGACTTGAACCTGCACGAGTAAAATACCACTAGAACCTGAATCTAGCGCGTCTGCCAATTCCGCCACATCCGCGTGACTGCCTTACTATAATAACATATTTGCTGGTAAAATGCAATCATATTTTGCGGATTTTTTACTTTTTTTTAATCAATTAAATTCCAACTCATGATGGCGTCAAAGACTTTGTTACGTAGCAGAAACGCGGAAAAGGTGTAATCGTCGGGAAAATGCGCCTCAAAGTCCGCTTTGGCTTCCGGAGAGGCGGTAAATACTTTTTTGCCCTGCTCAATTTCTTCCGGAGAAACAGTGATATTTTCCGCTTCGGATACCGCGCTGATGATTAAGTTCTCATTAACCACTCGTTCGGTCACTGCCTTGCAGCTTTCCAGAAAATGTTCGTCTTTGCGGATATCGGTGCAGTCTTCGGGTAACGGCACTCCTGCCTGCTCATACATTTTTGCGGATTCTTCAATCACCTGGTGATAGGTGCGGTCATATTCCTGCCCATCCAATGTGACTTCCGACCGTTCACGGATGGCAGTCATCACTTTCAATACATCGTTTTCAAAGCGGCTGCGTTCATTTTCATTTTTGATCATGAATTTCAGTTTTTCCTTGAGTTCTTCTTCGGATTTGGCGTTGGGATCCAGCATGCGAATGACATCATCGGTAATTTCCGCCGGTTTGTTGAATTTAGCGCTTAAAATGCGCACTTGGAAATCTACCGTTTTGCCGCGCGCTGCCGCTACCGGACAGGTTTTGCTATAGGGGATGTGCATTTCAAAGGTTTGTCCGATTTTTTTGCCGGCCGCTTTGGCATATTCCGGCAGCATAGATAAATTACCTACTTCATATTCCATGTGGTCGTTGCTGAGTTCTGGAATGGGGCTGCCGTCTGTTTGTGCCTCAATTTTAACTAAAATAGTATCTCCCACTTGGATTTCTCTTGCATAACGCTGGGCGCTTTGCGCCGCGTCTTGCAGGGCTTTGTCCGCGGCTTGTTCCAATTCCTCATCGGACATAGGAGGGGTTTTTTTGATGTTCAGGTTTTTATATTGTCCTAATTTGATTGTGTGCATTTCCAATCACCTCTTCTGATATTTCCTGATACTGTTATCATACTATATTTTGAGACAAAAAGACAGGGGTTCCTCAAAAAAGAAAATAAAAAAAATTTTTGACGAACCATGTTCAGAAAGTATTTTGTATACAAGATTATTCGTTGCTTTTTGTATATCTAAAGAAAGAAATTTATACATTTCCCATACATTCTGTAGCAGGAAAACCGCCCTATTGATAACGTTTATCAATAAGAATTATGGATATTTTGATAAGAAGAAATCAATATCGCTCTGTTTTATGGGAGTATTGGAAATTTGATTGTCTAATAGTGATAAGTGAAAGATGCAAAATTATCTGACAATTTTTTTATTTTATACATTTTGTTTTCGATATTTATTCTGTGAATCAAATATATTTATAAAATAACAGAAAAAATGTATAGAGAAAAACCCTGTAAACTGTGGATTTTCCCCAGAAATCCCTATTGACAAACTAGGGTTTGGTGGAGTATACTTATACATGAAATCAAATGTTGCTCTTTTCATGGGAAAGAGAGTGAAAAAGGGCAGAAGGGTGGATGTTCGGTTTTGCCGCCGAAGCAAGCCCGTTTGAATTTCTCAAAAACGTTTTCTGTTAAGAAGTAGATGTTTATTGGATTTTTGTTCTTCGTTTTGTTTTAAGTGTTATTTTTAGATTGGTTTGATGAAAAATCGAAATAGAGAGAAAGGGTGTTATGTCTGATGATGTTTAAACAGTGGGAAGGCTTTGAAGGCCATATTTGGAAGGATGAGGTCAATGTCCGCGACTTCATTCAAAAGAACTATCATCCCTATGACGGGGATGAAACATTTTTGGAAGGTTCCACCGAAGCGACCGACCAATTGTGGGACGCTTTACAAAAATTACAAAAAGAAGAACGCGCCAAAGGCGGCGTGCTGGATTGTGAAACGGATGTTGTTTCCGGTTTGACTGCCTATGGCCCCGGTTATATTCAGGAAGATTTGAAAGATCTGGAAAAAATCGTCGGTTTGCAGACTGATAAACCGCTGAAAAGAGCATTTATGCCCTACGGCGGCATTCGGATGGCGGAACAAGCCGCGGAAAGCTATGGTTACAAAATCAATCCGGAATTGAAAAAGATTTTTGAAGAATACAGAATCACCCATAATGAAGCGGTGTTCTCTGTTTACACCCCGGAAATGCGGCTGGCTCGTAAATCTCATGTCATCACCGGTCTGCCCGACACCTATGGTCGCGGTCGTATTGTCGGTGACTATCGTCGGGTAGCATTGTACGGTATTGATTATCTGATCGCCGCGAAAAAACATGATTTGTCCAACTGCGGTTGCGGCAACATGTACGATGAAGTGATTCGTCAGCGGGAAGAAATCAGTCGTCAGATCAAAGCCTTGGAAGACATGAAAGAAATGGCGAAAATCTACGGATACGATATCTCGCAGCCTGCCGCCAATGCCGCGGAAGCTTGTCAATGGTTGTACTTCGGTTATTTAGCGGCGATTAAAACTCACAATGGCGCCGCGATGTCCGTAGGTCGTATTTCCACCTTCTTGGATATTTATTTTGAACGAGATTTGAAACAAGGATTGATTACCGAAAAAGATGCTCAGGAACTCATCGACCATATGACGATGAAATTCCGTATGGTGAAGTTTGCCCGTATTCCCAGCTACAACGAATTGTTCTCCGGCGATCCCACTTGGGCGACGGTATCTTTGGCGGGTATCGGTATGGACGGTCGTCATATGGTTACCAAGACCGATTATCGTTTCCTGCACACATTGGAAAACATGGGTCCTTCGCCCGAACCCAATCTGACCGTGCTGTATTCCAGCGCTCTGCCGGAAAACTTCAAAAAATATGCGGCTCATATCTCCATTGACACCAGCTCCATCCAATATGAAAATGACGATGTGATGAAACCGGAGTGGGGCGACGATTACTCTATGTGCTGCTGCGTGTCGGCGACACAGACCGGCAAAGAAATCCAGTTCTTCGGCGCTCGCGCTAATTTGGGTAAAGCGCTGCTGTACGCCATCAACGGTGGTTTCGATGAAAAACATCGGATTCAGGTTGGTCCCAAAATGGCCCCCATTACCAGTGAATATTTGGATTACGATGAAGTAATGGAAAAATATGAATTTTGGTTGGATTGGCTGGCGGACATTTATGTCAATGTACTGAACCTGATTCATTATATGCATGATAAATATTACTATGAAGCAACTATGATGTCTTTGGTAGACAGTGATGTACGTCGTACTTTTGCTACCGGTATTGCCGGATTTTCTCATGTGATCGATTCTCTTTCCGCTATTAAATACGCGAAAGTAAAAGTGATTCGGGATGAAGAAGGGATTGCCAAAGACTTTGAAGTGGAAGGCGACTTCCCCAAATACGGTAATGATGACGACCGCGCGGATGAAATCGGCGTATGGCTGCTGAAAACTTTCCTGGAAAAAATCAAACGCCGTCATACCTATCGCAACGCGGAACCCACTACTTCCATTCTGACCATTACCTCTAATGTGGTTTACGGTGAAGCTACCGGTGCGATGCCCAACGGCAGAAAAGCCTATACGCCTTTCAGCCCCGGTGCCAGCCCCAGCTATGGAGCGGAAGAAAGCGGTTTGTTGGCCTCCTTGAATTCGGTTGCGAAGATTCCTTATCATTGGGCTTTGGACGGTATTTCCAATACACAGACCATTAACCCCGATGCTTTGGGACACAGTGAAGAAGGCCGCGTCAATAATCTGGTACAGATTATGGATGGTTATTTTGATCAAGGCGCGCATCATCTGAATGTGAATGTTTTCGGCGTAGAAAAACTTTTGGACGCGCAAGCTCATCCGGAAAAAGAAGAATACGCTAATTTCACCATCCGTGTATCGGGTTATGCGGTGAAATTCATCAGCCTGACCAAAAAACAGCAGGACGATGTAATCGCCAGAACCTGCCACAAATTCCTGTAAGCTGCGGCGGTGTTTGGTCGAATGAAAATCAGCAGGGCTTTGGACATGATTCAAAGCCCTGTTTTATTGAAAATGATACCAAGGAAATGGAGAGAATGATAAAATGACAGAAGGAAGAGTACATTCTTTGGAAACTTTTGGTCTGGTGGACGGTCCGGGCGTGCGTTATGTCATTTTTTTGCAGGGGTGTCAGCTGCGCTGCAAATATTGCCATAATCCGGACACTTGGCCCATCCGGCGGGGCGGAGAAATTTGGACGGCGGAAGATTTGTTCCGTAAGGCCTACCGGTATAAAAACTATTGGACAAAAGGCGGAAAACGCAACGGCGGCATTACGGTGTCCGGCGGCGAACCACTGCTCCAAAGTGAATTTGTGACGGAGTTATTTCGCCTTTGCCGGGAACATGATGTACATACTTGTCTGGATACGGCGGGCAGTGTCTGGAATGAGCAAGTGGAAAAAGTTTTGGCATATACCGATCTCTGCATGTTGGATTTTAAAATGACCAATGATGCGGATTATCGGGAACATATCGGTTGTTCCATTGAAAAACCGCGTTTTTTCATGAAACAATTAGCAAAACGGGGCGTCAAAAGTTGGGTGCGTTATGTGGTCTGTCCCACCATCAATGACAGTTTGGAGGATATGGAAAAAGTGAAGGAGTTCGCCGCGATCAATCCTCTGAATGAAAAGATTGATTTGCTGCCTTTGCATAAACTTTGTCAGAACAAATATGATGATTTGGGCATTCCTTTTCCTTTCGGCGATTTGCCGGATCCCACCGCTGAAAAAATCGCGGAACTCCGAGCCGCTTTGGAAAAATAGACGCGCTTTTTTGAGAAGAAAACAAGGCATAACAGGAAGAATTGACAAAGGGGACCTTTACACAGGGCCCTTTTGTTATGATAAGCTTTTGTGAAGAAATGATGAGAGAGACTTGACGAATTATAGGTACTTATATTATCATTAATTTGTTAACGGAGATAAAAGGATGTTTGGTCGAAGCTAAAAGAAGAAAAAGGAAATTTCGGATATTCGGAGATTTTTCATTATAAAAAAGAGATACTAGGAAAAGGACATTTTTCGCAGAAGGAGTGGTTGGTTTGGAACAATTGGCAATTTTGGATTGCGGTGGTCAATATACCAAGGTGATTGACCGCAGAATTCGGGAATTGGGAGTCAAGTCAGAGATTTTTCCCCTTCAAGTAGAGCCGGAAAAACTTAAAGATTATCAGGCGATTATTTTGTCCGGCGGTCCCAACAGCGTCTGGTCGGATACTGCGTTGTCGTATCAGCGGGGGATTTTTGATTTAGGGGTGCCGATTTTGGGTATTTGTTATGGAATGCAATTGATCAATCAGCATTTCGGCGGTGTGGTGGCGCCCGGTGTCAAGACGGAATTCGGTGAAGAACGGATTTGGTTAGATGTCTCCTGTCTGCTGTTTGATGGATTGACGACAGAGGAAATGGTGTTGATGAGCCATGGGGATTCTGTTAAGCGGCTGGCGCCTGCTTTTGAGGTAGTAGGCAAAAGCGGCGATGTGATTGCCGCCATCGCCAATCCCAAACGGAAGGTATACGGCGTCCAATTTCATCCGGAGGTGGATTTGACAGAACATGGCAAAGAAATGCTGGATAACTTTCTGCGGAAAATCTGCGGGTTCCGTTGTGATTATACATTGGAAGATCGTATCCAAACGTCCATTCGTTATATTCAAGAAAAAGTGGGCGAAGAAAAGGTGCTGGTTTTGGTTAGCGGCGGCGTAGATTCGGCGGTGACAGCGGCGCTTTTGGTGCGGGCGCTGCCGCCTGAAAACGTTTACGCCATCCATGTGGATCATGGTTTGATGCGGAAAAATGAAAGTGATTTGATTTGTGAAAACTTGAAAAAAGCAGGGCTGAAACATTTGTTACGGATCAATGCGGAAGATGAGTTTTTACACGGCGTCATTACGGTGGACGGAAAACCTTTGGGTCCTTTGACACAATTGGTGGATCCGGAAGAAAAACGGGCTTTGATTGGCAATATGTTTATCAAAGTAACGGCGGACGCTTGTAAAAAATTGAATTTGGATTTTCGCGAAACATATTTGGCTCAGGGAACACTGCGCCCGGATTTGATAGAAAGCGGCAATCCCGATGTCAGCGGCAATGCCAACAAGATCAAAACCCATCATAATGATGTCAATGTGGTGCGGGAAGCTCGTACCCGCGGCATGGTGGTGGAAACCAATTGGGACTGGCACAAGGACGAAGTTCGTCAGATTGCCAGAATGCTGGGTATTGATGAAGAGATCGCTTCTCGTCAGCCTTTCCCCGGTCCGGGTTTGGGGGTGCGGATGATGTGCGGCAAGGGGGATTTGCTGATTTCCGATGAGGATCAGGCTTCTTTCCGAGCGGCAGTGAAGCAGTTTGTCCCCGCCGGCTATCAGGCGGAAATCGTTCCTTTGCGCAGTGTGGGTGTGCAGGGAGATTATCGCAGTTATCGATATTTATCTTTGTTAAACGGGTGCGGTCTGGAAGAAACGGACTGGGAAAAAATTCATCAAATCGCGCGGGATGTGCCGAATCACACCAAATCTGTCAATCGGGTGGGCTATGTGCTGAACAGCGGCAAAGATTTGTCCGTCGGGGCGCGAGTCTATCCTATGTATATGAATAAGCAGGATTTGGATTTACTGCGGGAGCTGGATGCCTTGGTGACGGACAAGCTGAAAAGCAAAGGCGTCAGTCAAACCTTTGCCGTTCTCTGTCCCATCGGGCTGACCGGTCGAAAATCCGTCGCTATTCGCGCCATTGTGACCAATGACTTTATGACGGGGCGAGCGGCGATCATTGGCAAAGATTTACCTTTGGCGGCATTTCAAGAAATTGTGTCAACAATTGAATCCGATTATCCGGAAATCGATTTGGTACTCTATGATGTAACAGGGAAACCCCCTGCTACGGTGGAATGGGAATAAAGGAGGATGAAATATGAAGTATGGTACTTCAAGAGTAGTAGGTGTGCTCGTGATTTGCATGGTGATGATGGCTTGCTTGCCGATGATGGCTTTCGCGAGCGAAGGAGATTCGGTTTTCGCGGGCGGTGTTCGATGAGACGCGGCAACTCCTTACGCGGTGACTGATTCAAACGGCATTGTCAGCACAGAAGGCGCCGATGCGGAAAATTATCAAATTTGGTATGACGCCGCCAATTCTGTTCTTTATTTGAACGGGGCGACGGTCAGCGCGTCCGGGGATCAGGCGGGGATTTCTGTCCCGGGCGGAACTACTGTTCAGGTAACGGGAGAAAACAGTATTAACACGGAATCCTCCCAAAAACCAGGGATTGCTTGGCATAGTAACGGGGATCTGATCCTGGGCGGCGACGGTTATTTATCGATTACCAGCAGTAACGCCTACAGCATCAGCAACGAAAATCCGGAAAATGAGGAAACTCCTTACGCGGGCGCTTTGGTGATTGGGGACGCGATACAGCTGGATGTGGAAAATACCGGACTTTTGGGTTGTATTGATTTATACGGCATGGAGTGCGGAGTGACAGTGCGGGATGATGCCGCTGTTGATTTGTCGGTTAATGAAAATGCAGCGGCGATTGATCACCCCCACGGCTATTGTATGCGAGTGCGCAACAATGGGGATATTCGTATTACCGATAAGGCGAAGGTGAAGGGAATCGGTGTCTTTCATATCGAAGATGAAGGGCTGTCCACGGATGACGAACGGGGTCGTTTTCTTATTGACAGCAGCTATCCGGTAAAGATAGACGGCAATGATATCGGGAATAATATTACTATTTTCGCAAAAGAAGTGATCGTAGAAAAAGGCGCTGAATTACAAGTGGAAAATACCAGCAGAGCTGTTAGCCATATTCAGAACGGCGCGAACTTGACAGTGAGAGGTACCGTGGAAATCCGTGATTTTCATGAACAAAGCAGCGGCGGCGGCAATGGTTTGAATTTGGATCATTTGGAAATTGCAGATACCGGATCGCTTACCATGAAATCCAATTTGAATCCCGCTCAGACACAATTTCTGATAATCGCGTCTAATTCTGTTAATGTGCAGGGTGCGTTGACTTTGGTAGGGGGCTACTACGGTATTCAGACTGCTGCCGATGCGGACGGTGGTGTGACTGTAGACGGCGGAACGGTAGTTATTGACAATGTGTCCCGAGGTTTTGTAGTTGCTTATTCCGGGGATATCGTCATCCAAAACGATGCGGATATCACCATTTCTTCTTTGCGGGAGGGGTTGCTCATTCACAATTCTACCAATCCTGAAGGCAAGGTAAAATTGAATGACGGCAATTATGTCATTGCAAGCGGCAACGATGCCATTGTGGGCACGGTAGAAGCCAATCT
This sequence comes from uncultured Peptococcaceae bacterium, assembly GCA_965149945.1. Taxonomy (GTDB): domain Bacteria; phylum Bacillota; class Dehalobacteriia; order UBA4068; family UBA4997; genus JAHZFN01. The sequence goes on along the minus strand of CBCTTQ010000008.1, from coordinate 20,396 downwards.
TCCGGCATCCAAAGTGTTTGCCGGATCCAGCGCCGATGAAAAACAAGAGGTCATCGCTCCGGTCGCGGAAACCTGGTTGAGCAATTATGTGGAAATTCGTCCTTTGCCTGCATTGACGGGGGAAGTCAGCATCAGCGGAATTCTGCGGGCAGGGAAAACGCTGACCGCGAAAACCGTCGGTACTCCCGAAGGTGCGGCGCTTTCCTATCAATGGCAGGTGAGTGACGCTGCGGACGGCGTGTTTACGGATATTGACGGCGCTGTGGAACGTGTTTATTCTTTGACCGCCAATGAAATCGACAAATATGTGCGTGTTGTTGTGACTCCGGAAGAATCCGCGGATTACACCGGGGAATTGACGGCAACAACAACGAAACCCATTGCCGATAGATCTTCCGGCAGTCAAACGCCTACCTATCGGCCGACAGTGAACGATACGGAGAACGGAACTGTGAGTGTTTCGCCTGTTCGTCCTGAAGAAGGGGCTCAAGTGACCATCACACCCGATCCCAACGCGGGTTATGAAGTGGAGACGATTGCTGTAAAAGATCGTGACGGTAACGAGTTGGCTGTGACAGACAATGGGGATGGGACGTATTCTTATACCCAGCCGGCGGGCAATGTGGAAATTACGGTGACCTTCCGCGAAAGCAGTGTCGCTGAGAATTGTCCTCGAGATGAAACTTGCCCCATGTACGAATTTACGGATTTGGATCTGACAAAATGGTATCATAATGGGATTCATTATTGTTTGGAAAACGGTCTGATGATCGGCACTGATTCTCGGGTGTTCAGTCCTGAAGAAACCACCACACGCGCGCAAATCGTTACTGCTCTTTGGCGACTGACGGAAGAACCTACCGCACAGTATACAATGGAATTTACAGATGTCAGAGACGGTGTGTGGTATACGGAGGCCATTTGTTGGGCAACCGCTGAAGGAATTGTAGACGGTTATGGTGACGGCAGCTTCGGAACTAATGACGGTATTACGAGGGAGCAACTTGCGGTTATTCTGTATCGTTATGCGGCGCGGATGGGTTATGATGTGACGGCGAAAGCTGATTTGTCCGGCTATGACGATGTCGCGGAAATTTCTGCCTATGCGCAGGATGCCCTTGCTTGGGCCGATGCTGAAGGTATTGTTAACGCTCTCAGTGAAACAACGCTTGACCCCAAAGGAATGGCGACCAGAGCGCAAATAGCGGCGATGTTGCAAAGATTCTGTGAAAATGTGGTAGGCTAAGTCACAGCGCGGAATATCTGTTTGCATCGGAAAGTATTTCGGAACCTCCCTCTGAAAGCGGTTTTGCTTTCAGAGGGAGGTTGTTTGTTGTTTGGCAGATTCTTGGAGTTGATGGGGACTTGCTCTTGATGAAAGGGCAAAAACAGTGTATAATAAAGCTATTGGATGAATAAAACGATGGAGGGAAATACATCATGGCAGAAAATAAACGCAGTGAAACAATGGAAAGAATTACCACCTCAGCTCTGGCGCGGCAATTTATCGATGAGCAGGTGGCTGCTGTTCGGGCGCAGATAGGAGATAAAAAAGTGTTGTTGGCTTTGTCTGGCGGTGTGGACTCTTCTGTAGTGGCGGCTTTGCTCATCAAAGCAGTGGGCAAACAGTTGGTTTGTGTTCATGTGAATCATGGCTTGTTGCGGAAAGGAGAACCGGAACAGGTAGTAGAAGTGTTCCGCGACCAAATGGACGCCAATTTGATCTATGTAGATGCCATTGACCGCTTTTTGGATAAGTTGGCAGGTGTCAGCGACCCCGAGGAAAAACGAAAAATCATCGGTGCGGAATTTATCCGTGTTTTTGAAGAAGAAGCACGGAAGCAGGACGGCATTGAGTTTCTGGCGCAAGGAACCATTTATCCGGATATCTTGGAATCCGGTCCGGTAAAGGCGCATCATAATGTAGGTGGTTTGCCGGAAGATTTAAATTTTGAATTGGTGGAACCTTTGAAATTCCTCTTCAAAGATGAAGTGCGCGTGGTCGGTCAAGCGCTGGGTCTGCCGGATAATATGGTGTTCCGTCAGCCGTTCCCCGGTCCCGGCTTGGGAGTGCGCTGCACCGGCGCTATCACCCGTGATCGCTTGGAAGCCGTACGGGAATCCGATGCGATTTTGCGGGAGGAATTTGCCAAAAACGGTCTGGAAGGAAAAGTATGGCAGTATTTTACAGTTGTTCCGGATTTTAAATCCACTGGTGTGAAAGATGGCAAACGCAGTTTTGAATGGCCGGTAATCATCCGTGCTGTCAATACTCGTGACGCCATGACCGCCACTGTAGAAGATGTTCCCTTCGCGCTGTTGCAGCATATTACGGATCGCATTACCAAAGAAGTTCCCGGTGTCAATCGTGTTCTCTATGATTTGACTCCCAAACCCACCGGCACCATTGAGTGGGAATAGTAGTCAGAACGCCGCAAACCCGCATAAATACTGGGTTTTTAAAAGGCGAAATGTCCTCGTGACAACATTTTGACAACATCTGAAAATTATTCATAAATAAAGAGCTAACAGATTTCTGTGTCTGTTAGCTCTTTTTATTTATTAGACAAAGTGATATTTTAGCAAGTTTTATAAAATTAAATATATTTCTTAACTATATCAGATAACTCAGCAATGTAATTGCTTACTTCATTTTCGGCATCATTCTCTTCTGGGTAGCTGAAAATAATGTCATATTTACTGAGAAACTCATCGTATTCGGTTTCACTGAATTGTAGCCCCTTAGCGTGAATGTAGGAAACGACCATAATAGCAGCATCCATAGGGCGAGATTCAAAGTGATCGGCATCAGCTAAACCAGAAACACCAGTTCTATCGCAATTAAATAATTTGCGTACTTGATATTCAAGTGCTATAGCGTCATTGTGATTAATCCTAAAAATAATGAACACCTCCTATTATCTATTCACTTTGTCTATTTAAACTTGAAAGTTAATATTGCCTTGAGGATAATTATACCGCCAACGGTCATATTCCTCTTTGGTAATTTCACCATTTTTGTATTTCTCGGCTTGTTCTTTCCAAGCAGAGAACATCTCAAACATCGTTATGTAATTTGTACCCATTCCCTTGTCCAAATGCAGACACACTTCTCCGTCAAGCTCGGTAATTTTAAGACCGTATAAATCTTCAAGGGTAAATAAGGTGTGCATAAGACCGTTGTAGCTGTCTATATCAGGAACAGTTAAAGCCTGAGGTGATACTTCAAACACCTTTGCAAGCGTATTTGTTAAATCAGCTTTCGGCGTCCTTGAGCCGCTTTCATACTGTGCCATACGAATATCGGCGGTCTTTTCAGGAAAACCCACCTGAATACCGAGATATTTTTGCGTCATACCTCTTAAATTTCTAAAGAAACGGATTCTTTCGCCGATTGCCATTGTACTTCCTCCTAACGATCTGTTGATAATATATATTATACAGATACGCTTAGTGCGTGTCAAGGCTACAAAAACAAAAAAGTTTAATATTTTTTCAAAAACCACTTGACTTTACGGAATTTGCTTAGTATAATGATAATACAAACTTAAACCAATAGCGTTAAGTTGATAAAAATTGAATAACCGTCGTACACCACGGTAATGGCGTATCTGCCCGGGCAAATCGGAAGGCGGTCAGAAAGTATTCCGACACGAAATAAAGAAATACAATATAAAACCAGCTGAAAGGGGTGATTTTATGACAGCAAATACTTTTATGAGCGTGGAGGAGGTAGCTAATGAATTGGGTGTCTCCAAATCTTACGCTTACAAAATCGTACAGAGATTAAATAACGAGCTGAAAGAAAAAGGCTTCATCACAATTTCAGGACGATTAAACAAACAGTATTTTATGGAAAGAGTTTGCTACGGAGCAAAACAGAAAGAGAGGGATTAAGTGATGTCAGTTTATAAAGATGAAAAAACAAATACTTGGAAGGTGTATTACCGATACACCGATTGGCAGGGCAAGGTTCACCAAACCACAAAACGAGGATTTCAGACGAAAAGAGAGGCTCTTGCGTGGGAAAGAGAACAACTGAATAAGGTGGAAAACGATTTGGATATGTCATTTGAGAGCTTTATTGATATTTATACGGCTGATATGAAGAACCGTATCAAAGAAAACACTTGGCATACCAAAGAGCATATTATGAGAACTAAAATTCTTCCCTTTTTCGGTCAGCGAAAAATCAGCGATATTCAGCCTAAAGATATCATTGCTTGGCAAAATGAGATGATTAAAGCAACTGATAAACAAGGAAAACCGTATTCTCCTGTTTATCTTAAAACACTTCATAATCAGCTATCCGCTATTTTTAACCACGCAGTCAAGTTTTACGGATTGAAAAGCAACCCAGCTCAAAAGGTTGGAAATATGGGTAAAGCCAAAGGAAGAGAAATGCTTTTTTGGACACAGGATGAATATGAAAAATTTTCATTTGCCGTTATGGACAAGCCAATATCGTTTTACGCATTTGAAATGCTTTACTGGTGCGGACTGCGTGAGGGTGAATTGCTTGCTTTGACACCGGCGGATTTGGATTTTCAAAAAGGTACGGTCAGGGTAAATAAATCCTATCAGCGCATTGGCAAGCGAGATGTAATTACTGATCCGAAAACACCAAAAAGCAATCGAACAATTAAAATGCCGCAGTTTCTTGCAGAAGAAATGCAGGAATATCTAAATCAGCTTTATGGAATAGGAAAAAACGATAGAATTTTTGAAATCACAAAAAGCTATCTGCACCACGAGATGGACAGAGGTTCACAAGAAGCAGGCGTTAAGCGTATTCGCATACACGATTTGAGGCACAGCCATATCTCGCTCTTAATTGATATGGGATATTCAGCAGTTGCAATTGCCGACAGAGTAGGTCACGAAAGCATAGATATAACTTATAACTATGCTCACCTTTTCCCGTCGACACAGGACGATATGGCGGACAAACTTAATAATTTCAGAAAGGAAGCGATGTAAAATGTCAGCAAAAAATGTAGATAAGAAAAACAGATTCAGAAGTATTACGGTGGGGTTCAGAGTTTCACCCGAAGAAAATGAGGCACTGAATAAAGCGGTCGCTTTGTCAGGACTGCCGAAACAGGAATACTGTTACCGCAAATGTATGAACCGTGATGTAGTGGTGCAGGGCAACCCGAGAGTTCACAAAGCACTGAAAAACGAAATGGCTGAAATTCTGTCGGGGTTAAAACGAATCAACAAAGCCGATGAAGTGTCGGACGAACTGCTTGACATCATCGAGCTTGTGTCGGTAACACTCATCGGACTGAAAGGAGAGAATGCAAATGAATGACAAAAAAGAAATGACCGCCCGAACATCATCTGTTGGCGCAGATGAAAGGCAGTCATCATCTAAATGTAACACTTACAGTATACACAATAATGTCAGAAATATCAATGTTTTTCTTTTGAAAGGCGGTGGTATGAATGGCTGAACTTAAAATTATCAGTATGGATGAAGTCCAAAGCAAGGAAGTGAACTGGCTCTGGTATCCATATATCCCATACGGGAAAATCACAATCATTCAAGGCGATCCCGGTGAGGGTAAAACAACTTTGGCGTTAAGACTGGCGGCGCTTCTCTCCAAAGGAGAAGCGCTGCCCTATGACGATACCGAGCGTGAGCCCGTTAAGATCATCTATCAAACTGCCGAGGACGGACTGGAAGATACCATCAAGCCGAGATTAGAAGCGGCTGAAGCAGACTGTACTCAAATCAAAGTCATAGATGAATCGGAAGCTGCACTCAGTATGCTGGATGAACGAATTGAAAAAGCAATTATAGAAGTCGGTGCAAGGGTGGTAATCCTTGATCCGATTCAGGCGTATGTCGGCGCTAATATCAATATGAACAACGCTAATGAAGTCCGTAATGTGATGGCACAGCTTGGACGAATCGCAGAAAAATATGACTGTGCCATTTTGCTTGTCGGTCATATGAATAAGGGAAGCGGAAATAAATCTTCTTACCGTGGACTTGGCTCCATTGACTTTCAGGCTTCGGCAAGGAGCGTTTTGATTGTCGGCAGGATAAAAGACAATCCGCAGGTCAGAGTGATGGTACAGGACAAGTCTTCCCTTGCACCCGAAGGTGAAGCGATTGCCTTTGAGCTGGATAAAGAAAACGGATTCAGCTGGATCGGTAATTACGATATCTCGGTTGATGATCTGTTAAGCGGTATTCCAAAAGAGAAGAAATCCGAACAAGCGGAAAACCTTATCCTTGAATATCTTTCAAAGGGCAAATACCCACAGCAAGCGTTGCTGAGAAAAGCACAGGCAATGGGTATCTCAAAGCGTGTGCTGGATGAAGCAAAGAAAGCGCTGAATGTCCAATCCGTTAAAGAGGGCAGTCAGTGGTACTGGCAGCTTCCCGAAAAAAACGAGTGAAGCTGTTCAAGGTTGCAACATTGCAAAGGCAGGCACATCTGCAACCTTGCAATGTTCCTTCTTTGGGAAGTAACAGTATAAAGTTTAGACGGGGTGCAGGGTGTCCTTTTCAAAGGGTGCGGGTGTCCAGTGGACACCTCTGAGCCTTTGGCTCAGAAGCACCGACCGAGCCGGTAGGCGAGACCTGCCCTTGCTGGGGAGTTGTCCGCAGACAACGGGGCAACGCCCCACATCCCCCTCGGAGAGCCCACGACATCTTTGCAGCCGAAGTGCTGAAAGTGTCATAGTGGGTTACACACTTTGAAAAAGTTGTGTAACTGCGGCTCCCCGAAAATATACCTGCGGAAAGGAGTGAGAAAATGGCGAAACAAAACTTCAGTGTCGCCCGTATCGAAACCCGTACAAGAGCGATGGTTGGCAAGTTTGAGCGACACATCGAGCGTAAGAATGACAGTTACGAAAATATGAATGTTGACCTCTCCCGCACTCCTATGAATGTAAGTTTTAAGAGCTGTGGAGAGCTGACATATAATGAACATCTTGACAAAATGATAGCCGCAGGAACGGTATCGCTGAAAGGTTTAAAACCCGATGCGACAGTATTTGACGAGATGATTATGGATGTAAATACCGACTATTTTGAACAGAACGGCGGCTATGAATATGCCTGCCGATTCTATGAAGAAGCTTTCCATTTTGCAGAAAAACTTTACGGTAAAGACAATATTGTATCTGCTGTAATGCACGCTGATGAACTGAATACAGCAATGACTGAAAAGTACGGCAGACCAATTTACCACTACCATCTGCATATTATGGCGTTGCCGGTGGTAGATAAAGAGGTGCGCTGGACGAAACGATGTAAAGATCCCGAGCTGGTTGGAAAGGTGAAAGAGGTCATTCATCAAGTGAGTCATTCAAAGAAATGGAAGTCTGAAAAGGCTCTTGATGAAAACGGAAATCCGATTCTGAACAGCAAGGGTAAGCAAGTCTATCACGCTTCCTACAGCATATTGCAGGACAAGTTTTATGAACATATGCAGGAAGCAGGCTTTAACGGATTCAGCCGTGGAGAGCGTGGAAGTACTGCTGAAAACTTAGCTTCACTTGAATTTAAAATCAAGAAAGACAAAGAGAAACTATCACATCTTCAAGAAAAAATCGCTGGAGAACAGGTACGGTACGAAGAAAATCACAATGCCTTTATGACCTTTAATGAGATTGACAATTCAGGCAAAAAGTTGTTTACGGGCAAATATGCCGTGTCGGCTGATGACTACGAGAAGCTGACAACCCTTGCAAAACAAAGCTACTCAGCAGTGTCTGAAGCAAAGAAATTGCAGGAAGAAAATCGGTATCTCACGAGACAGATATGGTCATTACAGTCGGAAGTTTCACGGCTTAAAACTGCCTTATCTGAGCTGACGAAAAAGTGCAGACCGTATCTTGAAGCGTTAAAAGCGGCGCCCAAAGCAGTCAAAGAATTTATAGACGGTATCCTTGAAAGGTTTAAAAAGCAGGAAAAGAGCATTCTTTATGAGCCGATTCCTGCACCAAAAATACAGTCACAAGAGCGTGAAAAACGCTTTAGAAAAAAAGATTATGAAAGGTAGGAAAACAAAATGACAAAGACGATTTTTGAAGAAATGGGCGGAAGTTATGAGATGCAGGGAGATTATTATCTCCCTTGCCTCTCACTGCCCGAAGAAGAACAGAAATCAGTAGGCGTGTGGGGACAAAGGCACTTGAGGTATATCAAGGAGCATAAAAGAGCTTTTTGTGCTAATTTGCTGACTTCCTGCGAACTGAATAGTTACCTTGCCGATATTGATAAGCAGGCAGAGGAAATGTTTTCCCGGCTGGTAAAACAACTGGCGGAAAAAGAAAATGTAACGGAAAAGCTTAAGGCTGAAAATCAAATGCTATGGGTGCGGAAGATGAATAATATTCAAGCGTGTGCAAAAGAAATTGTTGACACTAAATTGATTTACGCATAGATTAAAAAAGATAGGAACGCTTCTGTCGCAAGACGCTGTTCTGGTTTGTTAATCCTTAATACTTGATTTTTTTGAAGAAATATAGTAAAATAATAAAAAATATGAGAAAGAGGTGGAAAGATGATTAACTTTTCTTGCAAATAATAACGGAATACACAATAATGCTGTTTTACAGGATTATTGTACCTATTGCAAGAAAGTTATAAATCTGTTCACTCATTATAAGGTTTAACCATCGCTTTGATAGATGGTTTATTATGTTGTTTTGAGCTGCAAGAGTTACTTTCTTGCAGCTCTTTTTTGTTTTGTAAAATTTTGAGTAAGGAGGAAGTTAGTTATGTCAATGATTAGGGTTGAAAATCTTACTTTTTCATATCCTTCAAGTTATGATACTATTTTTGATAATGTTACTTTTCAGATAGATACAGATTGGAAACTCGGCTTTGTAGGAAGAAACGGTAAGGGTAAAACAACTTTGCTTAATCTCTTCCTCGGAAAGTATGAGTACAGAGGAAAGATTATTAGTTCAGTACAGTTCGACTATTTTCCGTATCCCGTCTCGGATAAAAAGCGTATGACGGAAGATATACTTTATGAGGTATGTCCTCTTGCAGAGGAATGGGAACTGATGAGAGAACTAAGCTATCTTGATGTTAGTGCAGATGTGTTATGGCGTCGCTTTGAAACGCTATCCAACGGAGAACAAACAAAAGTTTTACTTGCTGCACTTTTTCTTAATGAGAACCATTTTCTGCTTATTGATGAGCCGACAAATCACTTAGACACCAATGCCCGTGAGAAAGTAGCAGCTTATTTGAAAAAGAAAAAAGGTTTTATTTTGGTATCACACGACCGCCGATTTTTAGACGGATGTGTTGACCATATATTGTCGCTCAATAGGACTACCATAGAAGTACAAAGTGGAAACTTTTCCTCTTGGATGGAGAATTTCCAAAGACAGCAGGAGTTTGAAACGGCACAAAATGAGCGATTGAAGAAAGATATTGGTCGTTTGCAACGAGCTGCTCAAAGAACCTCTGTTTGGTCGGATCAAATTGAAGCGTCAAAATACGGAAATGGTTCGGTTGACAGAGGCTATCTTGGTCATAAGGCAGCTAAAATGATGAAACGCTCTAAAACTATTGAAGCAAGACAACAGCAAGCGATAGAGCAAAAATCATCATTACTTAAAAACGCTGAAACTGTCGATACATTGAAGATACATCCTCTCACATATCATTCGGATTTGCTCGTTTCCTTTTCGGATGTATCGGTTATTTATGACAGTACTAAAGTTTGTGAGCCTGTATTTTTTGAAATACATCAGGGAGAGCGTGTTGTTATTGACGGAAAAAACGGAAGCGGAAAAAGCAGCTTACTCAAACTCCTGTTAAATTATCCAATAGAACATACAGGTACAGTAGCAATCGGCTCAGGGCTTATAATTTCGTATGTTCCGCAAGACACCTCCCATTTAAATGGCAATTTATCTAAATTTGCAGAGAAAAATAATCTTGATGAAAGTTTGTTCAAGGCGATACTTAGAAAGATGGATTTTGAACGAGTGCAGTTTGGAAAAAATATGGAGGATTTCTCAGGCGGTCAGAAGAAAAAGGTTCTGATTGCAAAAAGTCTTTGTGAGCAGGCTCATTTGTATGTGTGGGACGAACCACTCAACTTTATAGATGTGTACTCTCGTATGCAGATAGAACATCTTATAAAGCAGTTTGCACCGACAATGCTTTTGGTAGAACACGATATGGCGTTTAGAGAGGCTATAGCAACAAAGGTTGTGAAATTGTAAAAAAGCAATTCATCAACCTTTTTCACTTGCTTTTCTAAGCAAAATCGTTTATAATGTCATCGTTATCTATGACAACAAAATGACAACAGAAATTTGGAGAGTCCATATTTTATGGATATTTCAGATAACTAAAATAACTTGTGCTAAATCACCAATACAAAATTGTTTAAGTGGTGGTTTTCAGGAGCGAGTGGGAATAAAACGAACCGCCATAAAAGCCCAGTATTTCTGCGGGTTTGCGGCGCTTACAGAAGTCTTTTGATAACAATTTGATAACAGCCATACAAGAGCCATTATTCTTGCAATCCAGTGGTTTATGGGTTACAGAATGATTGAAACCGGTTGTGTGGCAAAAGAAATCCATATTAGAAAGCCCTTCGCTGTGGGTAGTAACTCATAGCGAAGGGCTTTTTGTCGTTCTTTCAACTTGCTTTAAAGAGAAAGGAAATTATTCAATGATTTTTCGGTTGCCAAAATACTGTGTCAAAATTAAAACTAAAGCGATGCAGGCAAGCAGTCCATCTTGTATGCCAAATGGAAGCATAAACATCATCAATATCATAGTAACAACACAGTTTATTACGGAAAGGGCGAGTCCCCACATTCTATTTTTTAGAAGTCCTATAGCACCGATGATTCGCATAACACCGAAAATCGCACCCATAAATAAAATCATATATAGGTTATCTTGGAAATATTGGAGCTTAAAAGAAAAATATTGTCCGATGTCAAATTTGCCAGAACCTAAAATTAGCGCAGGAAGGGCACATAAAACACCACCGATTTCCATAAATCCACCGTGAATTATCATTAACCAAGCAGCTATTTTATATCGTTTCATGCTGTAACCTCCTGCTGACTCTATTTTAACTTATCTTTGAATACTTCGACGAATGCGTCGCTGAACTCTTGCGAGGACACTTTCGCCCAAAGCTGCGTGGTATCGTATTTCGGATAGTAGTAACGCCGGCGGTCATAATCGTCCTTGCTGATTTCACCGGAGAGTTTGTCCCCTGCTCTTTCCAAGCATGGAGCATTTGCGGCGGCTCGTAAGCCTCTTTGCCCTTGGCTTTGCTGACTTTCAGACAAACTTCTCCGTCTGCTTCGCTGACGGTCAGCCCATACACATCTTCAAGGGTAAAGAAGGTGTGCATAAGGCCGATATCGCTGTCAATGTTGGATACATCAAGCGCCTGCGGGGAAACATCAAGCGCCTGCGCAAACGCAGCCGTTCAATCCGCCTTCGGTTTGCGGGAGCGAGTTTCCTATTGCGCCAAACGCACATCGGCGTTCCTTTCGGGGAAGCCGACAGTCGTACCAAGATATTTTGCGTCATTTCCCGCGGAAAACGAGAAAGAGAACCCTTCCCGTAATTACCATATTCCCGGCTTTCGTCTATGCGTTTCTTATAAAAAGCGTAGCGGAAATGCTTAGTAAAGTCAAGAGATCCTTGATCATTTGTTTTGTTTGGTTTGCCGTTTCCCGATTGATATCGATACATTGAAAGTTTGAATTTGTTGAAAAGGAGAAACGTTGGATTTCTCAAAAGAAAAGAACAGCGCAAAAGAGCGGGAAAAATGCCCGCTCTTTTGTGTCCGTTTGTGATATTTCATAGGAAATATTTTGATGCGCTAACGAAAATTTGGTTGAAAAATCTCTTCAAGAAAGCTGCCGCCAATGTTCCGTTCCGTTTTCTTTTGTGTATTCATGGGCGTTGACGGCTTCCGCGATTTCATAAAATCCCCAGTGAGAAACCGGGACATCATGGAACTGTTTCAATGCCGTCGGTTGTTCGCTGATGTAAGATTCATCTGCGACGCGGTCCAACATGCGATTTACAATGGTGGTGACTTCCACACGACTGATTGTTTGGTCGGGACGGAAGGTGCCGTCGGGGTAACCGTTGATCCAGCCGTATTGAACGGAGCCGACAATATAAGGATAGTACCATGCGGCTTCATTAACATCGGAAAAGCTGTTTTCTCCTCCCGTTTCTAAATGCGCAAACCGCATGGCGATGGCGGTAAATTCCGCGCGAGTGATGGGACGGTTTGGTTCATAACGGTCGTCACCGATTCCCTTTATCATGCCCAAAGATGCCAGGGTATGAATTGCCCGAGCGTACCAAGCGTCGGCATCTACATCGGTAAAAGCGACGGTTATCGCCACCTCTTGATCCAGCAGCAGATTGTAAAACATCTGGGCTGCTTCTGCCCGCGTCATGTCAGCATCGGGTCGGAAGGAGCCGTCGGTGTAACCGTTTAAGTAAGCGACATGGTCATGGCAGTTTAGCCAGTGGGCTACGCCTGTGTCTTCCGGATCTGCCACCGACGCGCCTTGACGGAAAGTAGCTTTGATGGTATGGTCTTCCCGCACATTGCTAAAGCGATAGTGGGTGACAGCGCCGACGCTTTCACCGTCTACCACTACATCGTCAATTTGATAGCCTGCTTGGGGCGTAATGGTAAAGGTGGCGGAAGCGCCCTTGTCTACGGAGGTTTGGCCCGCTGGACTGATGGCGCCGCCGTATCCGGCCTCTGCTTCAATGAGATAGGTGGCGGAAGGCTCTGTCGGACCTCCGCCGCCTCGGCGGGCGGTAACGACTGTTGCCTGTGCTTCCGCTTTTTCGTAATAGGAGTTTGCGGCAGATGCCACGGTGAAGGTGTAGGTTTCGTTGAGGTTGGCGGCATAGAAACTGCCGCTCCAACGACCTCCTTCCTCTGTCCAAGTCAAATCAGAGGGGGTGAGGACCGTGCCGTTTTGGGTGGTAATTGTCAAAAGTTCGGGCAACGGAGTGTCGGTGGGCAGATTGGTTCCCGTGAGGATCAGCTGTACGGTACCGCTGCCGCTGAGGGAAGTGGGGTCCGCGCTGACCGCAAGGGTAGGTTGAATCTTGTTCACTGTGATGGTGAGTTGATCGGTCATGCCTTCATAACCGCTGCCCTCGATACCTTCCGCTGTAACGGAATAGGTATCGGGCGGCAGTTTTGCCAACGCGGTCAAGAAGTCTTCTGTTTCATTGTAGGTCTGTTGATTGAGGGACAAGGTATAATCGCTGCCGAGGTGTAACTGGGTAGAAACACCATCAACGGTATAGGTGACCGTTTCTTGTCGGGGGCTCTCTTCGCCCCAAGTCCATGCTGTTTTGTCCAGTGTCAGCAGGAAACGGCTGTCTGCCGCTACGATGCGGAATGAAACTTCTTGGATAGTACCTTGGTAGTTGCCGCGGCCTTGAATAATTACTTGCGCGGTACCTACATTTTGATTATTTTTATATTCCGCGGTGAAATCTAATCCTTGCACCAATATTTTGCCCGTGTCGGGATCCTTCACCGTCAAGGGCGGTGTAATAGGAGCGCCTGTGTGGCGTTGGTCCGCGATGGGCGCGACGCTGAAATCGCTTAGATCTTTAGGCGTAATGGTGAAAGGCGCTTCGGCCGAACCTGTGAAATTATTGCTGTTTTCCGCGGCGCTGATGAAAAGAGCGGCGGAGCCGGTTGCTTGATGATTGTGATAGCGAACGGTGTAATCTGCTGTTGTGAGCAGATTGTCTTCCGCCTCTCCTCGATAAATTACGGTCGGTGTGGGCGTAATGGGAGAGCCGGTATAAACAGCGTTAGGGATGGGTTGGATCATATCGGAGGTGAGCGTTTTCGGTTGTACCAGGAAAGCAAAGGTACCGGTACCGGTATAACCCTGATCCTCTTTGCCTGTGGCGGTGATAAGATACAATCCTGCCGTCGGGATTTGCTCTCCGAATACTGCTTCCGCTGTGTAAGGGGTTCCGGCGGGTACCGCGTTATTGCCGCTGAAAGGCTGATAGGAATAAGTGAGGGTATAAGCTTCTGTCTCCAGTTCCTGTTCCCCGTCGAAGACGGTGATCTCTCCGTTTACTCGTTCTCCGTAGGTGGAAACGAAAGGAGCGGACTCTCCCTCTACAGTGAGGGCTAATCCATTACCACCGCTGGGAAGCAGCGTATAGTGGAGGAAGAAGGTTCCTTGATGGTTGCCTTGTGCGGTAACTTTTAGGGTATAGGCGCCCACTTCACGGAAAGTTAGTTGGTCGCCGTTGATTTCCACGCCGTTTTGAGGGCCGCTATTGAGAGTGACGGTAATTTCTTCTTTTTGCACTTGGTGACCGCCTTTTTGGGGGTCGCCGTGATAGACGCTGACGGTGGCGTGATTGGTGGCGGAATCGCCATAAGTCCCGTAAGAGCGATCTAAATAAGCGGTTAGGCTGTCTTCTCCCACGGCGGTAATTTCAAAACCAACCGTGGCGGTGCCGGTGTAGTTGCCTTGACCGCTGACAATGACACTGCCGCCGGTACCTTGTTCCGGATGATAAGCGCCTACCAAAGAATTGGGATTGCCGTATTGAACGGTGTAATCTTTCGTCTCGATCAGCAGCTTATTGCCGTCTGCCACCAGGGGTTCCGGCTCAATGGCTTTACCGGTGTAGGAGTAGGTGCCGATGCTGTCTTGAAACATCTCGGCGGTGACGGGTTTCGGCTCAATGGTCAGCAGGACGCTGTCTGTTACCGTTTCATAACCCGGGGCGCTGATTCGGAAGGAGATTTCACGACCGGTCACTGCCCCTTGCGCGTCGCGTGCTACTTCTGTATAGGCGGGCGGAGCGGTCAGGGTATAGTCGCCTTGCTCATCTTGATAGCGAATGGTGGCGTTTTGGGAAGCGGGGGAAGTTACTTCCACGGTTACAGTATGAGAATTGCCGTCATAGGAAACGGTCTGATCTTCTGCCTGATATTGGATAACTCCCAATCGATCTACAATTTGTAGCTGATAGGAAAAGGTGCCGCTTTCATAATTGGCGTCTCCGGGAACCGTGACCGTAATCCGCGTATCTTCTCCCACCGCGTCTTCCTGTACATGGATGATGCTGCTGCCGTTGTAGGCGACTGCCACATCGGGATTTGCGCTTTGGTAGCGATATTGGGCGGGATTGGGTGTATAATTGGGATTTTGTTGCAGATCCAGGGGATTGGCTACAGAACTGTCATAAAAAGTACCGTCTGTCGCAAGAATGAAGAAATGCGGATTTTGCGCAAAATCGCCTTGCAGCTGAGCTTTGTCAATGTTTACTGTCACGTGATTGGTATAAGTAGCATAGCTGCCGTCGGGGTCTTTCGCTTGGAAATAGACGGTGTAGGCGCCGGCGTCTGTGGCGGTCGGGAAATCTTGGCTCCAGTATTGACCATCCAGACTATAGGACAGTTCTGCTCGAGGCAGGGTGCATTGTGCTTCTGTCAGCAGAGACTGCGGTTCTCCGGTATAAGTTAAATCTCGCGCCGGTGTAACAGTCATTTCCATGGCGCCGCCGGCAATAATTTGCAGGTCATACCAGGTACTTGTTGTTCCCGTATAATTGGATTTTTCCAGGGGAGTGACGGTGGCGCTGATTCGTACCGTGCCGGGAGCGTGAATGGTGACCAAACCCGTATCGGGGTCGATGGCGGCGATGTCAGAAGCGTCTTCACCGTTAGGTCGGGTGAGATCATATTGAATATTCAATGTTTTTTGCTCTTCCGTGGAGACGGCAGCGCCTGTTGCGGCATTTTTCAGCAACAGCTGGTTATCGTCATAGGTATTTTGGATAGAAATGGGAACCCCGTTGGTTTCTTGGTTACCATGTGCGAAGGTGATTTCCAACTCTGCCCGCGTGATAGTGTATCGTCCGCAGGCGCCGGTTCCGTCAGAGCGGGGTTGGCCGTTGCCGTCCCAGGTAATGCGGTAGTTTTTTACGGCGCTTCCGCTGATAGAACCGATGATATCATATTCCCCGACAGACGCTGTTTCCGAAGCGTCGGTGGATAGGTCGATCGCCAGTCGATCAGCATTGACAATTGCGTCATCAGAAGAGACACCCGCCCCTGCTGTCACGGCAATTGAATAATCAATGTTTGCCTGCGGATTGTCAATGCCCGAATCAAGAGATTGTCCGTAAAGGCTGCTATGATCGAGGATGGTACAGGTGATGGGACGGGGCAGGATGGTGTAGGCGCCGTTTTTCGTAACGGTTACCAGATAGTTACCGATAAGGGTCGGTTTCGAAACGGAAACGATTGCCCCGTTCTGCTCCGCGTAAATGATATAAGCGGTGTCAGAATCACTGATCGAATCCGTTGCTTTGGCGTCAGTTCCCAAGGTGATGCCTTCGATGGCTTCTTCTCCCGGCGCCAGTCCCGCCTCTTCTTCGGTTGGCTGATAGGAGAGAGTGACTTTGCTCAGATCGGGGGTATCCCCGTAAAAGCCTTCCGCATCATCGATTTGCACAGTGACGGGACGGGGTTGAACGGTGAAGGTGCCGGCGGTACCTTCCTGATCATCTTTTTCTGTCCAGCTGCCTTGGAAGGATACTTGGTAGTTGGTGTTTTTCCATTGTCCGATGATAGGATAGGCGCCGATGTCCCGTACATCGTCCGTGGGCAGAGACAGAGAAATGCCTAAATCGTCTTTAATTCCGTCTTGGTCAAGATCATAAAGGTCTGTTTCCCGCACCTGCCAGCAGTCTGTCTCGAGTTGCGGGCGGTTGCCGTTATAGACAGTTTCTTGATCTTGAATGGTAACGGTGACGGGCGCTTTGGTGATGACGCCGTCTGTTACGGTGGTAGTGACAATCCAGCCGGTATCGGTCTGCTCTGTCAAGGCGGAGCAGGTATAGTTGTTGGGATTGACACCTTCTCCAAAGGTCAGTTCATAGATGGTTTGAATCGTTTTGCCTTCTGCGGCCGCCGCGTCTTGATAGCGGGCGGTGAGGGCGCTGATGGTAATGGTTTCCTGATTTTGCGCGCCTTGTAGCTGACCGTTCTTGACTATCGCGCCGACGGTGCCGTCATAGGATTTGCTTTTTGTCAGTGTGCTGGTCAGTGTCAATTGGGCAGGGGCGACGGAAACGGTGAAACTGCCTGTCTGGGTTCCGTAGTTGGTGGTGACCACTTGCCAGTGGATCGTGTAGGGTTGGGCGTCTTTGACGACGGTTTTCAGATCTTCTCGGGTTAGGTCATAGGCGCCGCTGTTGCCCAGGCGGAAGGAAATCGTATAGTCCGTTGTTTCTGTCAGTTGCTCACTGCCGCCTGTTACTTGCACAGAGTCAACAGGGTCTTGGCCTTTGCCGTTATAAGAAAGACTTTCTTGAGGATTGACGCGCACGGTCAGATCTTCTGTCGCTTGGACGATTTCCACTGTACCTTGTAAAGGTTGAATGAAATAGTTCTGCCATTTAACTTTCGCTTCCGCGGTAGGAGCGGCGGTGACTTGATAAATCCCCACATTGAGAGGCATCAGTTCCGGTTGTTGATTTTGGGTAAAGGTATAGGCAATATCTTCCGCCGCTAATTGGTCTGTGCCGACAAAACCGCTGGTGTCTGTTTTGGCAACGGCGGATACCCGATAACAATCGGAATGCGCGGCGATCAGACCTAAGGGACTGTATTCCGCTTTGATAGTCGCAGCGCCGTCATTGCCGTTGGGAAATTCCAGATAAACGGGACGCTGACGGATGGTGACCGTGACGGAAAGACTTGCCGTGACGGTATAATTGGCGGCGTCTTTGCCGCTGAGCAACGCCGTCAGTGTTTCGGCGCTGACGGTGACCTGTTTGTCGGAAGCCGCGTCGGCATTTGCCATGACGCCGGTCTGTCCGTCGATCGAAGAGAAGGATACGTCGTCTTCGGACAGGAAGTCTCCTATCTGAGTTGTAGGTGTTCCTTGCAAGGAGACGGCGTTTTCCCCGTTGTAAACACGGTCGACAGCGGTAATACCGCCGCTGACGGTGATTTGCTTGGGAGAAATGACGCCTGCCTTTTCCATGGAGAAAGAGAGACTGCCATCAGACAGAGTTTTTCCTCGGAAAGCGTAATTGCTCCAATTGTCAGTACCGCTTAATTGCAATCGGATTTGAACATCTTTCTCTGTGCCGGCGTTTTTGTTGTCAAAGGTTCCGTCGGCGGCGCTGACGGTAAGATTTTCTTCGGAGACTCCGGGCGCGGTGACCGTGGCCGCAATGGGATCTGTGATTGCGGTTTGGCCGTCATAGGTTTTGCGGAACAGATCTTGTTCCACATTGACAGTTAATTCCGCCGGGCTGATAGCGACACGGAAGGAACCCGTGATAGGACGGTGATTGGCAGCGGTGATTTGATACCAATAGGTACCGCTGTCCGTCGCATTTCGCACGGTGGTAACCGCGGATTGTTCCCAATCTTCCGCCGCGGGCTCTGAATCGCTTTTTAAGAAGCGAACACTGTAGGCAAAATCATCGCCACTGCCTTTCACTTGCAGTTGGTTTGTCAAAGAATGGTTTTGACCGTCATAAGAGGCCGTATAATCTTGAGCTGAAATTTGCAAGTCGGCAGGCATGATCGTGACGGGAATCACGGTGGAGACAGATAAGTAATTTTCATCTCCGTCATAGGAAACACGCAGCCAGAAATTTCCCGCTTCCGCGGGAGGCGCGATTTTTCCCGTTTCCGTGCCTAATTCGGCGGCTTCTTGAGAAGAATAGAATTGATAAGTCAAGGGACCCGAGGGTTCTTCGGCGTTTGCGGCTCCGGCTAAAGCGGCCTTTTGATATTCTTCGGCGCTTAAGGCCTCTCCGTCATAAGTAAAGGACAGTTCACTTGCTGTGAGTTTCGGGGTGCCTTTGCCGACGGTCAGCGTGTAAGAAGCGCTGCCTGCCTGATAGTCGTTGGTGGCGGCTGCTGTGACGGTGATGGTCACTGCCTCCGTTGTGGCGCGGTGCAGTGTCACCTGACCGGTATTGTCCACGCTGGCAATTTCCGGATGAGAACTTTGGTAAGAGACCGCGCTGTCAACGGCGGTTTCTCCTACATAACCTTTCCCTGTAACACGGAAGGGTTCGTCTCCCAGAGTTTTGGTGACTGTAGAGGTACTTTCTTCCCAGCCGGCGGTTTCCGAGGTCAGTTGTACCGTTTGTTGGGCAGATCCTACCGTAAAGGTATAGACGGCGGCTTCGTCTGTTTTGTAATTTTGGCAGCGGTCTGAGACGCTGACGGTGATTTGGTAAGTGCCGGCGGCACGAACTGCCAGAGTACCTTCCGCGGAACCTGATTGAGGATCTTCGCCGTTTGTCGGGGTGAAGAGATAGTCGTAAGCGAGGGGACAGTCTGCTGCCGTGTCTTTTCCTTGCAGCCCTGTCAAAGTGGGAGCGGGAACTGTGATGGCTTCCCCTGTGTAGGTCGCCTGCAGCAATTCCGAATCGGGCGCGGTCAGCGTGATACCCGCCGGATTGATGCGGAAGGCGTAACGGGTGTTTCCGATGAGTTGATAATTTTCGGCCTTTTGACCTTCTTCAAAGGAAAATCCGATGTCTACAGTATAGCTGCTTACGTTGGTGGGCGCCGCGGACAGTTTGGTTTGTCCTTGATAATAAGTATAGGTACCCAATTTGAGAATGCCTTCTGACTGGGCGGAATGTTGGGTTAGTGTGATTTTTTCATCTTCCGCGTAGGGAGCCCCGTTGTAGGTGGAATTTTCCACCTGTACGGTGGGCACGGTAATCTGACGGCGAGTGATTTCCCATTCTAATTCCAGATCTGAAGTGGATTGGTCGCTCCAGCGATAATTGCTATTTGCCAGAGAAACCAGAACCGTGTAGCGTTTCGCATCGCTTTTTTTTGCGTTGGTAGCGGTATAAGCGGTCTCTCCTTGGAAAGTTGCTGTCAATGTTCCTTCCGCGTCGTAGTTGATTGCCAAATCACTACTGGGAATATTAATGGGTGTTTTGTCGTTTTCGTCATATACCGATTCCTGTAAAGAAGTAAGAATGCTTGGTTTTTCCAACAGACGGTACAAAATGTTCCAGCTGATTTCCGCCGTGCCGTCTTGGTTGTCATCTCCTGTTTGCCAGCGATAATTATCAGCATTGATCAGAGTGGCTTTGGCGATATAGTTTCCCGCGTCGGCGCCGGTGTTGTCTGTCAGGCTGTAACGTCCGTCGCCGACGTCCGCCACGCCTGTTTGCACTGTCCCCGGGGTATACGGTGTTGTTCGTTGTGCTTCGGGCGTAGTTACCACTTGCGGGGAAATGGTAACTTCCACCGTTTTGCGGAAATCTTCATAGAAATCTTTTTCGATGAGGATTTCTACAGTGTAGGTGCCGGCGTTGGTGAAATAGGCTCCGTTGACGACGGTGGTTTCACCGGTAT
>CBCTTQ010000007.1:0-66045 GCA_965149945.1 uncultured Peptococcaceae bacterium | reverse complement strand
TAATCCCCAAACGGAATAAATACCTAATGTCGCAGGTCAAAACATCATCGATTGGGGGGGCACATTACCCTTTTGGGCGCCGTGGCCGGCGCCGGCGCCGGCGCCGCCCCAGAGAGCAGCCAATAAGATCAAAGTTCGACCGGCTACATCGCCGATGCTGATGGGTCCAATGGCGAAATCTCCCAAACCGCGGACACATCCCAGCAGCAAAACAAAGATGCAAACCATTTCGTCAGTAGAAAGCCGCGAGATCATTTTATAATGAGCGGCCAAATGGAGGGTGAACATGGAGACAATGGTCAAGCCACCCGCAAACAAGCCTTCAAAGAAAATGACGGAAATGTCATATCCGGAAAGAAAACTGGTGAACATGGCTGCAATGACCCGCACCGCTGCCAGCAGTGCAAATACCATCGCGGGACAGATTATCCAGCGGAGCTTTTCATCTTGCCTGCCGAAATATAATAAACACCAGGTGATTGTAATGGCAATCAAGTAAGGAATGGAGGCGAATCCTTGCCCCAAAATAGTACCGAACAAAACCAGAAGAGTGTAAAGCACACAATGTTTAGGATATTTAATAGTGGATGCCGCGGCAAACGCGATGCCGAAGGGATAAAGTCCGCCGAGGATTTCTGCGGAACCGAGGCAAAGGGCTGCCGCTGCCAACACCCAATCAGGCCAGGATAATTCGGAAAAGTAGAGAAGACGGTTTTTCCCTTTGAAATTTTTTTGGATAGGGAACATTTTTCTGCGGCGGCGTGGAATCGATTCGGTTGTTTCATCCGCCGCTCGTTGATAGGGGTATACTTTTGTTTCATCGTTCACCTTCGCTCACCGCCTTCCTTACCCATTATAACGGATGAGAACTGAAAAATTTGTCGGTATGTAGGAGGATATTCCGTTTTTTATTCGATAAATTCTTGCAAAATTCGTTTCTGTCTTTGGCAGGAAAATCTTTGATATAGGTAGAAAACTATAATAATTTCACTTTTCTGCGGGAAAAGCCGTGTGATTTGTCAAATCCATATTTTCATGAAAACGATAAAGGGAGTTTTTTTGATCATAGAAGGATTTAAAGTTAAAGTTGAATTTATATTCATCTGATATGCTTTTATCGGTTTAAGAGGAGCTGTGAGGAAATGTGGTTATGTTGGCAGCCTTAAAAAAAAACATTATTGAAAAAAAGCTGCTTGCTGCCGGAGATTTAGTAATCGTCGGTACCAGCGGCGGACGGGATTCCATGGCGTTGCTCCATGGACTTTGCTGTTTGAAAGAGGAAATGGGTTTTTTTGTGGCGGCGGCTCATTTGCATCACGGCATTCGCGGCATAGAAGCAGATCGTGATTTGGCATTGGTTGCAAATTTTTGCAAAAAGGCAGCTATTCCTTTTCACTGTCGGCGGTTGGATGTGCCGGCGCTGGCCGTAGGAAAAAATTTGGAGTCTACTGCCAGAGAGTGTCGTTATCACTGGTTTTCACAACTTGCCACTGCTTATCGGGAAGAAAAATCGTATCGTGAAATTAAAATCGCAACGGCCCATCATTTGGAGGACCAAGGAGAAACGGTACTTTTGCATTTGCTACGGGGATCCGGTACTCAGGGATTGGGTGGGATGCGTTTTCAAAACGGTAATTTAATTCGTCCTCTGCTCAATGTTTCAAGAAAACAGCTGGAAGCGCATATTGCTCGGTATCAGTTACCTTATCGTGATGACGCCAGTAATTTTTCAGAGGATTATCAAAGAAATAGAATTCGTCTTTCTCTTTGGCCGATATTGGAAACGTATAACGCTAATCTCGGCGCGGCGCTGGGCAATGTGGCGGAGATTTGTCAGGCAGATGCGGATTTTATCGCGGTTTCCGCGGAAGAGGCCATTTGCCGTTTGGTTACAGAAAATGACAAAGGGTATTATTGGGAAAGAAAAGCGTTTTCTGACCTTCATTTGGCCTTGCGGCGCCAAATGGTGCGCATTCTTTGGCGTCGAGCAGTCACGCAAAAATCGCCGATTACAGCAGACGCGGATGAAACTTTGACGTTGACCCAACAGCAAACCGCCGCTGTTTTAAACTTGAAAACAGGGAAACAGTTTTCTCTGCCTAGACAAGTATATGCCAAAGCCGAAAAAGATAAACTGTATATTGGGAAATTACCCGCGCCGGGAGAAGACTTTCTTTTTTCGCTGAAAAAAAATCAAAAAAACAAGTAAAAAACAAGGTGATTTTCTCAAAACTTTTGGAATTTATTGAAAAAAAGTAAATAATGTTGTATAATTAATTTTATAGTCTGTATATGATAATCATACGTTTCACATAGAGAGAACTTTTGGTAAGGAGTGAAAAAATCGTTGAAGAGAACCATCAAAAATATCACCATTTATGTCTTGATTGTTCTGATTGCAGTATGTGTGTATGTGTTTACTTCGGATAATGATCGAACCGCTACACAGACTGCCGCTTATGAATACGGAGATATGATCGCCAGTATGGAAGCGGGTGATATTGAATCTGTCACTATCCAACCTAATGAAAATGATACCAATTATTATTATGAAGTGAAATTAAACAACGGAGAAGAATACGCTGTTGTTGGTCCCTCAGATACGACTATTGCCGCGCAGATGCAGGAAAATGGGGCGGAAGTTACCTTCTTGACGGCTAAAACATCCGGTCAGTGGTTATCGATTCTTATTTCCTTTTTGCCCATTTTACTGTTGATTGGGCTGATGGTCTACATGATGAATAAGAGCCAGGGCGGCGGTAATGTGATGCAGTTTGGCAAGAGCCGCGCCAAAATGCAGACGGATTCTAACAATAAGGTGACCTTCCGTGATGTGGCAGGGGTGGATGAAGTCAAAGAAGAATTGGCAGAAGTTGTGGATTTTTTGAAATCTCCCAGAAAATATACGGCGCTGGGCGCGAAGATCCCCAAGGGTGTGCTTCTTTTCGGTCCGCCCGGAACAGGGAAAACATTGTTGGCGAAGGCAGTCGCCGGTGAAGCCGGAACACCTTTTTTCACTATCAGCGGTTCAGACTTTGTGGAAATGTTTGTCGGCGTGGGAGCGTCTCGTGTGCGAGATTTATTCGACAATGCGAAAAAACATGCTCCTTGTATCATTTTTATTGATGAAATCGATGCGGTTGGTCGCCAAAGAGGCGCCGGTGTCGGTGGCGGTCATGATGAACGAGAACAAACGCTGAATCAGTTGTTGGTAGAGATGGATGGATTTGACGCTAATGAGGGGATTATTGTGATGGCCGGTACCAACCGTCCGGATATTTTGGATCCCGCTTTGCTTCGTCCCGGTCGTTTTGATCGCCAGATCAGTGTTTCTCCGCCGGATGTGAAAGGTCGAGAAGCCATTTTGCGTGTGCATTCTCGTAACAAACCTTTGGCGGAAGATGTTGATTTACGAATTCTTGCCAAACGGACGCCCGGTTTCACGGGAGCGGATCTGGCCAATATGTTGAATGAAGCGGCTTTGTTGGCGGCGCGTCAAAACAAAAAACAAATTGAAATGGACGATTGCGAAAACGCTGTGGAACGCGTAATCGCCGGTCCTGAAAAGAAATCTCGTGTAATTAATAACAAAGAAAAGAAATTGGTTTCTTATCATGAAGCGGGGCATGCGGTGGTCAGCTATTATCTGCCTACTTCCGATCCTTTGCACAAGGTGAGCATTATTCCCCGAGGCATGGCGGGTGGTTATACACTGTTGTTACCGGAAGAAGACAGCAATTATATTACCAAGAGCAAAATGCTGGATCAGGCTGTAATGTATTTGGGCGGTCGTGTAGCGGAAGAAATTGTGCTGGGCGATATCAGCACCGGAGCCTCTAATGACTTGGAAAGGGCTACCGGCATGATTCGGCAGATGATCACTAAATACGGCATGACGAAAGAATTAGGCCCCTTGACATATGGGAAAGATTCCGGGCAGGTTTTTTTAGGTCGGGATTTGGGTCATGAAAGAAACTACAGCGATGAATTCGCATATGCGATCGACAAAGAAGCAAAAAAATTGATGGAAGAAGCTTACCAGCGTGCGACCGATATTTTGACTGAGCATATTGATAAGTTGCATGCCGTGGCAGAAGTGTTGGTAAATAAGGAAACCATTGAAGCCCCTGAATTTTATGAAATCATGGATGGGGTGACCAAATATCAGCGTTTGGCGGAACAAGCCGGCGCTGCGGAGCAGGAAGATGTTTCGGAAGTCGCCGCGTCATCCGAATCTACGGAGAAAAACAGTTCTTCTCTCAGTCCCGAAGAAGAAAGGCGTATAGAAAGTGGATTCTACGCCTTGAACGGCAAAGATATTGAACAGGATAAAGAGATTGAGGAGGAAAAAGCGGAAAATTCCACCGAGACAAATACTGAAAAAGAAAATCCTGATAAGGAAGATTCTGAAAGGTAATCAGACGAAGATAAAAAACAGCGATAACCAAAAGTTATCGTTGTTTTTTTTTATCTTCGGTTTGGGAAAAGCACCGTCCGGTCTTTTGAAGAATAGGATAGCAGTAAAAAGATGGATTGAGGTGTTGAAATGAGAAAGGGAAGCATGATTCATAAATATCCGGGCAGCAATACGCCTTCGGGGTTTTATTCTTTTTATGCTGATGGTCTGAGAGGAATGGAACGAATTTTTGTATTGAAGGGGGGTCCTGGTACAGGGAAAAGTACATTAATGAAAAAAATCGCCTTTAATCTGACGGAACGCGGTTATGATGTAGAAGTTTGGCAGTGTTCTTCTGACAATGATTCCTTGGATGGAGTAGTGGTGCCTTCTTTAAAAATTGCGGTGGTGGATGGGACTTCACCTCATTTGGTCGATCCGGTTTATCCAGGCGCAGTGGATGAGATTATTAATTTGGGTGATCATTGGAACCGCGATTTGTTACGGGAAAACAAACAGGAAATTATTCGTCTGACGGAAGAAATTTCCTGCTATTTTCAAGACGCTTACGAAAAATTGGCTGCTTATCGCAATGCTTATGATGATTACGCGGAAACCCATTCCGTTGGAGAAAAACGGGTTACGGCTTTGGCAAACGATGTGATCGGAGAAATTTTTCATGAGGATTTGGCAAAAGTTTCTCATTTTTTTGCTGCCGCTATTACACCGCGGGGCTGGGTGGGATATCGTCAGTCTCTTTGTGCCGGTATGAAGAAGCGTTTTTTACTGCGCGGCGGGAATCGCTATGATATTGATTCTTTTTTGCGACGCATTGAAGAAGCCGCTGTTTTGCGTGGTCATGATATTGATATTTATCATAGTACTTTGGCGCCGGAATGTTATGAAATGGTGGTATTGCCGCAGATCGGTTTTGCTGCGGTGGATGCTTCAGTACCGGAGCTGGAACCTTTCACGGGGGATGTTTTGGTAGAGCTGGCGCCTTTGGAGGAAACTGTGTTGCCGGAAGAGGATTTTTTGGAGGAGGCTGTTGGCAGTATTGCCGCGGCGAAACGGCTCCATAATGAGCTGGAAGAATATTATGTGAAGGCGATGAATTTTGAAGAGGTGGATGAAGTTTGCCGGAAAGTCTTTTCGGAAATTTGGCAAATGGTAGATGAATCAGAAAAATAACGGAGAGGGCATATTTTTTGTCATTGGGTCATAGACTGTAGCAGTAAAGGATTGCGGAGGTACCGATATGACCACTGGACATGATCGACAAAAAGTTGCGCTTCCCTTGAAACAAACGGTGTTTTTAGCAAAAGACGCCATGGGGGTGCGAAAAATTGAAGGATTTTCGTCAAAGCTTTTCTTTGACGATTTGCTGTGCCATGGCGGACAGATTTGGCTGAGCGGCCGTTATACCTTGCATTTGGACTATTGGGGGCTGGAAGGTCAAAAATTATATAAAACCAGAGTTACATTGCCTCTGAAGCTGGAACTGTCGAACGATTGGCGACAAACAGAGAAAAAATGGGTGCGGCCGGAATTACAAGCTGAGGAATTAGAAGTTTTGTCACCCTATGTGTTGGAATTCAGTGGCAAAATTATCATTTCGGATTGTGAGGAGATTTCGCCTGTCACGATCGCCGAATCGAATGTTGCTGAATCGATGTCTTTTTCAAAAGAAAAATCTGAGTCGCCATCTTCTTCCTCGTATCAGCCAAGTTCTGAGGTACAGCGTGTTTTAGCTGAATATGGATCGACAGAATCTGTTGTTTCAATACCTTCTTCACCGTCATTGGAGAAGGAAGAATTGTCTGTTTCTCCGCAGGCAGAGGATGCGCGTTATGCTGTTGCCGAAGCGGTTTCTCAAAGCGAAACAGAGAAATCAGCGCGTAAGGCCGAAGAAAAAGATTCTTCTGTTGGAATAGGGGGAGAATCTTTTAATTCCGATGCTCGATCAGCAAAAGCCGACTCTGTAACAACTTCTGAGAAGGCGCGCGCGGATACCGAGACAAAGGCAGAAGCGGAAGAAACAGAATCTCCTGTGACTGATTTGGGAACATTAAAAAGCCATGCCTTGTTGAAATTGCAAAAGCGGAACCGAATAGCTGAAAAGGAACATCGCCCTTTGTTGGATCCTCAACCGGATGAGCCGATTCCCGTCGCGGCCGGTTCATCCATTTCGCATGAACAATCAGGAAAAGAAATTTGCAAAAATTTACAATCGGAAAAAGTAGAAGCAAGAGAAGGCGATTTTGTCTCGACGGCAGCGGAGCTTTCCGAAAAAGACCGATCGTCGGCAGCGGAATTGCAGGATGTTTTGGCTGCGAGTAATGTGAGAGAATCCCTATCGGCGGAAGAAGCGGAGCAAGGAACCTTTGAAAATACGGATGTCTTGTCTGCGGCCCAAGAAACCGCTTTGCCGCCGAAAGAGGAAGAACGGCGCCATCCTGATTTGGAACAGGTTTCGGCGGAGTTTTCACAACGTTTGGCGGCAGACGAAGATGCCGAAAGGGCGGATTCGGAGATGATGGCAATGGAAGCGGCGGCTGTTTCGGCAGAACAACCGATATCGATTTTAGGGGATGATTGTTTGGTTAGTCCCTCGGGGTTGGTTGTCCATCTTGCGATGACGGAAAGGCAGGTGTTGCAAGAGGAACTATATTTCACTGTGCGCTATGAACAGGTTGCTGACGGAGGGGATCGCAGATGGCAAAAAACGGAATAAAGGGGGGCAGAATTGCCTTGGATGCCAGGGGCGCCATTCATTATCGCGGCACGGGCATCGGCACCTATACCTATCAATTGGCAGTACATTTGCGGAAGTTGGTCGGTGAGGAAATCTCTTTTTTTCTGCCGGGGCAGGAATACGAGGACTTGGATTTTACGGATAGCGCGAGATGTACCCGTATTCAGGAGAATCCCCGTTATTGCGAAGAAGAATTTTTGCCTTGTTGGCTGAAAGAACAACAAGCAGTTCTCTATCATGTGCCGCAAAACGGCATTGGCCTGCCTTTGGCGGCGCCTTGTCGCACCATTGTGACTATTCACGATTTGATTCCTTATGTGTATCCTGAATCGGTGGGGCGGGGTTATCGCAAAGAATTTCTGCATGATATGCCTGCCATTATAGGCAAAAGCGACGGAATTATTGCGGTCTCCAACCATACCAAAAGGGATATTCTGCGGTTTTTTAAATACCCGGAAGATCGAATTGCCGTTATTTATGAGGCGGCAGAGCCGATTTACGCGTTGACTGCTTCTGAAACTTGCAAAGGGGTGTTACGGCGTCAATACGGCATTGACGGAGCCTATTTGCTGTATGTGGGTGGTTTTAGCCGTCGGAAAAATTTGTCCGGTTTGTTGACGGCTTTTGCTCGGGCACAATCAGAATGGCACACGCCGTATCTGCTGGTTTGTCCCGGACGTTGCGGAAGAGAAACCGCTGCTTTGACAGAATTGGCAACATCCTTGGGAATTGGTGAACGGGTGGTGTTTCCGGGGTTTGTACCTGGGAATTTGTTGCCGTACTTTTATGGCGGTGCATCCGCCTTGGTATATCCTTCTTTTTATGAAGGATTCGGTTTGCCTGTTTTAGAGGCGATGGCTTGTGGTTGCCCTGTATTGGTGGCGGATAATTCTTCTCTCCGAGAAACAGGCGGTGATGCGGCTTGCTATTTTGACGCCATGGATACCGATTCGATGACAAGAGTTTTGGTGGAGACGCTGAATGATCCGAAACTGTTGCGACAGATGGGACAGAAAGGGCTTGCGTGGAGCGCTCGTTTTGATTGGCAAAAAACTGCTGAAGCCACACTGGCCTTTTATGAAAAAATCCTTGCTTTGCCTTCGCGTAGTGGATTTTTGGAAAAAAAAGACTGAAAAAAATTTATAAAAAAGGAAACACTTCCTATCAGGAGGTGTTTTTTTATGAATTGGTTGATGTTGAGCTTGCCTTTTGTGGCTGGTTTGCTTATGGCGGTACAAGGTACGTTGAACGGTTTGATGGGAAAAGTAATCGGTCCCTGGGAGGGGAATTTTGTTGTACATGCTATTGCTACCTTTGTGATTTTTGTTTTGGTGTTGGTAATCGGCGTGGGGGACGGTGATTTTAGTAAATGGAGAGAAGTCCCTTGGTATGGATATTTGGGAGGAATTATTAATGTGGGGATTATCTACGGGGTGATGGCTTCCATTCCAAAATTGGGGGCATCGGTGGCGACAACCGCCATCATCGCGGGGCAGCTGGGGACAGCGATGATAATCGATTGGCTGGGGCTTTTCGGTATGGAAAGAGTCAGCTTTTCTTGGTTGCAAATCCTCGGTTTGGTGCTGTTGGTGGCAGGAGGACGTCTGATGCTGGGGAAGTAGGAAAAAAATACGAGAAAATGTAGAAAATCACTTGACTTTTGGGATTAAATAAGGTATTATAATAAGGCAGTCTGTTCATGGCGGTGTAGCCCAGTTGGTTAGAGCACTCGGTTCATACCCGGGGTGTCACTGGTTCAAGTCCAGTCACCGCTACCATATGGCGCGTTGGAGAAGCGGCTGAACTCACCAGCCTTTCACGCTGGCATTCAGGGGTTCGAATCCCCTACGCGTCACCAACTGCTAAGACCGAACATCTTTTTACGATGTTCGGTCTTTTTTTGCATTTTTTGTTTGGTGTATTGTCGGAAAAGCTTGGCTGGCTACCATACAGATACGGAGTTAAAAAATTCTAGATTTTTTTCGGAATTTTTGATTATAAATATTTCCTTCTTTTTAAATGAATTAGATATCGTATTCGGCGTGAAACAAATAACACTTTCTATTCGCTAATCGAGAAAAATTTTTTCGGTGTCTCGTTTTGTATTAGGAAGAAAATAAAAAGGGCTCTGTTTTTCTCAACCCTATTCGTTTTCATTAGTCGGTATCAGTTGCTCGATTGAATGGTTGCGTCTCAAAATACGAGTTCAATGCCAATGAATTTTTAGTAATCGACAAGAGTATTTGCCTGTTGATTATCGGAAGTATGCGCATAGAGGAAATAAAATAGCTATGCTGTGGAAAAGCGAAAAGCGGCCTTAGATGGTCTTGTCTGCAATTGAGAGAATATCCTTGTGCAATTGGAGCGTCCTGATCATAGGGAACGCAAATATTATGTAGCTTGCGAAAGCAAGAAAACGCTATCAAAACAGTCAATCAGTGAGGGCTTTAAGATAGGAAAGAAATGCCGGGAATGATGTTCCGGTCTAAGTCTGCATGATAGGAACTATAAAATATCATCTCTTCCTATACCTGAAGAGGAATAGTGGAATGTTTCCTTACGGAGAATACGAAAGGGCTATATCGAACTTGTTAAATCTATGAAAATTGAATTTTTTGACACCGATGAATTGTGGCGAAAAGATCTGTGGGGAAAATCTTGCGGGTGTTCTAATGGTATAATGTATTCCGTATATTTTTGTAGAGAAAAAAGAAAATGAACACAACCTATTGTTTATTATTACTGAATTCTGTAAAATATAATTGAACAATTCTTTGGGAAGGAGGAAAAACAATGGAGAAAAAAGCGTTTATTTTAATTGATTTCAGCAATGATTTGATTGCGGATAGCGGTGTGCTGTCTTGCGGTCTGCCGGCGCAGGCCATTGAATCGGTTGCCTGTGCTTATTTTGAGTGGTTTTTGGCACGGGGAAATTTTGTGGTGGTATGTAACGATTCTCACGAGGAGACAAAGGACGGTGCGCGTGATCCTTATCATCCGGAAACGGCATTGTTCCCTCGTCATAATGTACAGGGTTGCTGGGGTGCGGAATTGTACGGAAAAGTGAAAGAGAAATGGACCGCGATCCATGAAAGCCATCCTTTTGAAACGGTGTATTTTCGTAAGGTACGATTTTCCGCTTTTGCGGGAACACAGTTGGATGTTTGGCTGCGCGCCCGCGGCGTGACAGAGGTGGTGCTGGGTGGTGTGTGTACGCATATTTGCGTATTGCATACTGCCATTGACGCCTATAATCGGGGCTATCGGGTGACCATTGCCGATGACGCGACTGTCAGTGATTCGGTGGAAAACAAAGCTTTTGCCATGAATCATATGCAAAGCTTGTTGGGGGCGCGCGTGGTGACATTGGAGACGCTGGATTGACAGGATGGTTTAGTATTTGCGTTTAGCAGGTATTTTATGGTTTAATAAAAAGACCGTGAAAAAGATCACGGCCTTTTTGTTTTGCATATCTTATAAAAAAAACGCATAAAAAGAAGATTTTCTCGGAGTAAAATCAGAAAATGGCTTTTCCTAATATTGATAAAATTTTGCAAATGACTAGGCAAGGATAGAAAAACTTGCTATAATGGCAATAGCTTATGAACGCGATGGATAAAGCTTTTTTGTTAAAGGCGATCGGTTTGGAGGGTCGCGCGTTTTGCGGATATGAGAGGATTGGCATGTTAGCGTTTTATTTTGAGCAGGTCGAAGCCCCCGGAGATCGAATCCTGTTTAAGGGGATTTACGATCGCCATCGTGGCAAAATGTACCGCGTTGCCAAAGAAATTTTGGGATCTTCCGAGCTGGCGGATGAAGCGGTACACGATGCGTTTTTGCAGGTGATTTATCATTTTTCTCAATTTTTGGCGTTGGATGAATCCGCGCAATGGGGCTGGATTTTGGTGGTCACACGCAATACCGCGCTGAATATTTTGAAAAAAGAACGGCGTTCTTTTCCGGTGGGAGATAATCATTTGTTTGACGGGATTGCCGCGGAACAAGGGGAAGAAACCACAGAGCTGGTGGCTGCCATCAACGCCTTGCCCGAAAAATATCGGGATGTTTTGGAATTGTATTATCTTTACGGATATCGCGCGAAGGAAATCGCCGTGTTGCGGGATATTACTTGTGACAACGCTTTGCAGCGTTTGTCCAGGGCGCGGAAGCTGCTGATGAAAAAATTGCAAGAAGAGGATTGATGTCCATGAACGAATCGCAATTGGAACTTCGTTTACATGACGCGTTGTTGCTGGCGGCGGCAGAGCGTTATCGGGATGTGCGGGAGGATGACGCGGAACCGAGTAAGAAATGGCGGCGGAGATTTGACCGCATGCTGGCGGATCCTTTGGGATATGCCAAACGCCAGGGGAGGAGCATTCCTCGGCGAATTCGCCAATATGCCTTGGTCGCGGTGGTGGTGCTGGCGATTTTGGCGGGGACACTTTTTGCTATTCCCCAGACGCGGACCATTGCCGGCAATTTGCTGGAAGAGTGGCTTTCGGACCATGTGACATATCAGTTTTATAACGAAACAAATGACACATTGCCAGATGTCGAATTTCAGTATATTCCGGAAGCCTATGAACAATCATTTGTTCTTTCAGAGGATTGGTCAGAAGAAATAATTAATGTGTGGGAGTTTAGAAATGCTGAAGGGCAATTTTTAACGATAGACATCGCGCTTGCCAGTCATAACTTCTCATATAGCGTAGATAATGAACATCGAGAAAAGTGTATGGTGGAATTGTTCTCCGGCGAAGAAGCGATTTACTATAAGCCCATAGATGTGGGTTGGTCTTCCGATTTGATTTGGACCAGTGCGGACGGCAAGTACTTCTTCGCGATCAAAGGCATTTTGCCGTTGGAAGAATTGCTGCGGATTGCCGATGGAATTTGTTTGCGGAAATAATGTGTAATAGATTCTTTTGAAAAAGTGACCGAATCGAAATGGTTCGGTCACTTTTTCTGTGCGGATAAGGGAAAAACACCTGCAAAAAGAGGGGAACAGGAAACAGCAAAAGAAATGGAAAAAATTTGAAAAAAATAAAAAAAATTTTTGTGAATTTTGTCAGATTTTGGCTGTCTCAATTGTGTTATATAAATAGAGGGGGAAAAACTCCTCTTCGGATGAAACAGAAAGGAGGTGAAACCGATGAAAAAGAAACCCGCGGTGTTGGCGCTGGCCTTGTGCCTGATTTTTGCTTTTGGGACGGTGGCCATGGCGGCGCCGACGGTGGACATTGTGCCCAGCTGGACTTCTGACGCGAAGGTGACGCCAATGTTGTCGATTAGTGGTTCTACCGCGAAGTGCAAATTGTATGTGAACACCCAGAAATCCAATGAAAGCATTGTGTCCACGGTATATCTGCAGAAGAAGCAATCTAACGGCGCCTACGGCAATCCGATCAAAACTTGGAGCCGTATGACCGGTGTAGGTTCCTTGTCGTTCGTGGATACCTATTCTCCGGTTAGCAGTGGCAGCTATCGTTTGAAAGCCATGGTATACGTTTACGGAGCCGGCGGCACCGATGAAATTATGAGATATGCGTATGCGACAAAATGATGACGCGGGTATAGTGTGTGAGCCATTTATCCTATTTGGATAAATACGGGGGAAATTTTGTTCATCCAAATGGAGAATAAAAACCGCGGCGAAGGGGACGCGGTCTTAAAAATGTGATGAAAAAAAGCAGGAAGAAGGCTTGATCACAAGATTCCCTTGAGAATTTTTGCTATAAAAAATGATGGGTGGGCGGGACGGCACTAATAAAAGTAAGGAGAGTGTGAATAATTATGAAAAAGAATGTGTCCAAAGTGTTGGCGTTGTTTTTAGTTTTTGCGGTATTCATGACTTCCGGCGTGAGTGCTTTCGCGGAAACATCCGATGTGGTAGGGCAAAAGGAAAGTGTCATCGCGCAAGCGAAGCCTATTCCGGTATCAGAACAAAATAATGGTGATATACAAGATATACTTTTGAAAAGTGCGACAGTATCTGGAATTAGTACAACGGTTTTGGATAAGGATACCCAAGATGATTTGGAAACATTGGGAATCTCTGTAGACAATGTGAAAAAAGCAGAAACAATGAAAGATGTAATAGGTTATACCAATGAGATTTATACCAAATACATCATTGATGATGAATCTTATATTTCTGTTGATTCCAATAATCAAATTGTTGATATCTATCATGCTGATGCTGATTTGCTTGCGCCTACATGGGAAGAAACTTTTTCAACAAGCGAAGAGCAATATATTGCTACCGGTGAACAAACTTTAGAAATGTTGGAACTGGAAGGGGAATACAAATTAGTTAAATCTGAAAAGGTAACTGTTGATTATTGGTTATTGGCATATCGACAAGTTTTAGAAAATGGTTTAGTGAATGAATGTGATGGTGTGAATATTACCATTGCTAGAAAAGATGCTTCTTTGGCGTTTTTGAGTACATTTGATTTGGAAGCGAATACTACAACCGCTGAAATCAGCAAAGAAGAAGCTATTGTCGCAGCTCAGCCAGTGATTGAAAAATTGCAAGCAACTGTGGATGGAGCAGAATTATGTTATGTGCAGCCCAATTATTACTGGAGAGAAGGCGGTCCCTATGAACCCGCAGATTTTGTAAGATTGGCTTATAATATTTCTTTGAATGGCGGTAATCAGTTTGTGTATGTGGATGCTGTAACTGGTGAGGTAATTGGAGGTAATGTCATGATGCTTTCTGCTGGAGCATATGGCGATGGTTATATGAGCGAAAGTTCCAGTAATGTGTCCTTGGCAAAAGCCGCGTTTAAGAGATTAGGATATTCTGCTACAGGAACAACATCAAAGGAATACTCACTGAAAAACACAATTATGAGCTTTTTGAAGAAGAGCGACGCTTATGGATTTATGTTTTATGGACACGGTGATAATGATGTGATATGTGCGAAAGATACTAAAGACGATATCGTTTGGAGTTTGAATCGGACAACGATTGATGGTTACAACGGTAATTGGAAGTTTGTATTTTTAAGCGCTTGTGAAACTGGTACGCCTGCATGGGCAAGTGCGTTTAATATTACTTCTAATAGTCAGGATAGATTTTTCATGGGTTTCTATAATACAGTGAAAGTTACGAATATGCGCCAATACAACAGAGAGTTTTGGCCGCAGGTAAATGGAAGTCGTTATCTTTATACGGCTGCTGTGAATACCAGAAATTCTCTTAGCACATTAGATTTACCGCTGTATTGTCTTGGTGATAAAACCTATAACGGTAAAGTTTGATTTTTTGTAAAGAAACGATACGAGAATGGATAAAGGGAGATGATAACCATGAAAAAGATATGGATGGCTCTGCTGCTGGTTGTTTTGGCGTTGGGACTTGCCGCTTGCGGAGAAACAGAAGAACCCGTCGCGGATCCCAATGAACAAGCGACAGAGGCAGAAGAACCGACAGGCACCCAGACGATCAACGGCGTCCCCCTCGATCAGTATCTCGCGGAAACTTATCCGTTGGAATCGAAGAAGGTGATCATTTTTGCTAATATAGACGGAGACTTATTCTATAAACCTGTGGTAACCGTTACTGACCCGATAGATATTCAAGCGCTCATCGACAGTGTAGATTTTGCTTCCTGGGAAGGACTTGCGGATCCTGCTGATGGGTATGCGGGCATAAATTATTATTATGTGCATTTTAATGATGATTGTATCATTGGCATGTATGATGATATTGCTTACGGGGATATCGGCAGGGCCTCTTTGGAAAATGCTTCATATGTAACAGATGATATGATCACGGATAGAGAAGGATGCTTCAATATGCCGGAAGGCTTTTTGACCACGGTACAAGCAATGGTGGAAAAATACGGTTCTCCCTCCGCGTGAGCAAAGTTTGATTTTTCGTAAAGAAACGATACGAGAATGGATAAAGGGAGATGATACCTATGAAAAAAACATTGCTGATTCTTTGCATTGCCATTTTCGCCTTGGGTCTCACCGCTTGCGGTGAGACAAAGGAACCCGCCGCGGAGCCCAACGGGCAGCCTGTCCAGGAGAATACGCAAGAGGACACGCAAACCGTGGAAGGCGTTCCTCTCGAACAGTATCTGGCGGAAAACTATCCGCTGGAATCGAAAAAAATAGAGATTTTTGTTAATCAATCAATGGAGCTTATTCATGTGGCGACCATTACCGATCCGGCGGATATTCAGACTCTCATCAGCAGTGTGGATTTCTCTTCCTGGGAGAAGGTACTTCCGCAACAAGGGTACGATGGAATTTGCTATTATTATGTGCATTTCAATGACAATTGTACTGTTTCGCTGTATGAGGATGATTCTTATGGTGGGATCGAAAAAGGAACCGTAGATAGTATTCATGATTTAAGTGCTGAAGGACATTTTCACATGGGAGACTTTTATATGGCCGAGGATCTTTTGCCCACGGTGAAAGCTATGGTGGAAAAATACGGCACGCCTTCCACCTGACGGCAACATAACGGTAAAGCCTGATTTCGTGCCCGTGTTATTTTTGGAATGATCTGATCAGGAAAGGAGATTGATACCTATGAAAAAAATATTGTTGATTCTTTGCATTGCCATTTTTGCTTTGGGACTCACCGCTTGCGGTGAGACAAAGGAACCCGCCGCGGAGCCCAACGGGCAGTCCGGCCAAACGGAGGAGCAAAATGAACAAGGCGCTCAGGCGGCAGAACCGATGGATATCCAAACGGTGGTCAACGGAGTTCCCCTCGAGCAATATCTGGAAGAAAATTATCCATTGGAATCGCAGGAGGTACAGATTTTCATAGATGGGGAAAGTCGGGTTTGTGTAGCGACCATTACCGATCCGACGGATATTCAGACCCTCATCGACAGTGTGGATTTCGCTTCTTGGGAGAAGGTTCCCGATGAACACCGTTACGAAGGAATGTGCTATTACTATGTTCATTTCAATGATGACTGTGTTATTTCGCTGTATGAAGACATAGATTACGGAAAAATCACAAAAGGTACTGTGGAAAATGTTTATCAAGGAACAGACCGTATGGGAGATTTCTATATGGCCGAGGATCTTTTGCCCACGGTGAAAGTTATGGTGGAAAAATACGGCACGCCTTCCGCCTGACGACTTTCTGTAAAGGGAATCTGTCGAATTTCACTATACTTGAAGGCGATGCAAAGGGAGTAAAATCAAATTGGAGTCGGGATTGTTTCGGTTAAAAAAATAGTTTGACGAGGAATGCTTGACTGCCTTTGATACGAATCTCTTAGGAGCAGCATCTGAAGCGGCAAACTCCTATAAATAAGACAGACCGCTTGTTGTCTCTTTCCTTTCATAAAAATATGGAAACAGCGGAGATGTTGGTCGCTTGGAGGTGGTGTGCGAATCCGGTTCTTTTGAAAGCGACGTTTTAAAACGCCTTTTATCAGGACGGATAAAACATCGCGCATCATAGCATGGGAGATGGTGCGCTTGTGTGAAGTGTGATGAAAATCATATGTTCCTGGGTATTGGGATGATCGAGGAATAAAAGAAAGGAACCCCTTCTTTCTCAACATGTTTTAAGAGATTTGATATGTTTCAAATTTTATAGTTCCCTCATGCAAAAAGACAGGCGGATTATTCCGTCTGTCTTTTGGTGTTTTATGATTGATAGTTTTGTCAGGTTGCGGGTTTTTCCGCTTCTTCGGGGGCGTTTTCCGGATGATTCAGGCGTTGCAGAGAATCAAAAGCCTCTCCTTTTTGCAGCGCTCGATGGTAGCGGATTAAGCCGACAATAACAGAAATCACCGCGATGGCTTGGCGAATGACGCCTACATAGGCGCCGATAAAGAAATTGAACACCATCAAGCCGGCTTCGATGAAGATACTGCCCGTTTTCAGGATAAACATGCTCTTTTGCATAGTCAAGATGGTCAGTGTGATAATCAATACCGGCGGCATCAGCTGGTACCATGGATTATCGGTGACGACTGCCCAAACTCCGATGGCAAAGATGGGCACAATCAAAACCACCGGCAACCATTTGGGAATGTCCAGATCCCGCTTGCGGTAGTATAGCACCGAAAGACTGCGCGCTATGGAAACCAGGCAACAGATGAAATTAGTGATGGAGCCTAAGGTGATAGATTCCAAGGCACAGAAAGAAAACGCCACCGTCATGAAAATAAAATATTTATTGTCATGGACATTATAGGATATGACAATGAAAATCAACATGATCAGCCCGAACAGCTGGGCCAACAGGTTTACTTCAACCCCAAAAAGTGTTACGATCATAAGCACACCTCGTTTCTGCGGACTGTCGTTCTATGAGTGATGAAAACGCAAAATGTATAAGTATCTTTTTTTCTCTATTATTATGGTAATCATTTAATTCGCAAATGTCAATGAAACAGGGGCATTTTATTCTTTGGTATACAGTATTTTCTGATGAGATGAAAAAGTATTCATGTCATCGAATCAGCTTTTGCTCTGTTCGAGTGGTTATTTTTTTGGCGATCAAACGGATTTCACAGCGGGCAGTGGAAGCGTTCCTTTAAGCCGGTCGTGATGGGGAATTTTTGCCGCGGAAAAAAGGAAGAAAAATATCAGAGAAAGGTAAAATAAAAAGCAGGAAGCGCCGTCCGGCGCTTCCTGTCTCTATAGGATTTTCTATTCGTTTTGTTTTTATATAATAAGTGTAAAATGGATTATTTACCGATTTCAGAAGTTTTCAGATCTTCTTTCAGTTTTTCCAGAGGAACGGTTTCAAAGAAGCCTTTCTTCATAACGCATTTTACCCAGATTGCAGACCAGATTGCCGCGAGAATGGCGAAAACGCCGGCAAACAGGTAGATGATAACGGAACCGCCCATGAAGGCTTCTTTACCTTCGGAAGGCCAACCCCAGAGGATTGTGGTCCAACCATCGGGCCAAATGTAAACGATTACGAAGACCAAACCGATGATACCGATAATCGGCAGCAACGGACCGAACGGTACTTTGAATCCTCTATGTACATCCGGATATTTTTTGCGGAGAATCAATACGTCAATGTGAGCAATCAGGTAACAAATCATCCAACCGATAGAACCGGACATGATGAAGGTGTTAATCAACGCTACCGCGTCTTCGCTGCCATGGAAGCAAGCGATCAAAGCGGAGGTGATGAACCATACCAGGATTACGCCCCAGAAGGGGGAGCCGAGACGGTTCAATTTACCAAACGCTTTCGGGAACTGACCTTCATGCGCCATACCAAAGAGCATACGAGGAACGGCCGCGATGAAGGTGTTCAGGGTGGAAGCGGTAGCCATCAGGGAGATGATACCGATCCAGATTTCACCGGGACGACCTAAGATTTCGGAAGCGACACGAACGTGAGGTGTACCACCGGAGAACAGGGTTTCCATGTCGACATATTTCAACGCGCAGAGACCGAACAAAGCGTCGGAGATGAAGATACATACCAGTGCGGTAACCATGGCCAGCGGGATGAATTTTTTCGGGTTTTCAATTTCTTCGGCCAGCGGGCAAACAAATTCCAACCCGATGAACAGCCAGAAAGAGAAACCGAGCAGCATCAGCGGACCGCCGCCTGCAGTCAGGTCAAAGCCCCATTGCGGGTTGATGGCGGGTTCATTGCCCAGACCCAGCAAACCAACGAGGGATAAGATTACCATGGAACCAACCATAACGGTGGTGAAGAATACCTGAGAATAAGCATAGGATTTTACCGAACGCAGGTTGATGGCGCCGAGGATCAGCATCAGGATGATCGCCCAAATCCAGCCGTCAATGCCCAAACCGGGGAACAAATAGGTGGCGAGTACGTCACCCGCGACGAAGGATTCCGCCGCGTTGGACAAAATGGATACCGCGAAGTAACCATTCAGCACCGCGAAAATCCCCATCCCATAACCCATAGCGGGCAGGGTGTAGTGGTTGATCCCACCGGCAGCCGGCAGAATGCCGGATAATTCCGCGAAGGAAAAAGCTACAAATAAGTTCAAACAGGCAGCGATTACCATAGAAATCAGGAATGCCGTACCGCCGCCGCCGAAGCCTTCGCCCATCAATGTCAAGGCCGAAGAGGATACAACGATCCCGATGGCTGTTGCCACACATGGGATAAACCCAATTTTTTTAGTAGTTGCCATAAAAAGCACCTCCATAATATAAATTTTTTCAAGGATGGGGATAAAACAAAATGAAGCTTATGATATCACGAAGCCCAAATCCTCTCTCAAACCCATCCCTTGAAACTTGTGAAAAACATTTAAATGTCTCACCCTAAAAAAGACATTTAAATGGGGATGCTTTATATAGGTTTTGTTTTTTCTTTGTTAACTTTAAGAAAAATATATCATCCTTTTGAAATGTTCTGACAATTCGCTGTCAGCAAACAAAGGACCTACATCCCCCCATACAAAACATCATAACAAAAGGCAACGAGTAACAAATAGATAAAAACAAATGAAAAAACATCACGAATAGAAAGTTGAAACCGTGCAGCCCTGAAAAGGGCTGCGCGGTTCTCTTAACAAATAAGCAGTTTCAGTTTAGCACTGGCTGTCCAAAACGTCCAAAGCGCCGTCCAAAGCATCGATGGCTTTGTCCATGGATTCTTTGCTTACGAAGCAAGAAGCGCCAATACGCAGAGTGTTCGGACAGAAACCGGTCAGGATAACGTTTTTCTTCGCGCATTCGCCGCCTACGATACCAACGGGAATCGGGAAGGTACCCTGATACTGATAGAAACGGTCTTCAGGAATGAAGGCTTCTTTGGTTTCTCTGTTTTTAACCAATTCAACTTCCCAGAACATACCGGCACCGGCAACCAGACCGATTGTTTTATGTTTTTCCTGCAAAGCGAGCAATTCAGCACGGAAATATTCGCCGGCTTCGGCACATTTGCCGGGAGCATCGTTTTTCAGCAGGTATTTCATGTTCGCAACAGCGGCAGCTACTGCCAAGGGATGACCGGAGAAGGTGGATACGTGGTTCCAACGAATCTGTGCCATGTAGTCAGCAATCTTGTCGCCGATTACAACAGCGCCGATCGGCAGGGAGGAAGAGGACAAACCTTTTGCGGTTGTCATCAAATCAGGATAAATTTCATCGCTGTAGTACTGATGACCGAACCATTTACCCAGACGACCGAAGCCCATCAAAACTTCATCGCAGATCCAGAGGATGCCCAGACGGTTTTTCATTTCGAAAATCTGAGGCAGGTATTCTTTCGGCGGCATGATGGTACCGGCACCCATCGCAGGTTCTGTGATGATAGCGGCGGTACGATCTACGCCGTGAGATCTGATCAAATCTTCGGTTTGTTTTACGCAGGGCAGCTGACCGCCGGGCAGAGCGCATTTACATTCCGGATAGGTGTGACCCAGAGGGCATCTGTAACAGAACGGAGCGGGAACAGCATAAGTACCCTGGTAGTCCGCGCCGGCCAAAGGTTTGGTGGAACCGTCAGCTCTGGCTTCACTGTTACGAGAGGGGTTCAGACGAGTACAGGAAACCGCACCCGTGGAAACACCATGATAACCATAGATACGAGTGGCAACCAAGGATTTGCCGGTTACCAGACGAGCCAGCATCATCGCGACTTCTACAGAGTCGCCGCCGCCCAGAGTGAAACGAACTTTTCTCGCCCATTTGGTTTTGGTGTTGGCGTTGATTACATCTTCGATCAAAATTTTAGCAGCTTCCGCTTTATAATTGGTAGCATATTCATCCCACAAGAAACCATATCTCTTGGTGGCTTCTTTGATGGCTTCCTGAATTTCAGGAACATTCTGACCAGCGTTTACGCAATACAACTGGTTACAGAAGTCCAACCATTTGGTACCATCTTTGTCAACCAGATAATCACCTTCGGTATGTTCGATGAACATCGGATTATATTCATCTTCAGCAAACAAAGCTTTTAATGTGTACTTTTTGTCCCATTCTTGAATTTGTTTCCAATCAATGTTAGCCATGAGATATTCCTCCTCATCAAATAAAGTGTATAATTTTATGTTACCTCTCCCGCGAAAATCCAAGAAACGGGAAAGATAATAAAACACAAATTTCAGTGTGAGCTAATTCAATAACTCTACCATCTGATATACATTTTATAATATTTTTCAGAAAATTTCAACAGGAAATTTAAAATAGAAAAAGCGCGTGTTTGGTTTGTTTTTTTCGGAAAAAAGAAAATCGGATAGTGTTTTCCGTTGTTTTTCACAAAAAAACCCCTGTATAAAGGCTTTTGTTTAAAAATGGAATTGTGTTTCCATTAATCGGAAAGGATATACGTGATTTTGTCTTTTATGGATGAATTTGAACGATTTGTGAAATTATGAGTAAAAAAACTGCAAAAATCCTATGCCTTTGGGGGATATAATCCTGTTCTTTATCATTTTTTGGCAGGGAGTGATGGCTTTTATTCGCTTCAGGAGAAGGGCGTTAGGTAATATGGTAAATAACGGTCTCCCTATTTGCCGGTTTTATTGGGGGTTGATTCATGAATCGCGGAAATTTTCTGTACTTTTATTGAATGGAAAAACGCTTTTTTGTCCAATAGGGATATCCAATGAATGCGGAAGAAGGGATAATAGGGCATTAGAATTTGAGAATGATTCTCTTTTTTTTCATTGAGCGGGAACGTATTGCAATGAAAGAAAATGCGGAACTTTGCTAAAAGGAAATCCTTACTTTGAGAGAAAAGACGGTGTTGCTTTTTTTGCGAAATAATTGAAAATAATTAAGAAATATACTGGTTCTTGCTGCCAAGATAGTGTATAATAAAATTAAGAACATTTATCGATAATATTTACTGATAATAAATATTTTTGTATAAATGATTTCGTTTTCGTCTGTGGCATGTCCTACGCGGGAAATGAGCGCTTTATATACAGGGGGAAACTTTTTTTGCGTTTGTTTGTCGAATTCTGTCATAAATCGGAATTTGCAAATGAACACTTTTGGTAGGGAATTATTTGAAAGACGGGGGGTTAGGATGAGAGATAGATGTTAGCAATTGTAAACAGTTGCGCTGTAGTGGGTATGGATGCTTTTGCCGTAAAAGTGGAAGTCGATGTGAGTAACGGTATGCCGGCTTTTGATATTGTCGGGCTGCCCGATACTTCTGTGAGGGAAAGCCGAGAACGCGTGCGTACAGCTATCAAAAATTCAGGTTATGAATTTCCTCTGAAGCGAATTACGGTTAATTTGGCGCCGGCTGATTTGAAAAAAGAAGGCGCCACCTTTGATTTGCCCATCGCGGTGGGAATTTTATTGGCTACCGGGCAATTGCGGGAAAACTTTTTGTCTACGCAGGCGATGTTGGTAGGTGAATTGTCCTTGGATGGAACGGCGCGCAGGGTCAAAGGCGCATTGCCCATGGCGGCGGCTTTGAAGGAATTCGGATTGCGTTCTTTTGTATTGCCCGCCGCCAACGCTAAAGAAGCCGCCTTGCCGGGAATAGGCGAAGTATACGGTATTGACAGTATTGCGCAATTGGTACGTTGGTGGAATGGTGAAGAACATTTGCCGAAAACGGAGATTAATATAGAAGAAATTTTTTCTCAGACCAAAACAGAGTACCAATTGGATCTGGCAGATGTCAAAGGCCAGGAGGCTGTTAAGAGGGCAATGGAAATCGCGGCGGCCGGCGGACATAATCTCTTGATGATCGGTTCTCCCGGCAGTGGTAAGACGATGCTGGCCAGGAGGATGAACACTATTTTGCCGCTGATGACTCTGGAAGAAAGTTTGGAGACTACACGTATTTACAGTGTGGCGGGAGAATTGCCCGCGGGGGTTGCTTTGGTGAAAGAACGACCCTTTCGGGCGCCTCATCATACGGCGTCTGCCGCTTCGATTATCGGCGGAGGACGGATTCCGGCTCCCGGAGAGGTAAGTTTGGCGCATCATGGTATTCTCTTTTTGGATGAATTGCCGGAATATCCGCGTAACGTACTGGAAGCGCTGCGCCAGCCATTGGAAGATAAGGTTGTTACGATTTCTCGTGTGCAAGGCAAGATGGAGTACGGCGCTTCTTTTCAGCTGATTGCCGCCATGAATCCCTGCCCCTGCGGCTATTTAGGAGATCCTTATCGTCCCTGTAACTGCACGCCTCATCAAATTGAGCGGTACCGGGCGAAAATTTCCGGTCCTTTGTTGGATCGAATTGATATGGTGGTGAATGTACAACGGGTCAATTACGACGAAATGCATAATCAAAGGGCGGGGGATTCTTCCGCGGAAATTCGAAAACGGGTGATTCGTGCCAGAATCATACAAGAAAAACGGTTAAAGGAAGGAGGTGTTTTTTGTAACGCCAATATGAACCGTCATCAGATGCAATTGTTTTGTGGTTTAGCGGAAGACGCGGATGCTTTGTTGCGCAGCGCTTTTGTCCGCCTGCATTTAAGCGCCCGCTCTCATGATAAAATTTTGAAGGTGGCGCGTACCATTGCGGACTTGGCAAATTCTGATGAAATTAAAATAAACCATGTAGCGGAAGCATTGCAATATCGGTTCGAAGCGAAAAACTCTCAGTAATCTGATTTATAGGTCGAAGATAGGAATAATAGTAATAAAAAAGTGTATTGTGTTAGTGAAATTTATCTCTTTGGGAGATCTATGGGATAAAACGGAAAGAGAGAAAATGGGGTTTGGAAAATGTTTGGAAATAGACGCAAAAATAATATTCAACAGGAGAAGTTGAAACCGGAAAGAAACTTAAGAGGCAGAATGCGGGAAACGGAAAATTTTCACGAGACGCGATCGGTTGGGCCGCGCAAAGATTCTCAGTTTCCTTCTTTTTCCACGAAGCTGAGAAATGAAGAAAAAAATTACGATTCCTCTGCCGCTCGACCGGTACATCAACGATACAGTGTTTTTGGCGAGGAACATAGCGCGAAACAAAATGGATCTGGCGAGTTTGCCGCGGATCGAAACAAAACGGAAACGAAGTCTTTCAGCGCTTCTTTTTGGGAAACTCAAACGGCTGTTCCGAAGCCGATGAGCAGCCGTCGAACAGTTTCTCGGAGCGTTTCTCGAAACAACTTG
This sequence comes from uncultured Peptococcaceae bacterium, assembly GCA_965149945.1. Classification (GTDB taxonomy): domain Bacteria; phylum Bacillota; class Dehalobacteriia; order UBA4068; family UBA4997; genus JAHZFN01. The sequence continues at coordinate 41,851 of CBCTTQ010000007.1, read as the reverse complement.
CGGACTGCGAAAAACAGTGGGATTCGTTCCCCGCGTTCGAAACATCGCCGTCGTCGTTTAAAAATACTGCCTTGTCTGATTTTGTTGTTGCTTGTTTTGACAGTGGTCTTTTTGGCCGTTTGGCTGGTGCGCTCTTTGGGAAACGATGCCCCGGAGACTGCTGTTGCGGCGGAAGGGACCATGGCTGTTTACAATGAAGATTTTTGGCGAGAAAAAGTTTATGTAGGTGAAGATGTGCTCAATGGCAGCGGGGAAAAGGTAATGGTTCCTCGTTCTGAATATGACGCGCTGGTAAAGGGAATCGGCGGAAAAGAAAATTTGGAAAAGCATGCCTATTTGTTGAAGGTAGCAAAAGGAACCTTGCAGCCAAATTATATAAAACGGGGCAGTGTGTTCAGTGCTCCTACCGGTAAAAAATATATCGCCCTTTCCTTTGATGATGGTCCCAGCGCCAGCACCATTGATGAATATTTGAAAATCCTGAAAGAACATAATGCCACGGCGACATTTTATATGTTGGGAGCGAATATGAAAAATGATCCCGATTCGGTTCAGAAAATCGTGGAAAGCGGTAATGAACTGGCAACCCATACTTGGAATCACAAAAATCTCAACCGAACCAGCGCTGAGATTATTCGGGATGATTTAGAAAAATCTTCTTCTTCCTTTAAGGAAATGGTTGGTTATCGCCCGTATTTGATGCGCTGTCCCTATGGTAACATTAACGATACAGTGAAATCCCTTAATCAAGAATACGGAATGATTTCCTGTATGTGGGACATCGATACATTAGATTGGAAGGTGAGCGATCCCAATACGATTATTAATAATGTCAAGGCTCATGCCGGAGATGGTCAGATTATCCTGATGCATGAAGGCAAAAAAGTGGATTTGAAAGTGTTGCCGGAAATTTTGTCTTGGTTGAATGAACAAGGTTACCAAGTGGTTTCTGTAGGGGAACTGCTTTGGCAGGCGCATTTAAACGGAATGGACGGTTTATCTGAAAATACCGCGACAGAATCGTCTGAAGCACAATAGCGGATTGGTCGACAGTAAAAAAGTAGAAATAAATAGACGGCGAGAAGCACCTGTTAAAGCCGTCTATTTTTTATGTAAAAAAAATTTTTTTTGAAAAACTTTAAAATAAGTCTGGTATTTTTCTACATTATATTATATAGTAGTAGTTGTAATCATTTTTCCTAAATAAGCGGTTTGTCGTGAAAATAAAGCAAATCGCGGCGGAAAGGAACGAGTTATGGAAAAGAAAATCTTCCCTTATCAGGGCTTACAGATTGTATATTATGAATCCGGTCAGGGCTGGCCGGTGGTGTTGCTCCATGGATGGGGCTGTTCTCACGAAACAATGCGTCCGGTAGCGGAACATTTAGAGGGGCGATTTCATCTGTATAATTTTGATTTGCCCGGACACGGAGAAAGTGATGAACCCCGAGAAGCCTGGAGCACAGTGGAATATAAGGAGATGCTGAAGGCGTTTTTTGCCCGAGAAAATATCGTGCGCCCTATTTTGATCGCTCATTCTTTCGGCGGACGCCTTTCTTTGCGTCTGGGGGCAGAAGAGATCCCTCACAAAATGATTTTGACTGGTTGTGCCGGATTAAAGCCCAAACGCGGATTGGACTATTATGCCAAGGTGTATTCTTACAAGGCTGCCAAGAAGGCGTTGAGTTTGCCGGGACTGCGCAAACGAAAAGAGGAACTTTTGACAAATCTGCGGGGAAAACGGGGTAGTACCGATTACCAGCAGGCTTCTGAAGAAATGCGGGGCACCTTTGTGAAGGTAGTCAACGAGGATTTAAAAGAATTGTTGCCCAAGATTCAAGCTCCTACTCTGTTGTATTGGGGCGAGAATGATACGACGACACCATTGGAAGACGGACAGATAATGGAAAAACTGATGCGGGATGCCGGTTTGGTAGTGCGAAAAAACAGCGCTCATTATGCGTATCTGGAACAGTTACCCAATTTTTTGGCGGTTGTGGACAGTTTTTTGCAGCCGGAAATGGGGAAAACCCCCACCGCGGAGTAAGTACAGCGATTTTCCTGTCGGAAAATCCATCACCGAAAAGACAACATCAAGTGGTTCGGAGGTAAGAAATGTTTGAATTGGTCTTTTATCTTGTAGCCTTTGCTCTTTGGCTGGTTTATTTGTCGCGGCGTTTGGTGCAGCAGCTGCATATGATGCAGCAAAACAGCTATCGACCGGAACGATATTGGCGCTGGCTGAAGTTACGATTTTCGGAAAATCTGCTGAAACGGGATTTGCTGGTATTTGTGATTTTACTGGTACTTTCTTGGTTGGCGGACGGTTTGGTTGTACCGGTGGTTGCCATGGTGCTGTTTGCGGGATTGAATCTTTCTTGGCATCGGCCTCCGGAAAAAAAGGCGTTAGTTTTTACCAAACGGGCGATGAGATTGTATGCTTGTGATTTGGTTCTGACGCTGATTTTGGGCGCGGCAGCCGGGCTTTGTTTGATTTTCGGTCAGCGCTGGGGTATTGCTTTAACAGGGCTCTTTGCTTTTTGTTGTCCGTTTATTCAGTGGTTGGCCGCGGGAATTATGCGTCCGGTAGAAACGCATATTAATCAAGGATTTATCAATGACGCTAAGCGTATTATTCGGGAGATGCCTCATTTAGTGACTATCGGGATTACGGGTAGTTACGGCAAAACCAGCAGTAAATTTATTTTAGGACGGATTCTTTCCGAAGAAAAGCATACTTTGGTGACACCGGACAGTTATAATACTCCCATGGGGATTACGCTGACAATTCGTAACAGTTTGAAACCCATTCACGAAGTGTTTGTGGCAGAAATGGGAGCTCGGCAAAAAGGTGATATCAAAGAATTGTGTGATTTGGTGCAGCCGAAAATCGGAATTTTAACCGCTATCGGTCCACAGCATTTGGAAACTTTTGGCAATATTGAAACGGTTGCCGCAACCAAATTTGAATTGATCGATAGTTTGCCGGAAGACGGGCTGGCGGTTTTAAATTTAGACGACGAGCAAATTCGAAAAAACATCGGGCGGGTACGGGCGAGACTCCGTACTTATGGTTTGGAAAAAACAACAAAAGACGGAACCGCGGTGGATTACTGGGCTGAAGAAATCGGCTTCTCGGCACAGGGAATGCGGTTTATACTGCGGAGCAAAGAGGGCGCTTCTGTGGCGATGCGCACGCAGCTTTTAGGGAAGCACAATATTTACAACATCTTGGCAGCTACAGCGGTGGCGGTGGATTTGGGAATGGACTTGTCCACTATTGCTCGTGCTGTGGCGGCGGTGCCTCCGGTGCCGCACCGCTTGGTGTTGAAAAATGCCGGGAAGTTTACTATTATTGATGACGCGTTTAATTCCAATCCGGTAGGTTCTGCCATGGCGTTGGAGGTGCTCTCCAAAATGCCCGGCGGTCGAAAGATTATCATTACCCCCGGTATGGTAGAACTGGGAGCGGAAGAATACGCGCAAAACAAGGCTTTTGCCATGAAATGTGCGGCATCATGTGATTATGTCATTATTGTGGGTAAAAAGCACAGTCAGCCCTTGATTGACGGCATCCAAGAAGCAAAACTGCCTGCGGAAAATTATTATATCGCGGAAAATCTGGCTGATGCCAATAAAAAAATGCGTTCTATGGTAAAAGCAGGGGATTATGTTTTGTTTGAAAACGATTTGCCCGATACTTATTTATAATGAAGAGAGATGGAGAGGACGATTATGCAAAAAATCAGATTAGGAGTCATTTTCGGCGGCCCTTCGGTGGAACATGAAATTGCCATTATTTCTGCTTGTCAAGCAATGGCTGCTTTAGATACGGAAAAATACGAAGTAGTTCCCATTTTTATTACCAAAAAGGGATTGTGGTATACCGGTGAAGCTTTGAAAGAAGTGAGTAATTACGCCGCTTTGGAAAATTTGCTGAAGCAATGTCAGCAGGTGAGTATGACCGCCAATCGCGGGGAACATAAATTAATCATCCCCAAAAAAGGCTTTTTTGGCAAAGAACAGGAAATTGCCATTGATGTTATGGTGCCTGTGATGCACGGCGCCCATGGAGAAGACGGTTGTTTGCAGGGACTTTTGGAATTGATGAATATTCCCTATACCGGTCCCGGTGTTTTGGGCGCAGCGGTGGGCATGGATAAAGTTATGATGAAAGCTGTGCTGCGCGGCGCGGGGGTACCGGTTATCGACGGTATTTTCTTTACCGCGGAGGAATGGTATTCTGAACGGGAAGAAACTTTGAACGAAGCAGAAAGAAAATTGGGGTATCCTGTAATTGTAAAACCTGCCAATTTAGGTTCCAGTGTAGGCATCAGCAAAGCGGAAGACCGTGATGGTTTGGCGGCGGCGTTGGATTACGCGGCTACTTTTACCGGTCGGCTTTTGGTGGAACATTGTGTCACCAATATGAGAGAGATCAACTGTTCTGTTTTGGGCGGTAATGGAAAAGCCAAAACTTCTGTCTGCGAGGAACCCATTACCAGCAGCGAAATTTTGACTTATGCGGATAAATATATGGGTGGTTCTAAGGGAACGAAAGGCAGCGGCGGTGCTAAGGGCTCTAAAGGAATGAGTGGCAGCCGTCGGCAAATTCCCGCTGATCTTTCGGAAGAAATGAGCGCGGCGATGCGGGATTTAGCAAAACGCAGTTTCATCGCCTTGGACGGTAGCGGTGTTTGTCGCGTGGATATGATTTTAGATGTGGATCAAAACCAAATCTATGTTAATGAAGTCAACACCATTCCCGGTTCTTTGTCTTTTTATTTGTGGGAAGCCACGGGAATGAATTTTACGGAATTGATGGATGAATTGATTCAGCTGGCGTTGAAACGACAGCGAATCAAAGAAAGTCATAATTTCTCTTTTGATACAAATATTCTGGCCGGATTTGCCAATGGAGGCGCCAAAGGAAGTAAAGGTGTTAAATAAGCGAGTAGCCCTGACAAAAGATTATATGCGGATGGGAGAGAAAACAGTTGTCTTTGGAATATTTGTTGGCGTTACACAGCATCTATGCCTTGTTGGGCCAAAAATTGACTCGACTGATGGAATATTTCGGTAATGCGGAAGATTGTTGGAAAAACGAAAAAGAGTGGGGCGTCGTGCTGGATTTAGATCCAAAAGGACTGACTTCTTTGTTGCGGGAAAAACACTGTGTGAACATTCATCAGGTTTATGAATCTTTTTTAAAGTCCGGCGCTAAATTTGTTACATGGGCGGATGATTCCTATCCTCGGCGTTTGCGAAATATTTATGATCCTCCTTATCTGTTGTATTACAAAGGGATCTTGCCTGCTGAAAATCGTGTGCATATTGCCATGATCGGTTCTCGGCGGGCAACAGCTTACGGGCGTCAGGCCACAGAATATATCAGCAGTCAGTTAGCAGAGCGCGGGGTGGTGATTGTCAGCGGTTTAGCGCGGGGTATTGATTCTGCCGGTCATTGCGGCGCTTTGTCGGTAGGTGGTCAGAACATCGGCGTGCTTGGGTGCGGCATTGATGTAGTCTATCCGCCGGAAAATCGGGATTTGTTTGCGAAAGTGGCGGAAAACGGCTGCATTTTCAGTGAGTTTCCTTTGGGCTGTGCGCCGTTGCCGCGTAATTTTGTGATTCGGAATCGTTTGGTCAGCGGTCTCTCCGACGGCATTGTGGTAGTGGAAGCCACCAAAAAGAGCGGAACGCAGATTACGGTGAATGACGGGTTGGAACAAGGCAAAGAGATTTTTGCTGTTCCCGGTCCGATTTTCAGTCCTTTGAGTCAAGGTACTCATAAGCTGATTCGAGATGATCAGGTGAAATTGGTGACCTGTGCAGAGGATATTTTGTCAGAGATCCGTGATCCGGAACTTTTTGCGGAGACAGCCGCGCAAAATGCACAGCAGGCGCTATTCGCGGATTGGGCGGAAGAAGCATCTGCGCTGGAAAGAAAAATTTTAGATTATTTGGTAACCGCTCGTCATTTCAATGAAATCGCGGCGGAATTCAATATGGATGCGGTAGAGTTGGCGCCTGTGTTGACATTGATGGAATTACGTGATTATATTTCCCGTCAGGATGGGCAATATTATGTAAGAAAATATAAATGAGGTGTGAAATGGGCAAAACGTTAGTTGTTGTAGAGTCGCCTACAAAGGCGAAAGCGATCAGTAAATTTTTGAGTAATCATTATGTGGTAAAGCCTTCTATGGGGCATGTGCGTGATTTACCCAAAAGCGAATTGGGCATCAACATTGAAAACAATTTTGAACCGAAATATATTACAATCCGCGGCAAAGGCAGTATTATCAAAGCATTAAAAGATGAAGCAAAAAAATGTGATAATGTTTTGCTGGCTTCCGACCCTGACCGAGAAGGGGAAGTGATTGCTTGGCATTTGTGTACGTATTTGCCGAATATCAAAGAAAAGTGCCGGGTGGAATTTAATGAGATCACCAAAGATACAGTGAAAAAAGCCATTAAGTCCCCGCGGAAAATCGATATGAATCGAGTGAACGCCCAGCAGGCGCGGCGGGTTTTAGATCGATTGGTGGGGTATAAAATTTCTCCGTTGCTTTGGGCAAAGGTAAAGAAAGGATTGTCTGCCGGTCGTGTGCAGTCGGTGGCGGTGCGGATGATTTGTGACAGGGATCACGAAATTGAAAATTTTGTGCCGGTGGAATACTGGAGCTTAGAGGCGAATTTAGAAACGGGCAAAGGGATTCTGCCCACGAAATTGCAGCGGATTCACGGGAAAAAAGCGGAAATTCACAACGAAACGGAAATGCAGGTCATTTTGGCAGATCTGGACGGCGCTGCTTACACGGTGGACAAGGTGACTAAACGGGAGAAAAAACGTAATCCAGTGGCGCCTTTTACCACCAGCAGTCTACAACAGGAGGCTTATCGTAAGCATAATATTACGACCAAAAAAACCATGCAGCTGGCGCAGCAGCTTTATGAAGGCATTGAACTGGGTAAAGAAGGTACCATCGGTTTGATCACTTATATGCGTACCGACTCGGTTCGCGTTTCTCCGGAAGCGCAGACCGCCGCCAGAGAATATATTGAGGAAAAATACGGCAAAGAATATGTGCCGTCTACCCCTTGGATTTATAAGAGCAAAGGAAAAATCCAAGACGCGCATGAGGCTATTCGTCCCAGTAATGTGCGGCGTCTCCCCAGAGAAGTAAATCCGTTTCTGACGCCGCAGCAATATAAATTGTATAAATTGATTTGGGAACGATTTGTCGCCAGCCAGATGGCGTCTGCGCGTTTGGATGAAACCAGAGTGGACATCAGCGCCGGAGACTACCAGTTTCGGGCAACCGGGTCTGTGCTGAGGTTTGCTGGATATATGCAATTATATATGGAAGGCAAAGATGAGGACGAGGAAAAAGAAAGCTTGGGAATGTTGCCGGAAGTCAGTGAAGGACAGATTTTGCCTTTAGCGGGATTGAATCCGAAGCAGCATTTTACCCAGCCCCCGGCTCGCTATACAGAAGCCATGTTGGTAAAGGCTCTGGAAGAAAAGGGGATTGGTCGCCCCAGCACCTATGCGCCTATCATCGATACCATTTTGGCGCGCGGCTATGTGGTGCGGGAAGAAAAACATTTCTATTCCACGGAGTTGGGACAGGTGATCGTGGATATTCTCATCAAATGTTTTGGAGACATCATGGATGTGGACTTTACAGCGCGTATGGAAAAATCTTTGGACCAAATTGAGGAAGGTTCTTTGGAATGGCGCGCGGTTATCGCGGCTTTCTACGGACCTTTTTCTGAAGATTTAGCAAAAGCAGAAGCCAATTTGGAAAAAGTGGAAATTGCTCCGGAAGTCAGCGATGAAGTTTGTGAGAAATGTGGTCGCCCTATGGTATATCGTTTAGGAAAGTACGGACGGTTTTTGGCTTGTTCCGGGTTTCCGGAATGTCGCAATACCAAAGCCATTGTTGTGGAAACGGGTGTGAAATGTAAAGCCTGCGGTGGTAATATCATTCAAAAAAAGAGCCGCGGCGGCAGGATTTTTTATGGCTGCAGCAATTATCCTACTTGTAAATATGTGGCATGGAATCCTCCTATTGATGAGGTTTGTCCGGAATGCGGCACACAATTAACGGAGAAAAAACTGCGAAGCGGAGAAACGAAGAAAATTTGTCCCAACAAAGATTGTCCCACCAACGCCAACGCCCAAAAGGCTAAGCGGGGGCGAAAACCAAAAGTGACGGTGGTATCTTCATCTGACACTGTGGAATAAGATACCATGAGAAAACAGAGAAAGGAAGAAAACTGTGAACCATGTAAATATCATCGGCGCCGGTTTGGCGGGCAGTGAGGCTGCATGGCAGTTGGCAGAGCGGGGTATCCCCGTACGCTTATATGAAATGCGTCCGCAAAAATTTCCTCCGGCTCATCAAACGCCCTATTTTGGAGAATTGGTTTGCAGCAACTCGCTGCGCGCGGCGAGGGTGAGCAATGCGGTTGGTTTGTTAAAAGAAGAAATGCGGCGCCATCATTCTTTGATTATGCAAGCGGCGGATCGTCATCGAATTCCCGCGGGGGTAGCTTTGGCAGTGGATCGGGAAGGTTTCAGCAAAGAGATTACGGAAGCGCTCTGCGGACATCCGCAAATTACGGTGATTCATCAGGAAGTGACAGATTTAGACGATTTGTTGGCAGAGAAGGCTCCGCTGATCATCGCGGCCGGACCTTTGGCGGGAGAGAAGCTCTCCGAGTCTGTTTCTCGGTTGATTCAAGAAGACTATCTTCATTTTCATGATGCTGTGGCGCCCATTGTGGATGGAGAAACTATTGATTTTTCTATTGCTTTCAGAGGATCGCGTTATGACCGCGGTGATGATCCGGAGGGAGATTATGTGAATTGTCCCATGAATCGCGAGGAATATCTGCGCTTCTATCAGGAATTGGTGACTGCGGAAACGGTTCCCCTGAAAAATTTTGAAAAAGAAAAAGATTTTGATGGCTGTATGCCTATTGAGTCCATGGCGAAAAAAGGTGTGGATACCATTCGCTTCGGCCCTTTGAAACCGGTGGGAATTCACAATCCCCGTCAAGAAGGACGGGAATCGTATGCGATTGTGCAATTACGACAGGATGATGCCGCCGGCACTATGTTTAATTTGGTGGGATTTCAAACTCGCCTGACTTGGCCGGAACAAAAACGGGTATTTCGTTTGATCCCCGGTTTGGAACATGCGGAATTTTTGCGCCTTGGGGTGATGCATCGAAACACCTTTATTAACTCCGGCCATTTGACGCATCCTCATCTATATTTGAAAAAAAACGAGCGAATATTTTTTGCCGGACAGATTACCGGGGTGGAAGGGTATATTGAATCAGCTGCTTCCGGTATGGCTGTGGGCATCAACGTTGCTCGTCGGCTTTTGGGCAAATCGCTTTTGGTTTGGCCGTTGACTACGGCTTTAGGGGGATTGATGCGTTATATTACAACCCCCGCTGCCGATTTTCAGCCGATGAATGTGACATTTGGCTTGATTGCGCCTTTGGAACAAAAAGTACGAAAAAAACGAGAAAAAAATCAACTTTTGGCAAAACGGGCATTGCTGGATTTGGACATTTTTCTGGAAAAAAATGAAATGAAATCGGATTTGCCTCGAATCCTCTTTCCTATGCCCGATCAAGTGGCGGAACCTTTCGCCGCTAAGGAGCAAAACGAAGAATGAAAATTTGCTTTCGAAAAGAGATGAAATAAAAAATGAAAGTTAACGCAAAGCAGGTAAATTTGGAAAAAGTGAGGAAAGCGGCGGAAGATGCTTATCGCGACGGCTATTTTTGTTGCGAGGCGCTGATGTTCGCGATTTGTAATCATTTTCAGTTGGATGTGCCTCAAGAAGTGATCAAGCTGGTTTCCGGAATGTCTGTCGGAATCGGACGTTCCGGTTGTACTTGCGGCGCGTTAAACGGCGGAATAGCTGCTTTGGGTATGTTTTTTGGCCGCACGGAGCCGACCGGTCCCCAAGATCCCGTGGTAAATCGATGTATGGCGCTTACTCATGAACTACATGATTGGTTTCGAGATCATAACGGTAAACATGCTGTTTGCTGCCGCGTGTTGACTCGCGGTCTGGATATGGTCAAAGGAGAACATAAAGAGCAATGTATTCGATTTACGGGATTGTGTGCTTGGAAAACGGCGGAAATCATCTGTCGTGAATTGCATATTGAGACGGTTAAAGAGTAAAGGATGTTTTTTTTGCTTTGCGGTCTCGAATGAATTTCTCTTAAGCGGGAGAAGGAGGGCAGCTTTATGACGAAAACCAAAAACATGATTGATTTGGTGAATGACTTTCTGTTGTATCTGGCCGCGGAAAAGAACTATGCGCCCAATACTATTGCCGCTTATGAGCGAGATTTGTATCAGCTGGAGCAGTACCTGAAAAAATCAGGAGAAGAATCGGCGCTGGACGATGTGAATCAGGTGGATTATCCGTTGCTGCGTTGTTATATTGCCTATCTCAGCAGCAAACATCTCGCTAAAAATACCATCAATCGCAAACTGGCCTCTTTGCGCGGATTTTTCCGCTACTTGATGAAACTGGAAATTGTGGATACCAATCCCGCCGCAGAAGTGACTGGTCTCAAGAGAGAAAAGCGTTTGCCGAAGTTTTTGTATTATGAGGAAATTGCCCTTTTGTTCAATATGCCCGGAGAGGATCTTTGGGGAAAAAGGGATAAAGCGCTTCTGGAGGTTTGCTATGGCAGTGGCTTGCGGGTCAGTGAATTGGTCGGTCTTAATATCGGGGATGTGCATCAGAGCAGCGCTTTTTTGTCTGTGCTGGGCAAAGGCAGCAAACAGCGGATTGTGCCTTTAGGGGAGACCGCGTCTGTAGCTCTTCGAGATTACCAAGAAGCGTTGTACCAAACCGCGCTGGAGAATACGTTGATGTTTTTGCCGGACTTCAGTCCGAATGCTCCCCTTTTTTTGAACCAGCGAGGAGGGCGCCTTTCCGCTCGCAGTGTGCGGACGATTCTTAACCGTTATGTGGAAAAAGCGGCATTAAAGCAAAAAATTTCTCCCCACGCGTTGCGTCACAGTTTCGCTACTCATTTGTTGGAAAACGGGGCGGACTTGCGATCGGTGCAGGAATTGCTGGGACATGAGAACATCGCCACCACTCAGATTTATACCCATGTCAGCAAGAGCGCGCTGCGTGCTGTCTATGAAAAGACGCATCCTCGCGCGTAAAAATAAATGGGGTACGGAACAATCAACAGTTGAATTTTAGTGGAAACCCGAGTGTGGCGGCTTCTTTGGCGTTTATTGTTGAAGGACATGGAGCTGCCTTCGGAGAAAGGTTGTGAAAAAATGAAAATCAGAGGAACGACCATTTGCGGCGTGAGAAGAAACGGTAAAATTGCCATTGCCGGTGATGGTCAAGTGACTTTGGGAGAAAGCATTGTCATGAAAAACGGCGCCAGAAAAGTACGCCGCCTTTACAAGGACCAGGTGGTAATCGGGTTTGCCGGATCTGTAGCTGATGCCTTTACTCTTTCGGAAAAATTTGAGGGCTATTTGGAAGAATATCGGGGAAATTTATCTCGGTCAGCGGTAGCTTTGGCGAAAGAGTGGCGCTCAGATAAGGTACTGCGTCAATTGGAAGCGATGATGATTGTCGCAGGCGGTGATGAGATGCTCATTGTCTCCGGTAACGGAGAAGTTATCGCTCCCGATGATGATATCGCCGCCATCGGCAGCGGTGGCGCCTACGCTTTGGCCGCGGCCAGAGCCATGACCGCTCATACGGAAATGAGCGCCGCGGAAATTGCCCGTGAAGCCATTCGCATCGCGTCGGAAATTTGTGTCTTTACTAATAATCATATTTTAGTGGAAGAAACGGTTTGAGTAAGAATAAGAGGAGTTGAGAGTATGCAAGAACTGACACCCCGTCAGATTGTTACTGAGCTGGATAAATACATTATTGGTCAGGATAACGCCAAACGTTGTGTGGCGGTGGCTTTGCGCAATCGCTATCGCCGAAAATGCCTCGGTCCTGCTTTACAGGAAGAAATTATGCCTAAAAACATTATTATGATCGGGCCGACGGGCGTCGGTAAAACGGAAATCGCTCGCCGCCTGGCAAAATTGGTCAACGCTCCCTTTGTCAAAGTGGAAGCGACTAAATTTACCGAAGTGGGTTATGTAGGCCGCGACGTGGAATCTATCATTCGTGATTTAATGGAATGCGGTATTCGCATGGTGAAAGCGGAATTAATGGAAAAGAAACGTCCTGAAGGGGAAGCTTTGGCGGAGGAACGACTTTTGGATTTGTTGGCGCCCAAGAAAAAAACAAACAAAGCCAAAAACCCCATGGAAGCCTTTTTCGGCGCTTTTTCCGGAGAAAATCAGAATACCAAATCCGCCGAGTCTCAGACAGTAGATATTATAGAAGACAATACTGCCCGCCGAGAACAAATTAAACGACAATTGGCTTTAGGTGAAATGGAAGATCATCTTGTAGAAGTAGAGGTAGAAGAACAAACTGCTCCTGTGGGATTAATCGGCGGTACTATGGATGAGATGGGAATTAATTTGCAGGATATGTTTGGCAGCATGATGCCTAAGAAAACCCGTAAACGCAAAGTGACCGTCTCCGAAGCCAGAAAAATTCTGACCCAAGAAGAATGTCAGAATCTGATCGATATGGACGATGTGGCGGCGCTGGCCATTGAACGGGTGGAACAAAGCGGTATTGTGTTCATCGACGAAATTGATAAAATTGCGGGACGCGCCAATACCAGCAATACGGATGTTTCTCGAGAAGGGGTGCAGCGGGATATTCTGCCTCTGGTAGAAGGTTCCAGTGTTAATACCAAATACGGAGTTGTGAAAACCGATTATATTCTGTTTATTGCCGCCGGCGCTTTTCATATGAGTAAACCTTCGGATTTGATTCCGGAGCTGCAGGGGCGTTTCCCCATTCGGGTGGAATTGGAAAGCCTGACGGAAGAAGATTTCAAACGTATCTTGCAGGAGCCGCAAAATTCTTTGATCAAACAATATGTGGCATTGCTGCAGACAGACGGTGTAAATGTGACTTTTACGGAGGATGGCGTTGAGGAATTGGCTCATATTGCTTATTTAGTGAATTCCTCGACAGAAAATATCGGCGCTCGCCGACTGCATACCATTTTGGAAAAAGTGTTGGAAGATTTGCTTTTTGTAGCGCCTGATGCTTCCATCGCCGATATGATTATCGATAAAAAATATGTAGCGGATAAACTGGTGTGCTTGGCGGATAATGAAGATATGAGCAGGTATATTTTATAAAAAACCAATATGACCAAGCCCTTGTTCATTTTGAACAGGGGCTTTTTGGGCGGTAGACAGTTTTCATCGGGCGGGTAGTTGACAAAGGTAAAATGTTAAGGTATAATGGAAACAAATATGAGCCTGGCAGTAGAAAACGCCGGATATTGTTTGTAAACTGATGTTTAAAGTTATCTAGGGTTCCGTCATCTGCCGGTGAGCTGGTCCGAGAGATAACGGCCGCGAGGCTACCACGGAGGGATAAAAACCCGGGAGTAGGATAGGTTTCTACTCTCGGGTTCTTTTTTTTGGAGGTGTGTTATTATGGAAACGCAGAAAGGTAAGTTGTCGAACAAAAATATCGGCTGGCTTTGTTTGATCTTTTCCGGCTTAATGGAGATTGTTTGGGCGTATTTTATGGATCAGTCGGAGGGCTTTACTATTTTGGCGCCGACTGTCTTAACGATCATTTTTTTGTTGCCCAGCTTTTTTATGTTGGAGCGGGGAATCCGCACTTTTGGGATTGGGATGTCGTATGCGGTATTCACCGGCATCGGCATTGTAGGTACCACCATCGTCGGCGCTTTGGTACTGGATGAGGCGGTGTCTGTTTGGACAGTGGTTTTTTTGGTGATTTTGCTGACCGGTATTATCGGACTGCGGTTTTGTGATGAGGACGAGGGGAAAAATAAGGATGTAGCAGCGAAAGGAGCGGAACAAAAATGATATGGGTGGTATTATTTTTAGCGTCTTTCTGTGAACTGGGTTTTACCGTGACTATGAAACTGTCAGACGGTCTGAAGAAAAAGCGGTATGTTTTGCTGACTTTTCTCATCACATTTCTGGGAATCTTTTTGTTGTCTCAGGTGACAAAGGTGCTGCCGCTGGGAATTTCTTACGCGGTTTGGACGGGACTTGGCACAGTTCTGACTGTTGCTTTTGGTATTTTGGTGTTTAAAGAAAGCCGAAACTGGAAAAAACTTTTTTTTATTTGTTTGGTAATCATCGGCGTAGTTGGATTGCGTCTGACTACAAGTTAAATTAAAATGAGAACAGCGACCGCGGAAAAATCCGCGGTCGTCGGCATTTTGCGTAAAATTTTGGAAAAGGATGAAAAAAACCTTGTAAATTCATGGGGGTTTTGATATAATAATCTATGGTTTAGATTACTCACTGGAGTGGATTGCGTCCGCTTGTGCCTGGATACGATGGGTGCGGATGTTTGGAAGCTTCGGGAGGTATAACAAAAAAGGAGGAACCAGAAAATGGCAGTAATTTCCATGAAACAATTGTTGGAAGCCGGTGTGCATTTCGGCCACCAAACCAGAAGATGGAACCCTAAAATGGCGCGTTTTATCTTCACAGAAAGAAACGGGATCTATATTATTGACTTGCAGAAAACCGTTCACAAAGTAGACGAAGCCTATGACTTCATGAGATCCGTTGCTGAGGACGGTAAATCGGTGCTTTTTGTCGGTACCAAAAAACAAGCGCAGGAAGCCATCAAAGACGAAGCGCTGCGCTGCGATATGTTCTATGTAAATGAAAGATGGTTGGGCGGTATGTTGACCAACTGGAAAACCATTCAAGCCAGAATCAGCCGTCTGAAAGAACTGGAAAAAATGCAGGAAGACGGCACCTTTGATATGTTACCGAAAAAAGAAGTCGCTCAGTTGAAAAAAGAAATGGAAAAACTGGACCGTTTCTTGGGCGGTGTAAAAGAAATGAAAAAACAGCCCGGCGCTGTATTCATTGTTGACCCCAGAAAAGAACGGATTGCAGTCGCGGAAGCCAGAAAACTTCATATTCCCATTGTGGCCATTGTAGATACCAACTGCGACCCCGATGAAATCGATTATCCCATTCCGGGCAATGACGACGCCATTCGCGCGGTGAAATTATTAACCGGAAAAATGGCTGATGCTGTGATTGAAGGAAGACAGGGCGCCTCCATGGCCGAAGCGGAAGAAGCACAGGAAGCCGCCGAAGAAGCACCCGCTGAAGAAGCGCAGGAAGCTTAATTTGCCTTTATAGAGGTAGCGAGGACAACCTCACTACCTCTTTCTTATATGAATTACTCAAACAGACGATTAACGATATTTCATTTTGATAGGAGGATCACAACATGATTAGTGCTGCTTTAGTAAAAGAACTGAGAGAAAGAACCGGTAGCGGGATGATGGACTGCAAAAAAGCCCTGACCGAAACTAACGGCGATATGGAAAAAGCCATTGATTATCTGCGGGAAAAAGGGTTGTCCAAAGCCGCGAAAAAATCCGGCAGAATTGCCGCGGAAGGCATTGTAAAATTGGCTTTCTCCGCTGATGGCAAACAAGGCGCGGTGATTGAAGTAAATGCAGAAACCGACTTTGTTGCCAAAAACCAGGAATTTGTGGATATGGTTGATGCTTTTGCGGAAATCATTTTGGCCAACGATGTGGCAGATGTGGCTGCTTTGGAAGCCTGCCCCATGGAAGACGGCACGGTGAAGGATGTTTTGACCGCTAAAATCGCGAAAATCGGTGAAAATATGACGATTCGTCGCTTTGCGAAATTTAATGATCCCGGTACCGTTTGCGTTGGTTATAATCATAACGGTAAAATCGGTGTTTTGTTGCAATTGGAAACAGAAGCCGCTTTGGATGAAGTCAAAGCTATGGGTCGCAATGTGGCCATGCAGGTATGCTCCATGAATCCGCAATTTGTAGATGAAAGTCAGGTAGATCCTGCTTTCTTGGAAAAAGAAAAGGAAATTTTGGTTCAGCAAGCTTTGAATGAAGGAAAACCCCAAAACATTGTGGAAAAGATGGTTGCCGGTCGTCTGAAAAAAGAACTGAAAGAAACTTGCTTGATGGATCAGACTTTTGTAATGGACAATGATCTGAGCGTTCAAAAATATGTAGAAAATTGCGCGAAAGAAATCGGTAAAGACATTAAAGTAAAAGCGTTTGTGCGTTATGAAGTAGGTGAAGGCATCGAAAAGAAAGTTGATGATTTGGCTGCGGAAGTAGCGAAAATGACACAGAAATAAACGGTTGCTTTTTTCGATTTGCTGAAAGGGGTCATTTCAATGGCTGATATCAAATATAAAAGAATTGTACTGAAGTTGAGCGGGGAGGCGCTTTCCGGCAGCCAAGGCTACGGGATTGACCCGGAAACCATTCGCTCCATCGCGCAGCAGATCAAGTCCGTACATGAATTAGGCGTTGAGCTTTGCCTGGTTGTCGGCGGCGGTAACATTTGGAGGGGACTTTCCGGTTCCGCTCAAGGAATGGATCGTGCCAACGCTGACCATATGGGCATGTTGGCAACAGTCATCAATGCTTTGGCTTTGCAGGATGCGTTGGAACAGATCGGGGTTTATACCAGAGTTCAAACGGCAGTGTCCATGCGGCAGTTCGCGGAACCGTATATCCGCAGAAAAGCAGTGCGCCATCTGGAAAAGGGCCGTGTTGTTATTTTTGCCGCGGGTACCGGAAATCCTTATTTTTCGACGGATACCACAGCGGCTTTGCGGGCGGCGGAAATGGAAGCAGATGCTATTCTGATGGCCAAACGAGGTGTGGACGGTGTCTATGATGCTGACCCCAAAACCAATCCCAATGCCAAAAAATTTGATAAACTTTCTTATCTCGATGTATTGAATATGGGGCTGCAGGTGATGGATTCCACCGCCGCGTCTCTCTGTAAAGATAATCATATTCCCTTGATCGTTTTCAACATTGATCAGCCCGGCAATATTGAACGGGTCGTGAAGGGTGAAAGCATAGGTACATTCTTAGGAGGTGCTGAAGAATGATTCAGGAAATTTTAGCAAACGGAAAAGAAAGAATGGAAAAATCTTACGACAGTATGTGCCATGATTTTTCTACCATGCGTGTCGGTCGTGCCAATCCGGCGATTTTGGACGGCATTACGGTAGATTATTACGGTGTGCCCACGCCGCTCAACCAGACGGCCAATATCAATGCGCCGGAACCGAGATTGTTGACCATCCAGCCGTGGGATAAAAAATTGCTGGGCGCCATTGAAAAAGCTATTCAAAAAGCGGATATTGGGATTAATCCCTCCAACGATGGTGAATTGATTCGTCTGGCGATTCCTACTCTGACGGAAGAACGCCGCAAGGAACTGGTAAAAACCGCCCATAAGAGAGCGGAAGAAGCGAAAGTTGCTGTTCGCAATATCCGGCGAGATGTCAATGACAAACTGAAAGCTTGTGAAAAGAAACACGAAGCTACCGAAGATGAAGTGAAAAAAGCCTTGGAAGACGCTCAGAAATCCACCGATGAATATGTGAAAAAAATTGATGATACTTTGCATAAAAAAGAAAAAGAAATTATGGAAGTATAAAAATTTTTGCTTGGAAGTAAAGTTTTCTGATGGAAACAGCTTCCTGCATAAGGTGGAAAGGGGAGTTGTTTCCCGGTAGCACTTAATCAAGGAAATTGTTACAAAAACCACTATCTTTTTATGCAGATAGTGGTTTTTTATACAAGAAAAAATTTAAAAAAATTTTTGCAAAAAAACTGAAAAAGTTTGTTGAATTTCTTGCATTTTCTAGTTGCTATTTTCAAGATGATGGCTTATAATAGAGGTGTTCAAATATGAATTTCAATTTCATATATGATTTTTTGTAAAAGGAGGTGTAACCGATGAGAATTACCGATGAATGTTTGGCATGCGGTTCCTGCGCATCCGAATGCCCCAGCGAAGCGATCAAAGAAGGCGATATCTATGTGATCGACCAGGATACTTGTGTTGAATGCGGTGCTTGCATGGATGTATGTCCTGTTGGAGCCATCGTTGAAGATTAATCTTCAGGTTACCTAAGCATAATAGGGAGGTAGGAGCAGAGACTCCTGCCTCCTTTTTCTTTTGTTAAAAGGGAAAGCTTTTCTCCTGTGTTTTTTAAAGAATCCGTGGTAGTGACGGAAAAATAAGGTTTCTTTCTTTGTGCACATATGATATAATAAGTTAAAGTGGGTGAATTGCGTAAAGTTGCAATCTGAAAAATGGAGTGTCATAGATGAGGAAAGGAATTTTTCATTTCTTTGGGAAACAGAAAAAACGAAAAGAGGATCGTGAGGATCGTTCGGAAAATTGTTATGCGGAACAATATGCGGCGAAATTTATTGATTTGAAAGAATATCCCATTGATTTCGGACGAATCCCGCAGCATATTGCCATTGTGATGGACGGAAACGGTCGCTGGGCCAAAGCCAAGGGGTTTCCGCGGTCGGTGGGACATCGCAATGGAGTCAATTCTGTGGATAAAGTAGTAGAAGCCTGCAAAGAGGTGGGTGTTCGCTATTTATCCGTATATGCTTTTTCCACGGAGAATTGGAAACGACCGAAAGATGAAGTAAACACATTGATGCAATTGTTGGTGGAATTTGCCCACAGCAAGTTGAGTAAGATCTCTCGGAATAATGTTCGGGTAATGATTTTAGGTGATTTGGCAGCTGTGCCTGCCTATGCCAGAGAGGCTCTTTCCAATTTGATGGAACGAACCAAACATAATACAGGGCTTACCTTGAATCTTTGTATCAATTACGGTAGCCGCTGGGAAATATTGACGGCGACGCAACAGTTTGCTCGACAAGTGCAGCAAGGAGAGCGGCAGCCGGAAGATTTGAATGAGGAATTGTTTTCTACTTATTTAACAACAGCCGGTATGCCGGATCCGGAAATGATGATTCGTACTTCCGGGGAACAGCGGTTGAGTAATTTTTTGCTTTGGCAGTTGGCCTATGCGGAGTTATATTTTACAGATGTTTTTTGGCCGGATTTTCAAGAACGAGAGCTTTTGACGGCCATTTCTTGGTACCAGCATCGGGATCGGCGTTTTGGCGGACTGAAATAAAACCGTTATGGAATCGGGACGCGGTGGCAATACTATAAAAGATGGGATTGGTGTGGGAGAAAGGATGCGGTGTTATGCTTTGGAAAAGAGTGGCCAGCGCCTGTGTGTTTGTGCCGTTGCTATTGATTTTAATGTGGCTGGGCAGTTGGTTTTGGTTTGCCGGTGTATTGCTCATCATCGCTTTGGGGTTGAGAGAATATTGCAAGTTGTTAGAAAAAAAGGAAATTTCTTTGCCTTTTTGGATTTTGCTTTTGGCGGCGGTCATATTAGTCGGACTGCAAATTTTTGCTGACAGCGTTTTTGGAAGTTTGGCATTATTGTTGGCTGTTATTTTGTTGTTGCTTTGGGTCTTGATTCGAGAGGCTCCCTTTGAAAGTCTCCTTTACGGTATTGCCGGAATTGTGTTGATTGCCTGGTCTCTTTCCTCATTGCTGGGCATTTGGCAAATTGATCATTCATGGAAGTTGGTTTTGATGACTTTTCTGATCCCGTGGTTGACAGATACGGGGGCGTATTTTGTGGGGAGGGCTATTGGCAAACATAAACTGGCGCCGACGATCAGTCCCAATAAATCATGGGAGGGCGCTGTCGGTGGTTTAATCCTCGGTATTTTGGCGGTGTTGCTGTATAACCAGCTGGTGTTGCATTATCCTATCCAGTTCATACTGATTTTAGGCGCTGTCGCTTCTATCATCGGACAATTGGGCGATTTAATGGAATCTTGGCTGAAGCGCTGGGTCGGTGTTAAAGATTCCGGTAATACGATTCCCGGACATGGCGGAATTTTGGATCGCTTTGACAGTATGCTGTTGGTTGCTCCGACGGTCTATTATTTATTGCTGATTTATTTGAATGAACTGTTTTAGCTGTCATATAAATGAATTGAGAATAGTATCGTGAGGTGTTCTGATGAAGATTGATGATGTCAAGCTGACACGCTGGCTGAAAATCTCTTCTATTTTTGTTCTGGCATTGTTGGCGGTATTTCTTTTTTCCGATTATGTGATGCCGATTTTAGGGCACGTGTTTGCCATTATATTTCCGCTGATTTTGCCTTTCTTTTTGGCGGTACTGCTGGCAATCTTGCTGACGCCTGCCATTAATTGGTTACAAAGAAAAACCATGATGAATCGAGGCGCGTCTGTTGCCGTTGTTTTGCTGGTTGCTTTTTTAATCATTTCCGGTATCATCGCGGTACTGATTTCTCATTTGGTCAAAGAACTGTATTTGTTGGCGGCCGATTTTTCAAACTCCAGCTACGGTATTGATATTCAGGGAATGTTGGATTACCTGGAAGAATTTTATTTGTCTTCGTCTTTGGCAGATATTATTGATCCTTCTGTTGTTCAGGAAAGTTTGCAGAACTTCGGCAATACCCTGACGAAAATGGTGACTGATTTTATTTATCAGGTTGCCGATTGGTTAATGGAAGCGCCTTCAATTTTGTTTATGTTGTTGGTGACGGCATTTGCTACGTACTATTTTTGTAAAGACGAAAATATGGCGGTCAATCTGTTGACCAAATTTATGCCGAAAAAGATGAAAACCGCTGCCAGGGATACCTATTTGGGTATGATTGATGTATTTTTCGGCTATGTGCGGGCACAGTTGATTTTGATTACCATCACGGCGGTAATCTCCATGATTGGTTTTTTGATTTTGCGTACAGATTATGTGATTGTCATGGGCTTGATTGTTGGATTTGTGGATTTGCTGCCGGTATTCGGACCGGGGGCGGTCTTTGTGCCCTGGTCACTGTATTGTTTTGTCAGTGGGGATTATTCTACGGGGATTGGCTTGCTGATCGTTTATATTGTGGCGCTTTGCGTGCGCAATGTGATTCAACCAAAACTGATCGCTGACGGCATTGGACTGCATCCATTGGCAACGATTGCTTCATTGTATATCGGGCTGGAATTGTTCGGCGCTTGGGGGCTGATCTTTGGACCGGTAGTATTGGTGATTGTATTGGGCGCTTTGGAATCCTATCATGTGGGTAAAAGAAAACGAACAGAAGGTGAAGGCAACGGCGGGCAGAATCCTCCGGTTTCTCCACCTGTTAAACAGAAGAAGAAATTTTTTAAATTGTTTAAGTCATAGATGAAGTTTAACCTGGTCGGATTACTGGAATACGGTTCGCGCTTGGGTTTGATGGAAAATGTGAGGGGATCATGAAAAATATTGCGGTTTTGGGGAGTACCGGTTCCATTGGACGGCAGACTTTAGATGTGGCGCGTTGGCACCAAGAATCTTTTCGAGTGAGAGCATTAGCGGCAGGCAGCAATTATCAGTTGCTGGCAGAGCAAGCAATAGCTTTTCAGCCGGAAATTGTCGCTTTGTTTGAAGAAGCCCACTATCAGGATTTGCGGGCGTTGTTGACAGAAGCCGGTTTTCGGGGCCGCATTTTGACCGGTAGGGAAGGCATTGAGGCGGTAGCGGTGGAACCGTCTGTAGATATTGTGGTGGCTGGTATTTCCGGATTGGCAGGATTGCGCCCTGTACTCAAAGGTATCGAGGCGGGCAAAGATATTGCTTTCGCTAACAAGGAAGTATTGGTAGCGGCAGGTTCTTTGGTAATGGGGATGGTAAAACAATACGGTGTGCGGCTTTTGCCGGTGGACAGTGAGCACTCTGCTCTTTGGCAATGCATGGGTGAAAATGACGGCATCGATAGTTTGATTTTGACCTGTTCCGGCGGACCTTTCAAAAATTTGACTAAAGAAGAATTGTGTCGGGTGGGCAAAGCAGATGCGCTGCGACATCCCACTTGGAATATGGGACCGAAAATTACCATTGATTCCGCCACTTTGATGAACAAAGGATTGGAAGTCATTGAAGCCCATTGGTTGTTTGATATTCCTTATGAAAATATTCAGGTGGTGATTCATCCGGAAAGTATCATCCACTCTATGGTGCAATATCGCGACAGTGCCGTATTGGCACATTTGGGATATCCCGACATGCGAGTACCTATCCAATACGCATTAACTTATCCGGAAAGATGGGAAACGCCACTAAAAAAATTGGATTTTGCTCGGTTGAAACAGTTGACTTTCCGAGAACCGGATTTGGAACGATTTCCCGCTTTGGGTCTGGCAATTACAGCCGGCAAAACAGGAGGTTCGATGCCGATTGTGTTGAACGGCGCCAATGAAGTCTTAGTTTGGCGTTTTCTCCGTGATGAAATCGGATTCTACGATATCACTGACGGGGTAGCAAAGGTGTTGGCAAAGCATGAGATCGTTGCCGCTCCCGATTTTGAAGAGATTTTAGAAATTGATCGCTGGAGCCGTTCCTTAGCTGAGACGGTTTAAAAGAATGTTTTTATAAAGGACAGTTTGTGAAAGGTATAGAAAAAACAGAGCAGGGGGTTCCGAATGAATATCATTTATACCATTATCATTTTGTGCGTATTGATTTTGGTGCATGAGTTTGGACATTTTATTGTCGCGAAATTAAACGGGATTTATGTAAAGGAGTTTTCTTTGGGTATGGGACCCAAATTGGCGCAATGGGGCAAGAAAGATACCCGTTACAGCATTCGTCTGTTTCCCATCGGCGGATATGTACAGATGGAGGGAGAAGATGAGAGCTCACAGAATCCCAGAGCTTTTTGCAATAAAGGCGTGTTGGCGCGGATGTCGGTGGTGTTTGCCGGTCCTTTGATGAATTTTGTGTTTGCCATACTCTTTTTCATGGTCGCGTTTATGTATTTCGGAACGCCGGATGATGATTCTGTCATCGGCGAGGTGACGGTAGACGGCCCCGCTTATGAAGCGGGACTGGAGGAGGGGGATATTATTTTGGCCATTGACGGGAACGCGGTCAGCACCTGGAATGATATGGTGTCCTATATCCAGCCTGCCTCCGGGGAAACTCTCCGTCTGGAAGTGGAGAGAGACGGACAAAATTTTGAAACAAACATTGTTCCCACCTATAATGAAGAAAACGGCTACGGGATGATTGGTATTACACAGCATATTGAAAAGGCCAATTTTTTACAGTCCATTAAGATGGGATTTGTACAAACCTATGAATTTACGGTGTTACTGATCCAATCCCTCTATCAGATGATCACCGGCCAACTGGCGGTAGATATCGCCGGTCCGGTGGGCATGGTGTCTATTGTCGGGGAATACGCTGATACAGCGCTGATGACGTTATTTTTATTTACGGGAATGCTCAGTGTAAATTTGGGAGTAATTAATTTGCTGCCTTTCCCCGGATTAGACGGTTCTCGATTGGTATTTTTGGCTATCGAGGGAATTCGGAGAAAACCGGTACCTTCTAATAAAGAGGCCATGATTCATTTCATTGGATTGGTGGCTTTAATGGCGCTGATGGTAGTGGTTACCGTAAATGATATCGGTCGTTTGGTAGGATAAGCCAAACGGTTGTGAGGCAGGTGGAAGAAATGAAGCGAAGAGTAACGAAACAGATTTGGGTAGGGGATGTTCCCATCGGCGGAGAGGCGCCGGTAGCCATTCAATCCATGACCAATACAAATACGGCGGATGCCGAAGCTACTTTGGCTCAAATTCGTAGATTGGCACAGGCGGGATGTCAGATTGTGCGGTGTACGGTACCCAATGAAGCCAGCGCTGCGGCGCTTCCTGCGATTTTGCGGGAATCTCCTGTGCCGAGTATTGCGGATATTCATTTTGACTATCGGATGGCATTGGCCGCGATTGCCGCCGGTGTTCAGGGATTGCGTCTGAATCCGGGGAATATTGGCGGCGCCGAGCGGGTGCGTCAAGTAGCCGCCGCTGCCAAAGCCAAAAATATTCCCATTCGGGTGGGAGTCAATACGGGATCTTTGGAAAAGGAGTTTTTAAAAAAATATGGAGGAGTAACCGCTGACGCCATGGTGGAAAGCGCCATGAAACAGGTGGGAATTTTGGAAGAACAGGGTTTTTATCAAATTAAAATTTCTTTGAAAGCTTCCAATGTTCCCTTAATGCTGGAAGCTTACCGAAAATTGGCCGAGGTGACTGATTATCCGTTTCATATCGGTGTGACTGAAGCCGGCACCGCCAAACGGGGCAGCATCAAAAGTTCTGTTGGTATTGGCGCTTTGTTGGCGCAGGGCATCGGAGATACGATTCGGGTTTCTCTGGCGGCGGATCCTGTGGAGGAAATATTTGTCGCCAAAGAGATTTTGCGTTCTTTGGGGCTGTATCATCAAGGCGCTGAGTTTATTGTTTGTCCTACTTGCGGCAGAACGAAAATCCAAGTAGAAAAAATCGCCGAACAGGTGGAACGGTTGGTGGAATCGCTGCCCATTATTCGTCCTGTAAAGATTGCCGTGATGGGTTGTGTAGTTAACGGTCCCGGAGAGGCCAGAGAGGCAGATATTGGGATTGCCGGCGGTGACGGAGAGGGGTTGTTGTTCCAAAAAGGAAAAGCTATCGGTAAATTCCCTCAAGAACAATTGGTGGACGAGCTGATGAAACGGTTGTACGCTATGATGCAAGAATAGAGATGTTAAGATATTGGAAACAGAGAAGAATCAGGAGGTTTTGTTACGGATGAGAGCAAGTAATTTATTCGCGCCTACTTTGCGAGAAGTTCCGGCGGAAGCGGAAATTATCAGTCACAAATTGATGTTGCGGGCAGGGATGATGCGGAAAGTGGCTTCCGGTATTTATACTTATTTGCCGTTGGCATGGCGTTCTTTGAAAAAAATCGAAACCATTATTCGGGAAGAAATGGATGCTGCGGGTGGTCAGGAATTATTGATGCCTGCTCTGCAACCGGCGGAATGGTGGAAAGAATCCGGGCGTTGGGATGTTTACGGAAAAGAACTTTGGCGAGTGCAAGACCGGCACGACCGCGATTTTTGCCTTGGTCCCACCCATGAAGAAGTCATCACCGTAACTTTCCGCAACGATGTTCGTTCTTACAAACAACTTCCTTTGCGTTTATATCAAATTCAAACGAAGTTTCGTGATGAACGCCGCCCACGGTTTGGTTTGATGCGGGGACGGGAGTTTATCATGAAAGATCTCTATTCTTTTGATTTGGATGAAGCCGGTTTGGAACAAAGCTATAAAGTGATGTACAAGGCGTATACCAATGTTTTTAACCGTTGTGGATTGGAATGTCGTCCCGTAGAAGCGGACAGCGGCGCCATCGGTGGCAGCGGCAGTCATGAATTTATGGCTCTGGCAGATTCCGGGGAAAGTGAAATTTTATATTGTGACTCTTGCAATCATGCGGCGACAGTGGAATTTGAAAGTAAAATTCCCGATGATGTTCCGGAAGAAGCTTTCGCGGAGCAGCAAAAAGTTGCGACTCCCGGCTGTGAGTCGGTGGAAGATGTGGCGGCTTTTTTGGGTGTGCCCGTACACAAAATCATCAAAACCATGTATTATAAAGGAGACAAGGAAGTTATTGTGGTGCTGATCCGCGGCGACCGCAAAGTCAATGAAGTGAAATTACAGCACTACATGGGCTGCAATGAATTAATGATGGCTACAGATGCGGAAGTGGAGCAATTCGGCGGCAAGGTGGGATATCTTGGTCCCATCGGAATCAAAGGGGTGAAAATTGTCGCGGATAAAGAAGTTCCGCTGATGTATAACGCGGTGGTAGGCGCCAATGAAGAAGGATATCATATTCTCAATGTGAACTATCGCCGGGGAGATTTTGTTATTGATGATGTGGCGGATCTGCGGGAAGTTTCCGCGGGGGAAAGCTGTCCTTGTTGCGGCGGTACCTTGCATACGGCTCGTGGGATTGAAGTGGGGCAGATTTTTAAATTGCATACAAAATACAGCGAAGCTCTCCACGCGGTATATACCGATGAAAACGGTAAGGAAATCCCTGCGGTGATGGGATGTTACGGTATTGGTGTCGGTCGGACGCTGGCCGCGATCATTGAACAATGTAACGACGAAGATGGTATTATCTGGCCCATGGCAGTGGCACCGTATCATGTAGTGGTGGTGCCGGTCAACAGTAAAGATGAGACACTGATGAATGTGGCGGAAGATATCTATCGTCAGCTTTGTCATGATCGGATAGAAGTGGTTTTGGATGATCGCAAGGAACGACCCGGAGTAAAATTTAAAGACGCCGATTTAATTGGATATCCTGTGCGAATTACAGTAGGTGCCAAATCATTGGAAAAGAAAATGGTGGAAATCCGCATTCGCAAAACCAAAGAAGTGGTAGAAGTGCCCTTGGACGAAGCGGCTTCGTGGGTAGAATCTTATATTGCTCATCAATTGGGAAACTACTAAGAAGTTATTGTTGAAAAAGATGTGAATTGTGGTGCAAATACGAAATTGATCGGGGATAGAGTATTGAAAAATAATTTGTCAGAATTACTTTTGCAGGTGAAAAATCGTTTAAACGAAGACTATTTATTGTATAAAGATTTGTTGGAGCAAAAACAAATCGCGCCGGATAACTGGCTGAATTCGGCTTTATTGCCGACATTGCTATTATTGCCAGCCGCTGTCATTGGTAAGGCAACCAAAAAGGAAGTCAATTTGGCTTCCATGATCGAGATGTCCTATTTGGCGCAGTTTATACATAATCATGCTCCCCAGAAAGGTGACGGGAGTTGTTATCGGATGCCTATTTTGATCGGAGATTTTTTGTTTGCCGCAGCCATTAAAGGTTTGGTCAAAGAGAATCAGACCAAATGGTTGGAACGGATGGGAAATGTGATTTGCCGGATGAATGAAGGCTGCGCGGTACGCAGTAGCTGGTCGGATCGCAGTTATGTACCGGTAGATGAAAAAGTAGATAACCTGCAAAAAGAATATGCGGAACTTTCCGCTTTATCCGGAATTATCGGTTCGGAGGCGGGTGAACTGGATCCTGAAGCCAGCCAGGTTTATACAGCGTTTTCGTTTTATGTCGGTGTGATTCAGGGGATTTTACTGAACGGATACCACGAGGAACAGTCGGGTATTGCCGATACTTATTGCAATTACTGTGAGCAATATCTGCTCTCTTTGCCGGAGGCGTTGGCGCGGGATGCCCGTGAAGTTTTGAACAAGCTGGTAAATCGCTTATCAGTACCTATGCCGAGGAAGGTACTTTCGGATTTAGCTTAAGGGTTGGTTTGATTTTAAAAATTGGGACAGATGAAATGAAGCAATTGGTAAAAAATCGTTATGTGAATGAACTGCGGGCGGATATGCAATTTTTTGAAACATATTTGCTTCAATGTATTACTTCGGAAGAACCCATGGTAGCCAAATCGGTGCTGCCTTTGATACGTTCCGGAGGCAAACGAATGCGCCCGAAATTTGCTATTTTGGCTGCTCAGGCCAATCATTATGATTTAAATGAGATGTTGTCGTTATTGGCCGGTTTGGAACTGCTCCATACGGGCAGTTTGATCCATGACGATATTATCGACGGCGCCAGTAAGCGACGGGGGATTCCGACAGTCAACTCTATTCATGGTAATAAAACCGCTATTTTTATCGGGGATTTTTTGGTGGGAAAAGCATTTGAACTGGTTTCCCAATACCAAGACGACCGTATTATTTCCGCTATTGAGCGAACAGTGACGGAAATGACCAGAGGCGAGTTGCGGCAGATTGCCGATTTTTATCGGGTTGATCAGGAAGAATCAGATTATTTTTATCGTATTGAGAGAAAAACCGCCTTGCTGTTTTCTACCAGTTGTGAAACAGGCGCCTGTGTGAGCGGCGCTTCTGACGAGGAAATTGAGGCTCTGCGGCAGTACGGCTATTATTTGGGCATGGCTTTTCAGGTAGTGGATGATATTTTAGATATGACGGCGGAAGAAAGCGTGCTGGGAAAACCGGTAGGCAGTGATTTGAGACAGGGAAACCTTTCTCTGCCGGTAATTGATTGTTTGCGCCGTTCCGCTCGTCGGGAAGAACTCAAAACTATGATTTTATCCAGTAGAGAGGATAAAAAACTGGTGATGCCTATTATTGAACTGGTGAAAGAAGACGGTGGGATGGAATATGCCCGCGATGTGGCGAATGCGTTTATTGAAAAAGCCTTGGCGCAGGTCAATCGTTTGAAACCGGGCAAGCATTGTCGCGCTTTGACGGAAGTTGCGGATATGGTAATCAAACGGAACTATTAGAGAATCACGATGCATGTGTAATCGAATAAAAAGAGATTTTGGAGGATGCAAAGAATGAGTATTGTAAGTTTTAAAAAATGGAAACCAGAAATCAGCCCGATCTCCTATGTGGCACCGTCGGCAGATATTATCGGCAATGTGCGTATCGGTCAAAAAAGCAGTGTTTGGCACCAAGCTACCATCCGCGGTGATTTGAGTGAAGTAGTCATCGGTGATTGTGTCAGCGTTCAAGAAGGCACTGTGATTCATGTGGATGATGATTACCCGGTACGGGTCGGTAATTTTGTGACCATTGGGCACAACGCCACCGTACATGGCTGTGTCATTGAGGATAATTGCCTAATCGGCATGGGCGCTATCATTTTAGACGGTGCGGTGATTGGCAGCGGCTCCATTATCGGAGCAGGGGCGCTGGTTCCTCCCGGAAAGGTGATTCCGCCTAATTCTTTGGTGATGGGTGTACCTTGCCAGATCAAAAAAACACTGGATGATGAACGAGTGGCTTCCAACATTACGCATGCTGCCGGATATTGGAATTTGGCGCTGGAATATTTGGAAGAAGAAAAATAGAACGAAAATTTGTTTGATAAATGATGAAAAACTATTGCAATTCCCTAAGAAAAGGAATATAATAAGAACACAAACAAATGTTCGATTTGATAGATAGTGAAAAGGAATAGGAGGCAGTTATGTCGGAGAAAAATGAAGCGTTGGAAAATGCTCTCAAACAGATAGAAAAATCCTTTGGCAAGGGATCCATTATGCGCTTGGGACAACAGGCAGCGCAAACTGTGGAGATAATTCCTACCGGTTGTTTACCGCTGGATATTGCTTTGGGTGTTGGCGGAATTCCGAGGGGACGGATCATCGAAATTTACGGACCGGAATCTTCCGGGAAAACTACTGTTGCGCTTCATATTGCGGCGGAAGCTCAAAAGGCCGGTGGAACCGCGGCGTTTATTGACGCGGAACATGCTTTAGATCCTTTGTACGCGAAGAATCTGGGAGTAGATTTGGATGAACTGCTGGTTTCTCAGCCGGATACTGGTGAACAGGCTTTGGAAATTGCAGAAGCTTTAGTGCGTAGTGGCGCGGTGGATTTGGTTGTGGTGGATTCTGTTGCCGCATTGGTGCCTCGGGCAGAATTAGAAGGCGATATGGGAGATGCTCATGTTGGTTTGCAAGCTCGTTTGATGAGCCAGGCGTTGCGGAAATTAACCGGCGTTGTCAGCAAAACACGCTGTTCGATTGTTTTCATCAATCAGCTGCGAGAAAAAGTGGGCATTATGTTCGGCAATCCGGAAGTGACCCCCGGTGGTCGTGCTTTGAAATATTACGCGACTGTGCGCATTGATGTCCGACGAGCCGAAACTTTGAAACACGGAACCGATAGTGTGGGTAATCGCACCAAAGCGAAAATTGTGAAAAACAAAGTGGCGCCCCCTTTCAAAATTGCCGAATTTGATATTGTTTTCGGAGAAGGTATTTCCCGCGAGGGTACTTTAGTGGATTTAGGGGTTAATTTGGATGTTGTTAAAAAGAGCGGAGCGTGGTTTTCCTATAATGGAGAAAAAATCGGTCAAGGTCGAGAAAACGCTAAAAAATATCTGAAAGAACATCCCGATATTGCTAAAGAGATCGAAAATAAAGTGTTGCAGCTTTCTGTTAACAGCAATCGATTGGAATTTGGTGTCGCGGAAGAAGAAGCGTAAGAGAGTTTCTTTTGTACAAGGAGAATTGAAAAAAGAAAAAGCGATAAGTTTTCTTATCGCTTTTTTAGTACACTTTTATTGCATTTTGATAAAAAGGTCGAGAACTGTAAAAAAACAAAAAAAGACCTGTTCAAAAGAACAGGTCTTTGGCAGGGGCAGTAGGACTCGAACCCACAACCAATGGTTTTGGAGACCACTACTCTACCAATTGAGCCATACCCCTACAGCAATATCTATTATACCGAAAAAGAGAAAGAAAGTCAATGGTTCCTTTATAAAATTTTCAAAAACTTTCATTTTTAAAATTTGTTTCTGAAGGAACCGGGGAGACTTATTTTGTAAACGTTCATTGTTTTTAGCGTTTTTCTGAAAAGCAGACAGCACCTTGGTGTGCCGTCTGCTTTCTTTTATTTATGATACAAGTTTTTGGTTTCATATTGTGGTTCACAGGTTAAATTAATGCCTAACCGGCGGAAGAGTTTTTCATCTACATGGGAGAGCATCACAGAAGAGTGTGCTTCGCAGCCTTCCAGTTTGGATAATTGCTGAAGCGCTAGAGCCGCCGTTGGATTGGTAGCGGCGCAAATGGACAATGCTAATAACAATTCGTCGGTGTGGAGTCTGGGATTTTTGGCGCCCAGATGATTTAGTTTCAAATTTTGAATGGGTTCGATGATGATGGGAGAAATCAGATGGATTTCATCTTGAATTTTGCCGCAGTACTTCAGTGCATTGATCAACAGAGCGGCGCAAGGTCCGAATAAATCAGAGGTTTTGCCGGTGATGATGGTACCGTCGTTCATTTCCATAGCGGCGGCGGGTTCTCCCGTTTCTTCCGCTTTTTGTAACGCTGGTTTGACGACGGGGCGGTTTTCAATGGTCAATCCGGCCTGCTTCATCAGCAATTCTGTTTTGTAGACAACCTCTTTGTCGCAAAGTCCTTGTTTGTATTCACCAGTGGCTTTGTAGTAGCGACGAATAATTTCATTGTTGGCGGCTTCTTTAACTACCGCGTCGTTGATGATGCAGTTCCCTGCCATGTTGACTCCCATATCCGTAGGGCTTTTATAAGGAGAGGCTCCGTAGATATTTTCAAAGATGGCGTTGAGCACGGGGAAGATTTCCACATCTCGATTGTAGTTAATAGCGGTTTCTCCGTAGGCTTCCAGATGAAAGGGGTCGATCATGTTTACGTCATTTAAATCAGCTGTTGCGGCTTCATAGGCGATATTGACAGGATGACGCAAGGGCAGATTCCAGATGGGAAAAGTTTCAAACTTAGCGTAACCGGCATTAATGCCTCGTTTATGGTCATGGAACAGTTGGGAAAGGCAGGTAGCCATTTTACCGCTGCCGGGACCGGGGGCTGTTACTACAACCAGGGAACGTTCTGTTTGGATATAGTCGTTTTTACCATAGCCTTCGTCGCTGACAATCAGGGGAATATTGGCAGGATAGCCTTCTATCTCATAGTGGCGGTAGACTTTGATTCCCAATGCTTCCAAACGTTTTTGAAAAGCTTCCGCTGAGGGTTGTCCTTTGTATTGGGTCATGACTACGCTGCCTACATAAAGCCCTTTACCGCGAAAGGCGTCAATCAAACGCAACACATCCAGGTCATAGGTAATGCCCAAATCGTCGCGGATTTTGTTTTTTTCGATATCATTTGCATTGATGGCAATGATGATTTCCGCTTGATCTTTTAGTTGTAACAGCATATTGATTTTGCTGTCCGGTTTGAATCCGGGCAAAACACGAGACGCGTGGTAGTCGTCAAACAGTTTTCCTCCGAATTCCAGGTATAATTTTCCGCCGAATTGACTGATGCGATATTTGATACGTTCTGATTGCATTTGCAGGTATTTGTCGTTATCAAAACCAACGGTTTTCATTTGTTTGTCACTCCTCTAACCCCAATTCACAAAATAAAAATTGTGATGATTCTATATGAAAAAATTTAATTTATACATTAAAAATTATATCAAATAACCAATGACAATTCAAGAAAGCGAAGGAAATTCGCGGATTTTTTTTGGACAAGCACCAAAAGAAGCCCTTCCTAATAGATTATACTATATAATGAATGCTCCGAGAGAGAAACAGGAGGTTATCGATATGTCCAGAAGCTCAAAAAACCGTCCATTTTATTACGATTGCGAATGCGATTCCAATGTGGATGTGTTGGAAATGATCAAATCTGCCATGAAAGAAGAAAAGAAAGCGGCAAAATTTTATCGTTACATGATGGATAAGAGTCAGTGCGAATCAGACAAAGAGATGTTTAGAGAAATCCGTAACGATGAGAAAAAGCACTATCGTTTGTTACAAGAAATTTATCGTGATTTGACCTGTGAGTGTTATTGCGTCAGTGATGTCAGTGTCAAACGTCCCAGAGGTTTTTGCCGTGCTATGAAAGCGGCTATCTGTGACGAAATGCAAGCGGTCAGCAATTATGAAAATCTGGCCTATTATCTCTGCGATATGCGTCATCGGGAGATTATTTGTTCTATTATCGGCGAAGAACGAACCCACGCGCAAAGAATTGCCGCCTTGTACCAATATGCCCAGGAATGTGCCTGCAAAGCCAATCAGATTCACCAAAATTGCAATTGCACCTGCACCTGTACCTGCGGAAACAGCTGTGGGAATGGCAACGGATTCCCTTTTTTTCATTGCGGGGATGCGCAGGAATAGCACTCAAGCAAAAAATTTGGAATAAATTCTAAGTGGATACGTTTCCGAAACTGTCCCGACAGCGCTGCCGCGGAAGGATAACTGCGGCGGCGCTGTTTTTCTTGTTGAAAGATCTGAAGGAATTAGGTTGTTTCTGATTTGAAAAAAGGAGGATTTGTGATATAATAATCAATAGGAAGAAAAACTTTTGACGCCGGTTTCAATTTCGGCAAGGCAACCATTGGAGGCAGAAAAATGCGCGAAAAAATTTTTTTGATGTTAACGGAAGCTGAGGGTTTTTTGTCTGGTGAAGAAATGAGTCGACGTTTAGGCATCTCTCGCGCGGCAGTTTGGAAACATGTCAAAGCTTTGCGGGAAGAAGGCTGTCAAATCGAAGCGGTGACCAGAAAAGGTTATCGACTGATTGTTTCCGGTTTGCATCGAGGAGAAATTGCACCTTATCTGCGAACAAAATGGTTGGGCAGAAAACAGGAGTATTTTGCAGTGACGGACAGTACCATTACAGAAGGACGAGCTGCCGGTGAACGCGGGGAACCTAATGGATTTGTGATTTTTGCGGATCAGCAACGAAGCGGGAGAGGACGTTTGGGGCGTCCTTGGAGCAGTCCTGCCGGTCAGGGTATTTGGTTTTCTGTATTATTGCGGCCGCGGTTGGCTCCGGCGGTGGCGCCGCAACTGACCTTAGCCACAGCGGTGGGAATTGCTAATGCTTTGACAACTTTGGGTTTTCAGCCGGGAATCAAATGGCCCAATGATATTTTCCTGGACGGCAGAAAAGTTTGCGGAATCCTGACGGAAATGGATGCTGATATGGATAAAATCAACCATGTAATCGTAGGAATTGGTATCAATGTAAAAAATGAGGAATTCCCCGGAGAATTAAGCGATACGGCGACCTCTTTGTATTTAGAGGCGAGAAAACACCAAAAAAAATGCCCCTCCAGAAATCAAGTAGCGGCAGAGTTGTTAAATGCTTTGGAAGATGCTTATGAAACGTTATACCAAAAGGGATTTTTGCCGATTCGGGAGCAATGGCTGCGGTCTAATATTACCATTGGGCAGCGTGTGCAAGTAAAGACGGTGACAGAGGAAACGCGGGGTGTTGCTAAATCTATGAACGAAGAAGGGTATTTGATCATCGAAACGGCAGAAGGTGAAGAAAAAACTGTTATTTATGGAGATGTGATTTTTCCCGATAAATATAAAAATGCCTGAGTGGTTTGGTGGGAAAGATGGAAGCAAATAATTTTCTGAAAATTTTTTCTCCTTGACAAAGGAAAAAAGAAGTTCTATTATTTATATAGTGAAAGTTTCATAACAAATCTTCAGGGCAAGGTGAAAGTCCTTACCGGTGGTAGAGCCCACGAGCCGCGAGGCATGATTCGGTGCAATTCCGAAGCCGACAGTACAGTCTGGATGGAAGAAGATTTTTATTGCAAGAAAAAAGGAAATCTTTGATGAAAAATTGCTCTGGGATACATGGTATTCCGGAGTTTTTTTGTTTTCAATACGATGAAAAATTGCAAAAAGCATTGCAAAGTTTCCACAGCCCTGAACCAATTGTTCAGGGCTGTTTTTTTTGGAGGTGAATATTTTGCGGGATCAGGATTATATGAAAATTGCCTTGCGGTTGGCGTCAAAAGGTCGTGGTTGGACTGCTCCTAATCCGATGGTCGGCGCTGTCATTGTTAAAGACGGGAGAATCATCGGTCAGGGCTGGCATGAACGGTACGGGGGACCCCATGCTGAACGAAACGCGCTGGCTTCTTGCACAGAGTCTCCCCGAGGCGCTACCTTGTATGTTACACTAGAGCCTTGTTGCCATTACGGTAAGCAGCCGCCCTGTGTGAACGCGGTGCTTGATGCCGGTATTACAAGAGTGGTAGTAGGCGCCGGGGATCCCAATCCTTTGGTCAGTGGCAAGGGTAATGGGATTTTACGGGAACACGGGGTAGAAGTGACAGAAGGTGTTTTGGGAAAAGAATGTATGCGGTTGAATCAAATCTTTTTTCATTATATTCAAAGCGGAATACCTTTTGTGACTTTAAAATATGCCATGACTTTAGATGGTAAAATCGCGGCTTATACCGGAAAGTCTCGTTGGATCACCGGTAAAGAAGCGCGAGAACACGCTCATTATCAGCGTCATGTGCACAGCGCCGTTATGATAGGGGTGGGAACGGTATTGGCGGACGATCCTCTGCTGACCTGTCGATTGCCGGAATGCAAAAACCCTTTGCGGGTGATTTGTGATTCTCATTTGCGAACGCCGCTGACAGCGCGGATAATTCAAACCGCAAAGACTGTTCCTACTTTATTGGCGACTTGCCGCCAAGATCGAGAACGTATTGCTCTTTATGAAGCGGCGGGTTGTCATGTGCTGACAGTGCCGGAAGTTTCCGGACAGGTGGATTTGAAAGCGCTTCTGCGTTGCTTGGGAGAAGAGAAAATTGACAGTGTTTTGTTGGAAGGCGGGGGAACCTTGGCCTGGTCCGCTTTGCAAGCAGGTGTTGTACAGCGGGTGCAGACTTATCTCGCGCCGTTACTCCTCGGCGGAAAAACTGCTAAAAGTCCCGTGGAGGGAGCGGGATTCCCCGATCCTGATCACGGAATTTTGTTGGAAAGCAGTCGTATTTTGCATTTAGGGCAAGATTGGTTGATAGAAAGTGAGGTGGCGGCCAATGTTTACGGGGATTGTTGAGGAAATCGGCGCTATTCGCCAAGTTAATTACGGTGTTCATTCCGGTGAGTTAATCATTGCCGCGCGGAAAGTTTTAGAGGGAACTCAAATCGGGGACAGCATTGCTGTAAATGGGATTTGCCTAACGGTGACAAAAATTTTTTCACAATCATTTTCTGTGGATGTGATGCATGAAACATTGTCTCGCACCGCGTTGGCGCGACTCAATGTTGGCAGTCGTGTGAATTTGGAGCGAGCCTTGCCGGTCGACGGACGGTTTGGCGGTCACATTGTTTCCGGTCATATTGACGGGATCGGTGAGATTATAAAAATTCAACGAGATGACAATGCAATTTGGTATATAATACAGACAACAGCGGAAATTCTACGCTATGTGGTAGAGAAGGGCTCTGTTACTTTAGACGGAATCAGTTTGACTGTAGCAAAGGTGGAAAGTGATCGATTTTCTGTTTCCGCTATTCCTCATACGGTAGCGGCTACGATTTTGGGTGACCGCCGACAGGGGGATTTGGTCAATTTGGAAACGGATATTATCGGGAAATACGTGGAAAAATTGTTGCGTTCCCCAATCGATAAACAGAAAAAGCAAGGGATCAGCAGGGATTTTTTGCTTCAGCACGGATTTTAAGGAGGAAATAAAATGGCACAATTCGCATCTATTGAAGAAGCTTTGGCAGATTTGAGACAAGGAAAAATGATTTTAGTGACCGATGATCCGCAACGGGAAAACGAAGGAGATCTTATTTGCGCGGCAGAATTTGCCACCACGGAGAATGTGAATTTTATGGCGACTTACGGCAAGGGATTAATCTGTATGCCCATGTCAGAGGAGTATATACAAAAACTGCGATTGCCTCAAATGGTACAACGAAATACGGATAACCATGAGACAGCCTTTGCTGTTTCCATTGATCATGTTTCGACAAGCACGGGGATTTCCGCCGAAGAACGCTCGGTAACAGCCCAAAAATGTGTAGATCCGAATGCTCAAGCAGAAGATTTTCGCCGCCCCGGTCATATGTTTCCCCTATTGGCTAAACGGAACGGTGTTTTGGAACGTGCCGGTCATACAGAGGCGACTGTGGATCTCTGTCGTTTAGCGGGGCTAAAGCCTTGCGGTCTTTGTTGTGAGGTGATGCGAGCTGACGGAACCATGATGCGCACAACGGAGTTGTCGGAGATGAGCAGGCGCTGGGGATTAAAATTAATTACCATCAAGGATCTGCAAGAATATCGTAAATGCCACGAAAAACTGGTAGATCGGGTAACAGTGACTAAAATGCCTACTAAGTATGGCGATTTTGTCGCCTACGGTTATGTAAATCGTTTGAACGGAGAACACCACGTGGCATTGGTGAAGGGGGATATTGGAGACGGCGAAAACATTCTTTGCCGCGTACATTCGGAATGTTTGACGGGGGATGCTTTCGGTTCTTTGCGTTGTGACTGCGGTCAGCAGTTGGCAGTGGCTTTATCGGAAATTGAAAAAGAGCAGCGCGGTGTTTTTTTGTATATGCGGCAGGAAGGACGCGGCATCGGTTTGATCAATAAATTACGCGCTTATGAATTGCAAGAGCAGGGGTTGGATACTTTGGAAGCCAATTTGGCGCTGGGGTTTGCCGGCGATCAACGAGAGTATTATATCGGCGCTCAGATTTTGCGGGATTTGGGAGTGAAAAGTATGCGGCTGCTTACTAATAATCCCGATAAGGTTTATCAGTTGGTGGAATTCGGTTTGGAAATTTTGGAGCGTGTACCGATTCAAATTGCGGCTACTGAGTATGACCGGCATTATCTGCGGACAAAGCAGAAACGAATGGGGCATTATTTAGATGTAGAAGAATAGAGGATTGAACATTTTATTAGATGGGCGTTGTCCTGTGGATGGTAAAAGAAAGGAGATTGTTCTGATGAAAGTTTATGAGGGAAGTTTGGTCGCGGAAAAAATGCGGATCGGTATCGTTGCCGCTCGGTTTAATGAATTTATTACGGCGAAATTGTTAAGCGGCGCATTAGATGGTTTGTCCCGCCATAATGTGCAAGAAGAGAATATTACAATAGCTTGGGTGCCCGGCGCTTTCGAAATTCCTTTGGTCGCTTCGAAAATGGCCGCAAGCGAAAACTATGACGCGGTGATTTGTCTGGGGGCGGTTATTCGCGGCAATACCAGCCATTACGAATATGTATGCAACGAAGTAACCAAAGGAATTGCGGCAATTTCTTTAAACAGCGGGATCCCTGTTCTCTTTGGGGTTTTGACCACGGAAAATATTGAACAGGCTATTGAACGAGCCGGTACCAAGGCGGGTAATAAGGGTTATGATTGCGCTTTAGGCGCTATTGAAATGGTAAATTTGTTGCGGAACATGGATGAATAAAAACGGAAATCTGAAGGAAAAAGAAAAAGTTGGATAAAAGAGTAAAGATCAGAAAAAAACAGGCGGCGGTTGCCGCCTGTTTTTTCGCCAAGAGAAAAATTTCTGTGCGGTAAACCGTAAAAAATGATATAATAAATAAAGGAAATCTAAGGGAGGGAAAGGTATGGACTTTGTGACTGGTTATCGATCGCCGTTGGGAAAGCTTACCTTGGCAAGTGATGGCGATCATTTGATTGGTTTGTGGCTGCCGGAGCAAAAATACTTTGGCGCGACTTTGCGAAATCCGTCGGTTGAACGGGAAGATTTGCCTGTTTTCCGCGCGGCTGAGTTTTGGCTGGAACAGTATTTTTCGGGAGCGCGTCCTAATCCGACACTGTTACCTTTAGCGCCTCGGGGTACCGATTTTCAGCGCGCGGTTTGGCGCGTTTTATCCGAGATACCTTATGGGAAAGTGGTGACTTATGGCGGTATTGCTCAAAAAATGGCAGAAAAAACGGGACGATTATCGGTGTCTCCCCGTGCTGTAGGCGGCGCGGTGGGAAGAAATCCCATTTCTATTATCATTCCCTGTCATCGAGTGATCGGCAGCGACGGTCGATTGACTGGGTATGCGGGCGGTTTGGAACAAAAACGCTTTTTGTTGGAAAATGAAGGTCTTGATCCTGCGGCGCTGATTCCTTTAAAAGGAGCATGGTAACAGAAAGGATCGACTTAAAAAGACCATAATAAAAATGAGAAAATAAAGGCAGAGGGATGAGAATGGGATATTGTTTAACAGAAGCGCTGATCTATGAAGTTCTTTCGGTGGTGGCGGAAATTCCCTTTGGCAAGGTGGCTACCTATGGTCAAATCGCGCGGTTAATTGGCAGGGAAAAGAATGCCCGTCTGGTGGGGCAGGTACTGCGCAGAGCAGGAAGTTACGGAAATTATCCCTGTCATCGGGTGGTAAACCATCAAGGGCGTCCGGCGCCCGGCTGGACTGAGCAGAAAAAGCTTTTGCAGGCAGAAGGGGTGGTTTTAAAAAAGAATGGTTGTGTGGATTTAAAAAAGAATCAGTGGGATATGTAAAGAAGGGGATATGGAACGAAGTAAAAATGTAAAAATGTAAAAATGTAAAATCATACAATTTATGCATCTATAATGAAGAATTGTATTCGATAAGAAAACAGAAAACGAGAGTAGCTTTCCTCTGTCAAATTGGACGAATAAATGGGAGAATAGTGATTTGTTCGCTGTTTATAGCATTATGTTATAGGAGCTATAATTTTTTGGAAATTGACATTCTGCCCAGCGGAATGTATAATGAGAGCATAGAGAGGAGCTCTATTGCTTAGGTCGA
Source organism: uncultured Peptococcaceae bacterium (assembly GCA_965149945.1). Lineage (GTDB taxonomy): Bacteria > Bacillota > Dehalobacteriia > UBA4068 > UBA4997 > JAHZFN01. The sequence goes on along the minus strand of CBCTTQ010000007.1, from coordinate 2,794 downwards.
TTGTAACGAAAAGGCAAAAGAACAGAGAATGAAGAGGAGGAATTGCGATGAAGTATCCAAAATTGTTTACACCCGGAAAAATCGGCGATATGACTATTAAAAATAGAAGTGTAATGTGTGCTTTAGCAATGGGTGTTGCGGACAAAAACCAGTGCATCGGCGAAGATTTCCTGGATTATTTGATGGAACGCGCCAAAGGCGGCATTGGCATGATTGTTTTAGAAAACACCAGAGTGGATGATGAACACGGTGTTGCCGCCCCGAAACAAGCAAGTTTCGCGCGGGATGAACAAATCGCACCGGCCGCAAAAGCGATTGACGCTTTGCATGGTGAAGGTGTCAAAGTGTTTGCGCAATTGCACCATCCCGGTCGAGAAACATTTATGAATATCAACGGTAATGTTCCTCTTTGGTCTTCTTCCTCCAGACCTTGCGGCGTCTGTCAACAAGAAACCCATGAAATGACTACAGAAGAAGTGGAAATTGTCATTCAGAAATTTATTGACGCGGCTGTTCGTGCCAAAAAAGCAGGCTGCGACGGTGTGGAATTGCACGGCGCCCACGGCTACTTGATTTCTCAGTTCCTGAGTCCGTATACGAATCAGAGAACCGACCGTTTCGGGGGATCTTTTGAAGGCAGATTGCAATTTGTAAAAGAAATTATTTTAGGTATTCAAGAAGCCTGCGGAAAAGAGTATCCTATCGGTATTCGTCTGACTGTGGATGAACTGCTGGAGCCTAATGGCGTAAAAGAATATCTCCGTTTGGATGACGGTGTAAAAATTTGTCAAGAATTGGAAAAAATGGGATTGGTTTACCTGAATGTTTCCAATGGAATTTATGAATCTTTTAATTCTTTGTCTGAACCGACTACCTATCCGCAGGGTTGTCGTACTCATTTGATTCGCGCGGTCAAAAACGCGGTCTCTATTCCGGTTATCGCGGTGAATATGGTTAAGGAACCTTGGTTCGCGGAAAAAATGCTGGAAGACGATTTGGTTGATTTTGTCGGTCTGGGCAGAGCTGTTGTGGCGGATCCCGAATGGATGAAAAAAGCTTATGAAGGACGAGAAGATGAAATCAATCGTTGCATTTCTTGTACCTTCTGTTTTGAAACATTGGTAGCGGATACTATTCCGGATAAAAATCCTGTGAAATGCGCCGTCAATCCCAGAGCCGGTCGAGAACATCAATATCCTTGCTATCCGAAAGATGGTAACGGACGTACTGTTGTTGTGGTAGGGGCCGGTGTCGCCGGCTTAGAAGCTGCCAGGGTTCTGGGCGAACGCGGTTTTCATGTGGTTGTTTTAGAAAAAGCGGGCACGGTCGGCGGTCAGATCAATGTGGCGGATAAACCGCCGCGCAAAGAAAAAATGGATTGGATTGTGGACTATGAATTAGTACAACTGCAAAAGCTGGATGTTATTATTCAAGTGAATACGAAAGCGACTCCGGAAATGATTGCTTCTTATCATCCTTACGCGGTGATTTTGGCAACAGGTGCAGAACCGATCAAACCTCAATCCATCCCCGGCATTGATCTGGAAAACGCACTGACTTTTGAAGATGTGCTTTGCGATGTGAAACCGTTGTATGATCAAAATGTGACCATCATCGGTTCCGGTTCTACCGGTATGGAAACAGCAGAATTCCTCTGTGAAAGAGGAAATCGGGTAACCTTGGTAGAAATGCAGAACGAAATTGGCAAAGGAGTATATGTACAAACTTATCTGGATTGCATGGATAAGCTGTCTAAATTTGACATCTGTCAAAAACCTTCCACAAAATTGGTGGAAATCAAAAAAGGCTGCGCTGTATTGGAAAATGTTGAAACGGGCGCTCGAGAAGAATATGCCACGGATTATGTGGTTTTGGCGATGGGCGTTCAGTCTGTGAATCCGTTGGAAGCGGCTTGTCGTGATCTTTGTGATCATGTGACTGTGGTCGGTGACGCCAAACAAATCGGTAAAATCGAAACAGCTGTACGAGCAGGATTTGAAGCGGGTTACCAATTAAAATAAGAAAAGAACAAATCCAATAAATAAGAGACCTAATATTCCTCTCTCTAAAAAGCAAAACTCCCGAAATTTCGGGAGTTTTGCTTTTTGGAGAGAAGTTTTTCGAAAAGACGAGATCTCGAAATGAGAAAAATAAAATGATTTGTATGAAAATGCGGAAAATGTCGAAAAAACAATATCTTTCTTTTAAAAAAATCTTCAGAAAGTAAAGTCTACTGTGTTATGAATCAAAATGGTTGGATCCTCGTGCTGAGAAAAAGTACGAATAGTAGATTCAAAGAGCATCAAAATACAATCGACGACGCATTTTCTTTATCGAAAAGAGCATATTGGTATCTCAAGATATGGAGAACGGTAAAATCGCCTTTGTGCTGCGAAGCAGATACGGCTGTTTGGTATTTCAGAAAAATAGCGGTTTTTATCGCGGCCTTAGATCCATTTGATTTTGTTTTGGCGATTTTGGTTATTATGCTGATAAATAGGATATTTTGTTTTCAAAGAAAATTCCATAAACTTCTTTATTATGCATATACAAAGTTTTATCCTAATTAAAAAAGGGCGAAGAGGGAAGGAAGAATCGGAGGGGATTGGCGGAGAGTGCGGTGAAGGATTCGAGGGAGGACAAATAGAGAAGGGAGAGGGGAAAAAGGGGAGAGGCAAAAAAAGCAAAAAAAACAGGGATAGGGTATTGACAGGAGGGGGCAGTTATGGTAGAATAGGGTTCAGTGCTGCTGAGGCACTCGTGCCGGGAATCGCTCAAACCTTTGATTCTGCTT
>CBCTTQ010000006.1:0-69303 GCA_965149945.1 uncultured Peptococcaceae bacterium | reverse complement strand
CCGTTGTTGTATCAGCAGCTTCTTCCTCGGGGATTACCGCATCTTCCGTTGCCGCCTTTACTTCCTGTTTTTCATTAACAGGCTCCGCCGGCGCTGTTTCCGTTGTTGTATCAGCAGCTCCTTCCTCGGGGATTACCGCATCTTCCGTTGCCGCTTTTACTTCCTGTTCTTCATTAACAGGTTCCGCCGGCGCTGTTTTCGTTGTTGTATCAGCAGCTTCTTCTTCGGGGATTACCGTATCTTCCGTCTTTCCTTGATGATAAGAACGTTTTTTCATCAATTGGTTATCTCGCACCACTTTGCCGTCCGGATAAAAAGTAGTTACTTTAGGAGCTTCCGGAGAAACCGCAATAGCTTCCTTGGTATTTAAAATTTTAGGAATCGACTGTACATAGGGAGTTGCTTCAGGAAAGGCATGCTTTCCTTTTTCTTTCATAGCATGTTCAATTTCCTGATAAGCGCTGCCGTCTTCCACCAATTTCTGCAATTCTTCCAAACTTAGCGTACTGTTATCAGAAGAACTAGCAGGAGTATCCATCCGTAAAGAATCCTCTTTTTGAAGGGAACCTGAAAAACGATTCTTAAATTTTTTCTTCAAAGAACTTCCGGCGGTCTTTTTTGCCGGGGCTGCCGCCGCCGCAATTTCCTGTGAACCATCCTCAGAAAGAGAAGCATTGCGTGACACCTCTTCTTTCTCTTGTTCATTTTCAAGGGATTCCCGTTGTTCCGCTTCTTTCACCTTTTCAGTAGCTTCAGCAATCAACGTTTCCTCATCGGCAGAGCGCAATTCTTCGGAAACAGCAGCCTGCTCGGCATTTTTTTCTTCCTGCTCCGCAATGACCCGCTGAATATCCTCCATGTTGATTTCCTGCGCCATCGCCCGCATATTGATCACATCTTGCACAGGATTTTCATCAGCATGTTCCACCGCCATCGCGGCCGCTTCCGCCTGCTGTTTTTTCTTGGCAGCCTGCGCTTTTTTTGCCGCTTTTTCCGCATTTTTCCGCTGTTGGTTCTTTCGGCGCTTTTCATCTTCCTGCTGTTGACGAGCAATACGAGCCTCTTCTTCCGCCTGGCGTTGCTCTGCCGCCAGATAGGCGTCATATTCTTCCACCGTGTTAAAATTCATCTCTTCGGCATGACCCATCTGCGCTTTTCGCCGTGCCTTTTTGGCTCGCGCATCGGCGCGGACTCCGACGATACAATATAAAATGAAGACAATCAACATGATAAGGATGACACCGATCAACCCCCACAGTTTGTCCATATCATTCAATAAAAATCCCAGCATACCCGTTTTCTTCCTCCTATTTTCTCAGTTTGCCCCTTAATCAGAGAAATCAAATTCCCGATCCGCGATGCGCACAGTGTCTCCGTCTCGAACACCTGCCCGCCGCAATGCCTCGTCTACACCCATCTTGTTCAAAATGTGAGATAAGCGTTTTAAAGATTCTTCTCTGGACCAGTCTGTTCGGATTACCAATTTTTCCACTTTTTCACCGGTCACCGTCCAAACGCCGTCTTCATCTCGTTTCACCGTAAATTCCGCTTTAGGTTCTACTTTCGTAATTTTCCGATCATCCACATCAATGACGCCGGCAGGAGCGGGAGCTGTCTGTAAACGATGATAGGTAGTATACATCAATTCCCGCAGACCTTCTCCGGTCAAAGCAGAGATTTCAAAAATTTCCCGATCCTCCCCCACATGTCGACGAAACTCTTCCAACTTTTCTCGAGCATCAGGCATATCCATCTTATTAGCCACAATCATTCTGGGACGATCCGCTAAATCTCTGCGATATTTTTTCAATTCTTTCTCGATGATCGTATAATCTTCCCACGGCTCATGTTCCGTCAAACCGCTCATATCTACCACATGTAACAACAAACGGGTGCGCTCCACATGACGCAAAAACCGATGTCCCAACCCGGAACCTTCCGCGGCGCCCTCAATCAATCCCGGTACATCCGCCATTACAAAGCTAACCCCCGGTTCCAGATTCACCACCCCCAAATTGGGAACCAACGTTGTAAAAGGGTAATCAGCGATCTTCGGACGAGAACCGGATACTTTGGAAATAATAGTGCTTTTTCCGGCATTGGGCATTCCCACCAATCCGACATCGGCAATGAGTTTCAATTCCAGCCGCAGCCAGCGTTCTTCCCCCGGCTCTCCTTTTTCGGCGATTTCCGGCGCTCGATGCTTGGCGCTCTGGAAATGAATATTGCCGCGACCGCCTCGACCACCGCGCGCTACCACCAATCGCTGTCCGATCTCTGTAATATCCGCCAGGATTTCTTTTGTTTCGTCATCGCGCACAATGGTACCGATAGGCACTTTTACCAGGGTATCTTGCCCTTTCTTCCCGTACATGCCCTTATTCATGCCGTTTTGTCCGCGTTCTCCTTTAAAATGCTGCTTATATTTAAATGCTTCCAGGGTATTGCTGCCGGCGTCACCTACAAAGATGATACTACCGCCGTCACCGCCGTCGCCGCCGGCCGGACCGCCCATCGGAACAAACTTTTCTCTCCGAAAAGCTACCAGCCCGTCGCCGCCGTCGCCCCCTTTCACATAAACTTTCACATAATCATAAAACATATACACTTCTCCCCGCAATAAATCCTCAATGAGCAGTTCGCGGCTTCTTTTTTCTCTGCCACGAAATATTTTCTGTCGAGCAAAGAGAAAAAATACCGAAGACCCACTACCATATCATTTTAATTATACCATTTTTGCCTATGTATAGTAAAGCGTTTTAGTCGACAACATCCAGATTCCCCTCATTCTTTTTTTTATTTTCGGTTTTATCTACACATAAAAATCAGTTCCTTTGAAAAGAAAAGGCAAAACAGGCAGAAAGCGCCACTGCTTTCTGCCTGTTCAAAAATCAATAGTCATCCTCATCAACCAATTCGATATCGTATTTTTCCAGCTCCTCCGCGGAAGCGCCGGCCGCCGCCGCGGCAGCCTTTTTCTGTTCATACTCTTCCAACAGAGACTGCAGGCGGGAAGAAGAAACCAAGCCTCGGTTTCCGAAGCCGTCTTTGTACATAATATCCGTATAGGAAGGTATCTTGATTTTGATTCTCATCTTTTGTTCACCATTTTCTTTTTGTTTTCATTTTTCTTGAAAAAAGAGCAGCGCCCACGGCGCTGCTCCGATCAACGAAAAACAAACTAAGACTGAACCGTTCTGTTTATTTCAGCATAAACGCTTACTTTTTTACGGTTGCGGTCTTTTCTTTCAAACCGAACGAAACCATCCGCCTTCGCGAACAAGGTGTCGTCTTTTCCCAAACCGACATTGGTGCCGGGATGGAAATGGGTACCTCTCTGCCGAACGATGATGCTACCCGCGGTAACATATTGGCCGTCATGGCGTTTGAGACCCAAGCGCTTGCTTTCACTGTCTCGACCGTTTCTGGAACTACCGCCAGCTTTCTTATGTGCCATGAATTCCCACCTCCTCTATTTGTGGAATCATTCATCACAGCCTTGGTTAGGCCTGAATATCAACAATTTGCAATTTGGTAAACGGTTGTCTGTGACCGTTTTTCTTCCGGATATTTTTTTTCGGTTTGTAATGGAAGACAACAATCTTTTTGCCTTTGCCGTGTTCCAAAACTTTGGCGGAAACTTTCGCGCCTTCTACTGTGGGGTTGCCGATTTTCAAATCAGCGCCAGCGCCAACAGCCAAAACTCGATCCAATTCAACGGTAGCGCCCACTTCCGCATCGAGTAATTCCACATTAACGACGTCGTCTTTTTCCACTTTAAATTGTTTACCGCCGGTTTCAATAATCGCGTACATCTTTACACCTCCATTGTCAAAGACTCGCCTCGGCAGGTGCCTTGCGGACTTAAACCAGTCAAGAGCGGTTTACTTACGCGTGCAAAATGCACACATAACCTTTAATACTATATCATAATTTCTCACTGCTGTCAAGCCAAATCAGAAGAAATCCAACCTTCTCAAGATCTCAAACATACAATCTTCATCCCTCTTCCCGCGACCGAAAAAATCCCGCGGTTCTACAAAACAAAAAGGGGAATTCTTGAAAAGAATTCCCCTTTGCCGACAGATTATCGAAAACGGTCGGTTTGGATTTCGCGCCGTGACTTATTCATCATCATCCAAATCAAAGGCGGTGTGCAGCGCCACAACGGCGTCTTTTGCCACATCCTGGCTCAAAATACAGGAAACTTTGATTTCGGAAGTAGAGATCATCTGGATGTTGTATCCTTTGTCCGACAATACGCGGAACATTTTCGCGGCGACACCGGGGTTAGTGATCATGCCGGCGCCAATGATGGAAACCTTGGCAATACCTTTCTGTACCAGCACTTCACCGCCGCCGATTTCATCCAGAACCGGTCGCAGAATGCTTTCGATTTTACCGTCATCTTCCTTACTGGTGGTAAAGGAAATATCGTTCAAACCGCCCAGACCCCCTCTGGCGCCACTTTGCACAATCATGTCTACATTGACATTGGCATCACCCAGCGCCGTAAATACTTTAGCGGCAATACCGGGAACATGGGGAATATTGTAAATGGTTACTTTTAACAAATCATCGTCATAAGCAACGCCGCTTACCACTACATCATTTTCCAATCTTTTCATGTCTTTTTCCTCCAAAACCATAGTACCTTCATTATCATTGAAACTGGAACGAACACAGATGGGCATATTGAAGATTTTACCCACTTCCACGCTGCGGGGCTGCAAAACGCCGGCGCCGAGAAAAGCCATTTCCAGCATTTCATCAAAAGAAATTTCCTGCAGTTTTCTTGCTTTTTTTACAATTCTCGGATCCGCTGTGTACACCCCATCCACATCGGTATAGATTTCACAAAAATCCGCGTCCAACCCAATAGCCAAAGCAACAGCGGAAGTATCGGAGCCGCCGCGACCCAAGGTGTGAACTTCCCCGTGCTCATCGATGCCCTGAAATCCGGCAACAATTAAAATGTTTCCGGCTTCCAATTCTTTGATCATACGGCTGGAATCTACGGACACGATTTTCGCTTTACTATGAGCTTTGTCGGTCATCACCCCTGCTTGTTGGCCGGTAAGAGAAACCGCGTTATAACCCAGTTCATTAAGAGCCATTGCCAACAAAGCGATGGATTGCTGTTCCCCGGTGGAAAGAAGCATATCCATTTCACGATCAGAGGGATTGGATGTAATTTCTTTCGCCAGTTTGATCAAATTGTCCGTCGTGTTCCCCATGGCAGACACAACCACAACGACTTCATTGCCGGCATCTGCGGTTTTTGCCACCCGCCGCGCCACATTTTTGATTCGGTCGGGCGTCGCAACAGAACTGCCGCCATACTTTTGCACAATTAATGCCATGATATTTGCCTCCTATGTTTCCTGTTTATTTCATTTTTGTGATCTTCTTTCAAACCTTTTCCACCTGAACCCCTTCATTATCCTGTTCTAAAACCAACACTCGGCAGTTCACCTCCGCCTCATGCCAAGCTTGTTCCATAGCGTCCCGAATAGCGCTGCCGTCCGTGTTCGTAAACGCAATCAGTGTAGGGCCGGCGCCGGACAAAGCCGCCGCCAAAGCGCCGGCTTCTTTTGCCGCCGCTAATACCGCATCCGCTCCCGGAATCAAAGGAAAACGATAGGGCTGATGCAATCGATCATCCACTGCTTTGCTTAACAACTCATAATTGCCCGAAAGCATAGCGCCTACCAAAAGAGACGCGCACTGGATATTATAAACCGCGTCTTGAACACTGACTTCTTCAGGCATAGCTTCTCTGGCTACCTTAGTGGAAAGATGAAAATCAGGGATGGCAACAACCGCTTTCAAATCTGCCGGCGGAATCGCCTTAAAAACGATAGTTTCCCCGTTCCGACGACAGGAAGAGACAAATCCGCCCAAAAGCGCCGGAGCCACATTGTCAGGATGTCCTTCTACATCTACCGCCATTTCCAACAGCTCTTTCTGACCCAAAGGACAGCCCGCCATCTCATTGGCAGCCACAAAACCACCGACAATGGCGGCGGCAGAGCTGCCCAATCCCCGAGAGACGGGAATATCATTGTCCAAAATCAATTCCACACCATTATAATCAAACCCCACTTTATCCCAAAGGCTTCTGGCGCAAAGAGCCACCAGATTGCGTTTCGGATCTGCCAGAGAATGGGTGATTTCTCCGTGATTGGTAATTTTAATTCCTTCAAAATCACCGCCGCGTACAGCGGTCACACCGCTGTAAAAAGAAAACGCCATACCGAATGTATCAAAACCGGCGCCGATGTTTGCGGTGGTCGCGGGAATTTTTACCATAACTTTTTTGCACATATCCTATTTAGTCCTCTTTTCTTAAATTACCCGAATGGTACTGAGCACACTGTCTACGCAGGACATGCCGGCAAAAGCTTCCATTGCCTTGCGCATATCCGCTTCTTTGACTTCGTGGGTGATCAGTACGATTTCCGACATTCCGCTGTTTTCTATCTGTTCCTGCAAAACGGAATTGAGGGACACATGGTTTTTACCGAAAGTTTCCGCGATTTGCGCCAAAACCATAGGTTCATCCTTCACCATCATACGGATGAAATAGCTGCATTGCACCTCGGAAATAGGTTTTACCTTCTTATGATTAAAGAAACGAATCCCCGACACACCACGCACATTATGAATTACATTTTCCGCCGCGGCGATAACATCCCCCACTACAGCGCTGGCAGTCGGAAGCTCTCCGGCGCCTTTACCGTAAAGCATGGAAGTACCGATCGCGTCCCCTTCCACAAAGACGGCGTTATACGCTTCTTTGACCGTAGACAACGGATGATTTTCTTTGATTAAAACAGGATGTACCCGCACTTCAATCAACTCATCCTGTTCTTCATCTTCCTGGGCAATCCCCAGCAATTTAATGGTATAACCCAACTGTTTGGCATAAGAAATGTCATGTTTGGAAATTTTGGTAATACCTTCCACATACACATCATCAAAGGTGGTATTGCTGTTAAAAGCGATACAGGCTAAAATAGCCATTTTGCGGGCGGCGTCATATCCTTCGATATCATTGGTGGGGTCGCTTTCCGCATAACCCAACTCCTGAGCCTGTTTCAAACAAGGCGCAAAATCCGCGCCTGTTCTGCTCATTTCACTTAAAATATAATTAGTGGTTCCGTTGACAATCCCGATCACTTTTTTAATATGATTAGCTTTCATGGAATCTTTCAACGCTTTGATAATAGGGATAGCGCCTGCCACCGCCGGCTCAAACATTAAATCCACTCCATTGGCGTCCGCCGTATCAAAAAGCTCTTTACCATGGGCAGCCACCAAATCTTTATTGGCAGTCACAACGCTTTTACCGTGCCGCAGCGCGTCCAAAATGAATTCTTTGGCGGGATGAATGCCCCCAATCAATTCCACAACAATATCCAGATCTTTGTTTTGTGTCACTTCTTTGGCATCATCGGTGATGATTTCCGGAGACAATCCTTCCGCTTCCACAAGAGTTTTTGCATGTTGGTAATCCAAATCGCAAACTTTCGCGATACGGATGTCGGTTGAGCGTGAGGCAATGAGATCTCTGTTCCGCGCCAACACCTTCAGCGTGCCGCCGCCAACGGTTCCCAAACCGATGATCCCAACCGCTACCTGTTTATCCATATTTGTTGCACCTGCTTTCTTAAAAATTCTTTATGATAAATATCGGCAAACCGACCAATCATAATCAAAAAAACTTTTTTTATTTTTCATTTTTTTGCCGCATCTGTTTACCCGGCAATATCCCCAATGATCTCCGCGTTGATAACACCGTTTAATTGCAGCAACGAAGAAACCAACTCTCCCAAAGTCATCGTACAATCAGAGATTTCTGCCGTAATGGTAGCAACTGCCATCCCCGACAAAGGAATGTCCTGATTAATGGTGTTGATGTTGCAATTGCTGGTTGCCAAGACATTGAGCACCGACATTAAAATCCCCGCTTTGTGGTTCATTTTGATACTGAATGTCACCACACGATTGGTTTCCTGACGATAAAAAGGGAAAATACCGTCTTTGTATTTATAAAAAACGCTGCGGCTGATTCCTACCATTTTGACTGCCTCATTGATACTTTTGGCTTCTCCTTTTGCCAAAAGCGCTTTCGCTTGGGCGGTTTTACGCATGGCGTCAGGCAAGATGCTATCATAGATAATATAGGCTTCTTGTTGTTTTGCCATAGATAAGTCCTCCTTCCGCACACATTTTCCCGTGATTCGCAAACAAGTCCGTTTTTCAAGGACAATATTCCTTATTTCACGAACACTACAGGCTCATTATAGCAGATCTCTCAAAGAAATACAAGAGCTTCTGTCAATTTCTCAAAAACTTTTTTCTTTACCAGAAGGACAGCCCTCAATAACAAACCAACGGATCAAAAATCCGTTGGTTTGTTTTTTTCGTCAATTCCGGCAGACCGGACAGACATCGCGATTCCGCCTCTTTTCGCAAAAGAAAAAAAAGGACCAGACCTTTTGGAATGAGCTCCTTTTGGCTTTTCTCCCACCAAAATACCCAAATGGCATTTCCGCAGACCCTCTGTCAGTCCCGTCGATACGAGAAAAGAAGTGCAAAACACCATGAGCGCCAATGTATAAGGAGAAAGGGGATAGGCAACCAACTGCACATCCAACAAATAAATCACTAACGGATGAAACAGATAAATACCGAAGCCATTGCGATTCAATACGCGATACAGTATATTTTCCCTCACTTCCGGATAACGCTCCGACCAAAAATCACAAAAAAGCAAACAATTGAAAACGCCCAAAATCGCCCAAAAAAAGACAACTGTTTCCTCTCCTCCGTTTTGTGGCGCTGTCCAAAGAGCCAACGGCGCCAAAAAGAAAAAATAACGGCGATATGGACGCAGCATCCGATAAATCTCCCGATAAAACTGATTGATCCAAACCCCCAGAAAAAAATAAATTTGATAATGAAGCGCATTGTGTAACTGCAAAACATCCGGCGTCGGCAACAGCAGATCCGACAGCAAAATCCCTACGGAAATCAACAAATACCAAGGATGCTTTTTTTTGCAAAGAGGTTTCAGCAAAATCGCTAAACAAAAAATCCAAAATAACGCCAATAAATACCAAAGATGACGGGAATCTGACGCCAGAAAAATCCCCGACAGTACATACTGCGCATAATCCAACGTCGTCAGGCGACAATAGATCATTACCGGGGCAACCAAACAACAACCAAAAAAGAAATTCGGTAGCAGTAAGCGGCGGCTTTTATTCAATAAAAAAGCTCCCACCCGCTCGTACTTGCCCATTTCCAAACAAAACCCATATACACAGCCCGCCGTCGCTATAAATAAGGGCATATTCACCAAATGCAAACAATCGGCAAGATTGGCTAAAATCGGAGAAACCCGCGCAGGTGAAAAAGTTCCGTAATCGGTATTCATGCTGACCACGTGAAAAAGCAAAACGGAAAGAACTGCCATTGCCTTCATAAGATTATACGTCAACGATTTATCTCCTCGGGACTCCTTACATGTACGCTTCATTTTCAACCACCTAAGTAACTTCCAATCCTGGTAATATCATTATAAATATCATGTTGGATATCATTATAGATATCACATTATAATATATTTTAATGGAATTTGTCAATATATAATAATATCAGACAAGCCATTAAAAATGAGAGGTATCTTCATGAAAAACGAACCGCTGAAAATCAAAAAACGAGGCGAAGACAACGCCCGCGTCATTACAGTCAGACTCAAAGCCGATCTGCTGAACGAGCTGGACAGAATTGCTTATGAAAGCAATTATTCCAGAAATGAACTAATCAACATCATTTTACAGCACGGTGTAGAAAATATCGAAATTGAATGACCGCGACCCAAATTTGACCATAGAAAAAAGACCACTCTAAAGAGTGGTCTTTTTTCTAATCTATTATCTTTATCGCGGATGGACAAACTAGGTTTATTTCCAACCTTCATACTGATCCACATTTTCCTGTGTTACAAAACCATAGGGAGTATCCAATTCGTCAACGGTAATTTCAATACCCTGGATCGCCTGCAATGCCAAAATCAAACCGGCTTTTCCAAAGAGGTACGGACTCATTACAACAGTACCGCTCAGTTCCCCGTTTTTGATGGATTCTTTAGCTTCTTTCAATAAAGTCGGTACCAACTACCTTTACCTGATCCAGCATATCTGCGGCTTTCAACGCTTCTACGCAGCCCAATGCCATATCGTCGTTCCCGCACATGATACCTCTGATTTCCGGATGTGCCTGAATCAAATTAGTAGTCATATCATAGGCTTTCTGGCGATCCCAGTCCGCATATTCCGTCAACACCACATTAGCGCCAGCTTCGCTGAAAGCATCTTCCGCCCCGGATTTCCGCAGTTCGGCATTGGCGGCGCCGGCCTGTCCGGCAATAACAGCCACTTCCGCGCCTTCCGCTTCATCACCCAGCTGTTCCATAATCCAAGTAGCGCCATCATAACCCTGACCGTAGAAGTCACAGTTTACAAAAGCGGCTACAGAAGCGCCGGCTTCTTCCGCGGCAGCTTCATCCAAAGAAGTGCCGACCGCAACCACCGTCAAGCCTTGTTTGTTGGCTTCGGCAACAGCAGGCACCAAATTGGTACCGGTCATGGCAGAAATCGCCAAAGCATCATAATCCTGAGAAAGCAGGTTCATCATAGCGTCATACTGGCTCTGCTCATCAGCTTCGTTTTCCGCTGCTACTACATCCACCGTGACGCCGTATTCTTCCGCGGCGGCTTCATATCCTTCGGATACGGTTACCCAGAATTCATTGGTCATGCTGAAAGCAACGGCACCGATTTTTTCCCCATTACCGGCTTCGGGCAACTGACCCATTTGTTCCAGCATATCCGCTTCCGCTTCCGCCAACAAAGCATTTTCTGTAGTAGTTTCTCCCGTTGCGGCTTCCTCTGCAGCAGGTTCCTCTGCGGCGGGTTCCTCAGACGCACAACCGGCAAATACAAAAGCTGCCATGGTCAATACCATCAGTAATACAAGAATTTTTGACTTTTTCATTTTTTCCTCCTCAACTTTTTTATTTTTAGACGTTTCCGTCCAATTAACCACAAAATGATAGTTATTCCGATTCTTCCCGCGCATGAAGACGAATAAATTCCCGTACTTTTTGTGGGGTTGTCTTAATCCGCGGTCCCCAGACCGTACATTTCATCGCTCCCAACGCGCTGGCAAAATCCAAAGCTTGCTGACGGCTTTCTTCCTGATGAAAATAACTGTACAACAAACCGCCGAAAAAAGCATCTCCGGCTCCGGTAGAATCAATAGATTGAACCGCATAAGCCTTCGCTCGCAAAACTTGATCCGCCGTCACCCAAACAGCGCCTTCGGAACCGGCAGTACAAACACAACCGTGACGAGGTTGATAAATTTGATACAACGCCTGGGTAGCCGCAATGGTTTCTGTCTCTTTTGTCAGCTGAAAATAACCGTCCCGTCCGCTGATGATCAAATCAGCATAACTTAAAATTTCTTCAATATCCGCGAGCGAAACACCGACTCCCGCCATAAAATCCGGTGGACATTGCAAACAAATCGCTACCGGGATTTTTTTCTTTTTTGCCAGTTCCGCCATACGAATAGCGGCGCGGCAAGGAATTAAATCTCCATAAAACAAGTCGATGCCGTCTAACATATTTTCAGTGATTTCCTCCGGCTCCAATTGCATCAAACAATCACCGATATTGGCAAAAATACAGTGTTCTCCGTTTTCCGCCGCCATAACATAGGTGTGCAGCGTGGTACCGCCCGATTTTACCTTCAACAGAGAGACGTCCACACCATCCTCCTCCAGTGTTTCGCGAAAAGCCTGCCCAAACCGATCATCTCCGATTTTGGCCAGCTGTTTGGATTCTCCGCCCAAAGCGGCGTATGTTACCAGCATATTAGCACAACTGCCCCCGGGAACCAGCTGCTCCGAGCGCAATAGTTCAAAGGCGTCCGATCGAGGCAGTTTCTCAATACCCATTAAGGTATCCATAGCTGCCGTGCCCATTCCTAAAATTTTCTTTCCCATTTGATCACCTTCATTTTTTCGCTTTGGTATCAAACAATACGCTGTTTTACAAATTATGCTTCGGCCTGCCCCAAATGCGAGCGGCATCCACCATTGCCTGAACATTGGCCACCGGGGTTTCCACCGGCAGCGTACAGCCGCTGCTCAAGGTGAAGCCTTTTGGGCTATCCATACATTGCTCAATGCAACGCTTGGATTCCCGCATTACATCCTCCGGTGTACCATAAACCATCGTTTCCACCGGTTTCACATTTCCTTTCAGTCCGACCTTCTCTCCCATATAATTTTTCGCTTCTTCCAGATTCATGCAATTATCTAAACTGAAAGAGCCAAATCCCAAATCCAACATATCATCCCAAATAGCGCGGGTTTCACCGCAAATATGCAGATTGCCCACCGTTCCCATATGCTCCCTTTGCCAGTCGGCAATACGTTTTAAATAGGGTTTCACAAATTCCCGAAAATACTTGGGACTAATGACGGTACAGGAAGAAAAAGAATCCCCCATGCTGCAGCCTACTCCGTATTCCCAACAAGCCGCCATGTAGTTGATGCAGTTTTGGGTATTTACTTCCATCATTTTATGCACATATTCCGGATGTTTCCGCATATCCCGCAACAAGCGGTCGGCCCCC
The DNA here is from genome assembly GCA_965149945.1 of uncultured Peptococcaceae bacterium. Classification (GTDB taxonomy): domain Bacteria; phylum Bacillota; class Dehalobacteriia; order UBA4068; family UBA4997; genus JAHZFN01. The sequence goes on along the minus strand of CBCTTQ010000006.1, from coordinate 56,586 downwards.
CGCAAAAAAGAAGCACAGGTAAGAGGACCTCCCATGCCGCTGCCTACTTTTACCTCTTTGCCCACCATTTCCTGCAAATACGCCACCGCCTCCAAACAAAGTTTCAGACGACCGGTGGTTTTGGGGTTCACAGGTTCCAACGCCATAATATCCGCTTCTGTATTCAGAAGGTGCGTTTTAATTTGTGGACGCTCCCAATCTGTATAGATAAACTCACAGCCCAGCGCTTCCGCGAATCCATGATGGTCCGGGCTGACGCTGACGCTGTCATAACCAAAATACCGATATGCCGCCGCCATAGCCTCCGCGGCCGCCTTCGGATGAAATAAATATTCTTTGACGGTAATGCCTGTCGACCAAATCACTTGCTCCGCCGTCATAGGAGAACAGGGAATACGGTCATAAGGCTCACCCGCCTTGATGGCTGCCGATCGCTCAATCGGCGTCATCTGATCTTTCGGAATTTCCGAAGGAATATCCAAGTAAACCAATTTCGTCGCCGCCTTCCATTACGCCGTCGCTGTCAGATCCTTGCGTTTACGCACCTCAGAAATAACAATGGCAATTAAAATAATCGCACCGGTAATAATATATTGATAATAAGTAGGGATAGAGAGCAAGGTCAGTCCGTTTCGCATAATGCCCAATGTAATACAAGCCACAAAAGTTCCGAACATGGAGCCGGTTCCTCCGTTCATAGAACCGCCCCCCAAAACAACAGCCGCAATAGCATCCATTTCATAACCTGCCCCCGCGATGGGCGCCGCGGAATTCAATCGCGCCGCCATAATGATACCGGCTACTGCCGCGCAAAAGCCGGACAGCATGTACACACTGATGCGATAAGCATGTACATTAACTCCCGTTCGGCGCAGGGCTTCGCCGTTTCCACCCAACGACAAACAATATTTTCCCCATAAAGTTTTACTCAGCAAAAAAGCGCCGATTACCACAAAAACCAAAGAAATCACCGTAGGCGTTGTGACCGGTCCAATTTGTCCCGTCCCCAAGTTTTTAAATCCTTCCGCAAAGCTGTAGATGGCTACCCCGCCTGTCAACAACAGCGCGATCCCTTGGGAAATGGACATGGTTGCCAGAGTCGTGATAAAAGGATTAATCTTCACTTTAGAAACAAAGAAACCGTTGACAAAACCCACAAAGGTACCCGTCACCAACCCCAACAAAACAGCTACCCGATAGTCAAGACCCGCTTTCATGGCGATTGCTGCCACCACTCCGGAAAAACCCGCCAGATAGCCTACGGACAAATCCACTCCGCCCGTTCCGATGACAAAAGTCATTCCTACAGCCAAAACGATATAGACAGCACATTGATCCAAAATATTCCGGAAATTACGCCATTGCAAAAAATATTCCGAAGCACAAGTCATGAAAATAACTAGCAGCAACAGCACTCCACAAAGAAGAATCTGCGGAAAATATTTGTTTAACTTAAACTTAAAATCTCCTTGGTGCTTTTGTGCCAGCAACTCTTGCTCTGCCTGCTGTTTTTTTTCATTCATTTTTACCACTCCAAATTAACAAACTGCAGAAGCGCCGGTAATCATTGAAACAATATCTTCTGTATTGACCGACGCGGTACGTACAACATCCACCACGCTGCCCTGCCGCATAACGCAGACAAAATCAGACAGATGAAACACCTGGGGAATATTATGGCTGATAATAATGATGCCGAAACCGCTTTCCGCCAGTTTTTTAATTAATGCTTCCACAGCAGCGGTTTCTTTCAAACCCATGGCCGCTGTCGGTTCATCAAAAATTAACAACTTGCCGCCCTGATGTACGGCTCTGGCTACCGCAATGCTCTGACGCTGTCCGCCGGAAAGGTCCTTCACCAAAACATCATAACCGGGAATTTGAATACCCAATCGCAGCAACAGCCGAACGGCTTCTTGGCGCATCTTTTTTTTGGTTAAAACCCCAAATCGCCGCAGTTCTTTACCCAAAAAAATATTTTCTACAATATCTTGGGTATTCACTAAAGCCAAATCCTGAAAAACAGTAGAAATTCCATACGCCAAAGCCAATTTGGGTGTCAGTTTGCGAAAAGACTGTCCGTCCAACTCAATTTCTCCCGCGTCCGGCGCCAATACCCCGGACAAGATCTTAATCAATGTACTCTTACCGGCGCCATTGTCTCCCACAATGGCCAGCACCTGACCGGCATAAGCCTCCAAAGAAACCCCTCGCAACGCTTCCACATGACCAAAGGCTTTTTTAATACCTTTTACTCGTAATAACAATTTCTTTTCATCGGTCATTTTATTCACCCTAAAAAAAACACGAAAAACTTCTCTGGTAAAAATAATTTTTCACAAAATCTTAGAACCTATAAAACTTTTTTATCATCATATTAGAGACAAAACCATTATAATCCACTAGAAAACCTTTGTCCAATCAAGAAATTTTATGTGATAACTTTCAACCATAAAGAAAATTTATGAATAAAAATCATTGCAAATAGGAAAAAGGCGAACCCGCATTCGCCTTTTTCTTTTTCTATAATTCCTCAATTCTGACGCAAAACTTCTCTTTTGTTTGACATATCTTCTCAAAGCTTGAAATTTTCGCTGTAATTTAAAGAATAATACAAATTAAACCGCCGCCGCCTTCATTAACGATCCGCTGCAAAGTATCTTGTAATTTCACCTGCGCGTTTTCCGGCATCTTATACAGTTTACCTTGAATACCTTCCTGCACCAATTCATTTAACGATTTACCAAAAATATTGGTCTGCCAAATTTTCTGAGGATCTTCTTCAAACTCACTCAGGATATATCGCACCAATTCTTCGCATTGTTTTTCCGTACCGATCAGAGGGGTAATCTCTGTTGAGATATTGGCTCGAATTACGTGAAAACTGGGAGCCGACGCCTTCAGCCGTACGCCGAAACGGCCGCCTTGTTTAATCAGCTCCGGCTCTTCCAGATACATTTCATTGAGATGAGGTGTCACAACCCCATAGCCTGATTTGCGCGCTTCTCCCATTGCTTCTGCCACTTTATCCCATTCCTGGTGAGCATGGCTAAAATCTCGAACCACAGAAAGAATGGTATGCTCTCCTTCTACAGGCATCCCGGCATATTCCTCTAAAACACGGTAAAACAATCCATCGACCATTTCTACCGAAATATCGGCAACGCCGCTGCCCAAGTCCATTTTTTGCAGAGAAACCTGACCGGCGCTTTCCGCCAAAGCAATGTCCGCAACCATTCCGTCGATATCCCGCACTTTGGTCACTTGCTGCACGGCAGTACGAACGGCCGTTTCCAATTGTTGACGCAACCAATGTTCCGGCGCCAACTCTTCCAACCAACGGGGTAATTTCACACTGACTTCTGTCACGGGAAATTCCATCAACAACTCCTGCAAAATTCCCAATACATCCTCCAAATCCATTCGGAATACATCCAACGCGACCACCATCACACCGTATTTCTCTCGCAGAGCATCTACAGCAGCAGCTGTTTCTTCGGTATCCGGCGCTTTGGTGTTATATACCATAATAAAAGGTTTACCGATTTCCCTCAGTTCTTTGACAACCCGTTCCTCCGCCGGCTCATAGTCCGCTCTCGGAATATCAGTAAACTGTCCGTCTGTGGTCACTACGATGCCCAAAGTGGAATGATCGGTAATCACTTTCTGCGTACCGATTTCCGCCGCTTCCTGAAAAGGAATCGCTTCTTCCTGCCAGGGAGTATTCACCATTCTGGGACCGTCTTCTTCTTGATAGCCCAGAGCGGAATTAACCGCATAACCAACGCAATCCACCAAACGGATCCCGGCGCTGAGACCTTCTTTTACCTCCACTTGCACCGCTTCGGAGGGGATAAATTTTGGTTCCGTAGTCATAATGGTTTTACCGGAACCGCTTTGGGGCAGTTCATCCAGCGCTCTTTGCTGTTCATAAGATTCTTCCATATTGGGAAGGACCAGCAACTCCATAAAACGCTTGATAAAAGTACTTTTGCCCGTTCGCACAGGCCCCACAACCCCCAGATAAATATCCCCGTTTGTTCTTGTGGCAACATCTTGCAATATATCAAATTTTTCCACCAACATTCCCTCCCTTTTCTTGTTGGTTTTATGTCATGGGACAGATATCACATCTGTCATAACAAACATTGTTTGATTTCCCTATTTTATATGCCTGTATGCAAAAGTTTAGAACTCACCGAAGAAAAAATCCCGTTTTCTATCCAAAGCTAAAAAGAGCAGTAAAACGATACGCTTTCGTTTTCTGCTCTTTTTCTTTGTCTTTTATATTCCTCTTCTATTGGTAGAGTTTTGCCAGACCGCCTTCGCTGGTTTCCTTATATAAGGTAGAAAGATCTGTCCCCGTTTCGTACATCGTCTGCACCACCAAATCAAAGGAGATCTTTCTGGTATCGGTCAGAAAATTAGCCAGATTAACAGCATTGATGGCACGCATAGCAGCCACCGCGTTCCGCTCGATACAAGGAATTTGCACCAATCCGTGAATAGGATCACAGGTCAACCCCAAATAATGTTCAATAGCGTTTTCAGCGGCATATTCGATCTGACCAAGATCCATGCCGAACAATTCTCCTAATGCTGCCGCTGCCATGGAGCAAGCTCCCCCAACTTCCGCCTGACAACCGCACTCCGCGCCGCTGATGGAAGCATTGGTTTTGATTAAATTTCCGATCAAACCGCCGGTAGCCAACGCCCGCAGCACATCCTCGTCGGAAAAATGACGCCGCTCTTTTTCATATTTCAATACCGCCGGCACAATCCCGCAAGAACCGCATGTGGGTGCCGTCACAATGGGACCGCCGCATCCGGCGTTTTGCTCCGCTACCGCATAAGCATACGCACACACCAAGCGGTTTTCTCTGGTTTCCGGGCTTTCATCAATATGATGTTTTCGGTACAAACTTCTGGCTTTTTTTTGTACGCCCAGCCCACCGAACAGTACCCCTTCATCATTCAAACCGCGGCGAATGGCTTCCTGCATACAGGCCCAGATTTCCGCCAGATACTCCCAGATATCCGGTCCTTCCACCTGCTCCACGTATTCCCAAAGGCGCAAATTTCGTTCTTGGCAATAAGCGGCAATGGCTTCAAAGGAATGCAAAGAATAAACATCGGGCGGCGCGACATCTTCTTCTCCCAAAATCTGAATAGATCCGCCGCCGACACTGTAAATCTCAGCCTCTCCCAGCGAGATATCCCCTTCATAAGCATACAGCCGCATGGTATTGGGATGAGGAATAGGTTCCGTTTCTTTATCAAAAATCACTTCTGCAGGCAAAGGAGAAAATGTTTCCTCAATAATATAATCCGTGCGGTGTCCTTTGCCCGTCTTTGCCAAAGAGCCGTACAACACCGCCGTAAAACGCGTTGCCGTCGGGTATTTTTCCCGAAACCAGCGAGCCGCCCGTTCCGGTCCCATGGTATGGGAGCTGGAAGGCCCTCTGCCGATTTTATACAACTCTCGAATAGAATTCATTCCGTTTACTTGTTTTTTTCTCAATTCCTTTTCTCCCGTCATCGTCCTCACCGTTTTTCAGAAAATCCGATTTCCTTTCTTTATGATGTTCATGATTTGTGATGAAAAAACGACGCTTCGCACCGCGCCGTTTTTCTGCCGGATCAAGACTTACCCCTCTGTTTTATAGCTTCTGCCCATTAAAGCATGAAGAGCGTCTTTAATAGCGCGTCCTTCATACAAAATTTCATAAATCGTTTCTGTGATGGGCATCTCCACCTGATATTTCTTTGCCAGCCGGTAACCGATTTTGGTAGCATTCACACCTTCCACTACCATTCCCATATGACTTAACACATCCTCCAAAGATTTTCCCTGCCCCAGCAAAGTGCCGGCGCGACGGTTACGACTATGGAGACTGCCGCAGGTAACCACCAAATCTCCGATTCCCGTCAACCCGGAAAAGGTAGAGGCACGAGCGCCCATGGCAACCCCCAAACGAATAATCTCCGCTAAACCACGAGTCAAAAGAGCAGCTTCCGTATTATCTCCGCAGCCAAACCCATAACAAATTCCGCAGCCCAGCGCGATAATATTTTTGGTAGCGCCTCCCAATTCGACCCCCGGCACATCGTCATTGGTGTACACTCTCAAAAAATCATTAGAAAACAATCGTTGCACCCAACCTGCCACTGCCGCATCTTCAGAAGTAGCCACCACGGTTGTCAACATACGGCGACTGACTTCTTCGGCATGACTCGGACCGGAAAAAATCGCCACCGGATTTTCAGGGAAATGGCGTCGCAAAACTTCGCTCATCCGCTCCATGGTAATCGGATCAAAACCTTTGGCGGCAGATATTAATACCGTATTCCGAGGAATCAATCCTTCCAGCTGTCTCGACACAGAATCCACGGCATGACTGGGAACCACCATCACCACACCGTCGGCTCCCGCCACCGTCTCTGTTAAAGAATCTGTCACATCAATCGTCTCCGACAGATAAATGCCCGGTAAAAAGTGAACATTTTCCCGCTTTTGGCGGAGCAACGCCACATGGTCAGACTCATTAGACCAAAGTGTCACTTGTTGCTTATTATATTCCAAAGTCAGCGCCAGCGCGGTTCCCCAACTACCGGCGCCGATTACCGCAATTTTACTCATTGCCTCTACTTCCTTTCCAGAGGATTCCATTTCCGATTCTTAAAAAGTTTGGATTCTTCTCCTCGTAAAATCCGCTCAATATTGGGGCGATGCTTGTAGATAACCAGTACTGCTGCCGCGACAAACGCCGCGATATAACCAATACCGGGATGATAACAAATACCGGCGATCAACAATGTCACTCCCGCCATCACAGAACCGGCTGACACATAGTTCGTAATGAAAACCACGACAATAAACACACACAAAGAAATGAGCGCAATGCGCCAATCTAACGCCAAAAAAGCGCCCAAACCGGCGGCAATCCCCTTGCCTCCTCGAAATTGCATCCAAAACGGATACATATGTCCGATAATAACAAAGAGCATCGCCAACGTGCCGCCCGGCATATCCAGCAACAGACGACCGATGACCACAGCAATAACGCCTTTCAGCACATCTAAAACAAAGACCAGCAATCCCCATTGTTTCGGCAACACTCGCATGGCGTTGGTAAAACCGGCGTTCCCGCTGCCTTTGGTACGAATATCCGCACCCGTCAATTTTTTAGTAATGATATACGAAAAGGATAACGATCCCAATCCATAGGAAATCAACATCACCAAAATACTTAATAATACAACCATTCCCTGTTCCTCCCCATCATTCATTTACGCTTTTCCCCGATGCGATTTCCGGTGATAAGCAGAAATCAATTCATTTCTTTTTCATTTCGACCCCGTACCTTTAACTGCAGAGGTGTCCCCCGAAAGCCGAAATTTTCTCGTAATTGATTTTCCAAATAACGCAAATAAGAAAAGTGCATCAATTCCGGATCATTTACAAAGAAAAGAAAGGTAGGCGGTTTAATGCCCGCTTGAGTAGCATAAAATATCTTCAACTTTCTACCCTTATCCGTGGGAGTGGGATTAAGCAACGTCGCCTCCGTCACCACTTCATTCAGGCGGCTGGACATCAACTTTTTGGTTTGTTCCTCATGAACCAAATCCACATCTTCCATAATTTTACCGATTCGTTGACCTGTGACTGCCGACACATAGACCACATAGGCATAAGACATAAAGGAAAACTGCTCTTTTAAGTGACTTTCAAATTCTTTCATGGTATGATTGTCTTTTTCAATCAAATCCCATTTATTAACCACCACGATCATTCCTTTGCCTGCCTCATGGGCATATCCGGCAATACGCTGGTCTTGCTCCGTGGCGCCTTCTTGGGCATCGATCACCATCAATACTATATCGCTGCGATCCACCGCCCGCAGCGCCCGCGCCACACTGTACCGTTCTGTTGTTTCGGCAATTTTACCCTTGCGCCGCATTCCCGCCGTATCAATGATTCGATAAATTCTACCATTGCGAACGAAATCACTGTCAATAGCATCGCGGGTGGTTCCGGACATATCCGCCACGATACTGCGGTTTTCTCCTAAAATTTTATTGACCAGAGAGCTTTTGCCCACATTGGGACGACCGATGACCGCGATGCTGGCATAGACTTCCGTTTCTTCCAGTTCATGACGAGGGGGAAAATGGGCGACAACCGCGTCCAGCAAATCTCCTGTATTCATGCCGTGAATGGCGGAAATACCGATAGGTTCGCCTAATCCCAACGAATAAAACTCCGCCAATGTTTCATGTTCATTTCGAAAATGATCCATTTTATTCACTGCCAATACCACCGGTTTGCCGCTGCGATGCAGCAATTCCGCCGCCTCTTCATCCTCCAGCGTCAGTCCTGTGCGGCTGTCTGTCACAAAAATCACTACATGAGCTTCCTCGATGGCAATTTCCACCTGTTGCAAAATACCGGTCGTAATCTGGTTATTCTTATCCCGAAAGTCAATGCCACCGGTGTCAATAACCGTAAAATCCCGATCCAACCAGCTGGCATCCCGATAGAGACGATCTCTGGTCACTCCGGGCAAATCTTCCACAATAGCATGCCTGCCGCCGATCAAACGATTAAACAGCGTTGATTTGCCTACATTGGGCCGGCCTACAATGGCAACAATTGGTTTCATTTTCTCACCTCATTTTTCCACAGCTACCGCTTTCCGCACTGTTCCGCGCATTGTTTTCTTTTCCTCTTTATTATACTGTAAAACACCGAGAATCACAAGGACACTTACCCCACCAGCCACTTGTATTTTTCCACACTGTACAAAGGCACAAAAGGCAGCAAAATCGGTGTTTGTCTGCAATACGCTTGATATTCCGGATCCTGTCCGTAATTTTTATTTTGCCGAATTTCCAGGCGTCGAGCGCCGCCGAACATGATATACACAATACAAAGCCAACCGATCAATACCGCTGTCCATTGCCAGGCGCCTTGCAAAATAGTAAGACCGCTGACCAATACCCCGGTCCAAAACAAAATTTCTCCCAGATAGTTAGGACAACGCACCAAACGATACCATCCTGTGTCACAAAAACGATGGGGATTTCGTTTTTTTGCCTGAGACTTCTGATAATCGGCCCATCCTTCCAACAAAATGCCGCCCGCCATGATCACCACACCCGCCAAACAAAAGGCATCGCTGCCACCGCCGTTTTGCAAACGGAAGAAAATCGGGGAAATCATCAACGCATACAGCGCCGCAACGCTGAGCCAAATACAAACTTTCACCACTGCCTTCATTTGACGGCCGTCTTTGATTTCCGACTGCATCACCTTACGATAAGAAGCGCTGCGCTTTTCTCGCAGCGCCAAATAAGTTCCCAATCGGCAACCATATATCATCAGTAACAAACAGGCCATCACTGTGCCAAAAGAAAGAGTGTTTACAAACAACAACATCAACGCCAAACCCATCAAAGCAATAGAAAAAGCATATCCCAACGAAATAAAATAAACATATTTCCGAAAACCAACAGAAGTAATGACCAACGCAATCCCCAGCAAAAACCAAAAAGTCGCTGAAAAAGACTCCGTAAACCCCACTCGCTCCTCCTCCCTTCGACAAACCGTATTTCTCTTGTTGGTTTATTATAGCATAGAAGTTCCCGTTCCGTCAAAACGAACGAGCATAAAAAAACCGTTCCCAAAAACGGGAACGGTTTTTGTCCGGTAAATTATTCGTTTTTCAGGTTATCCGGGAAAATATCTCCTAAGGTCGCGCCCAGAGATTCTTCATGATGTTCCGGTTCTTCGGGAATTTCTTCTTCGAGAACTTCTTCCACAGGAACTTCTTTCACCGGTTCCGGCAAAGTTTCTTTGATGGACAGGCTGATGCGTTTATTGTCCACATCGATATCCAAAACTTTTACTTCCACTTCATCGCCGGGATTTACCACATCTTCCGTCTTGGCTACTCGTTCATAAGCCAACTGGGAAATATGAACCAACCCTTCCACACCGGGTTCCAACTGAACAAAAGCGCCGAAAGGAGCTGTCCGCATCACAGTGGCATCTACAATGGAGCCCACAGGATATTTTTCTTCCACCAATGTCCAAGGATTGGGAATCAACTGTTTCAGACCCAGAGAGATTTTCTGGTTTTCTTTATCAACACCCAATACATAAACATCGATTTCGTCTCCTTCTTTCAAAATATCAGAAGGATGATTTACCCGGAACCAAGCCATTTCGGAAACATGGAGCAAACCGTCCACACCGCCCAAATCGATAAAAGCGCCGAAGTTGGTCAGACGGGAAACTTTACCGTGTCTGGTTTGACCTTCTTCAATTTCCGCCATCAAAGCTTCTTTCTTCGCTTGCAATTCTTCCAGCAAAACAGCCTTAATGGAGAGCAACAGTTTGTTGTGGCTTCTATCGCATTCCAATACTTTGGCCGTTACTTCTTTGCCAACATATGCTTTCAGGTCATCCACATAACGGATATCTACCAAAGAGGCCGGTACAAAACCGCGCAAACCGACATCCACCAACAATCCGCCTTTGACAACTTCCACAACTTTACCGGTCACGGGAGTGCCTTCTTCTTTGGCCGCAGCCAGTTTTTCCCATACCAGTACCTGATCTACCATTTTCTTAGAGAGGATGGGATATCCTTCTTTATTTTCTTTTTTCAGTACGATTACTTCTATTTCATCACCAACGGCGAAATGAGCGGGAATGTCAGCAGCTTCTTCGGGCATCAACTGATTGCTTTGGAGCAAACCTTCGGATTTACCTCCGATATCAACCAAAAGTTCATCACTGTTAATCTGTACCACAACGCCTTTCACCCGGCTGCCTCTGCGAATTTCTTTTTTCGCGGCTTCTCGTTCCAGGATTGCGCCGAAAGATTCTTCCGCTTCTTCTTCAGCAACAGGTTCTTCCGCCTTTTCTTCCGCGGGCTGTTCTTCCGCCGCTTCGGTCACAACTTCTTCCGCAACGGTTTCAGCTGCTTCAGCAACCTTATTTTCTTCCATTTCAGCTACTACTTCTTCGCCCATTTTTTCCATTTCCACCATGTTGTCAACTACCTCCTCAATTATCCATTCTGGCGTTGATGCGCCGGCACAAACGCCTACGGTGCTTACACCGTCAAATAAAGCCCTGTTCAAGTCCGCAGCGCCCTCAACCAACTGGGTGCTGATTCCCTGCTTCCGGCATATTTGATATAATTTTTTTGTATTGGCGCTGTTTTTGCCGCCAACAATCACCATTGTTTCCACATGCCCTGCGACATCTGCCGCCGCGGCTTGCCGCTTGGCAGTCGCGTCACAAATGGTGTTTTTTACCACCACATGAGGGTATTTATTCCGCAGAGCATCTACGGCAGCGTCAAAAACCTGTTTTTGTTGGGTAGTTTGCGCCAATACCCCAATTCCTTCGGTTTCGGACAAATCTTGCACTTCTTCCGCGTCGGAGATAATCCATGCGCGATCTTCCGTCCACGCCTTTATTCCCAAAACCTCCGGATGATTTTTATCCCCCACAATTACAACCTGTAACCCTTCGGCGCGCAGAGCCGCCGCTGTTTGCTGAGCTTTTTTCACGAATGGACAAGTCAAGTCGATAATTTCCAGACCGCGGGCTTTCGCTTCCGCGAAAACCTTCGGCCCCACACCGTGGGTTCGAATAATCACACTGTCCGATACGGCAGGATCCACTTCATCCAAAGACTGAACCACTCGAATGCTGTCACCAAATCGGGCAATTTCTCTTTCATTATGAATCAGTGGGCCCAGAGAATAAATCTTACCTTTGACCCCGGCCAATTGGGCACTTGTTGTAATTGCTCGCTTCACCCCAAAACAAAAACCGGAGTATTCCGCAATGATTATTTGCATTCATTTCACCTAAAATAGATACTCTAACTTTTCAATAATTCTCTATGCGGAGGGAAAATCCTGCTTACTCTGGAAATAAATATGTTTTTTTCCTGAATTTCTCACTTTTTACTCCAAAGAGCGCTTTTGTTACCTTGTTCCCTCATAAAAACACTCGGTTGCTTTTTTAGCTTAATTCCTGCAGCAATCCCGCCTTACAAATTTCTGTATATTCATCGAGTACTTCCTGTTTACTTTTACCTTCGATATCGGTAAAGTAAATGGGTTTTCCGATTCTGACAACGGGAGCCGGCTTGGTCAGCCGAAAACAATTGCGAGCGTTTTCAATCCCGATGGGAATTACCGGCGCCTTGCCTTTATAAGCAATCAACACCGCGCCCGGTTTAAAATCCGCCAACGGTTCATCGTCCGCGTGATGATAACGAGTACCTTCCGGGAAAATTCCCAGTACATCGTTGTTTTTCAAATGCCACATGGCGGTTTTCAGTGCCTTTAAATCCGTACCTGTCCGCGAGACAGGAAATACCCCCGCCAATTTCAACAACCGTGTGATAATTTTTCCCCGAAACAATTCCTCTTTTGCCATGAAAAACACTTGGCGAGAAAGCGTTTTATAATAAGATAATCCGACAAAAATGGGATCTGTCCAATAATTATGGTTGGCAATCACCACCACAGGCCCTTCCGCCAACAAATTTTCCAATCCCTCAAAACGCACCTTTCGCAGTTTGCAATACAGCGTCATAATTTTCGCCGCTAATTGGTATACCATATTACTTTCGTCCTTCTTCCGTTTCTCCTTCGTTTGCCAATTCGCTGATTTTCTGCACAACTTCCGATACCGTCATATCATCCGTCACTAACAAAATCGCGTCTTTTGCCCGCATCAACGGCGCGGCGGCGCGATGAGAATCCTGATAATCTCGTTGTGCGATTTCTGCCTTAACCTGTTCTTGAGTTGTTCCAAAAAACGCCTCTTTGCTCGTTCTTCAAGAGACGCCGTCAGGAAAATCTTTAAATCAGCATCGGGCAGCACCACCGTTCCGATATCCCGTCCATCCATGATCACACATCCTTCTGACGCCATTCTCCGTTGCTGCCGCAACAGATGTTGCCGCACGCCCGATACGGCAGAAACCGGAGAAGCGGCGGCTCCCACTTCCGGCAGGCGGATAGCTTCGCTGACATCCTCACCGTTTAAAAATACTGAATAAGCGCCGTCCGCCGCATTCAAATCAATCACCGCCCGACCCGCTAATTCTGTCAGGCGATCCGCATCATCAAAAGCAATGCCATCACGCAGAGCCGCTAAAGCCACCGCGCGATACATTGCGCCGGTATCAATATATAAATATCCCAGTTTTTGAGCCAATTGTTTGGCGACAGTGCTCTTACCGGCGCCAGCCGGACCATCAATGGCAATGACCTTTTTCATGCTTCCTCCTTCCGGCGTCGCCGCCCTCCGTCCAAATCTTCATAATCCACAAACAATGCCGCTAATTGAGGCACTTTTTTGTTACGGAGCAATTCCAAAACATCCGCAATGCTGCCCCCTTCCAAATCCATTGCCAAAAACAACGGTTTGGGAAAAGCGCGTAGATATTGCCAAAAGGAGCCATTGTCCAAATTAGTATAGTCCGTCAATCGCAAACGCAATCCATCGGCGGTTTCCAGCAGCTGCTCATATTGGGCAGGCTCAAAACGCTTCATGTCTTGCAACTCCCATTCTGTGATTTCCACCATTACCCGACCGGTATAATGAGAGAAATCTTTTATGGTTCGCAAATCTCGCAACAACAAAACATCTAAATGGCAAAAAGTCGCCATCTCCTCAATGTCATAATAGGGCTCATTGCCAAATTCCCCGATTTTCATCACCTGCATAGGTAATTCTTCCAGCCAAGTACGGGTTTCTTCCGCCTCCATGTTCCGCCGCGAAGAAAGAGAAACCGCCAATGCCGCCGCGCCTTTTTCAATAGCGTCCGCGGCCTCCGCCGCTGATTTGACATCTCTGACATATAAAAACATTCCAGACCCTTCCTACATGTTATGTAATTCTTTCATCTCTTAATTTTTGTTTCATAACGGTTTTCGGCAATATACCGAAATGCCTATGTTCGGTTATAAATTAACTCCGCCTTCCGAACATGTCCCCAAACTAACCGATGGCGCGGTGAGACATTCCTACGGCGACTTCGTTCAAATGGAGCATGCCGATGCTCATCACCATAGCCACACTGACGTGATCATGATGTTTGGCGATACCGATTTTGCCGCCGATAGAAAGACCCATTGCCTTGGGCATAATTTGCTGCAGCGCCTCATGGGCGGCGCCGGCTACGGCGCCTTCTTCCGTATGGACATCTTTGATAATTCCTTCCCGTTTCGCGGCTACCACCGCGCGTTCCACAATTTTAGAAACCGATGATAAGGCATCCCCGCCATAGTTTACTGCCGCCGCTAAAATTCCCGCTTGCCGCAACTCTTGTTTTAAGACTTCTTCTTCTTCCCTGGTTTCTGCCAAAGTCATCTTCAGAGCCGCAGAGGCGACCCGTTTACTGTCTAACACTTTTTGGTTTTTATAATCCATTCCATTCTTCCTTCCTGCGTATTCTCATGCCTCGTTGTCGCGCTTCTTCGTCATTCTGTGTCCATACTACACTGCCTATACAAAAAACACAGATCACATACAGCTATACATATTCTATTATACTTTGGCATTGATTTTTTGACAAGTCATTTTGAGAGGAATTTTGATATTCCTTTTTTCTTCCATCCCGTCTAACGAAACGAGATGATTCCCAGTCGGACCGTTTCCTGTCTCGCTGTAGTCAATTCTTGTAATTTGCTGCTGTCAATGATAGAAGAAACGCTTTTAATTCGTATACTGACAGGCAGCGCGTAAGCAGAAGTATCTACTGCTAATTTATCCCCACGGACAACACGCACTGTAACTGCTTGTTCTGTAAAATTTCCCACCGATTTTCCATTGATCAACACTGACGCTCGGGATAACGCCGAAAAGCCTACCAATTCTAAGGTTACATTGCCCCACAAATCATCCTGTTCTCCGGCGGCAGTTTGGATTTGATAAGTTTTGCCGTACCAATTGCCGCCAAAAGAAAGCCGTTCCGAAAGCCCGCTTTGTAAAGCAACCTGCCCAAAAGCGAGTCCCGCCAGACCGCAGCACAACAATCCCATCAAAACCAACCCCGTCCAGCGCCAACACCGTTCTGTAAAAAAGTCTCTCAAGCCGCGATCGTTGTTTTTACTTTTCCCGCACTGAAAAAAACAGAAGGCTCGCCGTTTCTTTTTTTTATCCACTTTGTCTCCTACCTTTCTTCTCTGCTGTACAAAGTGTTCCCCGGAACAGCGAGGCAAATGTTGTATCATATTTCCAATGAATACGTGACAAAGTATGCCGAATTGCTTTTCCCCGCCTCACAGTAACGCGAGCTGATTTTTTTCTTCGGACACATTATCATTTCCTGCAGTCGGAACCAACATCCGTTAATCAGAAAACCGGGAATTCATTGTTTTTTTCTTTGTAATTTCCATCAATATCATCACAAAAACTTCATATAGGCGAAAGAGAAGCCACTATTTTCAGAAAATTTTCAACTTTTTGGGGTTTTATCGTTGTTCGTGACGGTATATGGTTGTTTATACAATTTTCCGTATTTCTCAGAATCATATGCTATACTTATTTTACAATTTATTAAATAGGTAGAAAAAAATCTGCGTGCGGTTTCTTTTTCTCGTTTCCTATCAGTTTCCAAAATGAGAATAATAACAATTTACAGCTTGCAGATTCGGGCTGTTTTGTTTTTTGTATACACCTTTTTGCAAACGGTTTTCTTTTATATTGTAAAACCTGATCAGCAAAAAAAAAAGAAAAACAAAACTCAGCCCCAAAAAAGAAGGAGGAAAATCCCATGACCAAAATCATCGTTTCTGTCCTGTTAATCGCCAGTTGCATCGCTTTACCCATTTCTGTCGTTTACGGCATCGTCCGTGAACTGAAGATGAAAAAAGAAGGCAAAGACCCTTCCGCGGCAAATGCTTCCAAAACAAACTCCTAAAAAACTTTATCAATATTCATCAAAGAGAATAATTTTAAAAAAGAGGAAAATATTTTTCAAAAAAGCTTTTAAATGATGAAAACCGTCGAATTTTTCATCACAAATTTTTCTCATCCGTATCGTAACCGGGAAGGGCATCAGAAATGCATAAAAATGCATAAAAACAGCTATTTCTTTTGTCCTTCCTCTTCCTGTCTCCGTTTTTTTGTTAAAAATCACGAACGACAACCTTTCTTGCTTTTTCGTTTAAAAAAGCAAATTTCGGAGATCAAAAGCTTTTCGAAAGTGAGAAAATTTTAATTTTCTCCCCACATTTCCTCAATTTTGGCGTATACTAAAAGTAGTTTATTGGGTATTTGAAAAGGTATTGAACGACATGTCATATCAAAACAGGAGGGGGAGCTTATGCGCCTCGCAATTTGCGACAACGATCAGGCGGAAATAGACCAACGAATCCAAATGATCGAAGAAATTTCCGCCGCCAAAAACATCGAACCCGAAATTCTTGTGTTCCGCTCTATTCCGCAACTGCTGTTTGAAATGGAAGAAATCGCTCCCAGCGTCGATCTGCTTCTTTTGAACATTGATTGGCCGCCGGGCGTAGAAGGACTGCGCGCCGCCCACAAACTGCGCACAGAATTACACTACGAAGGAGAAATCATTTTTATCAGTGACAGCGACCAATATGCCATCTATGCCTTTGATGTGCGGACATTCCACTATATTGTCAAAAATGTAACATCTCCGACTCGCCAAAAAACGATTTTGGAAGCAGCCATTGATTATTGTGACCAGAAACAACAAAAGTTTCTGCTGTTAAAAGGCGCCAATGAATACAAAAACATTCCCATTGCCAGCATTATTTATGTGGAAGCCAAAGGTCGCATGCTCTGCGTCCATTATCAGGAAAACAGCGCGGAAGTCACCTTTGACTTCACTTCTACCTTTGAGCAATTAGAACATCGCCTTCTGCCTTATGGTTTCATCCGTGTCCATCGTTCTTATTTGATCGCGCGGAAACAAATCGTCTCCTTTTCCTATGACGAAATCCAGTTAAAAACAGGAGCCGTTATTCCTATCGGCAGAAAATATTTGCTCAGCCTGAAAAAATCACTGGGAAATACCAAAGAATAAATATCATCTTCATTGGCATAAAAACAAACAATTACGACCTGTCTTCTCCCGCCGACCCCCTGCTTTTCAGCAGGGAGTCGGTTTTTATGTAAACAGAAAACGATTTTATTACTTTTTAAGCAATCTTCATTTAAACGCCTTTCGTAAATAAAGAAAAAAGAGGTCGGTTCTGAAACAGAACCAACCTCTTTTTTGATTTTTTGTGTTACAAACATTATGCCGCGATCTCCAATGAGTAATTCCGCAACAACTGGGCCGCTTCCGCGCGAGTCGCACCGGAACCGGGCTCCAAGTTGCTTTCCGGAGTTCCCTGTATCAAACCGGTACCGCAAGCCCAATTCATAGCATCGATTGCCCAAGCGCTGATCGAGGCAACATCGCCGAAACGATCAAGATCGGCGTCTTCTACCGTCTCTGTATCAACACCTTTATATTCAGCATATCGATACAGCATCGTCGCCATTTCTTCTCTGGTAATGTCGCCGTTGGGCAGGAAGGTTCCGTTGCCGTAACCTTCAACAACGCCCGCCTGGGTAGCCCAGCGAACCGCTTCCTCATACCAGCTGCCGGCGACCACGTCCTGATAGTCCATAGAGGCATCCACTTCGGGGCTGCCTTCCAAACGCCAAAGGATGGTCGCAATCATCGCTCTGGTAGTGGAGTCGTTGGGTGCGAACAATGTATCGCTGATGCCATTCATCATGCCTTCTTCCACCACATAATCAATGGCTTCATGGTACCAGCCGTCCTGTTTTACGTCCGTAAAGCGCGCGGACGGGCAATCCTCGTCAAGGTCTGTTGTGAAAGCAGCCTCAACTGTAACTGCCGACGCGGGCATGGTGAAGGAGTATTTACCGTTGCCCAAATCTTTCAAGTCCACGCTGTGTCCTTTTTGATCCGTTACGGATATCTGTTCCAGTTCATGACCATTGTCCGGTGTGACGGTAATCGTTACGGGTTCTCCTTTAGCGGCGCTGCTCTTATCCGCTGCCACTTTGCCGTTCACCAAGTCAGTGGGCAGTGTAACGGTATACTCTTTCGCAACGGTACCACCACCGCCGCCTCCGCCGCCACTACTGCCGCTTACGGTGAGACTCAGGGTTGTCGCTTCCGGCAGTTCAAAAACAGTGGCGCGGCCGTTTTCCGCATAAACCGCTACTTCCTTAACGCCGATTTCATAGGTTCCCGCCACTGTATTGGCGGGAATATGGAAGGTTACCTGTGCCAATTTGGTCAGATTTTCATCTTGTAAGTCCATATCAAACCATTTGATCATCCCGTTATCCAAGTTATAATACTGACTTGCCAGGCTGCCGCCTACCCGCTCGTCATCATTGTTGATAGCGTCAATGCTGAAAGCTTCCGGATAAACACAGGTCAATTCATAACCTCCGGCTTTCACTGCTCGGGGCAGCTCCACAGTCATCGTCACCGTCTGAGCAGTACCCGCAGTCACTTCCGATTGATCCAGTTTCAGCGACAAACTCTGGTCTGCCGCCCATGCAGTCGCGCTGAACCCGAAACATAGGATTAATCCCAGCAAAATCGGAAGAAATCGTTTCCATTGATTTTTCATTTTCTTTTCGTCTCCTTACCAATCCAGCCCGCTTTTTTTCAAGGCGGCGGACAAAATATTCGTTACGTCGGTATTATCCAATTGTTCATCTTTGTTCACATCTAATGCCAGATTTCTGCCGGATGGCTCGATTTTTGCCGATACCGCTTCCCGAGTCAGCATCGCGTCCCGCACATCCAGTGTTCCATCGAAATTAGCATCACCGGCCAGCAATACAAAAACTGTCGTGTCTTCTGTCCATGTTACCGAGAATTGATAGCTATCTTCTGTTTGTTTGACTCCTTCCAAGCGTTCATAACGGTCATCGTTTTTCACCAAAACAGCGCAGGCTTTTTCACTGCTTACAGTAAAGGTATTTTCTTCATGTAAACGCCAACCTTCTGCCGGAGGAGTCACCTGCGCAACGGGTGTTTGTTCTTGGTCTTTTGTCACAACCACCGCTCCATCCGCCAACACGGCGTCACAAGTATCACAAATTCCTTGGTTGTTCCAATGATGACCAAGGGGATCGGAATCCACCAACTTACTCATTCCGCAAGTTCCGCAATAGTACAAAATGCCGCCGCCTTCCGTACAGGTAGCCTCTTTCTGTACATAGCTGATATCCCAGTTGTGTTTCCCGGTGGCGGACACAATATCATATCGTTCCTCATGACCGCAAACGGAACATACATGCTTGGTATATCCATCTTTCACACAAGTAGGCGCGACGGTTTCCGGAGCGCCGTATTGATGATCTGTCGTGTTCGCCTCAAACAAAGCCGGGGAATACAACCACATACCGCTGGAACCGCCGTCTACGGCAACGCGAAGATGGTTGTCATAATCATAACTGCCGGGGGGCAGTCCGTCAATTTCCCAGGCAATCATCGTATCGTCAAACATATCCCTGCTATATCCCATGGTGCTGTAATCCAACGCGGTTATTGTAACATACGGCACGCATTTATCGGGCAGGAAATGTTCCACCAAATCACTGAGTAAAATTCCCACAACAGAATGAGTTTCCTCACCGGTATAACTTACCATCGTATAAGTAGCGTAAGTGGTATATTGCCGCATCTCCGCACTGGTAACCACCGTATCGTTAATCATAATTTCCGTGTCGGTATCTAATTCCAGAGAATCACCGCAGCGGGTACAGATTCCCGTATTGGGATCGTAATCATGCCCCAACGCGGGGAGTTCCGCTTCTCGCACATTACCACATTGTGTGCAAGTGTAACGCGCCAGTCCAGGTTCGGTACAGGTGGCTTCTTTCAGCACGTCCGTCACTTCCTGGTGTACATGGTATAATACCGTCACAACCTGCGGATCGGCGATCATCACTTTCGCACCGTCCGTCGCCAAATATAACTGATCATCTTGCCAGGCTATCATTGTCCGTTTAAAATCTTCCGCCGAGATCGTATATTCCTGATCTTCCCCAACCCGAACAGAAACGCCGGACGCCTCCTGCAACGGATTGGTGAAATGTTCAATCAAATCCGTCATAGTGATCCCTGTCACTTCCGTAGCAACATCACCGATGGTATAAGTTGCTTTCGTCTGATAATCCTGCAAATCGGACACCGGGAACAGGGATGTATTGATAGTAAGGAAGGGGGTATCCGACGTACCGTCATCCACGACACCACTTCCCTTTTCCAGACGCAGTTCCACGTTGGTCGTTTTTCCGTTCACGGTAAAGGTGCCGGTGAGCGTCTGGTAACCGGCGGATTCCACACGATAGCGATAGGTTCCGTCACAAAGTCGGTAACGAATATCCATATCATCCACAACAGGACGTTCCACTTCACCCAGTCCATTGGTCACGGTAACCAGCCGCGCCGCATAAAGAGGGAAAATGTCAAAGTATACATTATAAACACGATCACTCAAATATACTTTTTGTTCTTGAGCCGTATCCTTATCTTCTTCCCGAATAATAAAACTGCCGCTTACGGTTTTATACTGTTCATTTTCTACCGTATAAGTATACGTATCCGGTTCCAGTTTGTAATATCCGTCTGTATACACTTCCTGCGGAACATTTTGAGAATTTAATACCGTAATCGTTGTGGCGGATTTTTTGATGCCGTTATCATCTACAATGGTATCCTCGGTAATATCGGTGCCTTCCGCGCCGATAGCGGTCATTTTAACACTGCAAACGTCAATATCCCCGTGAACGGTCAGAGAAATCAATTTACCGTTTTCTTCCAGATTGCTTTCTTTCAAATCGTCAATGACAAAAGAACCGCTCTGTGGAAAATAACCGCCCGCGCTTACGGTATAAAGATAATTCCCGTTACCGGTGGAGAAGCTGCCGTCCTGGTTTTGTGTAACCGTACCTCCGCCTATTTTGCTGACGGTAATTTCCGGGTTATTGATCAAATTGCCGCGACTGTTCCGTACATCAAAACGAGTCTTGTAGGTTTGTCCTGCCAAAGTCACGGTTACCGTACGTTCTTCGGAAAGTGTCACCAAAATACCGGTTTTGGCTTGATAACGATCCGCTTCGGCGGCATACTGATATCGACGGCCCAACTGCAATGTATACGAGCCATCCTCATTCGGAGAAATCACTTGTTCATTGGTGGTATCGGTTACGGTAATTTCCGCATCGGGGATTACGGATCCCGCTTCATTGGCAGCTTGCAGAAAGACCTTTCCTTCTCCTTCCACTTCCCCGATCAAAGCGGTCAGGGTTTGTCCGAAATCAACAATTCCCCAACCGTATTCCACATCCTGACCGTTGATCTCACCGGCAGATCCGCTTTTGGGTACCGCGGTTTCTTTCAGCAACTGCCGAAATGCCTCATGATTGTTTTGGCTGTCGGGATAATATTCCGTCAGGTCGTTTTTCAAACTAACCGCCAAAGCCGCCAAAGCCGCTACTTCCGGACAGGAAAAACTAGTACCGTTGGCTGTATAATAAGAATTGGTTGACTCCATATAGGTACTGGTCACATTTTCACCGGGAGCCATAACCCAAACTTTATTTTCATACCCGGCGCCATTCGCCAAGGATAAACGCTGAGAATAGTAAGAAACTTCTTCCGCGGAATTTGTGGAACCAACCCCAATGGCATACTGTGCCGGATAGCTGGCTCTCATATCCCCATCATTACCGGCGGCACAGATGACAATGATGCCCGCGTCAATGGCTCTTTCCACCGCGGATTGCAGACTGCTTTCCGCGGTTTCTCCGCCCAAACTCATATTGATTACACTGATATTGGTACCCTGCTGCCCTTTGCTGGCATCAAAGTTTTCTTTTTGCTCCGCCGCATAGTTGATGGCATTAACAATCACACTGGTGGCTGTAGTGCGAGAATTAAACACCTTTAAAGGCATCACATAGATGTTTTGAGAGATACCGGCAATCCCTTTACCGTTATCTTTGGTGGCCACCATCAAACCGCTGACAAAAGTCCCGTGTCCTTGAGTATCATCGGTATCCGACGCGTTGCTTGTATCAAGGAAGTTATGTCCGGGCAGAACCCGTGACCAATCAATATCCTCATGACCTTCTTTCAGACCGGAATCAATCACCGCCACAACGACTTCATCATTATCAGGATCCCCGTCATAATCCATATCGGCGCTGCCGTCCATATCTTGTCCTTCCAGACCCAGCGCCCAAGCTTCCCCCACATTCATCTGATCCAAATTCCATTGGTCACCGGATGTGTAATATGTATCATCGGGGTTTGTTTCCGAAAGTAACTCTGTATCGGAATCATATATTTCCAACAGATAATTGGGCTCAATATACTCCACATTGCGCGCGGTAGTAAATTCTTGCGCGTCCTCCAGGCTTTCCGCCGTGTAAAGATCTTCCGCGTATTCCACCGCCTCGATGCCGGGAGTATCTTCCGCCTCTTCTTCCATTGCCAGACTGACTTTGGGTGACAGGTCCTCTTTCAGCTTGATGATGTAGCCATCATACTCGGATTGAGGCAAGTCTTCTGTTTTCTCTTCCAGCTGCGTTTCCATGGCGTTCCACGCGTTGACTTCCGCTCGTTTCGCCGCATCTGCGGCCAATGCCGGTGAGCCAAAAGAAGTCAGCAGCATTGACGCGCCTAACAAAAACGCACACAACCGTCTCCATTTCTTTCGATTCATCTTTAACACTCCATTCTTTCTTTCGTTTTAATTTATTTCAAAATTTTATGAAAGCGAACTCGGAACAAAGGAGAGGGGTCTTTCGACAGAAAGACCCAAACCACAAATACAATAACCGTCTCTGATATTAATTATCCTCGAATGACTATATCTAACCTATATTATAGCATATTCAGCATAAAAATTAATTATAAATTTTTGAAAATTCCAAGAGAATACTTTAAATATACTATAAGAAATATAAATTTTAACAGGTATTTTCTTTTTAATATCTTTTTTAAGACTGTTTAAATCATAAACAAATCGCCATTTCATATTAAGTACATCAGTACATCATTTCTATTTCAAAAAAAACATGCTGAAAATATCATCCCCAAAATGACACAATTGGTTTATAAATTTTCCAAATATTTCAACCGTTATTTTTAAAATAACCGTATCCATGCTCATTCGCGCTTCTTTCAATCCCTTTATTCATTATCACATCATCCCCCAAAAACCGTTTTATTTCAAATTTCCTCGCCTGATTGCCTGTTCTTCTTTGTTTTATTATGATACACTGATCGTACAAAAAACCACCTTTCAAAAACGCCAAAAAAAGCTTTGCCCATCGTTTTTTTGCACCGACACATCGCCTTTTGCCACAAAAAAAAGCATCATCTGCTGATGATGCTTTAATCAATCTCTCGCTCTGCTCTCTTATTCCATACACTCCCATTCCTCCCGCGATACCTTCACTTTACTCTCCGCCAATCATACAGCGCCGCGACAACAAAGACTTACTCCTTCTCGACAGACCCCGCTTCTCCCTTGCTGTCTTCCCGCACATATTTGACAAAATTGCAGCCGAACAAAATGCCCGCCAGCAGCAACGCCGCCCCCAATCCTGAATAAAACACCGCAATCCAACTCTCGGGAACCCAACCGGATAAACGCAGCCCAATACCGCCCGTCATCATCACCGCCATGATGATAAACGATTTTCTATCAAAAAATTTCCAAAAATATTGCCGTTCCTCTTCGTCATGCCGGATTCTTTGCGTATGTTTCCGCACCAATTTCCCGAAAATAAATTTTTGAAATACCACAAAAACCACTCCTGATAACAACAATTTTCCGATCGTCACCCCAAAGCAATACGCCTCCGCGCCAATTCGAAAAATATTGAATCCCGCCGCACTCCAAACCAAACAAGCAAGGAGAAGCAAAGTATTTCTTTTTACTTTCACAGAAATTCCTCCCCTATTTGCTGAACATTGTTCATTTATTCGCAAAAAAAACTTCCCACCAGTTTTTGACGCAATTTTCAATCAGACATTTATTTCTACTATCGAACATACCAACAACCTCTTATCGAATGCACTGCCGCTGATTCATTTCGGACAACCCCACCGACACGGAAAACCCGGCTCAGATTTGCCCTACCGCCTTGCAAATCGCCAAATCTCTCTTACCCTTTTCTTGGGAGAAGAGAAACAGAATCTCTGAACAATGTTCATTATAATTCCATTCTTCCTTTTTGTCAAGTCCCGACCAACCATTTCCTCGATGCCGTCTTTCTTCAGGCGCAATCTATCACAACCAAGCCTTTGCAGAATCAACTCGAATATTTCACGCCACGCGGCATTTTCCGTAACACCGCGCCGGATTTATGTTACCAATCGTTTCCCCTAAGAAGCCCTACCACGTGACGATTCGAACGAGACAACGGTCAATTTTCCTCTATTTGCCATTCGCTCATCTCATGAATCTCCCTGTTCTTACCTCCGCGTCACAGACAGGTGCTCTTGTCCGGGATGCCGATTATCTGATATTTTTCCAGATAAAAAAAACGCCAACACTCTTTACTGCTTTCGACCGCGAAAAAAGCGACAGCGTTTCTTGCTGCCGCTCCTTGACAGACTATCATCAACCAAAAGGAACAACGCCCTCGTTAACGGCGACCCCGTACTGTTCATCTCGACTATTCGCCGATTCAGCCAATCGTACCATCTTCCAGGCAAACAAAAAAAATTACATTTCTGAAATATTTCGTATTTGTTCCAAATCACCACTGCATAAAATTTCAAGATTTTTAAATATTCTTCTCGGAGACCAGTCCCACCATTTCAATTTCAGCAAATAGAAAATCAGTTCATCATCAAATCGCTTTCTTATTATTTCGCAAGGATTTCCTCCCGCAATATGATACGCCGGAATATTTTTCGTCACAACTGAATTTGCTCCGATAATAGCTCCATCACCAATATGAATTCCCGGCATAACGGTAACATTCTGCCCAATCCAAACATCATTTCCGACAACCGTATCCCCTTTGTACGGCAAATCCTTTAAGGAAGGCGTACACTTCTCCCATCCGCCTCCCATAATATTGAATGGATAAGTTGTAACACTTTTCATTCTGTGATTAGCCCCATTCATCACAAATTCAATACCTTTTGCAATGGCGCAAAATTTCCCGATAATTAATTTATCCCCGATAAACTCATAATGGTGAGTCACGTGTTCTTCGAACTTTTCCGCGCCGTTCACATCATCATAGTAAGAATATTCACCCACTATAATATTAGGACGAGTAATGATATTTTTAATAAAGCAGATACTCTTAATTGCTTCATTTGGATAAATCGCATTAGGGTTCGGTCCGTATTCCATACTAAAATCCTCCTCACAAAATTACCATTTGCCAAATCCTTCCTCATTCGCGTTAGGTCAGCTTACAAAGAACTACTCGCAGACAGTGAAACGAGGTGACGGCAACAAGCGGGAAAGAAAAACGTACCGCCTGTTTTGTTGTCCGGGGATTCAGCGCGCGATTTCGCGAAGCAAAGTGTCGCGCCTCATCCGCACTGTCGGCTTTACCGAGAAAATAGCACTACCTTCAGTTCATACAAGAAGGAATTGTCTGCCTGCCCGCTTTTCAGCAATTCAAGCATGTCATCACTCAAAGGCAGGTTCGCGAAATCAACGTTTGGATGATTTTTTATTGCTGACAGACAGTCGACAGTCACATCGTAAAACTTCGCTAATTTGGCAAGAGCATTATGGCTGCGGTCTTTAAACCTATCCTTCATAATGAAGAGGCGGATCTGCTCCGTGAGCTGTTCCGGTACTAAGGCATGTTTTATACACAGATCTCTCAACCACTCTTAGATGAACAGTTTCACACACTTCCTCCCGATCTGCCCGGTAAATGCGCCTTTACATTTTTTTCTGCAAATAAACCATGTCTACCAGTTGAACACCTGCTTCATATATCGGATGGTCATAATTATCTGTGAAGAAGTTTTTAATGCTATGCGAACGAACAAATCCACACTTCTCATAAAAAGGGATTGTCAACGGACTATCCCCCGTACCAACTTGCAGTATAGAATACTTCCCTTTATATGTCGCAGCGACAAAGTCAATTAGCGCCTTACCGTAACCTTTTCCCTGATATTCCGGTTCAGTTGCAATATTTTTGATTTCCAAAACACCGTTTCCCTCGTCTGTTACTACACATTCGCATTTAACGCCATCATCGTCCAAAACATACATGATTCCTCTATCAAGATACCTGTCTATCAGATCCTTCTGTTCATCCGCTAACAGCAACAGCGAAAGAAATCGTTTTTTATTCTCTTTGATTTCTTTAATTTTCATATTAACACAATCTCCAAATTTCGATTTGATACTTTGCATTTATTATTTTACCACAATTCCGTGAGCATAGAAATAACAAGTTCTCCGAACTGATTCTCTGCCTTTCGAACATACGGGACAGGCAATCATTTAAGTGTAAGCTGAGAGAAAAGAGGGCGTCGATAGGCGACACCTCAAAAACAGAATGACCGTCTGAAAAAGAATATCCCGGCCGGAAAAACGCCGCAAAAGCCGGACTTTAAGACACACGAAACAAAGCAGCAGACTGGGTAATTACCACCGCGGCCACTACAGGAGACAGCCTGAAGATCACATGAACAACCCGGCAGGCGGCTCCGTCAGAGCGTTACCTTGTGCAGTTCCTTACAGATTATCTTTTTACACTATAAATAGCAATTTGAACATCAGTAAATCATGACCTCTCAACAGAGGTTACAGTGTTTTAATAAAACCCTCCAAAAGCCTTGAAAATAAAGGATTTATCGCAATGTGTTCGCCTTATCTCTTTATACGGTTACACACAAGTTTACTCTTTCCCTCCTTGCTCATAAGGGCAAACAGATAAGGTTTGAATGAAAAACAGGCGTGAATCCTTAAAAAATCAATGGTTTTTGAGGGTTAGATAGTTAAATAGCAATTTCCCGCTCAGTCTCAGGAATAACGATTTGCGCCCGTGAATTTTTACCTACTATTTTAATAGATACAAACATTGTTTACAAACACCTTTATCAAAATCACACCAAACAGCCGCTATGACGCTTCCGATTCTTCTGTTGATTTAGTGACCTACAGCACAAAAAAAGCCCTGTCAAACAAAAATCATCATGTTTAACAGGACTTCTTTTTGGAGCGGGCAAAGGGATTCGAACCCTCGACTTCAACCTTGGCAAGGTTGCACTCTACCACTGAGTTATACCCGCACATATGGTGCCGCGGGGCGGAATCGAACCACCGACACAGGGATTTTCAGTCCCTTGCTCTGCCAACTGAGCTACCGAGGCAAATATGGCGACGCAGAAGGGACTCGAACCCTCGACCTCCAGCGTGACAGGCTGGCATTCTAACCAGCTGAACTACTGCGCCGTACATGGTGGGGGATAACGGGATCGAACCGCTGACATCTTGCTTGTAAGGCAAGCGCTCTCCCAGCTGAGCTAATCCCCCGCATTGCTGACATTGACTATTTTACCACATCCTGTTTGGCTTGTCAAGCTTTTTTTATCGCTCTACAGTCAATGCAAAACATATTCACCTCAGAGAATGAAATGCACATTTTCCCTGAACGCAAGATTTATTCTACCATAACCAAACCCTCTTGTCAATCATTTTTTCAACTTTTTTCTATTTTTCAGCGAAATATTGAAAAAAGCAACTCATAATCTCCTCTGTTGTTTTGTCAGCTCTAAATCCGTCGCCGCACAGCTATCCCTAAAATATTTATAAAAGCTGGGGACAAAGGGATCCGACCGGACAGCGCGCGCAATCCGGTTTTTTAGCGGAACAGACTTTTCTGCCATGCCAAATCAGCCAGTGGTGCGCGTCCGCCCAATTTTCCCGCGGAATAATGGCGCACAAATCCCGTTCCACTCCATCAGGCGTCTTGCTTTCGGAAAAGCCCATTCGATGCGCCACTCGAAAAACATGAGTATCCACAGCCAGCGCAGGTTCATGAAATCCCACACTCAACACCACATTGGCAGTTTTTCTGCCGACACCGGGCAGCTTCATCAACGACTCTCGATCGCCGGGTACCTGTCCATTGTATTGCTCCAACAAAATCCGTGTTGTCTGATAAATATTCTTCGCTTTGTTTTTGTATAAGCCACAGGTGCGAATGTAAGCGATCAGTTCCTCTTCCGACAATTCCGCCATGGTTTCCGGAGTGCCATGTTCCCGAAACAACTCTGCCGTAATTTTGTTGACCTGATTGTCATTGGTTTGAGCAGAAAGAATTACCGCAATAAGCAGCTGAAAAACGCTGTTGAATTTCAAAGCGGGACCGATCCCGCCGTATGCCGCCTCCAGCAAAGCCAGCATCTCCTGCCAAATTTGTTCCTTTCCCCGCATTTTTCACCCTTCCCCGTAAAAAAGAGCAGGCGACAACCTGCTCTTTTTTTATTTTCATGCAATTTTAAAAATCTTCAGGTTTGTTATTGATCAGTTCCGTATAATTCGCCGCATCACCCGGATTCATCAAAACACACTGGGTATGGGTTTTGCTTTCAATTTGTTCTTTGAATGCTTCTCCATCCTGCGCGATACCCGGATAAGTATTAAAATGAATCGGCACAACAAATTTGCAACCCAGCCATCCTGTGGCAATAAGCGCATCGGCGGGACCCATGGTATAATTTCCGCCAATAGGCAAAAACGCCACATCGATATTGTGTTTTCCGATAACACGACCAATATCACCAAACAACCCCGTATCGCCGGCATGATAAAAACAAACCCCGTCTAACCAAAAGAGAAAACCGCATGCCGCGCCTCCCGCGCGACCGTCATCGAAATCACCGCTGTGCCATGCCTGGGTCATTTTCACCTTAAACCCATCGCCGAAAGTAAAAGCGCCGCCGAGATTCATCGAATGAACTTCCAAACCCTGGGCCTCTAACCAACGAGCCAGCTCCATGATGGCAACCACTTTCGCACCGGTGCGTTTGGCAATTTCCACGGTATCGCCCAAATGATCGCCATGAGCATGGGTAACCAAAATATAATCCGCTTCCACTTCATCCGCGGCAATGGTCGCCTGAGGGTTTCCGGTCAAAAACGGATCGACCAAAACACGCTTCGTGCCTTGCACCTGAACGCAGGAATGACCATAATATACAATGTTCATTTTGCCACCTCCATAAAGATTTCTTATGCTCATTATACCACAGGAAATGGCTAATAACAATTAGAAATCCTCAATTTCTCAACCAAAAAATCAAACCGCAAACCAACAAAAACAAAATCAACATCAAAAACACGCTGGGAGAAAACAGGACATATACAAACAGCGCCACCGCTGCCCAAGCAAAAATCCACCAAACATTGGCGCAAAGGCGCAAATGGCACCGCCGCCAAAATCCCATTCCGTTCCGCTTGGCGAACCAATTTTTCCATTGTAATTTTCCCAAGTTTTTCACCTCGTTTTCAGCGACGCCCGCCATACCATCCGTTGCTGATTTATCCTATGCGACAAAGGAATTGTCCGGTGCGATTTTTTTTAAAGGGGAAACGCTCAAAAAAATCCCAGAACAGTCGGCTTGGCTTCTCGTTATGTTTGACTCTTCGAGCGCTTCTTTTGATTCCCTTTCAGAGACTGATTTCAGCCTTCTGAGAGGGTTTTCTTTCCCGATGAACATTTTTGTTTGATCCCTGATTTATACATCCCTCACAAAGGGCTGAGAAAAATTCAAAAAGCAGGAGAATATTCTCCTGCTTTTTCATTCGATAAGTTATTGTACAACAATAACCCTTCGGTTAGGCGCCGACAGCTTCTCCGACGGGTTCCCCCGCCAACAGATTTTTCACCAAACGTACCGCTTCCACCGCGTTGTCCGAATAACCGTCCGCTCCGATTTTTTTCGCGTAAGACCAAGATAACGGCGCTCCGCCGATGATCACTTTCACATCGTCGCGGATGCCCGCCTCTTTCAGCAACTCAATGACTTTTCCCATACCCGGCATTGTGGTGGACATCAAAGTAGACATGGCTACCACATCGGCGTCCACTTCTTTGGCTTTGTTTACAAATTCTTCTAATTGGACATCCCGTCCCAAATCATACATCTCAAAACCGGCCGCTTCCAGCATGATTCGTACCAGATTTTTACCGATATCGTGGGTATCCCCTTCTACAACGCCGATGACAATTCTGTATTTCTCCTCACTGCTACTCTGTTCTAAATGAGGTTTCAGCACTTCCAGACCGTTGTACATGGCGTCAGAGCAAATCAGCAATTCCGGAATGTAATATTCTTCTTCTTCGTAAAGTTTGGCGGCCTGATTCATGCCGTCCACCAATCCTTCCAGAATGCCTTCGAGAGCGGGATATCCGGCATCTATGTATTCCTGGGCGACACCCGCTACTTCCTCATCTTCCATGTCTACGACACATTCCGACAAACGTTTCAACAATTCTTCTTTGCTTTTCATTGGTTTCCCTCCTTCAAAATCGATCCTTAATCACACCGAACAAATTATTTCAGGAACAAATCGGTGTTCAGAGGCATTTTGCCGTAATAACGGAACGCGTCCATCATGATATCCATATTTTCCAGCGTGGTACCGATGGGAATATCGCAGCCGGTGGACAAAACATAGCCGCAAGGACTGTCATAAGCTTTGGCCATGCAGTTTTTCACCGCGTCATAGATGGTTTCCTTGTTACCCTGATAAATAACACCGACAGGATCCACATTGCCCATCAACGGAACACGGTGACCGACTTTTTCTTTTGCGACAGCCAAATCAACACGGTTGTCCAAACTCAGCGCGTCACAACCGGTGTTTACCATGGATTCCGTAATACTGGTCGTATCACCGCAAATATGATACGTAGCGCCAGAACCTTTGCTGTGGAAATAATCAATCAATTCTTTGGTATAGGGGAAAACAAATTCATCATAAACTTTGGCGCGCAAAATGGTACCGGAAGCCACAGGGTCACAGAGCGTATAGCCAACCCCCAGATCCAGGTACTCATCAAAAACAATTTTGACAGCTTCGGTACAAATTTTCATCATTTCGTGAAGTTTTTCCGGTTTGCGAATGGTTGCTTTCAGCAAATAATCGGTGGGGCAAATGGTAGAAGCCACGGTAAAAGGCCCTGGAATACTCATACCGATGGGAACCTCATCACCTACTTTTTCCAGCAAAATGGAAGCGGCGTCATAGTTCAGCTTCATCCAGGGATCTTTTTCTTTGCGGATTTTATCCAGATCCAAACCGCTCAGATCATCCAGATTCTGCATAAAATAAGTATCGATAGCAGTAGCGTCATCTTCCGGATCGGTCAGTGTGGATCCCAACGCCTGACCAACGCCCAGCAGTCCGTATTCCACCACTAGGCAATCATGCCCAAACCGTTCATAGCAAGCGATCTGAGCCGCTGCCTGATTTTTGGCACTGCTTCTTTTTTCTCTGTGTGTCATACCGGCTACTTTACCGGCCACCGTAACAAAAAAAGGAACAATTTGCAAACGGTCATAGGGCTCGCCGTTTGCCATAGCGGCAGCACGTTCCACCGGGGTCATCTGATCTTCTTTGTGCATAATGTTTCTCCTTTCATTCCTGACAGCTAATTTATACAAGCTCAGAAGCTTATAACGCTTCCAAATCAAGAGGCATTTTGCCGTATTTTCTGGCAGCCTCCAAAATCATATCAATATTTTCCAAAGGAGTTTGAACCGGGATATCACAGCTAACGCTGAGGGCAAAGCCTTTTGGGCTGCCGCAGCCTTTGCGCAGCTGCTCTTTAACAGAAACTTCCACGTCAGCGGGAGTGCCTTCCAGAAGGGTATGGATAACATCAATGTTACCCAAAACGACAGTGCGTTCGCCGGCCAGTTTTTTAGCGTCCGCCACATCCACTTGCGTATCAAAACTGAGCACATCGCAGCCCGTATCCACCATATCATTTAAAATCTTATTCGCTTCTCCGCAAACATGATAACCCATACCCAAACCTTTGGCATGCACATAATCCATCAGCTCTTTGCTGTAAGGATAGACAAATTCGCGGTAAGCTTTGGCGTTAATCAGACTTTCAGAAGCGATAGGATCGCAGAGAAAAGGACCGCAGCCTGCGTCTACCATTTCATCGATCACAATTTTTGCGGCGTCGGTGCAAAAACGTAACAATTGATGTACTTTTTCCGGCTGTTTGCGCATTCCCTTCATAACTGTTTCCAACGGCAAAATGGTCGTAGCGGAAGTCAGAGGCCCCGGAATGGTAGCGGAAATCCCCACCTCATCCCCTACTTTTTCCATGCAGATAGAAGCAGCGTCATAATTCAATTGCAACCAGGGATCGTTGCGCCGCTCCACCATGCTGAGATCCAATCGGTCCAACTGATCGAAGCTCTGCAATACATGGCAGATAATACTGGGGGCGGCGTCTTCCGGATCGTTAAATTGGGTGCCGCAAGCGCGTCCCACACCAAAAAGACCGTATTCAATGACCAGCCCATCGTGATGCATCCGGTCATAGGCGGCCAACTGAGCCGCTGCCTGATTTTTGGCACAGCTCCTTTTTTCTCTGTGCGTCATGCCTGCATATTTTCCAGCGTTGGAAACAATGAAAAGCATCACCGGCACCCGATCATAAGGCTGACCGGAATAAAAAGCCGCCATACGTTCATTTGAGGTCATCTCGTCAAAATTTCCCATAAAATCCTCCTTCGACAAATACACACGGTCAAAATACATTCCGACAATACCCGAAAGTGGTTCAAATCAAAAAGAACGGTGGCAGACAGCGCCGGAAAGCCCCTGCCTGCCACCATTTTGCATCTCATATTTTTCGGCGGATTACAGCATTTCAATAAACGCCTGCAAACGAGTAGTCAACTGACCCACATCCGATTGAGAGAAATCGGTTTCCACAGAAATAAACGGCAGACCTTTTTCTTCGGTGACAAAACGTTTAATACCAAAAGATTCCACATTATAAGTATGGCAAGCATGGAGGGTCATTTCCACCACGCCGTCCGCGCGATATTCATCAATCATTTCGCCCAACAACTGATAACGATAAGTATCAGGTGTCATAACAGAACAGCCGATTTTGAAATAACGTTCCGCCAACGCTTCATAAACATCAGGATTGGATTCATCAACCAAACGATTATAGTTTTTCACACCGGTGCAGTTTTCAAATCCAACAATCACAGCGCCGTTTTCTTCCAAAATACGGGCGACTTTTTCAGAAGCGCCACCCATAGGGCAACCGGATACAATGATTCTGGGTCGATGTTCAATTTTCTTTTCTTTTTCGTACTCTTCCATAATTCTCTGTTTCATTTCCCGCAGCTGACGAATGGCGTCTTCCCGATCAAAATTGAAAGAAGTTCCGTAGATCACTTTAAACATATCATAACCAAACATCGGCACAGGATCTAATTTCATCAATTCAAAAATTTCATTGGCAGCCTGTCGTTCCCGATTGCGCAGTTTAATGGCTTCCCGAATCTGATCTTCTGTAATGGTCACACCAAAGAAATCTTCCAATTTCTCTTTAAATTTAATGACCTCTTCTTTCCAAAGGCAGAAGCTGACTTCGTCTTGTTTTTGTGGAAGCTGCATCACATGAACCGGCTTAAACTCTCCCAGATACTCATACATTTTCTTTTTCGCGTCACAGGTGGTTTCGCCCACAATCAAATCAGAAAAATAAAAATACGGGCATTTATCCGCTTTGGCAAACCCATAGCTGGATTTCACCAGCGGACAGAGATTTTTCGGCAAGTCTTCTTCCGCCACAGGAATGGTTTCATCGGACATGGAACAGAGACCGACGATGGCCGCATTCATTGCCATGGGCAATTCAAAAGGCACATAAGTACAAAATGTGCCGACCAAAGGCAAGTTTTTATCCTTTTGAGCTTTCGCCGCCATAAAAGAATTTTTACGCCCTTCTGCAAATTCTTCAAAAATTTCCGGAAGTTCTTTTCTGATTTCCATAGTATTCCTCCTAACAATGATACCGATCCAATTTGTATCTTTTGCAAGATTGTTTTTTTGCAAAAAAAAACATTCTTTCTTATATTATATCTTTCACTAAACAAACAATCAAATCAAATTGTTTTATGGTTTTCCGATCTGAAATAAACTTTCTTTATGATTGAACTCCCCTATCTCTCGGCCCTATCCTCGATCAAAATTTGCACAGTAAACCTAACGCTTAACGGTGGTAAAAAGCAGAAAGTACGTTCGGGATATGCCTATACAGAAAAAAACTTTTGTTTCTTAATCGGAACACCCGGACAAACATTCATCCCGTGCTGCCCAATCCTCCCAAAGCAGAGCACGAAATTTCTCGAGACATCCCGTGAGCGAAGCGTCCAAAGTAAGAAATCGCGGAATTATTAACATATCCTTGCCAATACCTCCTATTGCCTAAGGGTTTTGCGCTCACTGACAATTTCCCAAAACAAAAAGACTCTACGTAAGGAGTTTTTAATTCCTTCCATAGAGCCTTTCTTTACTCTTTTATGCTTTATACAAGACGTTTTCTTACCGTTCAGATAAGCCGTCTCAATCCTTTCGCCGACCCTCTTACATCACAGGAATCGTGACATCGCTGATAGTGGGAGAAATACCGTCCTGTTCCAACGCCATGTGCAGATCAACAATATCATTGTCCACAGACATCATGGTATCCACCAAATCATCAACAAAGGTGATTTCCGCTACATTGGCATCAGCGTTCCATTCTACATCAAAACCAACCAAATCGGCCAAATCTCTGATGGCGAAATAGCTTCTACCGTCGATCATATAATAATCAACATCTTTTACTTCGCCGTTTACAAGAATTTTACCATTGATCAGGTCGGCGTTTTTCTTGTTGCCGTCAGTCGCGGTCATTTCCGAACCGTCCGTTGCCATTTTCACTCCCAGTGTGAAAATCATCTGCTCATTTTCATCCATTTGAGTGGTAAAGGCATAAGGGGTTTCGCCCATCAAGTAAGCAATATCCCGCAGAGAATAATACTTCGTACCGTCAATGGAATAAACCTTCGGCTCTACCTTTTCACCTTCCAGCGTCAGATCCGCCGTGACAGGCTTCGCGTTCAAAGGATTTACCAAGGCATCGTAATTGGTCGCGTGATATACAGTCACAACGTGAGACCATTTTTCGGCGAATTTTTCATAGGTGAAATTGGTATAGGCAATTTTTCCGTTCCAATTGCCGTGATAGACCGTCACACCGGCATCGTCCGCGTTGACCACTACCATAGTGTGCATTCCATGTCCCGCCGTCATTCCTTCAATGATATCCCCGGGCTGTACCGTAGAAAACAACGCCTTCAGGTTTTCCACAGTGACATCGCCCGCGGTTTCTCCCGAAATTTGACCACAGGTGTTGCTGCCAACTCGATAGGTGATTTCTGCCGCGCTGTCGCTTCTGGCATTGCCGTGATAATCAATTTTGCCGGGGTTATATCCGAAAACATACTGAAAAACCTCTTTGGCAAAGGTCATGCAGTTATAAGCGGCGCCGCCCGCGGGGTGGGCGCTGATATATTCCTGCAATCTCTGTTCCACAACGGTGGCTGCCTGCGCAGTCGGCGCAAAACCGGGCAGCGTACCGAACACACTCACAGCCATTGCCAGGGCAAAAGCCAAAGACAGAACTCGCTTTTTACCTAATTTCATAAAAGACCTCCTTTTTCACAACGAGTTTATTATAACAAAGAGGAGTTCTGTTGTCTAACTCGAAACATCCGGCAAAGGAGGATTCTTCACATAAAAAATTTAATCGATTGATTAATAAAAACAAGAATTTTCCAACATCAAGCAAACCCAGTCATAATCAGCATCTTCGCCATTTTCCAATAAAAAAATCACAAGAAATCCCAAAGTTATCCACAAAGGAAACCTCCATCCATAAACTAATTTTATTAATTTATTATTTATTTTTATATAGTCTCTCGACAGCAATCTGTCCGCGAGAGAAAGACAGACAAGCAGAATGGCACATAGCTGGGGATTTACACATAAACACCTGCTATACACTATAATTTCTGTGTTTTCACATCTTTTTTTTCCTTTATTTTCTCTCTGTTTCTTCCTGTCGAAAAATTTTATTTTCCAAAAAGAAAATATACAATTTTATTTTTAGGATTTTTGCCCAACTCTTCACTTAAAATTCAGACAGAGAACACATTGATTTGTCAAATCATGATAAAGAAGGAGGGTTTTCGATAGCTTTCCGCAAAAAAAAGAAGCTGTTATTTTTGTCTAAAAGCGCCTACAACAGCTTCTCTGAAAAAAATTTCTTCTATTATTAATACATAATGTAAGCAAACCAAAAAACTCACATAATCAGGGAAACCGGCAATTAATCCGATGATTGGTTTCACTCTTATTCCGACAGGCAATCTATTTGAAGGCTACATACAGATAAGTCAACCGCCACCTTTATTATCACAAAAAAGGAACCTCATAATACCAAGAAGGAGATCTTATAAAAACGCCGTTTTATTCTGGGATTAATCTCAAATTTATTTCAGTTTTACACGCTGAACTTATTAGCATGAACGTATTAATCCATTGTTTTATACGGACAAATCCCCTTTTCCCGGTCAGATTTTATCTTATCGAATCTCAATGCACGCTCATCCTCCGTCAATATTTGCGATTGCGTAAATAATCAATCACCCGTTCCGCCGATAACAAAAACCAAGGCGCATAATGCTCCGGTCGTTCTTTGATATCTGCTAATACCTCGTCAAAAGACATCCACTTCATCTCCGCGATTTCATCAGTATCAAAATCAAAGGCAATATAATGGAGTTCCGCCGGAATCTCTCCGACAAACACATGGTCATACTCATGCTCATATAGTTCTTCCCCAAAACGATGCTCATAGGTAAAGGTAAAAATTTCTTCTACATAATCACAGAGAATCCCCGTTTCTTCCAGCAGACGCTTCATTACCGATTTTTCAATAGGACGATCGGGAATAGGATGGGAACAACAGGTATTGGCCCAAAGACCGGCGCTGTGATATTTCCCTTCCGCTCGTTTTTGCAGCAACAAATTTTCCCCGTCATAAAGAAACAGCGAAAAAGCACGATGCAGCAAAGGACGACGGTGCGCCTCCCGCTTAGTAGTACGCCCGATCTCCTGATCTTGCTCATCCACTAAAATAATATCATGTATCATAAAAATCCCTCATTTTTTAATTCTGCAGTACTCACAACATTCTCCGTTTTTATTATACCTGTTGCCAAAGGAAAAAGCAATTTCTATTTTTCGTTGTTGCAATATCATAAAAAAACGGAAGATGCTCACTGATACATCCTCCGTAACAAAAAAATCATCGGCAACAACAGGTTTTTGCTCACGGCGCTTTTGGTAAATCAGGACTTAGGTTTACTCCACAGCGCCGCTAAAAAAGAAAAAATAATGGCGGCGCTGACACCGGCGCCGGTAACTTCAAAAATCCCCGTTAAAACACCTACCAAACCATACGTTTCATATTCTGTCAAAGCTCCCGTGACCAATGAATTACCAAAGCTAAGAATGGGAGTCGTGGCGCCCGCCCCCGCGAAATCGATCAACGGCTGATACCAGCCCAAAACTCCCAGCAAAGCGCCTAACATCACAAAGGTACACATGGTATGGGCCGGCGTTAAATTCCCGACATTCATCAGCAACTGTCCCACCACACAAATGAAACCGCCCACCACAAAAGCAGCAACCAATTCCATCCAATCCATCGCCGGGATCACCTCCTTTCCAGCGCCACCGCATGGGCAACGCCCGGAATGCTTTGTTTCTGTTGAATGGATATTTTGGAAAGCAACGCTCCCGTCGCGACACAGAGCACACGCCGCAGCCGCCCTGCCAGCAGCTCCCGCCAAAGATAGCCGTAAGTCACCACCGCCATGCAACCGCAACCGCTGCCCCCCGCTAAAAAAGCTTCTTCTTCCGGATAAATCATAATGCCACCGTCTTTGAATTTTCCCTCCGAAATCACAATACCCCGCTGACGCAGCAATTCTTCCGCGATGGGAGAACCAACCCTACCCAAATCCCCCGTAACGATCAAGTCATAATCCCCCGCCTTCAACTGTCGATCCCGCAAATGGCAAGCAATGGTATCAGCCGCCGCTCCGGCCATAGCCGCCCCCATATTGAACGGATCCGTCACACCGAAATCTCGCACACGACCGACGGTAACAGCAGACACCGCCACAGGAAAATCTTGAGAAGCCGCTACCACCGCCGCTCCCGCCCCCAACACAGTGCACTGCGCGGTTGCTTTTTTTTGCGCGCCGTATTCATTGGGATAACGAAATTGTTTCTCCGATGTATTGGTATGGCTGCAAGTAGAAGCCAACACATAGTCGGCGCCGCCTCCGGCAATCAAGTACGCCGCCAGCCCCAACCCTTCCATGGCGGTAGAACAAGCGCCGTAAATTCCCAAATAAGGAATACCCAGGTGAGCGGCAGTGAAATTAGAAGCAATCGTCTGATTCAACAAATCTCCAGAAAGATGAAACCGGATATCTTCCCGATGCAAATGCCCCTTGCGCAGAGCCAGATTACAAGCCTCTTCTAAAATTTTTTGTTCAGCTTTTTCATAGCTTTCCATACCCAGCCAATTATCCTCATGTACCACATCAAAATAAGCGCCCAAAGGACCTTCTCCCTCTTTTTTGCCGACAACGGCAGCCCCGCTGATCAGCGAAGGCGCCTTGTCAAACAACCAACTTTGTCCTACCGCACGCACATTGTTCATACCATCATCTCCCAAAGCCACAACACAAAAACCCGTAATAATGTCAACAAAAAAGCGCTGACCGCCCCATACACAATAACAGGCCCCGCTACCCGAAACATGTTTCCTCCAACTCCCAAAACCAATCCTTCGCTTTTATGCTCCAGCGCGGCAGAAGTCATGGAATTGGCAAAACCCGTAATGGGAACAGCGGAACCGGCGCCGGCGTATTGCGCGATTTTATCGTAAACGCCGCAAGCTGTCATCACCACCGCGGAAAAAATCATCACCGCAGAAGTGGGACTCCCCACCGTTTCTTTAGTAAAATCAAAATAAAACAAAAAGAAGCTTTGGACAATTTGTGCCAAAGCACAAATTGTCCCACCCACCCAAAAAGCGCGAAAACAATTGCGTAAATAATGGGGGCGGGGCAAAAATTTTTTAACAAGTTTTGCATAATTTTTCGTCAGCACTTGTTGATGTTCGGTTCCATTATGAGCCAAAGCGGTGCCGCGGGATTTTTGCTTCACAAAATCACCTTCCTCTTTTCTTAGCTTACCAACAAAACCCGCCTTTATACCTTTTTCCCGCCTCAAGTTTTTTATTCTATCCTTTCAACCAAAGGAAAAACCTTCTCCTTTGATATAAACAAAAGAGAAGGTTTTAAGAAAAATATTGATTAGGAAGATGATCACCCTATCAAGAAGAATGCCGCCAAAAACAAAGAACATCCTTTAATCGCTGCCAAAAATCCTGTCTTTTTTCGGCAACCGCGGCAGGC
The DNA here is from genome assembly GCA_965149945.1 of uncultured Peptococcaceae bacterium. Taxonomy (GTDB): domain Bacteria; phylum Bacillota; class Dehalobacteriia; order UBA4068; family UBA4997; genus JAHZFN01. Next base: position 16,933 of record CBCTTQ010000006.1, on the reverse strand, counting down.
GCGACCGAGGACGCCTCCAAAGCCAACTGCATCAGTCTCTGCTGGCTGTCCAGTCGAGTGTCGCTTTCAATCCGACAATAAGTGCCGTCTTTTTGCAGACGTCTGGCTTTCACCGTATCCGCCAGACAAATGTTCAAAATATCTTTGACCTTACGACGAATATAAGGGTCCAAAATGGGACAGGCCACTTCCACACGACGGACAGTATTTCTGGTCATAAAATCCGCTGAGGCGATATACATTTTTTCTTTTTCACCGCTGCCAAAGCAATAAATACGAGAATGCTCTAAATACCGACCGACGATGCTGGTAATATCCAGATTTTCTGTTTTACCCTCTACACCCGGTAAAATGCAGCAGATCCCGCGCACAATCATACAGATTTTCACACCGGCGCAGGAAGCCTGTTTTAATTTTTCAATGATATCCAAATCTGTAATAGAATTAATTTTAATAGTGATACGACCATTGGTACCCTGGGCGATTTCACGATCGATCAAATCAATTACCGATTTTTTCAAACCGGATGGAGCCACCAGTAAATGCTGATATTCCCCCGCCAAATTACCAATACCCATGTTTTTGAAAAACTCATTGGCATCTCGCCCGATTTCCGGATTGGCGGTCAGCAAAGACAAATCCGTATACATCGCGGCGGTTTTTTCGTTGTAATTACCTGTTCCCAATTGTGTGACATAGCGAATCTCATGATTCTTTTCTTTGCGAGTGATCAAGCAGACTTTAGAATGTACTTTATACTCCGGAAAACCGTAAATCACCTTGCAGCCGGCATCTTCCAGCCGTTCCGACCAGTCGATGTTGTTCTTTTCGTCAAAACGCGCCCGCAATTCGATCAATACGGTTACATCTTTTCCGTTTTCGGCGGCGCTGCACAAATAGTCCACCAGGCGAGCCTTTTTTGCCAAACGGTAAATGGTAATTTTAATGGAGATAACTTCCGGATCTGACGCGGCCTCTTTCAGCAACAGTAAAAAAGGCTCCATGCTCTCAAAGGGATAGGAAAGCAGCACATCCCCCTCCATCACCTGCTGCATCACACTTTTTTCTTTTTGCAGTGAGTGAGTCCATTGCGGCTGAAAATCAGGATAAATCAACGCCCGTCGTTTATTTTCATCAATTAGATCCGGCAGACGATAGGCATATTCCAGCTTCATAGGAATTTTTGTTTCATACGCCTGCCCTTCATTGAGGGACAAACGATTCAAAATCAATTGCAAAAATTTCTGGCTGATGGTATTGGAATATTCTAAACGGACAGGAGCCATTCGCCGCCGCTTATCAATGGCTTTTTTCATTTGACGGCGAAAATCTTCCCCAAAGTCAAAGGAATCATCGTCCGGGCTGACATCCCCGTTTCGGGTCACACAGAACAAGGTACTTTCTTCCACCGTATAGGCGGTAAAAATATCCGCCAAATATTCCAGCAACACTTCTGCTGTTCGTACACAGCGCAGTTCACTACCCGGCAGAAAGATCACATCCGGCAAAGCGGACGGCACCGGAATAACCCCAAATACCTCTTTATTCCGCCGCTGCAACAACGCGCCCACATGCAGCACCTTGTTTTCCAAATGAGGAAACGGATGATGGGTATCCACAATTTGCGGAGAAAGCAACGGCGCCATAGAATTCTTAAAATATTGCTTTAAATATTTAACTTCCGGCGCTTCCAATTCCTCATACCGCAATTGATAAATGCCATGCACACGCAGCTGACTGTCTACTTCATGAAAGATTTCCTCTCTTTTTTTGTACAACGGTCGCACCGCGTCATAGATGGCGGTCAGCTGTTCCGCGGCAGTCATACCGGACTTTTGATCAATTCCGCCCTGATCCAAGTTTTTCAGGTCGGTTAAACTACCCACACGGATCATAAAAAACTCGTCCAAATTGCTGGTAAAAATAGCGATAAACTTTAACCGCTCTAACAAAGGAACCGATTCATCCATCGCTTCATCCAGCACACGATCATTAAACCGTAACCAGGAAAGTTCTCGGTTTTGTGTATAATTTCGATGTTCAATTTTCTGATAGCGCCCTGTTTCTCGCGGCTCCGTTGTTTGATTTGCCATACTAGCGTCCTCTCTTTTCCAAAATCGCGTACAAGTACCCTTCTCGTACTCCATAGGCGCTGGTTGCCACTTGTTGGCAATGATACAGCTGAGCCACTGTCCGGATAACAATGGTCCCCGGCAACAAAGTATGAATGCGGTCAGGTGAAACTTTCAGCACATCAGCGACCAGTTTTTTGGGATTATCCTGCGCCGTCTCCAGTACCTTGGTCAAATCCTCCGCCGGATACGTTGTTAATGTTTTATCCTCGTAGACCTTTCGCGCCAGCTTTTGCAAAGAACGAGCGCTGCCGCCTACCGCGCAAAGCGTTGTAAATGTTTCCGGTTTGTGAGAAAGTACTTGCATAATTTGTTTCTTTACTTCTTTTTTAATCGCGGATATTTCTTTTTTATCAGGTAAAATTTCTTCGACAAAGCGATGGTATAAATTCAACGACCCAATGGGAACAGACACCGCCCGACAAATTTCTTTATGGCGATATTCCACCAATTCAGTACTGCCGCCGCCAACATCTACCAAAATACCGTTTTCCATCGGTACACTTTGAATCGCGCCGTAATAATCATAGCGTCCTTCTTCTTCTCCGCTCAAAACTTGTACCGATAAACCGCAATGATTATAAATTTCCTGCACAACTTCTTGCTGGTTTTTGATATTTCGCAAGGAAGCCGTCGCAAAAGGAAACACCTCTGTCAATCCGACCTGCTCGGTCACCTCTTTGATTTGGCTCAAAGCTTCTACCGCCACATCGATTCCTTCCCGACTCATTCTGCCTGATTCATCTACATATCCTACCAATCCTGCTACATATTTTTGATTCAGTACAGACTGAATCTGTCCATCATGCACCTGATAAATGACCAGACGGATTGTGTTGGAACCAATATCGATTACACCGTACAAAACACCATTCGCTCCCTTCTCTTCTCCAAAACATTGAGTTTTTACCATAGGACACTTCCTACAGCATGCTCCACTCCAAAAGACGCGCCCTTCTGCGGCAAAAAGATGGGCGCTCACACACCCGCGCACCGTCCGACACGCACAAGGATATCTTTTGTCTTAATTTTATTATACGACAAAATACCAATCTCTACCACCCGAATCAACTTAAATCCTTGTAAAATTCCCGTAAAAATCTTGGTTTTCAGACAATTTCTCATTAAAAAAACCAAAGGTCGTCTCGGAATTGTCGCATAAAAAGCGCCTTTTTTGCCCATAAATAAACCAGAATCCACAGGAGGTCAAAGAAATGCTTTTGCTCATTATCCGTACGGCGTTGCTGTATCTGCTCACCATGCTTTCGATCAAAGCCATGGGGAAAAGGCAAATCGGACAATTACAACCTTTTGAATTTGTCATCATCCTTATCATTTCGGAAATGGCAACCCTTTCTTTGGAAAGCAACGGTACGCCCCTTTTCAACAGCATCATTCCTATCGTCACCTTGACTCTGCTGCAAATCACCATCGCCCTGATCAATATGAAAAGTCAAAAATTTCGTACGTTGGTCTGCGGCAAACCGACCGTCATTGTCAAAAACGGAGAAATTCTGGAAGACGCTATGCGGCAGCTGCGTCTGAACACCAATGATCTGCTGGAACAGATGCGTTCTAAAGGATTTTTTGATGTAGCGGAAGTAGAATTCGCCATCATGGAAACCAATGGCCAGCTGAGCATTATGCCGCGTGCGGATAAACGCCCTGTTAATCCCGGTGATCTGAATTTAATTGTAGAAAATGAAAAACCGGCGGTCTCCTTGATTTTAGATGGTAAAATTCATCATAAACATTTACTGGAACAGGGAAAAGATCTTTCTTGGCTAATGAAAAAACTGCACCAATACCAAATTTCCTCACCGGAGGAAGTGTTTTTTTTCAGCGTTGACGGTAATGACAATATTTTTTGCCAACTAAAAGCCGACAGCCGAGAACAGGGCAACCCGCCGCCTATTCGAGAAGACTGCCAGTGGGCGCCGGTCGATTCAGGACAAGGTACCACCCCTACCCAAACCGCGGAAAAAGAACTTTCTTCCGATGACGACACACCATCGAAGAATCCAAAGGAGAAACTATGAATCAACCTACTACTCAGTCCAGACCTTGCAATAAAAGGCTTTGTATAATTTTAATCTTGGCCACGTTTTTGCTGTTAGGATTCTGTATCGGCAGCTATTTCTACCTTAAAACCACCGCGGATTCCGTAGTGGAACACCTTTCCCCACTGGAAAACGCTGTAACCGCGGCCCAATGGCAACAAGCCCAAATCCATTATGAAACCGTTCGCTCCCGCTGGAATCGCCACAAAAATTTTTGGCAATGTTTCATACGCCATCAGGAAATCGACGATATCGAAGCCATCTTCTTCAAGCTAAAAGGACAATTGGAAACAGGGAATATCAGCGACAGCCTCAGCAGTATTTATGAATTGGACTATCATATCCGTCATGTCCCCGACACAGAACGTCTTTCTTTGTATAATATTCTGTAGCCGAGCGCCGCAGTTTGGGGAGCCGCTCTCGAAAGAGAAAAGGATTCAAAGAATTGAACAACTTTTTCCCGAAAAGACCTTGATTTTATCCGCTATTCCTGATATAATAGTCAGGCAAGTTATTTATGCGAGAGTGGCGGAATAGGCAGACGCGCTATCTTGAGGGGGTAGTGAGCATCGCTCGTACGGGTTCAAGTCCCGTTTCTCGCACCATCTTTCATATAAAAACAACCTTTCCTATGAAAGGTTGTTTTTGCGTTTATACCCGAAAATTCTGCCATTACATTATAGGGTTTTGGAACTTTTTCTATTCTCCGTAAAGTCGGTCAGGCTTAGAAGTCGGACCGCAAATACTTGAGACATCTTATCTTCAAAAAAGCAACGAATAAATTGAGAAGACCCCGCTTCGGCGGGGTCTTCTCAATTTATTCCGCGGTAACAACATCCTGTTCGTTATCTGCTTTTCCTAATAGGCGGCGCTGTACCATTCGGAAAATCTTCCATCCGATGATATGGTGTCTCTTTGCTTTCTTCATTGTAACGACACCGGCTAATTCACAAAATGAGACGCCCTGTCCTTTTTATCATACCGTATTTTTAATCGTGGATTTTCCAGCTGTTCAAAAACCTTGCTGTTTCAGCGGCGCTGTGATCAATAATTTCACTATGACCAATATCAAGGACAGAAATAGCCGCGATGTCTTCTTTACTGAGGGCAAAATCCCAAATGTTGAAGTTTTCCTCCATCCGCTCTTTGTGCGTGGATTTGGGAATAACGACCACACCTCGCTGAACGTTCCAACGCAAAGCCACCTGAGCAGCAGTCTTACCGTATTTCCGGCCGATTTCCGTCAGAACAGGGTGCGTAAAAATACCATGCTTGCCTTCTGCCAACGGTCCCCATGCTTCCGGCTGGACGCTCAGGGATTTCATGTTCTCGATGGCATCAGTCTGAGCAAAGAAGGGATGCAGTTCCACTTGGTTGACCATAGGAGCGATTTTAGCATTCATACAGAGATCGGTCAAACGATCAGGGTAGAAGTTGCATACACCGATAGCCCTAATTTTCCCGGCCTCGTATAACTCTTCCATAGCCTGCCAAGCGCCATAATAGTTATTCATCGGCTGGTGGATCAAATATAAGTCAAGATAATCCAGCCCTAACTTCTGCATAGAAATTTCAAACGCTTTCTTAGCGCTTTCATAACCTGCATCTTGAATCCATAATTTAGTGGTAATAAATAATTCCTCGCGGGAAATACCGCTTTTCTGAATGGCGGCGCCTACTGCTTCTTCGTTAAAATAGGCAGCTGCAGTATCGATGAGACGATAACCAACAGAAAGAGCGTCACTCACTGCCTGCTCACAAACAGCGGCTTCAGGTACCTGGAAAACACCGAAACCTTCCAGAGGCATTCTAACACCGTTAGACAAAGTTACATATTCCATATACTTCATTCCTCCTGTCTATATGTTTTTACAAAAAGCATTTCATTATGCTATAATAAGATCAAGGACCGACTGCCCTTCACAATTCAAATTATACCACCGCTTACCTTTAATGTACACGATAGGATTTTTATGGTGCATAATCATTTGCTTATGCTAAGGAGGAGACATGGACCTGACAACTTTGGAATATTTCAAGATCATTGCAGAATGTGGCTCTCTGACAAAAGCCGCTCAGCAGCTTCATATTACCCAACCGGCTATGAGCGCCATGCTGAAAAAGCTGGAAGACGAATTAGGTGTTTCATTGTTTGATCGAAGCCCTAACAGGATCTATCTAAACAAAACAGGCGAAATTGCCCTTATTCACGTTAATACTATTCTGCGAAATATGGAACAGATGAAAGCCGACATCCTTAGTACAGCCAATCAAAGCCGAAATTTTTCCATTGCTTTCTGCGATCCGGGTGTTCGCTGGTTCAGCGTTCCCCGATTTTCGGTATCTCACCCGGATGTTCAGGTGAAGGATGATTTATACGAGGGAAATGAAGCAGTCAAGCTTCTTTCGGAACGGGTCTATGACTTAATCGTTACCCCCCCAAAAGATACAACACGCCCGTATTCAAAGCCTTCCATTTCTTAGTGATCAAGTTTATCTTTCCGTTCCGGAAAGCAGCAATCTTATGGATCACCATAGCATTTCCATTCGGGAAATTCCCGAACAGGCTTTGTTATATCCGCAAATTGGCGGATACTTCCTTTCTCAAATGGAAAAAGTCATCACGAACGAGCATCTGCCGATCACACTGATCAAGAACAACTACAACGTCACCCAGCACCTAATCCGCACCACCAATTTTCTCGCTACCATTTCCACACTTTCGATGGACCTGCGTAACGATGGAACCCACCGCAGATTGATCCCTCTGACTGATCCGGAGTTAAATGTCCTTTACCACATCTCCTATCTGAAAACCAATCGAGAGAAAGTAAGGGTGTTTTTGGAATGGACAAAGGAACAGCAAACTGCGGATTATCCTGTTCCGAAATATACACCATAAAAGCCGGCGTTTTCACCAGCCCGATCGGGGAATACTCCACCGTGGCAATCGCCGGATTCACCGGTGTTTTCACAAACAAAACAACCGGCGCCCAAATCCCGAACTCATGTTCGAAATTGAGCGCCGAAACAGTTTTAAATCCACCCGCGTCAGCCTGTTCCTATCTTGCTATGTCCGCGGGGCGGTTTGACCGGCAACCGCTATCATCTTTCGGTCGGCTCCACTGCCCGTTTAACCGCAACTGGTTATTCAGAGACTTTCTGATCTCACTATCCTAACCCGCACGCCCTCACGGAAGATCTCGAAGAGGGGTTTCATACAGATTTTTCGTATTGCTCTTCTCGGCATTTTTTTAATCAAACACGGAAATCATTCTACCGCTTTCAAAGATTCTGCCATATTGATACGATCGATACGACGCCGCATAAACAAGTTAACCACTATCGCGAATAACACTGTACAAAGAAACGCCAATAAAAAACTTAAGGGCGCGATCTGCACTTTAAAATATAAAATATCGATGTCAATCATATACATTACGACTTTATGAAACAGCACACCCAAAGGCAATCCAATAATACTGGCCAATACCGACAGTACCAAATTTTCCCGCAACACATAACTACCGGTCTCTTTTGGATAAAACCCCAGCACTTCCACCGTGGCGATTTCTCGACTGCGTTCCGCCAAATTGATATTGGTCAAATTAAAAATAACGATAAACGCCAAGGCTCCGGAAAACAACACAATCATCCAGATAATATAGTTCAAACAAGACAATGCGCTGTCAATCTTTTCTCTGCTGGCGGAAAGCAACGTCACTCCGGAGACATTTTCCAAATCGGTTAGTTCTTCCGCCAATTGATCTTCATCACCATCGACATTCAGCATAATGGTATTCGGCTGCCAAGAGCCAAAAGCTTCTTTCCAAGTATCGGAAGACAGCAAAATATAGTCATTGGCGTAATTATCAAAGACGCCGCTTACCGTTACCTCCATAGTTTGAAAATCAGAATCCTGGATCTCCAGCGTATCACCGACAGCAAGAGCCAGCTTTTCCGCGATTTTCGTACCGATAACAACTTCCCCCTTACCGGGGAATGGTACCGCTCCCTCATCGGTATGCAAATCCCAGAAATCCGCGAGGGACGAAGTGTCGTCAAATCCGTATACGCTGACCGAACAAACAGCGCCATCTTTCAAAGCGTCTATACGATGAACCGAACAAGGCAAAACGCTTTCAACCTCCGCCATCTCCGTCAAAGAATCCAAAACCGCCGTTCCATCACCCTCTTCGAAGGATACTTCAATGTCATATTTTTGAACCGTTTCATATTGCAAAGCGCCGGTATCAATCATGGAATCTCGTACCCCGAAAGCTGTTACCACCAGCCCGGCGCAACAACTAATCCCTACCAGCATCATAATCAGTCGTTTCTTATATCGAAACATATTGCGTAAGGTAATCTTTTGCAGAAAAGAAAGATGCTTCCACAAAAACGGCAGGCGTTCCAACAGAATACGTTTTCCTTTTTTGATGGTTCGCGGGCGCAACAAACCGGCAGGCTGGCTGTTCAATTCCTTGCGGCAGGAAAGGAAGGCGCTTCCCAAAATGCTTATCAAAGCCACCACCAATGTGCCAAAAGCCAACGAAGGTCCGAATAAATAGGATAGTGGAGCAAAATCGTACAACGCGTTATAAGCAAACCAAAATACCTTAGGCAAGCCCCAAGTACCGAGGAAATATCCCGCCACCCAGCCGATGATGGTCGCACTTCCCGCATACAACAGATATTTGGCCGTAATAGCGCCATTACTGAAACCCAACGCCTTGAGCACCCCGATCTGCGTACGTTCCTCATCCACCATACGGGTCATAGTCGTAACACATACCAACATGGCAATTAAAATAAAAAACACCGGAAAAATATTGGCGATGCCACTGACGATAGAACTATCGTTTTTAAAACTTACATAGCCGGTATTTTCCTCTCGTGTCAATACATAAGTCTCCGGATCAGCCAGTCCCGCCTGTTCCGCCAGCTCTGCGGGCAATCCTGTTTCCGCCAGCAAATCATCATATCGTTCATCAGCCAGATCTTCGCAAAGCCGCGTCATTTCCTCTTCGTGATCTTCGATCAGCGCTTCATACTCTTCGCTGTAAATGGGCGCCGTTTCCTTTAACGCCACTTGGATTTCGGTGTATGGTTCACGGAGAAAGGCCTCTTCGGGCAAGTAAAGAAATCCTTTCAAGGAACCATTGCCCATGTCAGTGGTTCCTCGGTCATTACCCAAATACTGAGGAGAGTTTACCAATCCCACAATAGTATATTCCGTATCTGCCAGTTCATTTTCCACATCACCGTCAACAGACAAAACCGTACCAATGGCAGACTCTTCAAAAACATCGGCATCCGCCAAGCATTCCGCATCCGTTTCCGGCATCCTGCCCGCCGTCAAAGAGGGCAAACTCACTTGCTCCGGCAGAGAAATCAGACGAAACGGTTGACTGTCATCATCTTGCTCTATCAAAACATCCAAGGTTTTCATACCCTCTGCCGCTTCCACAAAAGAAAGCGCTTCTACCTGCTCCACATCATCCTGGGTAAAACCTAACGTGGAAAATAACTGATAATCATAGAAATTTTGTTCTGTAATGTATTTCTCGCAGGTGTTTGCCATCGCGTCTTTTGTAATCTTGAGTCCGGCGAAAAAGCCGACGCTCAAAGCCACAATCAGTAACAACGCCAAATACCGTCCGAAAAAAGAGCGAATGCTCCTACGAGTCATTTTTGTAATCGCCGCCATATCGATCACCACTCAATCTGATCAATGGGAACAACATCGGGATTAATTTCATTGGCTTGGATTTCCCCGCTTTTGATACGGATAATTCGATCTGCCATCGGCGCAATCGCTTGATTATGCGTAATGATAATCACTGTTGTTTGGCGTTCCCGACTCAAATCATAAAGCATCTTCAGCACAGATTTTCCCGTTACATAATCTAAGGCTCCGGTTGGTTCATCACAAAGAAGCAACCGGGGATTCTTCGCCAATGCTCTGGCAATGGCTACCCGCTGCTGTTCCCCACCGGAAAGCTGAGCGGGAAAATTATTTGCCCGTTCCGTAAGCCCCACCATCGAGATGGCTTTGTCAGCAGGAATGGGGTCGTCGCATAACTGCGCCGCGATCTCCACATTTTCCAATGCCGTCAAATTGGGAATCAAATTGTAAAATTGAAACACAAAACCCACATCATGGCGACGGTAATCAATCAACTCGCGTTTTTTCAAATGAGAAATATCCTTACCGTCAAATTCGATTTTGCCGCTGGTAACAGTATCCATTCCTCCCAACATATTCAACAAAGTGGTTTTACCCGCGCCGGAAGAACCCAACAAAACACAAAATTCTCCTTGATTAATGCCAAAGCTGACTCCGTTTAAAGCTCTGACTTGCGCATCGCCGCTACCGTAACATTTGGTAACATTTTCAAACTCGATATAATGAGCAACCATTCGTCATTCCTCCCGTCATTCTCTTTACATCCAATTGCTCACAATAAAACAAGTCTGCCGTCTGACGGAGCCCCCCTTCCCATCAGTCGGAGAAAAGCACCCACAAAGCACAAAACAGCCGTATCAACGACTGCGGCGACATCCCACGTCACTGCTCACCTTGTGACACAGGAACCATTTGACTTTCACGGTCAAAATATCTTTCACATATCCGCTCCCGCACCGCTTCAGACAGCGGCGGGACGGAGTTCATTCGCTTTGATCATGCCTTTCCGATTTATTTTATTTTTCCTATTATTATATTTATTCTATAAAAAAACGCCATTCCCCTGTCACAGCGACAGGAAAAATATCGAAACCGTTTTCACAAATTAAAAAAACTTTTTACTCGCTTTGCCGCCCATCCTGCTACGGACGATCCTTTTCTTCAATCGTATCTCATAGCAAAAGTTTTTTTGCCAAAAGAACAAAAGAAGCGATTTTTTCACAATCTCTTTCGACAAAAGAAAACAGAAAAATCCCTGTTTTTTTATGATTATTCATCATCATGAAATATCCGAAACATGGGAAATCAAGGGAAAACTGTTTTACTCTCACGAGATTTACAAAAAAACAAATTGTCAGACAATTCATCTTATACATTGACGCTTACGGCAACAAATGGTATGATAAAAGAGAAGAGATTTTCAAGGAGAGGGGAAAACCACGCATATTCCCCGATAATATTTCAAAAAAAATTGTTTAAGGAGGTAACAACAATGGCAAACAGATTCGTCTTGAATGAAACATCCTATCACGGCAAAGGCGCCATTGCCAGCATTGCCGAAGAAGCAAAAGCCAGAGGTTTCCAAAAAGCACTGGTTTGCTCTGATCCTGATTTGATCAAATTCAAAGTAACCACCAAAGTTACTGATCTCTTAGAACAAAACCATTTGAACTATGAATTGTTTACAGAAATTCAAGCCAACCCCACCATCGCCAATGTGCAGGCGGGTGTAGCCGCCTATCAGGCTGCCGGCGCTGATTACATCATCGCGATCGGCGGCGGTTCCTCCATTGACACAGCCAAAGCCATCGGCATCATCATCAACAATCCGGAATTCTCCGATGTCAGAAGTTTAGAAGGGGTCGCGCCCACCAAAAAACCGGCGGTTCCCATCATTGCGGTACCTACCACCGCCGGCACCGCGGCGGAAGTAACCATCAACTATGTCATCACTGACAGCGAAAAGAACCGCAAAATGGTTTGCGTCGACGTTCATGATATTCCCGTCGTTGCCGTTGTGGATCCCGATATGATGTCCACCATGCCCAAAGGTCTGACTGCCGCCACCGGTATGGATGCTTTGACTCATGCTATCGAAGGTTATATCACCTTGGGCGCTTGGGAACTTTCCGATATGTTTCACTTGAAAGCCATCGAAATCATCGCTCAAAACCTGCGCGGCGCTGTTGCCAATGAAGACAGCGGCCGTGAAGGCATGGCATTGGGACAATACATCGCCGGCATGGGCTTTTCCAATGTCGGTCTGGGCGCCGTACACGCCATGGCTCATCCGCTGGGCGCCCTCTATGACACACCTCACGGTGTTGCCAATGCCATTATCCTGCCTACCGTAATGGAATATAACGCGCCTGCTACCGGTGAAAAATACAGAGATATCGCTAAAGCAATGGGCGTGAAAGGTACCGAAAACATGACGCAGGAAGAATACCGCAAAGCAGCCGTTGACGCGGTAAAACAGCTGGCAGAAGATGTAGGTATCCCTAAAGACTTAAAAGAAATCGTGAAAAAAGAAGATTTAGACTTCCTGGCACAGTCCGCTTATGACGATGCCTGCCGCCCCGGTAACCCCAGAGATACCAGCGTGGCAGAATTGAAAGCCTTGTATGAATCTTTGTTGTAAAAAATTCTTTATCATTATGACATCAGAAAACGGCGAAGCTTTTGCTTCGCCGTTTTCTTTTTATCGGAGAAAATATGTTTACAGAAAATGTCGTCATATTGTGCCGTTCTATTTATATTTGCGCAAAGATAATATCAGGCGCATAACTCCCGAAAATTTTGTGAACATCCGTTATCTGTTTTCCATAACAGACTGCTCAATCCCGCAGCAATAACAGATTCTCCGGGGGTATTCGTAAATACGGCGGCAATTGTTCTTCGATTTCCTGCGTGGTATCATTTTTTGATACTTTCCACCAGATTTCTTTTTTCTCTGCGAAATCGGCGTTTTTCACCAAAAAGACCACTTCAAAAGGAGCGGCTGCCACCGTGGTTTTCCCCACAGGAAAGGCATTTTCCGTCAGACTGCCGACAGGCTGCAAATGATGGGCACGAATACCAACATAGGTACAATCATCTGCCACCGGAACCGCCGTGTGCAGCAACAATCCCCAATCTTTGGCATAGACCAGATAATCTCCCCGTTTTTCCGCCTCGGAGATATTTTTACATCCGGTCAATTTTGCCGCGCCTAACACCTGGGGATCACGGAACACTTCCTTGGTACTGCCATGACGAATCAAATGACCGTTTTCCATTACCAGTACTTCTTCGGTTAGTTGATAAACTTCCTCCCGATTATGGGAGACCAATAACACGGTACCTTGGTAATCCTTGAGCATTTCCTGCATTTCCAAGGCTAATTGCTCTTTCAAATAACCATCCAAAGCGGAAAAAGGTTCATCTAACATAATCAATCCCGGTTCATACGCCATAATACGGGCAATAGCGGTTCGTTGCTGCTGCCCACCGGAAAGCTGATCCGGAATTTGTTTTTCCAGTCCGTTTAACTTAAAACGCTGGATCATCTCCGCCACTTTAGCACGGATTTCTTCTTTATCGCGACCGGAAAGACCGGCAGCAATGTTTTTTTCCACCGTCATGGTGGGAAACAGGGCATAATTTTGAAACAGATAACCCAATTTTCTTTGCTGCGGTTTTAAATTAATCTTCTTGGCGGTATCCACCAAAACCCGATCATCCAACATCACATACCCCGACTGCACCTTTTCGATACCGGCAATACATTTCAAAGTCATGCTTTTACCACAGCCGGACGCCCCCAAAATACCAATGCGTTTTGAGTCGGTTTCCGCTTTCATATTCAATTGAAAACTGCCGATTTTTGTTTGAATATCCAGCTTCAGGGTCATAGTTGTTCCTCCGGGACAGAAAATTTTCCTACCAGCGTTTTAGATTTTTTAAATTACGCCCGACAAAATAATTCATCAAAAACAGAATTACAAAAGAAATAATCAGAATTACAATCACCCAAAATCCAGCTGAGGCATAGTCTCCGTCTTTCATCACTACCGCGATTTGCTGTGAAATGGTAGCGGTTTTTCCGGCGATATTTCCGGCGATCATGGTGGTAGCGCCGTATTCCCCCATCGCCCTGGCAAAGGTCAGGATGGTACCGGAAGCAATGCCCGGTCCCGCCGTAGGAATGATGATTTTGCGAAAAATTTTCAACTCTGACATTCCCAACGTCCTGCCGGCATGGATCAAATTAATGTCCATCTGCTCAAAGGCAGCCCGTGTAGTACGGTACATCAGCGGAAAAGCGATGACAAACGCCGCCAATACACAGGCGCCCCATGTCTGTACTACCTGAATATCAAAGGTGGATTCCAGCCACATCCCTAACGGACGACGGCGACTGAACATCAATAACAATATAAAACCTGCTACCGTCGGCGGCAGTACCATGGGTAAGGTCAGAATATCATCAATCAACGCCTTTACTTTGGTGCTGGATTTCATCACCACGTAAGCCAAAATCAAACCCAGAAAAAAGGCCACAATAGTAGCCGCAACAGCTGTTTTTAGGGTAATAAACAGCGGACTCCAGTCCAAACTGGTCCATTCTTCAAGATATTGCTGCATAATCTTTCATTCTTTCTTTACCGCGGTTCGCGCGGGAATTCTGTCTCAAGAACAATTTTAGTCTGTTACATTGATATCAAAACCATATTTTTCATAGATGGCTTTTGCTTCATCGGAAAGGCAGAAATTAAGGAAATCCAAAGCAGCGGCGCTTTCCAATTCATCAGCGTCAGCATTGGCTACCTGACAAATAGGATAGATGATATCGCCGGTCAATTCCTGATCTACCTGTTCGATGATTTCCAGATCAAAGCCCTGATTGGTATATTTAATGTAGTCAGAATAATAGCAGGTACCGCATTCATTGGAACCTTCGGAAACAGCCTGAGCCGCGGCGCCGACATTTTCGCATTCGTTGATGGTGACACCACCCAACGCCTGAGAAATTTCATCGGAAGTAATAGCGGCCGTATCTTCCGTTTCCGGCAAAATTCCGGCAGCGATCAAAGCGATTCTGGTATAGTTGCCGGCGGGAACCGTGCCGCCCGCGATGGCCAAGCTTTCCGCTTCACCCAAAGTTTCCAAACCGGTTACGGCGGTGTTGCTGCCGTTGTAGGTCATTACAATCAGTTGGTTGTTGACAACATTATGACGAGTACCGTCCACAATCATACCGTCTTCTTCCAAAGTATCCATTTGTTTCTGTGCCGCGGAGAAGAAAATATCGCAACCGCCGGCTTCTTGAATTTGCGCCAGCAAAGTACCGGAACTGTCATAAACAGGAGAAATAGTTACGTTGGGTTGTTGTTCATTATAGAGAGCAATCACCTCGTCCATCGCGTCACTCATACTGTTAGCAGCCGACAGATAAACCGTCGTCGCCTCAAACTGTTCCGCAGCTGTACTTTCATCGGTAGAAGCGGCCTCTTCTTCCGTCGTGGCTTCTTGGTTTCCGCAGCCGGCTAAACAAAACATGGCCATAATTCCTGCCAAAACCAATAACAATACTTTCTTTTTCATTGGTTATAACACCTTCCTTATAATATTTTTCTATTTAAAACCCTTTTTGAGGATTTTAAATCTATCCTATTTGCGCGCGCACTCCGACTCCCGTCCGGTCAAAATTTCAATACCGTGGCGCAAACTGGGCAACACAAAATCGATGCATTCCCGCACTGCTTTGGGGCTGCCCGGTAAATTGACAATCAAAGTACCGTTACGAATAACAGAAACCTCACGGCTCAGCATTGCCCGTTTGGTAATCGTCATCGAATAAGCGCGAATGGCTTCGGAAATACCCGGCGCGTTGCGAGTGGCTGCCGCCATAGTCGCCTCCGGCGTATTGTCCCGTGGAGAAAAGCCGGTACCGCCCGTCGTCAAAATCAAATTCACCTGCCGCTGATCCGCCAGCCGAATCAACTGTTTCGTCAAATGATTTTTTTCATCGGGCAGAATCATGGTTTCCACCACCTCATAACCATCTTTTTCCAAACTTTCCACCAAAATAGGACCGCTTTTATCCTCTCTTTCTCCTTTGGCGCCTTTATCACTCAAAGTGATAACCGCCGCCGTCAAAGGACGATTTTCATCCGGCGGCAACTGAAGCAACTCATCACCCACAGCAATGGTACCGCCTTGCAACACTTTGGCAAATACGCCCTCTCTCGGCATAATGCAATCGCCCATCACCTGATAAATGGCGCAATGGCTGTGACATTCTTTGCCGATTTGGGTCATTTCCAACAATACATCCCCACAGCAAAAACGAGTACCTACAGGCAAATTACGGAAGTCAAACCCATCTACAATCAGATTTTCACCAAAAGCGCCAAAATCTACTTGAGCGCCTTTGGCACGAAATTCTTCAATTTTTTCCCAAGAAAGCAGACTTACCTGGCGGTGCCAATTACCGGCATGGGCATCTCCCTGAATTCCCCAATTTTCCACCAGCTGTGCTTGGGGCACAGCGTGTTTTTGAGTTCCCTTCTTTTCGCTGATACAAATTCCTTTGATAACACCCACAACTCATCAACCTCCGATTCCGACCATATTATGACTTTCGGTAATTTCCTCCTCATGTTCAAAACAATGTTCTTTGGGTTTATTTTTGATCACTGTTTCCATCAGTGTCTTGACCTGCTCACGGGCGCCTTCCCGCAGCGGCGTTTTCAAATCCACTCCTTCGCCGAAACAAAGACAGGGCTTCAAAAATCCCGTCGCTGTCAAACGCACACGATTACAGTCCCGGCAAAACTTACCATGCATGGCGCTGATAAAGCCGACACTGCCCAAAAAGCCATCGATGTTATAATATCGCGCCGGTCCAAAACCATGCTGTGTCGAATCCTCGCGCAACGTGTAATGCTGTTCGATTTTCTTTTTCAATTCTTCATTAGACACCCCTTGGCTCTCTTTTCCGTAACCAATCGGCATCAATTCGATAAATCGGATATCCAACGGATATTCTTTGGCCAAAAGCAATAGAT